>NZ_JBVHLK010000031.1:0-56783 GCF_055559015.1 Streptomyces sp. NPDC024698 | reverse complement strand
CCTCCGCCTTGCAGTTGCACGCACCAGACCCCGCTCACCGGCGCAGAACAGTCCCGTCGATGCCCTGCGACCTGATCCAAACGACAGGCCCTAGGCGACTTGGGCCGGAAGCCGGGCTCGGTGCCGGCGGCGGGGTGCGGTCCTCACACGTCCCGGCGCTCAAGGAGCACGAAGGCGGCGGCGACGGCCACCGCCGTGACTCCGGCGAGCAGACCGAGCTGCGCGCCCCCGTTGCCCTGCTCCTCGTTGAGCCGGAAGACCTTGGCGAGGGAGCTGATGGCGGCGTACTCCTGCATCTTCTCGCCGATCGTCCGCAGGGTGTCGGACATCATCAGGAACGCGGGCAGGATCGAGGGCAGCAGCACGACACCGAGCATCGTGGTGATCGCGCCGGCCGAGTGACGCAGCATCGAACCCACGGCGAGCGAGAGCACGCCGAGCAGCGAGACGTACAGCGCGCCCATGAAGACGGTGGCGCCCCACGGGGCGTGGGCGTCGCCGCTGTGCAGGCTCGCCGTGAACAGGCCGATGATCCCGATCGCGAGCACCGAGACGGTGAACGCGACGGCGAAGAAGATGATCAGCTTGGCGGCGAGCACCCGGTGCCGCTGCGGCGAGGCCGTGAACGTCGTCCGGATCATGCCCGTGCCGTACTCGGAGGAGACCACCAGCACGCCCAGCGTGAGCAGGCAGAGCTGTCCGAGCAGCAGGCCGATGAACGCGGGGACCGTGAACGGGATGTCCGTGAAGTCCTCGTTCGTGGTCTGCACGGCGACCAGGAAGCCGATCCCGACCACCAGGAGCAGGAAGGTGCCGAGCGTCCACATCGTGGAGCGCACCGACTTGATCTTCGTCCACTCGGAGTTGAGCGCGTGCCCGAGGTGGGTGCGGGTGACGGGGATCGGCGAGGTGTACGAACCGCCGGGCGCCGCCTGCCAGGCGGGGGCAGCGGCGGCCTGCTGCGGCATCGGGGGCTGGGGCGTGCTCATCGGGCGTCCTCGGGCTTGGTCAGGTCGACGGCGGGCGCGGGCGTGGATGCGGCTTCGGGAGCGGCCTCGGGCGCGGGGGCCGGTGCCGACGCCGGGACGGACGCGGGAGCGGCGGCGGGCGCCGGCGTGCCCGCGGGGGCCTGGGCGTACGGGTTCGCGTCCGTGGCGCCGGGGGCCACCGGAGCGCCGTACGGGCCGGGAGCACCGGCGGCGGGCGCCGCGGGGGCGGTGGGAGCCCCGTACGGGCCGGACTGCGGCATGGCGAACGGCTGCCCGCCCTGCTGCGGCGGCAGCGGCGGGTACCAGCCGGGCTGGCCCTGGCCCGCCACCGGCATCTGCGGCGGCGGCACGGCGCCCGGGGGCAGCTGCTGCTGGAGCCCGGCCTTCTGGTCGACGGTCGAGCGGTAGTCGACGGCGCCCTGCGTCATCCGCATGTACGCCTCCTCCAGCGAGGCCTGGTGCGGCGACAGCTCCCACAGACGGACGTCGGCGGAGTGCGCGAGGTCGCTGATGCGGGGGAGTGCCAGCCCGGTGACACGCAGCGCGCCGTCCTGCTCGGGCAGCACCTGGCCGCCGGCCTCGGTCAGCGCGGCGGTCAGCTTCTCGCGCTGCTGCGGCTCGGTGTCCGGGGTGCGCACCCGGGCGAAGTCGGCCGAGTTGTGCGAGATGAAGTCCTTGATGCTCTGGTCGGCCAGCAGCTGGCCGCGGCCGATCACGATGAGGTGGTCGGCGGTCAGCGCCATCTCGCTCATGAGGTGCGAGGAGACGAAGACCGTACGGCCCTCGGAGGCCAGCGCCTTCATCAGATTGCGCACCCACAGGATGCCCTCGGGGTCGAGGCCGTTGACCGGCTCGTCGAAGAGCAGCACCTGGGGGTCGCCGAGGAGCGCGGCGGCGATGCCGAGGCGCTGGCCCATGCCGAGCGAGAAGCCCTTGGAGCGCTTTTTGGCCACGTCCTGGAGGCCCACGACCCCGAGCACCTCGTCCACGCGGCGGGCCGGGATGCCCGACAGCTGGGCCAGGCTCAGCAGGTGGTTGCGGGCGCTCCGGCCGCCGTGGACGGCCTTGGCGTCGAGGAGCGCGCCGACCTGACGGGGCGCGTTCGGCAGCCTGCGGTACGGGAAGCCGCCGATCGTCACCTGGCCGGAGGTCGGGTTGTCGAGGCCGAGGATCATGCGCATCGTCGTCGACTTGCCCGAGCCGTTGGGCCCGAGGAACCCGGTGACGGCACCCGGCCGGACCTGGAAGGAAAGGTTGTACACGGCTGTCTTGGCGCCGTAGCGCTTCGTCAGGCCGACTGCCTCGATCATGCTCCGCACCCATCGAAAGGTTCAGGACGTCGGGGCGCACGCCCCCGTAAGGCTTAGGAGGATATCCGGGCGCCGACGGTTCCACTCAAGGGAAAGTAAAGTCGCGCCCATCGGCCGGTGAAAGATCCAGTAGAGGGCGACGTCTCGTACGGGTGTCCTGTCAGGTACCCGTCCTTCTTGATCGGGTGGGGCGCAGGGCCCGGCAGAGGGCGGGACCTCGGGTGGGAAGGGACCGCGCGCCCGGCCCGGCGACGAGGAGCGTCAGGGGCGAGGCGGCAGCGAATCGTCCAGCGGCGGAAGATCGTCGTAGAGCCGCAGCTCGGCCGATTCGTCCAGGTAGGGCAGGAAGTCGGTCTGCGGCAGCACCCAGCCCTCCTCGCCGAAGACCAGCGTGCCCGCCTCGCGCAGCGACCGGTCGGCGCCCGCGCGGCGCACCCAGGCCGCCGGATCGGGCCCGAGCAGGTCCCGCAGGCGCTCGGATCCGGCCAGCAGGGCGGCCAGGAGTTCGGACTGGTCGCCGCCGCCGGGGCGGGGCCGCCCGGTCTCCGGCACGGCGAGCACACCGTGCGCGCTGAAGTAGATGTACGCGCCGCCGAGCCGTTCCCCGGACGGCATCGTCATCGTGAACGCGTCGCCGGGGAGTATCGCCCGCCGGTAGTCGGGGAACTCGGTGTCGTCGACGGCCTTGAGCTGCGTCGAGTCCAGCCAGGTGACCACGAGCGTCGTCTCGGCGGTCCGGTCCACGTACGGCGTCCCGGCCACGTAACCGGCCGGGCTGATGTGCCCGGAGCAGCCCACGCCGATCCCGCCCACCCGCACCGGGACCATCGGCACCGTCGCCGGGATGCCGAGCCGGGTCAGCTTGTGGGCGACCTGCCCGGGGGAGGCGTTCGAGCCGACGGCGATCACCGGATGACGCAGCCCCGTGCCGACCTGCCCCAGATCGGCCAGGGCCTCGTCGAGGCGCTGCTGCGCCTGGCGCTCCTCCACGAACCACTCGCCGAGCCGCAGCGGGCGCACGTCCAGCTGGAGCAGCTCGCCGCCGGTCAGCAGGGAGGGCTCGGTGGTGGGCCGGCCCGGATAGGTGAGGGGCTTCTTCGCGGGCACGTCGCTCAGGCCCAGTGCCTCAAGGCTTCGGTCCTTCGTCGTCACGGTGACGCCCTCCGGGGGTGGTGTCGCGCGCATGCGGGCACAGCCTTTCACGCGGGATGGACCTGGGCCTTCACCCGAGATGTACCCGGTGTGGGCCCCGGTCTCCCCGGCTGGGCGCGGTTGGCCGGAACCGACACCGGGAACGATGACGCCCCTATTGTAGGCGTGGGGGCGAAATCGGTTACGGGGGAGGCGAGTTGAGGCCGACATGGCAGGGCCTGCGACGGCTGGCACGACCGGGGGGCGTAGCGGGGCGGGGGTCGGCGCATCCGCGCTATCGCATCTCCGTTCGCTGGTGGATCGCGGGACGCACCGTGCACGCGCTGCTGCTGATGGCGCTCGGCTCGCTGGCCGGGTTCTCGGTCGTCCTGGCCGCGGTCTGGACGCTGACCGAGCACTCGCCGCGTTCGATGGCGGACCGGTTCTCGGACGGCAAGGGGCTCCTCGATCTCAGTCTGGGCGTGCTGCGGGCCCTCGTCGGCACCGACAGCCTCGGACCCGAACCGGACAGCACCGCTCACCAGCTGCTCGCCACGCTCGCCTCCGTGACCGGCGCGCTGGTGCCGGCGGTCCTGCTCGGCATCGTGCTGATCAAGCTGTTCGCGCTGCGGCCCTTCGTGTGGAGGGAGCGGGCCAGCATCTCGCGGGCCTGGACCGCCGACTTCCCCGGCTACTCGCGGCGGCACGCGAACAGTGACGACGCCATCATCGCCGTCCGCTTCTACAACCGCTTCGACAATCTGTCGGTCGTCGACCTGCGGGCCCGTGCCCATCTGCGCTATCTGGAGACCTCTCCGCACGACGGCAGTCTGGTCATCTACAAGCAGTGGCTGAAGGTGCTGGACGCGCAGGGCGAGCCGGCCGACGAGCGGAGCTGGCTCGCGGTCGAGAGGGGGGCGCCCTTCACGGTCTGGATACCGGTCGAGGCGCCGGTGACCGGACTGCCGTTCGACCGTATCCAGGGCAAGGACCTGTCCGCCTCCTCCGGGGTGAAGCTGCTCGTCCGGCTGACGGCGCGGACCGTCGGACTCGGCACCGAGGTCGCTGACGAGCGCTGGTTCGACCTGGACGGCGAGGGCTTCGAGATCGGCCGGTTCGTGCCGCTCCAGCCGGACCTCGGCAAGGACGTGTGGAAGTGGACCGGCTGGTCCGACTTCGACGCCCTGCTCGCCCCGGACCCACCGGGGAGCGAGCCGCCCGCCAGGACCGGCGACGAGCCCGCCGCCCCGGATCCGGCCGATCCCACGGACGCCGGTACCGGACCTGCCGACCCGGCGCCGGATGAGCGTCCCGGCCCGGCGGGGGACGAGCCCCCTGACGCGGACGGAAACGAACCGTCCCGCTCGGCGGGGGAGGAGCCTTCCGGTCCCGGGCGGGACGAGCCGTCCGGTCCGGACGGGGGCGAACCCGTTGGCCCGGAGGGGAACGAGCCGTCCGGTCCGGCGGGGGACGAACCCGGTGGCTCGGCGGGGACCCGAGTTCCCGGCCCGCGGGTGACCTGACACTTCGGGCCGGGTGACCTCTCCCCCCGGCGGGCCTACGCGTCTCGTTTCTTGAGCAGGGCGTAGCCGCCCGCCAGCGCCGCGGCCACCCAGAGGACCATGATGCCGAGGCCGCCCCAGGGACCGTAGGGCGTGTCGTCGAGGGGCGTCACCACCCGCATGATCCTGCTGCCGGCCTGGTCGGGGAGATAGCGGCCGACCTTCTTCGTCGCCGACACGGCCCCCAGGATGTTGGAGATCAGGAAGAAGAACGGCATCAGGATGCCGAGCGAGAGCATCGGAGAGCGCAGCATCGCCGCGACCCCCATCGAGAAGACGGCGATGAGCGTCATGTAGAGCCCCCCGCCGATCACCGCGCGCAGCACTCCCGGATCACTGATTGCCGCCCGGTGCGTACCGAGCGCCGCCTGGCCCACGAAGAACGTGATGAAGCTGGTGATCATGCCGACCACCAGCGCCAGGCCGGCCGCCACGGCGACCTTGCTGAACAGGAAGGTGCCGCGCTGCGGGACCGCCGAGAGCGAGGTGCGGATCATGCCGGTGCTGTACTCGTTGCCGACGACGAGCACCCCGAACACGATCATCGCGAGCTGACCGAGGGTCATGCCCGCGAAGCTGATGAACGTCGGGTCGAACGTCAGCCGGTCGTTGGTGCTCATGTTGTCGAACTCGTTGTTGGAGAGGAGCGAGATGAGCAGCCCGAGGGCGATCGTGACGACCGCCGCGAGACTCAGCGTCCACACGGTGGAGGACACGGACCGGATCTTGGTCCACTCGGACTTGAGGACCTGGGTGGCCGCCATGGTCAGTCCTTCTTCCAGTCGCCGCCCCATTGCGGGGCCGCCGGCGCGTCGGTGGGGCTCGACGCGATCTGCTGCGCGGGCCCGTCAGTGTGCGCGTGGTACTCCACGGACTCCGCGGTCAGCCGCATGAACGCCTCCTCCAGCGAGGCCTGTTGGGGACTCAGCTCGTGCAGCACGAGCTGGTGCCGCGCGGCCAGCTCACCGATCCGCTCCGGCTGCCCGTCGTCGACCTCGAGCGCCCCGCCGCCCGTCTGGACGACGGTGATCCCCGCGCCCCGCAGCACATCGAGCAGCCGCTCGCGCTGCGGGGAGCGGACCCGGACGTAACTGCGCGAGTTCTGCCGGATGAAGTCGGCCATCGAGGTGTCGGCGAGCAGCCTGCCCTGGCCGATCACGACGAGGTGGTCCGCGGTCAGCGCCATCTCGCTCATGAGGTGCGAGGAGACGAAGACCGTACGGCCCTGGGAGGCGAGGGACTTCATCAGGTTGCGGATCCAGTGGATGCCCTCGGGGTCCAGGCCGTTGACCGGTTCGTCGAACATCAGGATCCGCGGGTCCCCCAGCAGCGCGCCCGCGATCCCGAGCCGTTGCCCCATGCCCAGCGAGAACCCCTTCGCCTTCTTCCGCGCGACCGCGGTGAGACCGACGGTGTCCAGGACCTCGTCCACCCGCGCCCTCGGGATGCCGTTGCTCTGGGCGAGGCACAGCAGATGGTTGAAGGCGCTGCGGCCACCGTGCATGGCCTGGGCGTCCAGCAGGGCGCCGATGTACTTCAGCGGGTCCTTCAACCGGTCGTAGTGCTGTCCGTCGATCCGTACGTCGCCGGCGGTGGGACGGTCGAGCCCCAGCATCATCCGCATCGTCGTGGACTTGCCGGCACCGTTGGGCCCGAGGAAGCCGGTGACGATGCCCGGTCTGACGGTGAACGTGAGGTTGTTGACCGCCACCTTCTCGCCGTACCGCTTCGTCAGCCCCTCGAGCTCGATCATGCGGCCACGCTAAGACGGCCCCCGGGGGCCTGCCACTTGACGACCGAGCGCACGCCGACGATCGAGCCCGCGCCGACGACAAGGCCCGCGCCCTCGGTGAGGGAGCGGGCCCTGGTGTCGTGCTGTGCGGTTACCGGGACTGCTGCGCCGGGACCCCACGGGAGATCGGCTCGTCCTCGGCCGGACCGGTGGCGGCGGCCACCGCGGCGCCCGTGAGCGTCGCGAGCATCTCGCGGACGTTCGTGAGCTGCGCGTTGATCGAGTCGCGGCGGTTGGTGAGGGCGGCCAGCTCGCGCTCGGATTCCGAGCGGATGCGGTCGGCCTTGGCGTTCGCGTCGGCCACGATGTCCTCGGCCTGGCGCTGGGCCGTCTCCACCGTCTGGCGGGCGCGGCGCTCGGCGTCCGTACGCAGCTTCTCGGCCTCCAGGCGGAGCTGCTCCGCACGGTGCTCGATCTCCGCGAGACGCTTCTCGGCCTTGGCCTGGCGCGAAGCGAGGTCGCGCTCCGACTGCTCACGGCGCTTGGCGAGGTTCGTCTCGAAGTCGGCGGCGGCCTGGGCGGCCTTGGCACGGGTCTCCTCGAAGAGGGCGTCCGCCTCCTCGCGCTTGGACGCCGCGTCCTTCTGCGCCTCGGAGCGCAGCTGGGAGGCGTCGCTCTTGGCCTTCTCGACGATCCGGACGCCCTCGTCCTCCGCCTTGGACTTGCGGTCCGAGGCGAACGACTCGGCGTCGTTGCGCACCTGCTGGGCCGCCGACTCGGCGAGCTCGCGGTGCTGCTCGGACGCGCGACGGGCCTCCTCGCGCAGGTCCTTGGCCTCCTCCTCGGCGAGGCGGAGGATCTTCTCGACGCGGGCGCCCAGACCGGCGTACGACGGCTCCGCGTCGCTCACCTGGGCCTGGGCGTTCTGCGTTTCGAGATGGAGTTCCTCGATGCGCTTTTCGAGGGCGGTGATACGGGCCAGAGCGCTGTCACGGTCGGAGACGAGCTTCGAGATGCGTTCGTCCACCTGCGCGCGGTCGTATCCACGCCGCACAAGCTCGAAGCCGTAGGGGGAAGTGTCGCTCATGGGGATCCTGTCGAATGAGACCGGTGAGGTGATAGGTGGAATCCTAGGGGGCAATGCGGTGTGTCATCGAGCGGATACGTGTTTGATCTGGAGAATGACACTCCTTTTGGGTGGCTGGCCGCGGGAAGGCTTGCCAGAACTTGTGACAAACCTCCCACACGGCGCGTAACCGGTGTCTCCGCCCCGGGGCCTGCCCGGCCTCCCGTGCCCAGGACGCCGGAAACGCCCTAGCTCTCCGACGTCTTGCCACCCGAACGGGCCGCCCCCGAGGCCGCCCCCGCCTTCACCCCGCCGTCCTTCGCGCCCGCCGGGGCCTCGAAAGACTCCAACGCCTCAAGGACGTCCTGGACACGGGAGATCTCCGTGTTGATGTCCTCGCGCCGGCGGACCAGGACCTCCAGGTCGCGCTTGCCCTCCGCGACGGCGGCCTTCGCCTCCTGGATCGCCTCGGACCGGATCTTCTCCGCCTCGGAGACGAGCGAGGACTTCTTCTGCTCAGCTTCCTTGAGCAGTCCCTCGGCCTTGCGCACGGCGGCGATACGGACCTTGCTCGCCTCGGAGTTCGCCTCCGCCACGAGGTCCTTGGCCTTCGCCCCGGCCTCGGCGAGCTGCTCCTCGGCCGCCTTGATGAGCGCGTCGCACCGGTCACCCGCGTTCTTCATCGCCTCGGACGACTCACGGCGCGCCCGCTCGTGCAGGTCCTCGATCTCGGCCGTGACCCGGTCGCGCAGCTCCTCGGCCCGCTCCCGGATCGCCGTGGCGTCCCGGCGCGCGCCGACCAGCAGCTCGTCCGCGTCCGTACGGGCCCGCTCCACGCGCGTGTTGCCCTCGACGGTCGCCTCGGAGACCAGCCGCTCAGCCTCGCCACGCGCCACACCGACCATCGTGTCGGCCTGGGACTCGGCGTCCGCCGTCGTCTTCTGCGCGCTCTGCTGCGCCTCCGCGAGCAGCTTGTCCGCCTCGGACGCCGTCTCGGTGATCAGCGTGTCGACCTGCTCGGCCGCCTCGGAGCGCTTCTTGTTGGCCTCCTGGCGTGCCTCGTCCAGCAGACGGTCGGCCTCCTCGCGCGCCGCCGTCGTACGCCGCTCGCCCTCCTCCGTGGCCCGCGCCTTGAAGCGCTCGGCCTCGGTGCGGATGCGCTCGGAGTGCTGCTGGGCGGAACCGACCGCCTCGGCGGCCTCGGCCCGCAGCCGCTCCGCGTCACCGGTGGCGTCCGAGATGAGCTTCTCGGCCTTGGCCACGGACTCCGCGCGGACCCGCTCGGCCTCGGCCGCGGTCTCGATCCCGAGCCGCTCGGCCTCCGCCGTCGCCTCGGTGATGAGCGTGTCCACCTGCGTGGCCGCGTCCGAGCGCATCCGGTTCGCGTCCTCCCGGGCGTCGGCGCGGGTGCGCGCGGCGTCCTGGTCGGCGTTCGCGATGGCGTCCGACACCTCGGTGCGCACGCGCTGGGCGTGCTCGGAGGCGTCCGAGCGCATCCGCTCCGCCTCCGCGATCGCCTCCGCGACCGTGCGCTCCGCGAGCGCGCTCGCGGCCTCCCGCTCCTCGTTCGCCTCGCGCCGCATCCGTGCCGCGTCCTCGCCGGCCCGCTCGCGCTCGGCGTAGGCGTCGGCGCGGACCCGGTCCGCCTCCTCCTGCGCCTCGGTGCGCGTACGGTCCGCCGCGTGCTCGGCGGCCGAGCGCAGCCCGGTGATCTCGTCCTGGGCGCTCTCGTGCAGTCCCGCCACCGAGTCCCGCACCTGCTGCGCGGTCTGCTCGGCGCTGGAGACCATCTCGGTCGCGCGCCGGTCGGCCTCCTCGACCAGTCGCACGGCCTCGGCCTGGGCCTCCTCGACCCGCTTGCGCGCGGACGCGAGGAGCTCCTCGCTCTGCTCGCGGGCCCGCTCGCGCTCCTGGTCGGCCTCCTGGCGCGCCGAACCGAGGGTCTCCTCGGCCTCGCGGCGGCGCCGGGCGGCCTCCTCCTGGGCGGCGGCCAGCGTCTCGGCACCCTCGGCCGCCAGGCGCTCGGCCGCGGCCTGCGCCTCGCCGCGCACCCGGTCGGCGCTGTCCTGGGCCTCCGACTTCAGCCGCTCGGCCTCCGCCGCGGCCTCCGAACGCAGTCGTACGGCGACGGTCTCGCCCTCGGCACGGGACGCCGCCGCGTCCGCCGCGGCCTCGTCGCGCCTGCGGTCGGCCTCCGTCTCGGCCTGCGCCTGGAGCGTGCGGATCCGCTCGGCGGACTCCGAACGCAGCCGGTCGATCTCCTCGGCGGCCTCGCGGCGGATCCGCTCGGCCTCCGCGCGCGCGTCGGTCAGCGCCTGCTCGGCGGAGGCCAGCCGCTCCTCGGCCTCCGTGTGCTGGCGGGCCAGTCCCTCGGCGGCCTCGGCCTGACGGGCCTCTATGGCCCGCTCGTTCTCCTCGCGCTGCCGCTCGGCGGCCCGCTCCGCGTCGGCCGCGATCGCCTCGGCCTGCTCCTCGGCGTCCGCGCGGTGCCGGTCGGCCTCCGCACGGGTCCGCTCCAGCGTCTCATCGGCCTGCCGGCGCAGCGCCGTGGCGCGCTCGATGGCCTCGGCGCGGACCTTCTCGCTGTCCGCGGTGGCGGCCTGGCGCAGCTCGTCCGCGTCCGCCTTCGCCTTGCCGAGCAGTTCCTCGGCGGTCCGCGCGCCCTCCTCGATCTGCTGGACGGCCTCGCGCCGGGCCTCGGCGCGGATGCGCTCGCCCTCGGCGACCGCGTCCGAACGCAGCTGCTCCGCGTCACCGCGCAGCCGGCGGGCCTCCTCCTGGAGTTCGACCGTCTTGGCGCGGTACTCCTTGGTGTCGTCCTTCGCCGTGCCCTTGAGCTGCTCGGCGATGTCGTGCGCCTCGGCACGCAGCCGGTCGGCCTCGGTCTCCGCCTCGGTGCGGATCCGCTCGGCCTCCTCGGCCGCGGCCCTGGTGGTCCGCTTGGCCTCCTCGGACGCCTTGTCGAGCACGTCCTCGGCGGTACGGGCCGCCTTGGCCAGCTGGGAGGCGGTCTCCTCGGCGGTGAGGCTGCGCGCGCTCTCCTCGGCCTCCGCGACGATCGTCTCGGCCTTGCTGCGGGCGTCCGCGACGATCTGCTCGGCCTCGGACTTGGTGGTCTCGGCCTCCTGGTTGGCCTCGCTGACCAGCCGGGCGACCTGCTCCTTCGCCGTCCGCGTGCGCTGTTCGTTGACCGACTCGGCGCTCGCGATCGTCTTCGACGCGGCTTCCTTGGCCTCGCTGAGGACCTTGTCCGCCTCGGCCTGCGCCTCGCGCAGCGCCGTCTCGGCGGCGCTCATCCGCTGCTCGGCGGCGCGACTCAGTTCGGTGGCCTGACGACGGGCGTTGTCCGACTCGCTCGCCGTGGAGCTGCGCAGCTGCTCGGCGTGGTCGGTGGCCTCCTGCGCCTGCGTGGAAGCGGCGTTCAGCAGGCGTTCGGCGTCCGTGCGGGCACGGCGCAGCAGCGCCTCGGCCTCCGCACGGGCCGTCTCGGCGTCGGTGGTGACCCGCTGGCGGGCCTCGGCGGCGACCCGCTCGGCCTCCGCGCGGGCGGCGGTGAGCGCCTGCTCGGCCTCGGCGCGCGACTCGTCCACCAGACGGCGGGCCTGGGACTCGGAGCGGGCGCGCAGCTGCTCCGCCCACGCCACGTTCTCGTTGACGTGCGACTCGACGGTCTGGCGGCGCTCCGCCAGCTCCTGGTCGAGCTGCTGACGGCGGGTGACGGCCTCCTGGTGCAGCTCCGCCTGGAGCCGGGCGGAGTGCTCGGCGTGCTCCTGGAGGAGGCGCTGGGTCTGCGCCCGTGCCTGGCTGATCTCGCGCTCGGCGTCGACGCGCAGCTGGTCGGCCTGCATCTGGGCATTACGGAGCAACTGCTCGGCCTGATAGCCGATGTCGGACCCGTCGTAGGCAGGACGGGTCGCCAGACTGCGGCGCGCCTCGTGCAGCTTGGCGCGCAGCACCTCGACCTGATAGCCGCGGTCCTCGGCGTGCTGGACGGCCTTCTCCCGCTCGGTCTTCAGCCGTTCCATCTCGGCCTCGAACCGAGAGAGGTGGTCGACGTCAGCCGCCGGCTCTCGCTCCTGGCGTTCGTAGCCCCGCACTGCGCGGTCCCATCCGTCCCCTGGTCATGTAATTCCGAACGAGCACCGTTCTTCGGCCGAACGGGGCCCCCGGGGAATGGTGTCAGATCAACGGCGGAGCACGGGCTGCTGCCCCGACGCTCGCCCCCCGAAACCTGGACCCCGGCCCTTGGTCCCGCTCACCGGAAGGTGCCAGGACCACGGCCGTCCCCCGCGAAAGGCGACGGCCGACCCCAACCCTACCGGCCCAGATATACGGAGGTCAGTGCTCAGGTGACTCAACCGCCGCCGAAGTGACCAGTTCTGTCAGTACTCCATGGCAATCCTTGGGGTGCAGGAAGGTGATCCGGGACCCCATGGACCCGGTCCTGGGCTCGTCGTAGAGCACCCGGACACCCTTGTTCCGGATGTCCGCGGCGTCCGCGTCGACGTCCGCGGTGCCGAAGGCGATGTGGTGCACGCCCTCGCCGTTCTTGGCCAGCCACTTGCCCACGGCGGAGTCCTCGCGGGTGGGTTCGAGCAGCTGGAGGTAGGAGGCGCCGCCGTCGGACGTCTCGTTGATCTTGAGCATGGCCTCCCGGACACCCTGCTCCTCGTTGACCTCGGAGTGGAAGACTTCGAAGCCGTACGTCGCACGGTAGAACTCGACAGTCGTGTCGAGGTCGAAACAGGCGATCCCGATGTGGTCGATTCGCGTCAGCATGAAGTCAGTGCAGCGCTCCCGGCGTGGTTACGCAACGTGCGCGCGATCACACTGCGGGCCGGATGACGGGTGGCCTACCGCTCAGTACATTCTCAGTAAACCCTCGTTCACTCCTCGGCTGTGCAAGCCGGTAAGGGGATCGCACCTCATGTCTGGAACGAACAGCAACACCTCGGTGATCGTCGCGGGCGCCCGAACGCCCATGGGACGACTGCTGGGCTCGCTGAAGTCCTTCTCCGGGGCCGACCTCGGCGGCTTCGCGATCAAGGCCGCCCTCGACCGTGCGGGCATCGGCGGCGACCAGGTGCAGTACGTGATCATGGGCCAGGTGCTCCAGGCCGGGGCAGGGCAGATCCCGGCGCGCCAGGCCGCCGTCAAGGCGGGCATCCCGATGAACGTCCCGGCCCTGACCATCAACAAGGTGTGTCTCTCCGGCCTCGACGCCATCGCCCTCGCCGACCAGCTGATCCGCGCCGGCGAGTTCGACATCGTGGTCGCCGGCGGCCAGGAGTCCATGACGAACGCGCCCCACCTGCTCCCGAAGTCCCGCGAGGGCTTCAAGTACGGCGCCATCGAGATGCTCGACGCCATGGCGTACGACGGTCTGACGGACGCCTTCGAGAACATCGCCATGGGCGAGTCGACGGAGAAGCACAACACCCGCCTCGGCATCCGGCGTCCCGAGCAGGACGAGATCGCCGCCCTCTCCCACCAGCGCGCGGCCGCCGCCCAGAAGAACGGCCTCTTCGAGGCGGAGATCACACCCGTCGAGATCCCGCAGCGCAAGGGCGAGCCCGTCGTCTTCAGCAAGGACGAGGGCATCCGCGCCGAGACGACCGCCGAGTCCCTCGGCAAGCTGCGCCCCGCCTTCACCAGGGACGGCACCATCACCGCCGGCAGCGCCTCCCAGATCTCGGACGGCGCCGCCGCCGTGGTCGTGATGAGCAAGGCCAAGGCGCTGGAGCTCGGTCTGGAGTGGATCGCGGAGATCGGCGCCCACGGCAACGTGGCGGGCCCGGACAACTCGCTCCAGTCGCAGCCCTCGAACGCGATCCTGCACGCCCTGAAGAAGGAGGGCCTGGGGGTCGAGGACCTCGACCTGATCGAGATCAACGAGGCCTTCGCGGCGGTCGCGGTCCAGTCAATGAAGGACCTGGGCGTGTCCACGGAAAAGGTGAACGTCAACGGCGGCGCCATCGCCCTCGGCCACCCGATCGGCATGTCGGGCGCCCGCCTCGTGCTGCACCTCGCGCTCGAACTGAAGCGGCGCGGCGGCGGCGTCGGCGCGGCCGCCCTGTGCGGCGGCGGCGGCCAGGGCGACGCCCTGATCGTGCGGGTGGCCAAGGCCTGACCCGCTTTCGCACGACCGACCCCTCGTGAACGGAGCTGTGATGCAGGACGTCTCCTCGCTGGTGACCCAGGCCAGGGAAGGGCGGCCGCGGGCGGTGGCCCGGCTGATCTCCCTCGTGGAGGGAGCGGCACCGCAGCTCCGTGAGGTCATGGCCGCGCTGGCCCCGCTGACCGGCAACGCGTACGTGGTGGGGCTCACCGGCTCGCCCGGCGTCGGCAAGTCGACGTCGACGTCGGCGCTGGTGACGGCCTACCGGCGGCAGGGCAGGCGGGTCGGCGTCCTCGCCGTCGACCCGTCCTCGCCGTTCTCCGGCGGCGCCCTGCTCGGCGACCGTGTCCGGATGTCCGACCACGCCTCGGACCCGGGCGTCTACATCCGCTCGATGGCCACGCGCGGGCACCTGGGCGGGCTGGCCTGGTCGGCCCCCCAGGCGATCCGCGTCCTGGACGCGGCGGGCTGCGACGTGATCCTGGTCGAGACGGTGGGCGTCGGCCAGTCGGAGGTGGAGATCGCCTCCCAGGCCGACACCTCCGTCGTCCTCCTCGCCCCCGGCATGGGCGACGGCATCCAGGCCGCCAAGGCGGGAATCCTGGAGATCGGCGACGTGTACGTCGTCAACAAGGCCGACCGCGACGGGGCCGACGCCACCGCCCGCGAGCTCAACCACATGCTCAGCCTCGGCGAGTCCCGCGGTCCGGGGGACTGGCGGCCGCCGATCGTCAAGACCGTCGCCGCGCGCGGCGAGGGCATCGACGAGGTCGTGGAGGCCCTGGAGAAGCACCGGGCGTGGATGGAGGAGCGCGGCGTGCTGGCCGAGCGCCGGCTCGCGCGGGCGTCCCAGGAGGTCGAGACGATCGCCGTGACCGCGCTGCGCCGCCGCATCGGCGACCTCCACGGCGACCGCCGTCTGAGCGCCCTCGCGGAACGCATCGTCGCGGGCGAACTCGACCCGTACGAGGCCGCGGACACCTTGATCGAGGGCCTGAAGGAAAGCTGACCCGCCGTGTGCGTCCCGGCCCGCCCCCGGCGCGCCGGGGCGCGGCGCGTTGTGCC
The DNA here is from genome assembly GCF_055559015.1 of Streptomyces sp. NPDC024698. NCBI lineage: Bacteria > Bacillati > Actinomycetota > Actinomycetes > Kitasatosporales > Streptomycetaceae > Streptomyces > Streptomyces sp. NPDC024698. The sequence continues at coordinate 41,810 of NZ_JBVHLK010000031.1, read as the reverse complement.
CGCACCGCGCGGGTGCGCGCCCCGGGACGGCACGCCCCTCCGGAGAGCGGTCCGCCGGTGCCGGGGTGGGCACCCCGGCGAGGCACCGCACGGGACGGTTCGGGACGGCTCGGGGTGATTCGGTGCCGGAGTCGGTGGTCCGTAAAGCTCTGGCCGACTTCCCTGCGCCGCTGTTACGTTGAGGCCATGTTCCTCCTTCTGGCGTAGGGCCCGCCCAGGCCCGCGACGCGAGCGCAGCACCGTGGCTGCGGCGTCGCGGCACTCAGGCGACCCCTGTCCCGCCTCGCTGTTGAGGAACCCCACCCATGTCTGCGTCGTCCCCGCGGCCGTCCTACGCCGCGCTCTTCCGCATTCCCCATGCCCGCCGCACCTTCCTCGCGGCCATGACCGGCCGTCTCTCGTACGGCCTCGTCTCCCTGGCCATGATGCTCACCACCACCCGCGCCACCGGGTCGTACGCCGTGGCCGGCACGGTCATGGCGCTGTTCGGCGCGATGAGCGTGTTCCTGTCGCCCGCGCGGGCGGCGCTGATCGACCGGTTCGGCGCCCGCCGCGCCCTGATCCCCATGGCCTCGCTCTACGCGGGCCTGCTCTCGGTGTTCGCGGTCACCGCCTGGCGGCCCGGCGCTCCCGTGGCGGCGATCGGAGCGGTGGCGATCGCCGCCGGTGCCTGCACACCCCCGCTCGGCCCCACGATGCGCGCCGTGTGGGGCGAAGTGATCCAGGACGAGGGGCTGTTGCGGCGCGCCTACAGTCTCGACGGCGTAGTGGAGGAGATCCTCTTCGTCTCCGGGCCCCTGCTCGTCGGCGCGGTCGTGCAACTGGCGCCGCCCGCCGCGGCCGTCGCGCTCAGCGCCCTGCTGGTGTGGTCGGGAACCCTCGCCTTCGTCCTGTCCCCGGTCGTGGCGGGCGTCCGTCCGGCCGCCGCGCGCGCGACGCGGGGCGGGCGCCGAAGGTGGGACGGCCGGGGCCTCGCCCGGCCCGTCGTCGTCGCGGCGGGCGTCGGTCTCTCGCTCGGCGCGGTCGACCTCCTGGTCATGGCGTTCGCCGGGCAGCACCACCACGGCGCGGGTGCGGTGGCCTGGGTGCTCGCCGCGCTGTCGCTGGGCAGCGCGCTGGGCGGTCTGCTGAACGGCGCGGTCGACTGGCGTACGGCCCCCGGGGCCCGACTGCCGCTGCTCGCCGCGGCCCTGGGCCTCACCCTGCTCGCGGCGGGACTCGCCGACGGCCTCGGCACCCTGGCCCTGGCCGTCGCCTGTGCCGGCTTCTTCGTGGCCCCGGCCCTGACGACGGCCTATCTGACGGCCGACGCGGCGGCCCCGCCGGGCTTCCGCACCCGGGCCGGTGCCTGGGTCAACACCGCGGTGAACGCCGGGAGTTCCGCGGGCGCCGCCGGTGCGGGCCTGCTGGTGGGCCGGCTGCCGCTGGGGCTCTGCTTCGCGGTCTCCGGCGCGGCCGCGATGGCGGCGGCCCTGGTCTGTGTGCGGAGCGTACGGACCTCGCGTCCCGGTGCGGACGCGGGGAGCCGTGCGGCCGGCGGCGCGCTGTCCGAGGTGACGGACGGCGCGTGACTGCCCGGCTGGGGGGCTCTGTCGGGATCGTGCAGAGAAGGCGGGGCCTGTGCTACCGGGATTTCTTCGCAGCGCTCCGGCCTTCGGATCAGGGGTGAAGCGAATCCTCCGCCTGCGACGCGGAGCGGCGGCGTTCCCGCGGAGCCAGATTTCGCCCGGTGACGGTGACGGTGACGGTGACGGTCCGCTCAGATGTTCTCGGTGACGACGCGGGTTCGATCTGCCTAGTGTGATCGTCGTGCAGCTCCGGTACGCGTTCCGCCCGTACCCGGACGCTGGTCAGCGGACCGCCCTGGCCAGGGCGTTCGGGTGCGCCCGTGTCGTGTTCAACGACGCGGTGCGCGCCCGTGAGGACGCCCGCAGGGCCGGGCTGGCGTTTCCGGCGGCGGGCGAGCTGTCCCGGAAGCTGATCACCGAGGCGAAGCGGACGAAGGAGCGATGCTGGCTGGGCGAGGTGTCCGCGGTGGTGCTCCAGCAGTCCCTGCGCGATGCCGAGACCGCGTACCGCAACTTCTTCGCCTCCCTCAAGGGCACCCGCAAGGGTCCCAGACCGGGTGCGCCCCGCTGCAAGTCCCGCAAGGACACCCGGCAGTCGATCCGGTTCACCGCCAACGCCTGCTGGAGAATCACCGACGGCGGCCGTCTGAACCTGCCGAAGATCGGCGCGGTGAAGGTGAAGTGGTCTCGCACTCTGCCCACCACCCCCACCTCCGTCACCGTGATCAAGGACAGCGCGGGACGATACTTCGCCTCCTTCGTCATCGACACCGACCCCGCAGCCGACATCGCCCGGATGCCCGATACGGACCAAGCGGTCGGCATCGACCTGGGACTGACGCACTTCGCCGTCCTGTCCACGGGCGAGAAGATCGATTCCCCGCGGTTCCTGCGGCGCGCGGAGAAGAAGCTGAAGAAGGCACAGCGCGAGCTGTCCCGCAAGCAGAAGGGATCAAAGAACCGGGCCAAGGCCCGAACGCGCGGGAATGGACCTGCACCGCCTGCGGCACGGTCCACGACCGGGACCACAATGCCGCGCTCAACATCAAAACGGCCGCCGGACTGGCGGCATCGGTCTGCGGAGCGCCGGTAGGACCAGAACCCGTTCTGGCACAGCGCGAAGAAACAGGAAGCCATGGATTCCCGACCGGAAACCGTGCCGCCTAGCGGCACGGCCACCAGTCGAGAAGGCCAGAATGCTCGCCCTTCAAGGCGAGGAGCATGTCAAGGCTTACCGCGCTGTCCCAGGAGGTGTTCGGCGATCGGGCGCAGCGACTTGTGCAGGTCCTCCAGCGCCTCGGGCGAGACGAGGTCGATGAAGTGCCGCCGTACGGAAGCCACATGGTGCGGCGAGACCTTCTTCATGGTCTCCATGCCGTGCTCGGTGAGGACCGCGTACAGGCCCCGCCGGTCGGACTCGCAGTTCTCACGACGCACCAGGTCCGCGTTCTCCATACGCGTGATCTGGTGCGAGAGCCGGCTCTTGGACTGGAGGGTGGCGGAGGCCAGGTCGCTCATCCGCATGCGTACGCCCTCCGACTCGGAGAGGTTCACCAGGATCTCGTAGTCGTTCATCGTCAGCCCGAACGGCTGAAGATCCCTCTCGAGCTGGTACGTCAACAGCCTGTTGACCTCCAGGTGGGTGCGCCAGGCGCACTGCTCCGCATCGGTCAGCCAGCGCGTGGCCGTCTCGGTCTCCATGAATGAAGTCTACCTAAAATGTTGAAATGCGAACTAGTGAGGGGTTGTGTGACTGTGCGCACGTGTTCGATGCGCGTTCGACGTCACACTCCGCAGACTACCGCTCACAGCCCGAAGCGACGCTGGAGGTCCCCCAGCTGTCCGGGAAGGCGCGGTGCCCCGGCCTGCTGCCCGTGCTGACCGGGCGCCCCTCCCGCGCCCGGCACGCCGGCCTGGTACGGGACCGCCCCCGTCGCCTGCTCGGCCATCAGGATCTCGGTGGACTGGAGCAGCACCGTGCCCGCCCCCACGAACTCGAACTGGTGCTCCTCGCCCGAGGCCCCGCCGAGACCCGTCATCGCACGTAGACCGCCCATCACACCGGTCATGTACCCATGGTCGTAGTGGTGGCAGGGGGAGGGGCAGTCGGCCCATCCGACGAGGGCCTGCGGGTCCACCCGGATCGGGGGTTCCATGAACACCACCGGGCCGTTGGACGCGGCCACGAACTTGCCGGTTCCGATCAGTGTCAGAAACCCCGGCACGATCGACTGCTTGAGCGCGAGACTTGGCTGAAAAGCGAGCAAGTTGCCGGAGCGAATGGTCAGGTTGCCGTCGTCGAGGTCGTACGAATTCACGTCGAATGCCCGGTCGGCGAGCAGCATCTTGCCCGAGCCCTGCGCCACGACCCAGTCGCTCGCGTGCAGTGGCGAATGGAACGACGTACGGACAAGACGGTCAAGTCGACCGTGTCCGATGCCGTTGAACTCCATCGATCCGTAGTAGGCGATCATCTTGCCCTTCTGAAGGAACCACTCGCTCCCCTTGAGCTCCACGCAGAAGGTGTACTTGTTGACGTTGTCGTCGACCGGCAGCGACATCGGATCATGGATCACCGGGCCGCCCGGGACTCCGTACCCGCTCACAGCTTGTCCTCCGATGCCTGGACGTAGACGGAACCGCTGCCGCTCAGCTCCAGCTGGAACGCCTCGCCCGAACCGCGTCCCACCATGTCGCGCCAGCCCAGCGCCGTGGACAGCTTGTTGCGGACGTCGCCGTGGTGCGCCACGTACGCCTGCGGGTCGACGTGCACCGTCCGCTGCGGGGTGATCGGCACCTCGAAGACACCGCCGTGCGCCATGACGGCCACGGCCCCGTGCCCCTTGAGCGTGGTCGTGAACAGTCCCTGGCCCGTCACCTGGCCCCGCACCATGCCCATGACGCCGCCCTGCGAGCCCAGGAACATCGTGCCCTGCTGGAGCGTCCCGTCGAAGGCCAGCAGCCGGTCCGCCTCGACGTAGAGCGTGTCACCGGTGAGGCTGATCACGTGGACGTGGTGGCCGCCGTGCCCGAAGAACACGGTGCCCGAACCCTCCACGGTCATGAGGGGGGTCGCCTCGTTGGCCAGGCGGCGGCCGATCATCGACATCACCCCGCCCTGACCGCCCTGGATGTTGGGCGTGAACGACACGTCGCCCTTGTACGCGAGCATCGCGCCGCGCTGACTGAACAGCCGCTGCCCCGGCACCACCGTGGCCTCGACCATCTTGGAGTTCACCTCGCGGAACGCCATCTCACACATCCCCCGCGATCGTGTTGCGCTCACTGGGCTGGACGTAGACCAGTCCGTCGCCCTCGAAGCGCATCTGGAACGCCTCGCCGCCACCCTCGCCGAGGAGCGTGCGGAACGTCACACCCGACTGGAGCGACTGCCGCACATCGCCCTGATGGGCGATGTAGGCCCCCGGGTCGACCGTCAGCGGGTACTGCGCGCTGACCCGCAGCACCACCGCGGGCCCGTCCGACGTGATCGCCGCCTGGCCGTGTCCCTCGACGGTCGTCGTGAACAGACCGTTGCCCTGCGAGGCGCCGCGCAGCCCCGTGAACGTCGTGCCCGTGCGCAGGCCGGTGTCCGTGGCGAGCAGATTGCTCGACTCCACGTACAGCTTGTCCCCCTGGAGGGACACCAGGTTGATCTCCGAGGCCCGGTCGGCGAACCAGCAGGTGCCGTGCCCCTTCACCTCCATCACCGTCATCTGTTCGCCGGTGAGACGCCGGGTCACCATCCCCCGCAGCCCCTCACCGCCCCCGCTCAGCTTCTTGAAGGCCATCTGCCCGTCGTACGCGACCATGGAGCCGTTCTTCGCCTTCACGGCGTCCCCGGTCATGTCGACGGCCAGCACCTTGCTGCCCTGAAGTCGAAACATCGCCACGGTGTGAAGGTAACCGCACCACCGGGCGGCGGACAGAGCTCATGGGCGGATCCGTCCCCGATCCGTCCCCTAGGGGGTACCGGTCCGGGCCGTCCGGTACCGGTCCGGGCCGTCCGGTACCGGTCCGGGCCTTCCGGTGCCGATCCGGGCCGTCCGGTGTCGTCCGGCCCCCGGACCCGGGATCGCCTCCGCCGGATGCCACAATGGCCGGGACGCTTGTGCGTGCGTTCACAAGGAAGCGTTCCCCCCGACAGCGAATCCCACCGAAGGTGACCCGTGGACATAAAGACCGCCACCGCACTCCGCCGGCTCCGCCTGGTCTCGGCCCCCGAAGCCGTTTCCTTCCTGCTGCTGCTCGTCTGCTCGGTGCTGAAGCGGACCACGGACTTCAACGCCGTGCCCGTGATGGGCGCGGTCCACGGCGTCCTCTTCATCCTGTACGTGATCTTCTGGCTGGACGCCTGGAACCGTGCCCGCTGGAGCGCCGGCACCGGCGTCCTGTACTTCGTCCTCTCCGTCCTGCCCACCGGCGGCTTCTTCGCCGAGCGCAAGCTCAAGCGCGAGGCCGAGGACGCGGTCGTCGCCTCCCGCGCCTTCGCGGACGGAGCGGTGAAGGCATGATCGTCGCCTTCTCCGTGACGCCGCTCGGGGTCGGCGAGGAAGTGGGGGAGTACGTCGCCGACGCCGTCCGCGTGGTCCGCGAGTCGGGCCTGCCGAACCGCACCGACGCGATGTTCACCTCGATCGAAGGTGAGTGGGACGAGGTGATGGACGTCGTCAAGCGCGCCGTCGCCGCCGTCGAGGCGCACGCGCCCCGGGTCTCGGTCGTCCTCAAGGCGGACATCCGTCCCGGTGTGACCGACGGCCTCACCTCCAAGGTGGAGACGGTGGAGCGGCACCTGTCGGCATGACCGCGTGACGGCTTGACCGCGTGACGGCTTGACCGCGTGACGGCTTGACCGCGTGACGGTATGTCGGCTTGCCATCACGATCGCGGGGCGCGGGCCCCGTGACCCGGAACCCCGGTCCCCAGGACCGGGGTTCTTCGCTTCCCGGGACGGCCGGGGCGAAAGACCACCCGGCCGCCCGCCCGCCGCACCCGACCGGACGCGCCCCGTTCGACACGTCGTCAGACGTCCACTTGTGTGGGGGAGACAGCCAGGACGATCACCGGCTCGTTCCACCACGGGAGGGCGATGTGCGGCCCGCGGGCTACGACTACGACACCTACGGCCGGCTCGCCGGACCCTTGACCGAGCCGTCCGGCACCGGCTACCGGGTGCAGTACACCAAGCTGCTGTCACGGGCTCCGCACCGGACGAGCGCCGTCCTGCTGTCGGTCCTCGCCCCCGTCGTCACCGGCGCGCTCCTCGCCTGTCTGGTGTGGCCCACCCACTGGGTGCGGCGCGAGGGGGGCGAGCCGTGGCAGACGGCCCTCGACGTCACGATGCTCGTCGCCATCGGCCTGATCGAACTCTTCATGGTCGTCAACGTCATGAGCATCGCCCACGCGACGCTGGTCGCGCGCGACCCCGTTCCGGTCCGTCCCGCGCACGGGACCCGGGTCGCCTTCCTCACCAGCTACGTCCCGGGCAAGGAACCCCTCGCCACGGTCCGCGCCACCCTCGAAGGCGCTCTCGCCCTCACCCACACCGGCCCCCTCGACGTCTGGCTCCTCGACGAGGGCGACGACGCGCGGGCCAGAGCGCTGTGCGCCGAGCTCGGCGTCCGGCACTTCACCCGGCTCGGGGTGCCCGAGTGGAACCGCCCCGAGGGCCGCCACAGGGCCCGCACCAAGCACGGCAACTACAACGCGTGGCTCGACCTCTACGGGCACGCCTACGATTTCTTCGCCTCCGTCGACACCGACCACGTCCCGCTGCCCGGATTCCTCGAACGCATGATGGGCTACTTCCGGGACCCCGACGTCGCGTTCGTCGTCGGCCCCCAGGTGTACGGGAACTACGAGAACCCCGTCACCAAGGCCGCCGAGTCCCAGCAGTTCCTCTTCCACGCCCTGATCCAGCGCGCCGGCAACCGCTACGGCTCGCCCATGTTCGTCGGCACGAACAACGTCGTGCGGATCGCCGCCCTCAAACAGGTCGGCGGGCTGTACGACTCCATCACGGAGGACATGGCCACCGGGTTCGAACTGCACCGGCACCGCAATCCCCGCACGGGACGGCACTGGCGGTCCGTCTACACGCCCGACGTCCTCGCCGTCGGCGAGGGACCCTCCTCCTGGACCGACTTCTTCACCCAGCAGACGCGCTGGTCGCGCGGTACCTACGAGACCCTGATCCAGCAGTACGGGAAGGCGTTCTTCTCCATGCCGCGCGGCCGGCTCCTCTCGTACACGCTGATGCTCCTCTACTACCCGATGACAGCCGTCAACTGGCTCCTCGGCATGCTCAGCTGCTCCCTCTTCCTGTGGTTCGGGGCATCGGGGACCCAGGTCAGCGCGTCCGTGTGGATGATGCTCTACGGTGACGCCGCCGCCCTCCAGATCTGTCTGTACCTGTGGAACCGGAGGCACAACGTCTCCCCGCACGAACCCGAGGGGTCGGGCGGCCTGGCCGGCATGGCGATGTCGGCCCTGTCGGCGCCCGTCTATCTGAAGGCGCTGGGCGAGGCGGTCCTGCGCCGTCCCAGCCGCTTCGTCGTCACCCCGAAGGGCCACGACGCCAGCCCCGACCGGCTCGGGACCTTCCGCGTCCACCTCGGCTGGGCCGCGCTGCTCGCCGTCTCGCTCGGCGCCTCGGCCGTCCTCGGCCACACCCACGCCGCCATGCGGGCCTGGGCGCTGCTGGCCATGGCTATCTCGCTGGCCCCGGTCGCGGTCTGGCTGCGCACCCTCGCCGTCGAGCGCGGGAGGGGGCCCGTCGCGCCCGCTCCCGTCCGGCTCCCCGACCGCCGGGAAGCGGTGGCGGCCGCGACCCCCGTCACCGTCACCGGCTCCACGACAGGAGGCACCTAGGCCATGGCGTACCGGCCCTCCACGAAGGCGTACCGGCCCTCGAAGAAGCGGAGGAAGACGCTGCTCGGCCTCGCGGGCCTCGCCGTCCTCGCGGGACTCAACGCCCCGGCCGCGCTCGGCCTCGCCGGCGAGACCTACCACGCCTACGAGATCTCCCGGCCCGCCTACCAGGCCGAGTACGGCTCCTGGAGCGGGGTCGACATCCCCGCGAAGTACCGCACCAACGCGATCCACGCGGCCCTGCTGCACACCGGGAAGGTGCTCATCGTCGCCGGGTCGGGCAACGAGCAGAGGAAGTTCGACCGGGGGTCCTTCGACACGATCCTGTGGGACCCGAGGGCGGACACGTTCAAGAGGATCCCCACACCGGACGACTTCTTCTGCTCGGGACACGCCCAGCTCCCCGACGGCCGCATGCTCGTGGCCGGAGGCACCGCCCGCTACGAGAAGCTGGACGGCGAGGTCGTCCGGGCGGGCGGCGGCATGCGGGTGAAGAACGAGAACCCCGACAAGGACGTCGTCCTCGGGAAGGGCACCGTCTTCCGCTCGCCGGCCGGCGTCGACTACGTCAGCAGGGTCGACGTGACGGTCCCCAGGGCCAGGCGGAACCAGGTCGTCACCTACGACCGCAAGGGTGTGATGCAGCCCTGGCGGACCGAGGTCACCGCCGGGGAGGCCCGGGTCTTCGTCGAGGCGGAGGAGAAGGGACCGGGGTCGGTCACCGACCGGCAGGCCCAGTACGAGATCGTCGGCCTGCGCGGCGACGACGCCCGCAACACCTACGGCCTCTCGGAGAAGATCACCCTGGAGAAGCAGGACTTCCAGGGCATCCGGGCCGCCTACGAGTTCGACCCGAGGGCCGAGCGGTACATCCCCGTCGACCCGATGGACAAGGCCCGCTGGTACCCGACCCTGGTGGGACTGGACGACGGACGGGTCCTCGCCGTCTCGGGGCTCGACGACGTCGGTGTCATCGACCCCGGCGACACCGAGATCTACGACCCGGTGACCAAGCGGTGGAGCCCCGGGCCCCACCGCTACTTCCCCACCTATCCGGCCCTCTTCCTCACCCAGGGCGGCAAGCTCTTCTACCCGGCCTCCAACGCCGGGTACGGACCCGCCGACCAGGGCCGTGAGCCGGGTCTGTGGGACCCGCGGACCAACACGTTCCAGAAGGTGCCCGGCCTGCGGGACGCCGACCGGACGGAGACCTCCGCCTCGGTCCTGCTGCCTCCCGCACAGGACCAGAAGGTGATGATCCTCGGCGGCGGAGGCGTCGGCGAGTCCGCGAAGTCCACCGCCCGCACCGCCGTCGTCGACCTGAAGAAGGACAGCCCGGCGTTCGAGGACGGCCCCGACCTGCCCCAGGGCACGCGCTATCTCAACAGCGTGATCATGCCGGACGACACCGTCTTCACCACCAACGGCTCCCGGGACTACCGCGGTCGCGGCGCCAGCAACATCCTCAAGGCGCAGTTCTACGATCCCCGGACCAACACCTTCCACGAGGCCGCGTCCCCGCGCGTGGGCCGCAACTACCACTCCGAGGCGCTGCTCCTGCCCGACGGACGCGTCGCCACCTTCGGTTCGGACCCGCTCTTCGACGATCGGAAGAACACCAAGCTGGGCCACTTCGAACAGCGCATGGAGGTCTTCACCCCGCCCGCGCTGCACCGCGACGGCGCGCGGCGTCCGGTGCTGGGCGCCGGTCCCGAGGAACTCGACGTCAACCACCGGGCGACGTTCGCCACCGGTCATCCGGAACGGGTCGTCACGGCCCGGCTGATGCGGCCCAGCGCCGTCACCCACACCACGGACGTCGAACAGCGCTCCATCGCGCTGGGACTGACGAAGACGGCGGACTCGGTCACCGTCGACGTACCGCGGGACCCGGCGCTGGTGCCGCCCGGCTGGTACATGCTCTTCGTGACGGACGCCCGGGGCACACCGTCCGAGGCGAAGTGGATCCACGTCAGGTGAGGCCGGACGCCGCCCGCCCGGCGGGGGACCGCCCTGGCCGTCAGCCGGTGGAGCCCCGCGTCAGCTCCAGGGCGTACTCCGGCCACCACCGGCCGGCCGCCGGGCCGCCCCCGCACTCCCCGTCCGACTCGCCGGGCCGCTTGATCCACAGGTAGGCGTCGAGGACGGGCTCGCCCGTGACGGTGGTCGGCGGGGTGCCCAGCGCCCGGCCCGGCGGATTGCACCAGACCCCGTCCAGCGGGCCGTTGCCGTTGCGGCTGGTGTCGACGACGAAGTGCTTGCCGCCGAGCCGGCCGGAGAGACGGACGCCGTACTCCTTGCTCGCCGCGTCCGTCTGGAAGTTGGAGACGTTGAGCGAGAAGCCGTCGGCGTCCGCGATGCCCGCCCGTTCCAGAGGCTCGACCAGCTTCCCCGGGTCGGGGATCCAGGACGGGTTCCCGGCGTCCAGGTACACCTTCGTGTGCGGCCGGCGCTTCAGCCGGACGACCGCCTCGGCCAGCAGCCGCTCGCGTTCGTCGTGGTACGCGCCCGGCGTACAGCCGTCCACGATGTGGGCGACCGCGTCCGGCTCCAGGACCACCAGGGCCCGGCCGTCACCGAGGGCGTCGGCGAACCGGCCGATCCACCGCCGGTAGGCGTCCGCGTCCACCGCCCCGCCCGCCGAGTGCTGGCCGCAGTCCCGGTGCGGGATGTCGTACGCCACGAAGAGCGCCGTCCGCTCCTCCCGGGCCGCCGAGGCGACCGCCGACCTGACCGCCGGGCCGGGGTCGGTCTCGCCGGCCGGCCACAGGGCGACGGGCTGCTCCGCGATCCGCCTCAGCGACGCCGCGTCCCCGGCCCGGCCCTGCCGGCGCCACAGCTCGATCTGCCGGGAGGCCGGGCCCCGCGGGTCGACCCAGAAGGGCGAGCGGGTGGTGGCGCCGGTCCGGGTGGAGGCACCATCGGCGACCTGGGCCCGTCCCGCCCCGGGCGCGGACGCGCAGCCCGCCGTGAGTCCGAGCACCGCGAGCGCCGCGATGGCGTGGATCAGCCGGGGCATGCTGCTCCCTTGCGCGAAGGTGACGACCGGTCACCCATCGTGGCACAAGGGGACATAGCGGTAGGGAAGCGACGTGGCGCGGCCGGCCCCGGTCAGCCGCCGCCCGACGCCAGCGCGATGCCGAGCGGTGTCCGCTCGTACAGCACCTGGTGCCCGTACCGGCGCGAGACGAGCAGGCCCGCGTCGCGCAGGGCGGTCAGATGTGCCGAGACCGACGACGGGGCGAGGCCGAGCCGGTGCGCGAGCGAGGTGGTGCCGGCCGGTTCGCCCAGCGCGGTGAGCACGGTGGCCCGCCCGCGACCGAGGAGCCGTACGAGCGCGTCGGGGGTGCGCTCCGCGGGCTCGGTCCACAGACCGCCGATACCGCGCGCGGGGTAGACGAGGGTGGCCTGCCACGGGGGTTCGAAGCCGCTGATCACGTCCGGCCACGAGAACACGCTCGGCATGAGGACCAGACCCCGGCCGGCCAGATGCCGTTCGTGCCGGCCCGCGACCTCCACGGTCAGCGTGTGCGAACGCCAGCCGAACCGCCGGTCGATCTCCGGGAGGAGTCCGCCGAGGCCGACCTCGGCGAGCCGGCGGGAGTGGAAGGCGACGTCGGCGTCCAGCAGGGCGCGCAGCCGTGGCCAGTCCGGTTCGACCAGGGCGTGCCAGGCCTGTTCCAGCAGATCCGTCAGCTCCCGCACCATGCGGACGGGGTCGGCCAGCAGGGCCCGGCCGCGCGACGACGTCAGCGCGCCGGGGGTGTCGGCGAGCGAACGCGCGCTCTCCTCGCGGGCCAGGTCCGGGTCGGCCGAGCGGACGGCGGCGATCTCCTCCGCGAAGCTCGCCGCGGGGCCCAGCGGGGGTGGTCCGAGCCAGTCGGGGGAGTAGCCGCGCTGCGGCATCAGCAGCCACAGCGGAGTGAGGTCGAGCCCGTCGGCCGCCGCGCGCATACGGCGCAGCCAGGGTGCGTGATAGCCGTGCCGCACGGGCCGGTTGAGCGTGCGGACCGCCTCCTGCGTCTCCCACAGGGGCGACACCGCGAAGCGGCAGTTGAGGAGATCGTCCTCCCCGAAGTGCAGCAGCGACGGCATGAAGCGACCCCAGAAGATTCGGCTGACGCCGAAACTCTACGGGTCCCCGGTGCCCCCGGGCACGCTGTCCCCCATGCCGGAACCAGACCCGCGGGACACGACCGTGTCCGCACCGACGTCCACGACGACCCTGCCCGCACCGACGCCCGTGACGGGGAACGGCACCACCCCCGCCCCGGCGGACCCCGTGACGTCCGCCGGGGACGGTGCCGCGGAGGCCGCGGACGGGCGGACCGGGTACGGACCCGTGTTCGCCGTGCCCGAGTTCCGTGCCGTGTTCGCCGCGCACGCGTTCTCGCTGCTCGGACTCGTCGTCAGCGAGATCGCGCTCTCCGTCCTCGTCTACGGACTGACCGGCTCCCCGCTGCTCAGCGCCCTGACGTTCGCGCTCGGCTTCCTGCCCTACCTGGTCGGCGGGACCCTGCTCGCGGGGGTGGCGGACCGCTTCCCGGCCCGCCGGGTCCTGGTGGTGTGCGATCTGGTGTGCGCGGGTTGCGTGGCCGTGATGGTGCTGCCGGGCGCGCCCGTCGCCGTACTCCTCACGATGCGGGCCGCGCTCGCCCTGGTCGCCCCGGTCTTCCAGGGGACCCGGACGGCGACCCTCGCGGACGTCCTCGGTGACGGCGAGCTGTTCGTGCTCGGCCGCTCCCTGCTGCGCATCCTGTCGCAGAGCGCGCTGCTGGCCGGCTTCGGCGCGGGCGGCCTGCTGCTCACCGTCGTCTCCCCGCGCCACGCGCTCCTCGTCACCGTCTGCACCTTCCTGCTCTCCGCCGTGCTGCTGCGCTTCGGCACCCGGCGGCGGCCCGCGCGGGCGGACCGGGGGCAGGCGCTCGTGCGCGACTCCCTGCGCGGCGCCCGTCAGGTGCTCGCCGACCGGCGGATCCTCGTACTGCTCCTGCTGTTCTGGCTGCCGCCGATGTTCGTCGTGGCTCCGGAGGCGCTGGCGGCGCCGTACGCCGAGGGGCTCGGGGCCGGGACGGCCGGGCTCGGCCTGCTGATGTGCGCGCTGCCCGTCGGCACGATCGCGGGGGAGCTGTTCGCGGGGGCGCGGCTGCGGCCCGCGACCCGGAACCGGCTCACGCTCCCGCTGGTCTGCGTCACGCTGCTGCCCTACGCCGCGTACGCGCTGCGGCCGGGTCTGGCCTGGTCCCTGGTCCTGCTGGTGGTCGCCGGCGCCGGCTCGGCGTACACCCTCGGCCTCGACCAGTGGTTCGTGCGGGTGGTGCCGGACGAACTGCTCGGGCGGGCCATGACGTTGAACTCGGCCGGGCTGATGACGATCCAGGGCGTGGGCATGGCCCTGTCGGGCGTGGTGGCGGAGTTCGCCGGGGTCCGGGCGACGATCGTGGGCGCGGGCGTCCTCGGCACCGCGGTCTGTGTCGCCCTGGCGGTGACGGCCCGACGTGCCGAACGAGCCGCGACCCCTTCCCGCAGCCCGGCCCCGCGGAGGCCGGTACCGAAAAGCGAGACAGGGCTGACCACGATGTGACCGGCCGGTAAGGTCGTCGGCGTGCCGAAGCCGCTCAGCCTTGCCTTCGATCCCATCGCCCGCGCCGACGAGCACTGGCGACAGCGCTGGGGTGCCGTGCCGTCCATGTCCGCGATCACGTCGATCATGCGCGCGCACCAGATCCTGCTGGCCGAGGTGGACGCGATCGTCAAGCCGTACGGACTGACCTTCGCGCGCTACGAGGCGCTGGTCCTGCTCACCTTCTCCAAGGCGGGCGAGCTGCCGATGTCCAAGATCGGCGAGCGGCTCATGGTGCACCCGACGTCGGTCACGAACACGGTGGACCGGCTGGTGCGGTCCGGGCTCGTCGACAAGCGGCCGAACCCGAACGACGGCCGGGGCACCCTCGCCTCCATCACGGACAAGGGCCGCGAGGTCTGCGACGCGGCCACCCGCGATCTGATGGCCATGGACTTCGGGCTCGGGGTCTACGACGCCGAGGAGTGCGCGGAGATCTTCGCGATGCTGCGGCCGCTGCGGGTGGCCGCGCACGACTTCGACGACGAGTAGGGCGGGCGGCGGCGGGGCGCCGGGGCCCGAGGCGGGCAAGGCGCGGGGGCGCGTGAAGATCGCGCAAAAAGGGTGGTTACCCTCGTGCCATGAAGAAGAGCGTGTTGACCCGCTACCGCGTCATGGCCTACGTCACCGGCGTGCTGCTGGTGCTGCTGTGCCTCAGCATGATCGCCAAGTACGCCATGGGCATCGACGGGGCCGCGGACTTCACCCGTGTCGTCGCGATCGCGCACGGCTGGCTGTACGTCGTCTACCTGATCTTCGCCTTCGACCTGGGCTCCAAGGCGAAGTGGCCGGTCGGCAAGCAGCTCTGGGTGCTGCTGGCGGGCACGATCCCCACGGCCGCCTTCTTCGTGGAGCGCCGCATCAGCCACGAGCTGGAGTCCAAGGTCGCGGACGCCGCCGCTCCCGCGGTCGCCGAGGTCTGATCCACACCGCCGTACGGGACCGTACGGCGGTTTGCCATCGACATTTACTAGGACGTCCTAGTAAATTCGTAGGTATGGACGCTCACGCCATCGAGGAAGGCCGCCGACGCTGGCAGGCCCGTTACGACGCTTCGCGCAAGCGCGAGGCCGACTTCACCACGCTCTCCGGTGATCCCGTGGAGCCGGTGTACGGTCCCCGGCCCGGGGACAACTACGAGGGCTTCGAGCAGATCGGCTGGCCCGGGGAGTACCCCTTCACCCGCGGTCTGTACGCGACCGGCTACCGGGGCCGTACGTGGACCATCCGGCAGTTCGCCGGGTTCGGCAACGCCGAGCAGACCAACGAGCGCTACAAGAAGATCCTCGCCAACGGTGGCGGAGGACTCTCCGTGGCCTTCGACATGCCGACGCTGATGGGCCGCGACTCGGACGACCCCCGCGCGCTCGGCGAGGTCGGGCATTGCGGTGTCGCGATCGACTCGGCGGCCGACATGGAGGTCCTCTTCCAGGACATCCCGCTCGGTGACGTCACCACGTCGATGACGATCAGCGGCCCCGCGGTGCCGGTCTTCTGCATGTACCTGGTCGCCGCCGAGCGCCAGGGCATCGACCCCGCCGTACTGAACGGCACGCTCCAGACCGACATCTTCAAGGAGTACATCGCCCAGAAGGAGTGGCTCTTCCAGCCCGAGCCGCATCTGCGCCTCATCGGCGACCTGATGGAGCACTGCGCCGAGAAGATCCCCGCGTACAAGCCGCTGTCCGTCTCCGGCTACCACATCCGGGAGGCCGGCTCCACGGCCGCGCAGGAGCTCGCCTACACGCTGGCGGACGGCTTCGGCTACGTGGAACTGGGCCTCTCCCGCGGGCTCGACGTCAACGTCTTCGCCCCCGGTCTCTCGTTCTTCTTCGACGCGCACGTCGACTTCTTCGAGGAGATCGCCAAGTTCCGCGCGGCCCGCCGGATCTGGGCCCGGTGGATGCGGGACGTCTACGGCGCCACCTCCGAGAAGGCGCAGTGGCTGCGCTTCCACACGCAGACCGCCGGTGTCTCGCTGACGGCCCAGCAGCCGTACAACAACGTCGTACGCACCGCCGTGGAGGCGCTCGCCGCGGTCCTCGGCGGCACGAACTCGCTGCACACCAACGCCCTGGACGAGACGCTGGCCCTGCCCTCCGAGCAGGCCGCCGAGATCGCCCTGCGGACGCAGCAGGTGCTCATGGAGGAGACCGGCGTCGCCAACGTCGCCGACCCGCTGGGCGGTTCCTGGTACGTCGAGCAGCTCACCGACCGGATCGAGGCCGACGCCGAGAAGATCTTCGAGCAGATCAAGGAGCGCGGGCTGCGGGCGCATCCGGACGGCAAGCACCCCATCGGTCCCATCACCTCCGGCATCCTGCGCGGGATCGAGGACGGCTGGTTCACCGGCGAGATCGCCGAGTCGGCGTTCCAGTACCAGCGTTCCGTCGAGAAGGGCGACAAGCGGGTCGTCGGCGTCAACGTCCACCACGGGTCCGTGACCGGCGACCTGGAGATCCTCCGGGTCAGCCACGAGGTGGAGCGGGAGCAGGTGCGGGTGCTGGGTTCGCGCAAGTTCGGTCGTGACGAGGGTGCGGTGCGTGGTGCGCTGGACGCCATGCTCGCCGCCGCGCGCGACGGCTCGAACATGATCGCCCCCATGCTGGAGGCGGTTCGTGCCGAGGCGACGCTGGGTGAGATCTGTGGGGTCCTGCGGGACGAGTGGGGCATCTACATCGAGCCGGCAGGCTTCTGACCGACTCCCGGGCAGCCGGCGTCCCCGGCTGCCCGGACCCGCGTGCAGGTCCGGAAGGGCGGTCTTTCGCCCCCTCCGCCCCTACCCGACCCGTACCCGGGGGCGCCGCCCCCGGACCCCCGCTCCTCAATCGCCGGAGGGGCTGAACCTCGCCGTCCGCTACCCGCACCCGGGATTCGGCGTGAGGGGACGGGCCGGTGCATCGATGCCCGTCGCCACCGACGGTCACGCCTCACCCGACGGCGACGGGCTGATGCACAGGCCCGGCCCCGACCCGCCCGCCGGGCCTAAGCCGCGGGCGGCGTCGCGCCGGTCAGGCCGAACAGCAGGACCTGGGTGAAGGCGCGGACCCATGCCTCGTCCGCGGGCTCCGCGCTGACCAGGGTGCGATGGACGACCGCTCCGGCGACCACGTCGAAGATCAGGGCCGCGGTGCGGTCGGCGGCGGCCGGGTCCGGCTCCGAGGGGAGTTCACCGCGTGCCTGGGCCCGTGCGCGGCCCTCCATCACCAGGCGCTTCTGCCGGTCGACGATGGACGCGCGGATGCGCTCCCGCAGCGGTTCGTCACGGGTGGACTCCGCGACCACGGCCATCAGCGCCGTCTTCGCCTCCGGGCGGTCCAGGATCGCCGCGAACTGGAGCACCACGCCCTCGATGTCGGCGGCCAGACTGCCCCGGTCCGGGAGCTCCAGCTCGTCGAAGAGCTCGGCCACCGCGTCGACGACCAGTTCGTTCTTGCCCGCCCAGCGGCGGTAGAGGGTCGTCTTGGCCACCCCCGCGAGGGTCGCCACGTACCCCAACGTCAGTTTGGACCAGCCCAGTTCGACCAGGGCCGTGCGCGTCGCCTCCAGGATCGCGGCGTCCGCGGCGGCGCTGCGGGGGCGGCCCGTGCGGGCGGCCTGGGAGCGACATTGCATGCCGTTGACCATATCCGGCCGCTTCGGCGGCCGATATCCGGCGGTTGCGTGAAGTCGTGAGGGAGATCACCGGAAGACGGTGCACGGGCGTGCCTCCGTACAGTTACGCTACGACTCGTAGCGAAAGCTCGACCGCGGCGACAACCGCACGGGCGCCAGGTGGGGACCCGGCGCCGAACAGGCCTGACACAGCCTGGCTTTCACGACGCTTTTCACACGTGCGCGAGGAAGGGGGAGGATGTACTCATGCAGCCACGGAACATGTCCATGAGCGGAGTCGTCGACCTCGCCGCGGTGAAGGCGGCCCAAGAGGCCAAGGCGAAGGCGGAGCAGGCGCGCGCCGAAGCGGCCAGGCAGGGCGGAGGCGGGGCCGTGACACCCGCGAGTCTCGTCATCGACGTCGACGAGGCCGGATTCGAGCTGGACGTCCTCCAGCGCTCCACCGAGGTGCCCGTCGTCATCGACTTCTGGGCCGAGTGGTGCGAGCCCTGCAAGCAGCTGAGCCCGCTGCTCGAACGGCTGGCCGTCGAGTACGACGGGCGCTTCGTCCTCGCCAAGATCGACGTCGACGCCAACCAGATGCTGATGCAGCAGTTCGGGGTCCAGGGGATCCCGGCCGTCTTCGCGGTGGTGGCCGGACAGGCCCTGCCGCTCTTCCAGGGGGCCGCCGCCGAGGCGCAGATCCGCGGGACCCTCGACCAGCTCGTCCAGGTGGCCGAGGAGCGCTTCGGCCTGACGGGTCTGACGGTCGACTCGGACGCCGCTCCGGGCGCGTCCCCCGAGGTGCGGGAGATGCCGGCCGGACCGTACGACGCGCTTCTGGAGGCCGCCGTACAGGCGCTGGACGCGGGCGACTTCGGCGGTGCCGTCCAGGCCTACAAGAACGTGCTGGCCGACGACCCGGGCAACACGGAGGCCCAGCTGGGCCTGGCGCAGGCCGAGTTGCTCCAGCGTGTGCAGGGTCTGGACCCGCAGCAGGTGCGCCGTGACGCCGCGGAGAGGCCCGCCGACGTGGCGGCCCAGATCGCGGGGGCCGACCTGGACCTGGTCGGCGGTCATGTGGAGGACGCCTTCGGGCGGCTCATCGACACCGTGCGGCGCACGGCCGGCGACGACCGGGACGCCGTACGCGTGCGGCTGCTGGAGCTCTTCGAGGTCGTCGGTGCCGACGACCCGCGGGTGGTCGCGGCACGCCGGGCGCTCGCCCGGGCGCTGTTCTGACCAGTCCGTAAACGCCAGGGCCTGTGATGCCCGGGTGAAAGATTGGCCGACAGATACGGATGTGGCCGCGCTTTACCAAAACTTGGTAAACGCGGCCGCTGTTACTCGTAGTAAGTCGAGGGCGTTGAACTGTCTGGTTCCGTCCGGGATTTGACCGCTGTGTCACCCCAGGTGGTGCCACCCTGAGTCGCCACGCGATGCCGCCCGGTCGTGCTTCGGTTATCCGGCCGTTACTAGCCAGTAACGAACCCCCTTGTGCACGCGGCGAGAATGCACCACGATCGGCGACGCTCGGTCCATTACCGCACCCCGACAGCCAATCGGGCCCGCGGACTTTCTGGGTCCCCACCGAGTAGGACCGACAGCAGTGCGATCGGTCCTTGGACAGGGGGGTCTTCGCCGTCCGGCGGAGCCTGTCCAGCAGGTTGTGCGTGATGTGTGTCAGGCGCGACCAGTGGTTGTCGCTCGGGGGTGATCGCCGGTGATTCGGGTGCAGTCCGCACCAACGGGTACAGGCGCTCTCCTTCCCGAGGACGTAGCACTTCTCCCATCCCTGCCCGGCTGAGCCGCCGCAACGTGGCAGTCAGGGCCAGGAGATGTACGTCCGAGAAGGAGGAAAAATTATGTCCCAGGTGCGTGGCGGGACCAGATGGAAGCGGTTCGCCGTCGTCATGGTGCCCAGCGTGGCAGCCACGGCAGCGATAGGTGTCGCCCTCGCGCAGGGTGCCCTCGCCGCTTCGTTCAGTGTCTCCGGCCAGTCCTTCAAGGTGTCCGCGGACAAGCTTGACGGTCAGGGCTTCTCGCAGTACGGAGCCCTCGACCAGGGCACCGGTCTTGACGGTAAGTCGGCGCTGCACCCCGTCGCGGTGTCGGCGTTCAAGAGCGCCGACATCACCAACATGTGTCAGTCCGTCGTCACTCCGGACATCCCGCTCCTCGGTTCCGTCAGCCTCGTGCTGAAGGCCGGCGGCAGCGGTACGCCGGTTCACGCCGACAACCTCTACATCGATGTCCAGGACCTCGCGGCCGACGCGACGTTCAAGAACATCGACATCGGTGTTGCCGCCAAGGACGCCAGCAAGGGTCCGGGCATGAAGGGCGGCGGCGAGGCGGCCAACCCCTACGGGTTCGCCCAGCAGGCCGAGTCGGCCACGCTGACCGACGTGAAGCAGACGGCGTGGGCGACCACCGCCGGCACGTTCAAGCTCAGTGGTCTGAAGATGTCGGTGTCCGCGGGCACCCACGAGTGCTACTAAGCACCCCAGGGGTGGGCGAGGAGGCTCAGGCCGCTTCGCCCGCCCCGCCGCTCCGCCCGTCGTACGCGGAGCACTCAACGCGTACTTCTCACAGCAATGCCGTTCCAGGGAGCTGTTTCCATGAGCGCCGAGACTCCTGCCGCGCCCGGCCAGAACGATGAGCACTACCTTCAGGTGTTCCGGCGGCACTTCCGCGCATGGAGGGGCGATCGCCCGTTCTGGGCGGGTCTGTACATCGTGTTCGGTGGTTTCCCCATCGCCTACTTCCCGTACGCGCACCTGCACCTCGGTCACCTGACGCTGGCGATGTCCACCACCGCCGGAGCCGGTTCGCTGATCATCGGCGTGCTCCTCGTCGTGCTCGGGATCAGCCTCTGGTTCCAGAAGCACGTGCGGACGTTCGCGGGTGTCGCCGCGATCCTTCTCGCCCTGGTGTCCATTCCGGTGGCCAACCTCGGCGGCTTCCTGATCGGCTTCCTGTTCGCCCTTCTCGGCGGCGCCATGGCGGTCTCCTGGGTTCCCGGTGAACCCGAGGAGGGCTACGCCGCGTCGAAGTCCCTCGACGAGCAGGACGCGCCGCAGGCCGTGCCGGCCCAGGCCGTCGGGCCCGAGGCGGCGGAAGGCGCGGGCGACCCGAACGATCTGTCAGGAACGAGCCCGACCAACGGGGCGAACGGGAGGCACAGTGCCGGCTGACGAGGTGACCCATGGGACTGAGGTGGAGGAGTCCCGTGTGAGAACCGGGCCGCGCCACGCGGCCCCGAGGAAGCCGCTGTTCACCAGGTTCCAGATGCCCGCCGGCAAGGTGATAGCCATCGCGGCGATGCCCACGGCGGTCCTCATGGGCATGGGCTTCACCCCGACGCTCGCCCAGGCCGACGACCACTCCACCTCCAAGAGCCTCACGGCCGAGGAGTACCAGGCGTGCGTCGAGGCCGTCACGGGCAAGGACGCGCCGGAGACGGCGTCGCCCTCCCCCTCGGCGAGCGCGAGTTCCTCCTCTCCGGAAGCCACGCCCAGCACCTCCGCGTCGTCGGACTCCGGCGCCAAGGACACGACCTCTTCGCCGGATTCAGGTTCCGACGACAAGGCCGAGCCCACGGCCTCCCCGTCGGCCTCCGCGAGCGCGCAGGAGAAGACGGCGGGCAAGGCGGCCGACAGCGGCGCCTCCACGCCGACCCCCTCGGCGTCCGAGAGCAGCAAGAACCCGCTCGACCCGCTGGGTGTCGGTGAGGCCATCAAGGACATCCTCACGCCCGACGAGACGGCGAGCTCCACCCCGGAGCCCTCCGCGTCGCCGAGCGCGAGCGCGAGCACCGGCTCGGACACGTCGGACGGCAAGGGCGCCACGGACACGGCCAAGGACACGGCCGGCAAGGTCGCCAAGACGGTCGAGGACACCACCGACAAGGTCACTGACACGGCGTCGAAGGCGGCCTCGGACGCCACCGACACCGCCAAGGACGTGGCCGCCACGGCCACCGGGTCGCCCAGCCCCTCCGCGAGCGCCAGTACGGACGCCGCTGACTGCCCGGTCGCCACCGACGACACCGGCGGCGTGGACAACGCGGTCGCCCTGCCGACCGACCCCTGGTACCTCAACGCCAGTTCGCTGCTCCTCAAGGGCGCCGACTACCAGGGCATAGTCAAGGTGAGGACGGCCGACGGCACCGTCAAGAAGGTGCTGAAGTACGTCATATCGGACGGCACCGACATCGGCGACCTGCACCAGACGGTGGAGGACAAGCAGTTGGGCAAGACCTACCACGTGCAGGCCGCGGCGGGCTCGACGTCCACGATCCGCGACGGCAAGACGATCATGTACACGGAGAGCATATCCGGGAACCTGCTCGGGCTCATCCCGGTCACGTTCGATCCGGACAACCCTCCGCCGCTGAACATCCCGCTGATCTACTTCACCAAGGTGAAGGTCGTTCAGGCCGGCCAGTTCGGCGGAACCCTGCACGTCCCCGGACTCCACCAGTACACGACCGGCTGAGTCGTCCAGAGCCCGTCCGGGAGCCGCACAGACGCCGAGGGCGCCCCCTGATCACAGGGGGCGCCCTCGGCGTCTGTACGGCGGCGGGGATCAGGCCTGGCCGCTCTCGCCCAGGTGGTGCACCCGGACCATGTTGGTGGTGCCGGGCACGCCGGGGGGCGAACCGGCGGTCATCACGACGACGTCGCCCTCGTTGAACCGCTTGAGCTTCTGGAGCTCGCGGTCGACCAGGTCGACCATCTCGTCGGTGCTGTTCACGAACGGCACGACGTGCGACTCGACGCCCCAGCTCAGCGTCAGCTGGTTGCGGGTGCCCTCGTCCGTGGTGAAGGCCAGGATCGGCTGGGCGGCGCGGTAGCGCGAGAGGCGGCGGGCGGTGTCACCGGACTTGGTGAAGGCCACCAGGCCCTTGCCGCCGAGGAAGTCGGCGATCTCGCAGGCGGCGCGGGCGACCGAACCGCCCTGCGTGCGCGGCTTCTTGCCCGGGACGAGCGGCTGGAGGCCCTTGGAGAGGAGCTCCTCCTCGGCCGCGGCGACGATCTTCGACATCGTCTTCACGGTCTCGATCGGGTACGCGCCCACGCTGGACTCGGCCGACAGCATGACCGCGTCCGCGCCGTCCAGGATCGCGTTGGCCACGTCGGAGGCCTCGGCGCGCGTCGGGCGGGAGTTGGTGATCATCGACTCCATCATCTGGGTCGCGACGATCACCGGCTTGGCGTTGCGGCGGCACAGCTCCACGAGGCGCTTCTGCACCATCGGGACGCGCTCCAGCGGGTACTCGACGGCCAGGTCACCACGGGCCACCATGACGGCGTCGAACGCCGCGACGACGCCCTCCATGTTGTCGACCGCCTGCGGCTTCTCCACCTTGGCGATGACGGGGACGCGGCGGCCCTCCTCGTCCATCACCTTGTGGACGTCGTTCACGTCGCTGGCGTCGCGCACGAAGGACAGGGCGACCATGTCGCAGCCCATCCGCAGGGCGAAGCGCAGGTCCTCGACGTCCTTCTCCGACAGCGCGGGCACGTTCACGGCCGCGCCGGGCAGGTTGATGCCCTTGTGGTCGGAGATGACACCGCCCTCGATGACGACCGTCTTGACCCGGGGGCCGTCGATCTCGACGACCCGCAGCTCGACGTTGCCGTCGTTGATCAGGATCTGGTCGCCCTTGGAGACGTCACCGGGCAGACCCTTGTAGGTCGTGCCGCAGATGTGCTTGTCACCCGGGACGTCCTCGGCCGTGATGACGAACTCGTCGCCACGCTCCAGCTCGACGGGACCCTCGGCGAAGGTCTCCAGACGGATCTTGGGGCCCTGGAGGTCGGCGAGGACACCGATGGCGATGCCGGTCTCGGCCGAGGCGGCCCGGACACGGTCGTACCGGCCCTGGTGCTCGGAGTGAGAGCCGTGGCTGAAGTTGAAGCGGGCCACGTTCATGCCGGCCTGGATCAGCGCGACAAGCTTCTCGTGGGAGTCGACCGCGGGGCCGAGAGTACAGACGATTTTCGAACGGCGCATGGGGCGATCCTATCGGTTTGTTTCGCATCGGAATATTCCGTCTGGCGGAAGATACAAATGGGCGGGCGGTCGCTCAGGCGTGGCTCTCCGCCCCGCTCAGGCATCGCCTTTTCCGACCAGTGCGTACGTCTGTGTGGCGATCTCCAGTTCCTCGTCCGTCGGCACGACCGCGACCGCGACACGTGCGTACGGCGGCGAGATGAGCCGGGGTTCCCCTCCGCGCACGGCGTTCAGTTCGCCGTCGACCGCGAGCCCCAGTTCTTCCAGGCCCCTGATCGCCGCCTCGCGCACCGGGGCGGAGTTCTCGCCCACCCCGGCGGTGAAGGCCACGGCGTCCACCCGGCCCAGGACCGCGTAGTAGGCGCCGATGTATTTCTTCAGCCGGTGGATGTAGATGTCGAAGGCGAGCCGGGCCCGCTCGTCCCCCTCGTCGACACGGCGGCGGATCTCCCGCATGTCGTTGTCGCCGCACAGACCGATCAGCCCGCTCCTCTTGTTGAGAAGAGTGTCGATCTCGTCCGTGGACATGTTGCCAACGCGCTCCAAATGGAAGATGACGGCCGGGTCCACGTCACCGGACCGCGTTCCCATCACCAGCCCCTCCAGAGGGGTCAGCCCCATCGAGGTGTCCACGCACCGCCCGCCCCTGACCGCGGACGCCGAGGCCCCGTTGCCCAGGTGCAGCACGATGACGTTGACCTCCTCGGGCGCCTTGCCGAGGAGGTCGGCCGTCGTCCGCGAGACGTAGGCGTGCGAGGTGCCGTGGAAGCCGTACCGGCGGATGCGGTGCTCGTCCGCCGTCGCCACGTCGATCGCGTAGCGCGCCGCCGCCTCCGGCATCGTCGTGTGGAACGCGGTGTCGAAGATCGCGACCTGGGGGAGGTCGGGGCGCAGCGCCATCGCGGTGCGGATGCCCGTGAGGTTCGCCGGGTTGTGCAGGGGGGCGACCGGGATCAGCCGCTCGATCTCCGCGAGGACCTCCGCGTCGATGACCGTCGGCTCGGTGAACGCCCGCCCGCCGTGCACCACCCGGTGGCCGATGGCGGCGAGTTCGGGGGAGTCCAGGCCGAGCCCGTCCACCGCCAGCTCCTCGGCCATCGCCTTCAGCGCGGCCTCGTGGTCGGCGAACGTGTCGGCCCGCTCGCGGGTCTCGCCCGTCGTGTGCGTGGTGTGCCGCAGCAGGGAGGTGCCCTCGCCGATCCGCTCCACCAGGCCGACGGCCAGCCGGGTGCCGTCGCGCATGTCGAGCAGCTGGTACTTCACCGACGACGAGCCGGAGTT
This sequence comes from Streptomyces sp. NPDC024698, assembly GCF_055559015.1. NCBI lineage: Bacteria > Bacillati > Actinomycetota > Actinomycetes > Kitasatosporales > Streptomycetaceae > Streptomyces > Streptomyces sp. NPDC024698. The sequence goes on along the minus strand of NZ_JBVHLK010000031.1, from coordinate 16,856 downwards.
GAGGACGAGGACCCGCACGGCCTGCGGGGAGGCGATCTCCTCGGGCACGGCGGCGGCCGAGGGGGGCGGACGGTCGCTCACTGAACGGCAGCCTTCCGGTCGGGGGTCTGGGACTGGATCGCCGTGATGGCGACCGTGTTGACGATGTCCTGGACGAGCGCGCCGCGGGACAGGTCGTTGACGGGCTTGCGCAGACCCTGGAGCACCGGGCCGACGGCGATCGCGCCGGCCGAACGCTGCACGGCCTTGTAGGTGTTGTTGCCGGTGTTGAGGTCGGGGAAGATCAGCACGGAGGCCTGCCCGGCGACCTCCGACTCCGGCAGCTTGGTCGCCGCGACCGACGGCTCGACGGCGGCGTCGTACTGGATCGGCCCCTCGATCCGCAGGTCGCCGCGGCGCGCGCGGACCAGCTCGGTCGCCTCGCGCACCTTGTCCACGTCGGCGCCCGAACCCGAGGTGCCGGTGGAGTACGACAGCATCGCGATCCGCGGCCGCACACCGAACTGCTCCGCGGTGGCCGCCGAGGAGATGGCGATGTCGCACAGCTGCTCGGCGTTCGGGTCGGGGTTCACCGCGCAGTCGCCGTAGACCAGGACCTTGTCGGCCAGGCACATGAAGAAGACGGACGAGACGATCCTCGACTCCGGCCGGGTCTTGATGATCTCGAAGGCGGGCCGGATCGTCGCCGCCGTCGAGTGCACGGCCCCCGACACCATCCCGTCGGCGAGGCCCTCCTCCACCATCAGCGTCCCGAAGTAGTTCACGTCCGCGACCACGTCGTAGGCCAGTTCCACCGTGACGCCCTTGTGGGCCCGCAGTTCGGCGTACTTCTCGGCGAAGGAGTCCCGCAGCGGCGACGTCTGAGGGTCGATCAGCTGGGTGGCGCCGACGTCGATGCCGAGGTCGGCGGCCTTCTTGCGGATCTGGTCGACCGGGCCGAGCAGGGTCAGATCGCAGACACCCCGGCGCAGCAGCACCTCGGCCGCGTGCAGGACACGCTCCTCGGTGCCCTCGGGCAGCACGACGCGGCGCCGGTCGGAGCGGGCCTGCTCCAGCAGCTGGTGCTCGAACATCATCGGGGTGAGCCGGTCGCTGCTGGGCGCGGAGACCCGCTTGAGCAGGTCGGCGGTGTCCACATGACGCTCGAACAGGCCGAGCGCGGTCTCCGCCTTGCGGGGCGTGGCCGCGTTCAGCTTGCCCTCAAGGGCGAACAGCGCCTCGGCGGTGGGGAAGGAGTTCCCGGCCACCGAGACGACCGGCGTGCCGGGCGCGAGGCGGGCCGCGAGCGTGAGGATCTCGCCCGTGGGCTTCTCGTCCAGGGTGAGCAGGATGCCGGCTATCGGCGGGGTGCCGGCGCTGTGCGCGGCGAGCGAGCCGATCACCAGGTCGGCCCGGTCCCCCGGGGTGACCACGAGACATCCCGGGGTCAGCGCCGTCAGGAAGTTCGGCAGCATCGCGCCGCCGAAGACGAAGTCCAGCGCGTCACGGGCGAGCCCGGCGTCGTCGCCGAGCAGCACCGTGCCGCCGAGCGCGTGGGTGATCTGCGCGACCGTGGGCGCGGAGAGCGCGGGCTCGTCCGGGAGGACGTAACAGGGCACCGGCAGACGGGAGTCGAGCCGCTGCGCGATCTCCGCCCTGTCCTCGGGGGCCACCCGGTTCACCACCATGGCCAGGACGTCGCACCCCAGGCCGTCGTACGCGCGGTAGGCGTTGCGGGTCTCGGCGCGCACCGACTCGGCGCTCTGGCCCCCGCCGCCGACGACCGGCAGCACGGACGCCGCGAACTCGTTCGCCAGGCGGGCGTTGAGGGCCAGTTCGTCCGGGAGCTGGGTGGCGGCGAAGTCGGTGCCGAGGACGAGGACGACGTCGTAGTCGCGGGCGACCAGGTGAAACCGGTCGACGAGCGTGGACACCAGCTCGTCGGTGCCCTGCTCGGCCTGGAGCGCGGACGCCTCGCGGTAGTCCATGCCGTACACCGTCGCGGGGTCCTGCGCGAGCCGGTAGCGGGCCCGCAGCAGCTCGAAGAGCCGGTCGGGACCGTCGTGCACGAGCGGACGGAACACCCCCACCCGGTCGACCTGGCGGGTCAGGAGCTCCATGACCCCCAGTTCGACGACCTGCCGGCCGTCGCCTCGGTCGATCCCGGTCACGTACACGCTGCGCGTCACGCGTGCTCTCCATCCGTTTCGTCGCCAGGCTGTTCTCTGGGCTCGGAAAAAGGGCCCACCGGCGTGAGCAGAACCCTCTTGACAATACCTCCGGCGCTGGCTAAGGCGCCCGCCAGGGCAAGTGTGCCGGTCGGCGGGGCGGGGGCGTGCGGTGGCGCGGCGGGCGGTGGACGGAATCGGCGGGGCACCCCGGGGCGTGAAACAATCGAAGCGGCTCACACGAACCGGCAGGGAGCAGGAGACACAGCACGATGCGCATCGGAGTTCTCACGGCAGGCGGCGACTGCCCTGGCCTGAACGCAGTGATCCGGTCGGTCGTGCACCGAGCGGTCACCAACTTCGGCGACGAGGTCATCGGCTTCGAGGACGGCTACGCCGGGCTCCTCGACGGCCACTACCGCACCCTCGACCTCAACGCCGTCAGCGGCATCCTCGCCCGTGGCGGCACCATTCTCGGCTCCTCCCGGCTCCAGCGCGACCGGCTCCGCGAGGCCTGCGACAACGCCCAGGACATGGCCCGCGAGTTCGGGATCGACGCGCTCATCCCGATCGGCGGCGAGGGCACGCTCACGGCGGCCCGGATGCTGTCGGACGCGGGCCTGCCGGTGGTCGGCGTACCGAAGACCATCGACAACGACATCTCCGCGACGGACCGCACCTTCGGCTTCGACACCGCCGTCGGTGTCGCCACGGAGGCCATGGACCGTCTGAAGACGACGGCAGAGTCCCACCAGCGTGTGATGGTCGTCGAGGTCATGGGCCGGCACGCGGGCTGGATCGCCCTGGAGTCCGGCATGGCCGCCGGCGCCCACGGCATCTGTCTGCCCGAGCGTCCCTTCGACCCGTCCGACCTGGTCGCGATGGTCGAGGAGCGCTTCGCGCGCGGCAAGCGGTTCGCCGTCATCTGTGTCGCCGAGGGTGCCCACCCCGCCGAGGGCACCATGGACTACGGCCACGGCGAGATCGACCAGTTCGGCCACGAGCGCTTCCAGGGCATCGGCACGGCCCTCGCCTACGAGCTGGAGCGCCGCCTCGGCAAGGAGGCCAAGCCGGTCATCCTCGGCCACGTCCAGCGCGGCGGCTCGCCGACCGCGTACGACCGCGTCCTCGCCACCCGCTTCGGCTGGCACGCCGTCGAGGCCGCGCACCGGGGCGACTTCGGCAGGATGACCGCGCTGCGCGGCACGGACATCGAGATGGTGCCGCTCGCCGACGCGACCACCGAACTGAAGACCGTCCCGAAGGACCGCATGGACGAGGCGGAGTCGGTCTTCTAGCCCCGGCCTCCGCCACACGGAAGCACGGACGGTCCGACGACGGCCCCGGCGCGACGCGCGCCCGGGGCCGTCGTCGTGCCCGGGTCCCGGGCCTCAGTACGTGCTGCCGCGCACGGCTGTCCAGAAATGATCGACGACCCGGTCGAGGAAGTCCCGGCCGGACTCGCCGGATCCGCCGGCGGCCGCGACCCCGCCCCAGTTCAGCGTCGCGGCCATCTGCCCCTGGTAGCCGCTGTGCAGCTCCTCCAGCACGATCTCCAGGAGGCCGCGCTCCAGCGGCACCATTTTCGCGACCGGGCGCACATAGGCCTGCCACCGCGTCGTCACCGCGCTGCGCAACAGGTCGCCGAGCCGGCCGTCCCGGCCCGTCACGGTGACGAAGTCGGGCAGCGAGAGCTCGAGCACCTCGGCCAGGGCGGCCGACTGCCGTTCGTTGCCGCGCCAGGTGCCGGACTCCTCCATCCGCTCGTAGGCGAGGAGTCCGATCCCGACGGCGTGGGCCACGTCCTCCGCCGCCAGCTCGCGGGCGAGGCGATGTTCGCGCAACGTCCTCGGCGCGCCTATGAGTTCCCCTGCTGAACACCACAACACGCCTGCCAGCGCGGTGAGTTCGGGACTGCTCGGCGCCGCGACGCCACGCTCCCAGGCGATGACCAGATCGGGGGTCGCGTACGGCAGCCCGTACGAGGCTCTCAGGCCGTACGCGACGTGCTCGGGCCCCATTCCGAGTGCTGCCCGCAGTCTTCGGGCGGCGGGGGCGTTGAAGGGCGGGGTGGGCTGTTGGTCTTGCGGTCGGTGCACGCGCACAAGCTATGGGCCGGAAACAGCGATGACTACGGACTGTTCGGCCACAATCACAGATTGTAGGAACATACGGTTTCGGTCGCGGTCCTGAATTCGCCCTGTCGTACGACGGAACGGCCGGACGTACGGCGGTCCGGCCCGCCGGCATCCCCCGGGCGGGTCCGTCCCGGCAGCCCCTGCACCGGCAGGTCAGCTCCGCACCCAGCGGTACTGGAGCTCCGGCCGCCCGACCGTCCCGTACTGCGGGGCCCGTGCCGCGCGGCCCGCCTCCACCAGGTGTTCCAGATAGCGCCGGGCCGTGATCCGGGAGATGCCGACGGCCTCGGCCGCCCCGGCCGCCGTCAGCCCGCCGGGGTGGTCCCTGAGGGTGACGGTCACCCGTTCCAGGGTCGGCGCGCTCAGGCCCTTGGGCAGCGCCGCCGGGCCGGGGGCGCGCAGGGCGGCCAGCGCGCGGTCCACCTCCGCCTGTCCGCTCGCCTCGCCGGCCGCCGCACGGAACTCCGCGTACCGGATCAGCCGGTCGCGCAGCGTGGCGAAGGTGAACGGCTTGAGCACGTACTGCACCACCCCGAGCGACACCCCCTCCCGCACGACCGCCAGGTCCCGCGCGGAGGTCACCGCGATCACGTCGGCGTGATGGCCGGCGGCCCGCAGCGAGCGCGCGAGCCGGAGGCCGTGCGTGTCCGGCAGATGCAGGTCGAGGAGCAGCAGGTCCACGGGCGTGCGGTCCAGCGCGCGGCGCGCCTGCGCACCGGTGTGGACCTTGCCCACGGCCGTGAACCCGGGCACCCGGCCCACGTACAGGACGTGCGCGTCGGCGGCCACGGGATCGTCCTCGACGACGAGCACGCGGATCGGATCGGTCATGCGCCGCCTCCGGGAGGAACGGACTCGGACGACCGGACGGACCGCGCCCGGGGGACGGGGCCGGAGCCCGGGGCCGCGAGGGGGGCCGGGAGAGGGAGGCGTACGTCGAACTCGGCCCCGCCGGCGGCTCCTTCGCGTACCTCCAGTGTGCCCCCGTGCCGGATCACCGTCTGCCGGGCCAGCGCCAGGCCTAGACCGCGTCCGCCGGGGCCCGCCGGTTTCGTGGACCAGCCGTGCCGGAAGACCCGCTCGGCGTGGGCGGGATCGATCCCGGGACCGGTGTCGGCGACCCGCAGCACCAGGGCCGACTCCCCGGTGAAGGCCGTCACCGTGACGCGCGCGCCCACCGTGCCCTGCGCCGCGTCCATCGCGTTGTCGATCAGATTGCCGAGCACGGTGACCAGGTCGCGCGGGGTGAGCGAGGCCGGGAGCAGCCCGTCGTCGATGCCGCTGTCCTCGGAGACCACGAGCTCCACCCCACGCTCGTTCGCCTGCGCGGCCTTGCCCAGCAGCAGTGCCGCCAGGACCGGTTCGCTGACCGCGGAGACCACCTCGTCGGTGAGGGCCTGCGCCAGCTCCAGTTCGGCGGTGGCGAAGCCGACCGCCTCCTCGGCGCGGCCCAGTTCGATGAGGGAGACCATCGTGTGCAGCCGGTTGGCCGCCTCGTGCGCCTGCGAGCGCAGCGCCTGGGAGAAGCCGCGCTCCGAGTCCAGTTCGCCGGTCAGCGCCTGGAGTTCGGTCACGTCGCGCAGGGTGACCACCGTGCCGCGCCGTTCGCCGCCGGACACCGGGGAGGTGTTCACGACGAGGACGCGCGCGTCCGTCAGATGGACCTCGTCCACGCGGGGCTCCGCCGACAGCAGTGCGCCCGTCAGCGGCGCGGGCAGCCCGAGTTCGGCCACCGAACGCCCGACCGCCTCGCCCGTGACCCCGAGCAGTTCGCGCCCGCCGTCGTTCATCAGCGCCACCCGGAACTGCCCGTCCAGCATCAGCAGCCCCTCGCGTACGGCATGCAGCGCGGCCTGGTGGTAGGCGTGCATCCGGCTCAGCTCGGCCGCGTTCATGCCGTGGGTGGAGCGCCGCAGCCGGGCGTTGATGACGTACGTGCCGACGGCGCCCAGGAGCAGCGCGCCCGCCGCGGCCCCGATCAGGGCCGTCACCTGGTCCTGGACGCGTTCGGAGATGGCCTCGACCCGGATGCCCGCGCTGACCAGGCCGATGGTCCGCCCGTCCTCCTGGATCGGGGTCACCGCGCGCACCGAGGCGCCGAGGCTGCCCGTGTACGTCTCCGTGAAGGACCTGCCCGCAAGCGCCGGGCCGATGTGCCCGAGGAAGTGTCCGCCTATCAGCTTCTCGTCGGGATGGGTCCAGCGGATGCCCCGGGTGTTCATGATCGTCACGAAGTCGACGCCGGTGTCCCGCTGGACGCGCAGGGAGTACGGCTGGAGCGCCCGGGTGGGCTCAGGCGTGCCGATGGCCGCGTGGACGGACGGGGCGTCCGCGACCGAGCGCGCGACCGCCATCGCCTGGCGGCCCGCCGCCTCCTCGGCCTGGCCGCGGTCGCCGACGTAGGTGAACAGCGCGTACCCGGCGACGAGGACCGCGATGAGCACGGCCTGCATGCCGAAGAGCTGGCCGGCCAGGCTGCGGGGTCGCGGGACACGGGGGAGGCGCATCCGTTCAGTGTGCCTCGCCCCGGCGCGGGCGCCCCGGGGGCGTGTGAACTCAATGAACGCAAGGGTGACCGCCCTCACACGCCGGGAGATAGTCCCCTCATCCCCCCGGGAGCGATGCCTCCCGGATCCCCCGGACGTGAGCCGCACGCCGGGATTCCGCCGGTCGTGAGCCGCACGCCGGATGATGCCGACGACGTCGTCAAGGAGGGCAGCCGTGGCCAGCACGCCGCAGACCGCACCTGCCGCACCCGCCGCCAGACGGGACCGCACGCACTATCTGTACATCGCCGTGATCGGGGCGGTGATCCTCGGGATCGCGGTCGGCCTGATCGCCCCCGACTTCGCCGTCGAGCTCAAGCCCATCGGTACGGGCTTCGTGAACCTGATCAAGATGATGATCTCCCCGATCATCTTCTGCACGATCGTGCTGGGCATCGGCTCGGTCCGCAAGGCCGCCAAGGTGGGCGCCGTCGGCGGTATCGCCCTCGGCTACTTCCTGGTGATGTCGCTGGTCGCGCTCGCCATCGGCCTGGTCGTCGGCAACATCCTGGAGCCCGGCAGCAGCCTGGCGATGACCGACGCGGTCAAGCAGGCCGGCCAGGGCCAGGTGTCGGCGGAGGCGCTGCCGCCGGTCGACTTCGTGCTGTCGATCATCCCGACGACGATGATCTCGGCGTTCACCGAGGGCCAGGTGCTCCAGACCCTGCTCGTGGCGCTCCTGACCGGGTTCGCCCTCCAGGCGCTGGGACCGGCGGGGCAGCCGGTGCTGCGCGGGGTGGAGCACATCCAGCGGCTCGTCTTCCGGATCCTCGCCATGGTCATGTGGGCGGCCCCGCTCGGGGCGTTCGGCGCCATCGCCGCCGTCACGGGCTCCGCGGGCCTGGACGCGCTCAAGAGCCTCGCCGTGCTGATGCTCGGTTTCTACGTCACCTGCTTCCTCTTCGTCTTCGTCGTGCTCGGCACGCTGCTGCGCGTGGTGACGGGCCTGAACATCCTGGCGTTCCTGAGGTATCTGGGCCGGGAGTTCCTGCTGATCCTGTCCACCTCGTCCTCCGAGTCCGCCCTGCCGCGGCTCATCGCGAAGATGGAGCACCTGGGCGTCGGCAAGTCGGTGGTCGGCATCACCGTCCCGACCGGCTACTCCTTCAACCTCGACGGCACGATGATCTACATGACCATGGCCTCGCTCTACATCGCCGACGCGATGGGCACGCCGATGGCCCTCGGGGAGCAGATCCCGCTGCTGCTCTTCCTGCTGGTCGCTTCCAAGGGCGCGGCGGGCGTGAGCGGCGCCGGCCTGGCCACGCTGGCAGGCGGGCTCCAGTCGCACAAGCCCGCCCTGGTGGACGGCGTCGGCCTCATCGTCGGCATCGACCGTTTCATGAGCGAGGCCCGCGCGCTGACGAACTTCGCCGGCAACGCCGTGGCGACGGTCCTGATCGGGACGTGGACGAAGGAGATCGACAAGGAGCGGGTGTCCCGCGTCCTCGCCGGGGAGATCCCCTTCGACGAGAGGACCCTGCTGGACGAGGCCGACGCCTCCACCGGCGTCCGCGCGGACGTACCCGAGCAGGGCGGGGAGAAGGAACCGGCCACGGCGTAGGAAGCTCCTGGAGCCCGTCCGGCCCTCCCCGCCCGACGGGCCCAGGGACGCCCGGACGGCCGGGCATCCCCCCACGGGCCCGGCCGTCCGGTGCACGGCTGAGGACGGCCCGGTCCCCGGAGGCTCCTGACTCCTCCGGGGCTCAGCCGCTCAGCTTCGCCACCAGTTCGGTGGCGCGTGAGGCGGGCACGCCCGCCGCGGTCAGCATCGTGACCGTGGCGGAGCTGCCCGCCTCCTCCGCCGCCAGGAGCCCGTCGTTCACCGCCTCCATGAGGGCGAACAAGGTCTGCTCGTGCACGTACGCCAGCGCGTACGGAGGCAGCGGTGAGGCGAACACGCCCTGTTCCAGGCCGCGTCGGAGGATCTCCGCGCAGGCCTCGCGCACCGGCGTCAGACGTTCCCTGATGCCCTGCATGGTCACGCTGCGCTGGGCGAGGGCGACCAGCAGCCGGTAGCGGTCGGCGATCTCCCAGACGGCCAGGGTCGAGCGGGCCAGCGACTCGGCCGGGTCCACGACCCCCTCGCGGCCCGCCGCGTGCGCCGCCGCGACGGCCTCCACGGCCTCGTCGGTCAGGGTGCCGACCAGCGCCTCGCGGCTGGGGAAATGCCCGTAGACCGTGCGTCGTACGACCCCCGCCGCCCGCGCGATCTGGTCCATGGACGCATCGGGGTCACGCAGCAGTTCGGCGAGCGCGACATCCAGGATGCGGCGGCGGTTCACATCGGCGCGGCTCGGGTTACCCGTGGTCATGGCTGTCATTCTGCCCGCCCGCCGCCGGGCGGCCGCCTGTCCGGTGAGCACAGGGTCTCGACCTCCTTCATTTGCACAGCGCTGTGCAATCTCGTATCTTGCACACTGTTGTGCAGTTGCACTCCGCTGTGCAAGTCCTGGCGCGGACGATCTCCGTGCCCGTCGACGAAGGAAGGGTGACCGTAGCCATGCGTCTCGTCATGAACGAACCGGTCGAGAGGATGGACCGGCCCTACGCCAGACGGTGGTGGGCGCTGCTGGTCCTCTGCCTGAGCCTGCTGATCATCGTGATGGCGAACACCGCCCTCACGGTCGCCGCTCCCGACATGACCCGGGACCTCGGCCTGTCCAGCGCCGACCTGCAATGGGTCATCGACGGCTACACCGTCCCGTACGCGGCCCTGATGCTGCTGCTCGGCGCGATCGGCGACAAGTACAGCCGCCGCGGCGCGCTCGTCCTCGGACTCGTCGTGTTCGGCGGCGGCGCCGTCGCCGGCTCGCTCGTCGGCAGTTCCACCGGGGTCATCGCGGCCCGCGCCGTCATGGGCGTCGGCGCCGCGCTGATCATGCCGGCCACCCTCTCCCTGCTCGCCGCGACCTTCCCGCGCGCCGAACGGGCCAAGGCGATCGTCCTGTGGACCGCCACCGCCGGACTCGCCATCGCCGCAGGTCCGCTCGTCGCGGGAGCCCTGCTCGAACACCACGGCTGGTCGTCCACGTTCCTGATCAACGTGCCGATCGCCGCACTCGCCATCGTCGGCGCGCTGGTCCTGGTGCCGCCGTCCCGGGCCGCGCACCACCACCGCATCGACTACGTCGGCGGGCTGCTCTCGGTCGTCTGGATCGGCTCGCTCGTCTACATGATCATCGAAGGGCCGCACTTCGGGTGGGGCGTGAAGGCCGTGACCGCCGCGGTCGTCGCCGGGACCGGACTGGTCCTCTTCGTCCTGTGGGAGCTGCGCCACCCGCGCCCGGTCATCGACGTACGGCGCTTCGCCCACCGTCGCTTCGCCGGCTCGAACCTCGCCGTCGCCCTCTTCTTCCTGGCCGTCTTCGGCGCCTTCTACTACCTCACCCAGCACCTCCAGTTCGTCCTCGGCTACGACGCGCTGGACACCGGCGTGCGGATGCTGCCGCTCGCCGGTGCCGTCTTCGTGGGCTCGGCGCTCACCGGCTACCTCACCCCGCGCATCGGCATGCGCTTCACCGTCACCGCGGGCATGGTCGGCGGCACGGTGGCGCTGGCGCTGCTCACCCGGGTGGACGCCTCCTCGGCGTACGGCGACCTCGTCGTGCCCCTCGTGATGCTGGGCCTCGCCATCGGTCTGGCGCTGTCACCCTGCACGGACGCGATCATGGGCGCGTTCCCCGAGGCCGAACTGGGCGTCGGCGGCGCGGTCAACGACACCTCGCTCGAACTCGGCGGCTCGCTCGGCATCGCCATCCTCGGCTCGGTGCTGGCCGGTTCGTACTCCTCGCACCTCGCCGACGCGACCGCCGGCAGCAAGCTCCCGGCGGGGGCCCTGGCCACGGCGCAGGACTCGGTGGGCGCCGGGTACGCCGTCGCCCAGGGCATCGGTGACAAGGCCCGGGCGCTCGGCGAGCAGGCCGCGCGGTCGGCGAACGCCGAACAGGCGGCCCAGTTGAAGGCGCAGGCCGGTCAACTCGCCGGCGGAGCCCGGCAGATGGCGGACGCGGTCGGTTCGTCCTTCGCGGACGCGGTGGCCCACACCAGCCTCGTCGGAGCGGTGATCCTGGGCGTGGGCACGGTGCTGGTGGCGGTGCTGCTGCCGGGCAGGGCGCGTACGGAGGCCGAAGCCCGAGCCGATGCCGATGCCGAAGCGGGTGACGGGACCGAGGCGGGGACCGCGGCCGGTGCCGAGCAGCCGGCCGGGAGCGAAGGCGCCGACGAGGGCGGGACCGAGGCAGGAACCGTGACCCCCCGGGCCGCCGTCTCGTAGAACATGCACTACCGTGCCGTGCCGGACCGTCCGGCACGGCACGGCACGTTCTGCGGAGGACACCGAGCATGAAGATCGACTGGGACCGGCGTACGTGTGCGCGCAAGGGGCACGTCACCTACGCGCCGGACGACCCGCGCCTGCGGGTGCGGCTGCGCGCCGAGACCGCGCTCGGCGAGATCTGGCGCTGTCTGCGCTGCGGCGACTTCGCGCTCGGCGCCCCGCACGGCTCGGGCCCGGCGGCCGAGGCGCCGCTCGTGCCGCGCGGCAAGGTGCTCCGGGATCTGTTCATCCTGCGCTTCCTGGCGATCGAGCGGGCCGTGCGCGGGGTGTTCATCGTGGCGGTCGCGGCCGCCGTGTGGAAGTTCAGCAACAGCCAGGACGCGGTGCGCCGGCTCTTCGACGAGTACCTCGACGTGCTCAGGCCGGTCTTCCGGCACTTCCACTACGACCTCGACCACTCGCCCGTCGTCGGCACCATCCAGAAGACCTTCGGCTACAAGCACTCCACGCTGCTGCTGGTCGCGGGACTGCTGCTGGCGTACGCGCTGATCGAGCTCGTCGAGGCGGTCGGGCTCTGGTACGCCAAGCGCTGGGCGGAGTACCTCACGGTCGTCGCCACCGCCGCGTTCCTCCCGCTGGAGATCTACGAACTCACCGAGCACATCAGCTGGCTGAAGATCACGACGCTGGTCCTGAACATCCTCGCCGTCCTCTACATCCTTCTCGCCAAGCGGCTGTTCGGCCTGCGCGGCGGACACAGGGCGTTCGAGGCGGAACGGCGGAGCGCGTCCCTGCTGGAGGTGGAGGAGTCGGCCGGGGTCATGGTCTGACCCGGCCGGTTCAGCGGTCCGCGCCGAGCGTCTCGGCCACGGCGCGCGGCAGCCAGGCCCGTGCCTCGCCGAAGGGGAAACCGAGCCGGGCGGCCCGGGAGTTGTCCATGCCGTAGGAACGGCGGAACGAGAACGGGGACACCTCGCCCGCCTCGACGCTCTCCAGGACCGTCCGGCCCTCCGGGAGCCGCGCGCCGATCGCCTCGCACAACTCCCTCGTGCTCAGCACCCCGTGGGAGGCCGCGTTGACCGGGCCCGTGAACTCCTCGCCCACCGCCCAGAACAGGAAGTCGGCGATCTCCTCGACGTGGATGAAGGTCGCCGGACGGTTCACGGCGGGCACGGCGATCGGCTTCCCGGCACGGATCCGGTCGGCGTAGTGCTCCAGCCGCCCGGTGAAGTCGTCGTCCCCGCCCAGCACATGGGCGACGCGCACGGCCACGTACGGGAATTCCGGGGCGGCCGCGAACACCGCCTCCGCCTGCCGCTTGCCCTCGCCGTAGTGGGCGTCGAGGAACTCCGGTTCGTCCCAGGGCAGTCCGGTGTCGACGGTGACCGCGCGGGCATCCACGGCGTCCTCGCCGACCGGTTCCGCCGTGTCCTCGTGCTCGTACACCTCCACGGTCGACGTCATCACGTACCGGCGGGTGCGTCCGGCGAAGACCCGGCGGGCGATCCGAGCCTGCCGCGGGGTGTAGCAGACCTGGTCGACGACCACGTCGAACACCCGTGGACCCAGCGCCTCCTCCAGGGACTTCTCGTCGTCGCGGTCGGCGATCAGATGGACCGTCCCGGCGGGCGGCGCGGACGAACCGCGGTTGACCACCGTGACCCGGTCGCCGGCCGCCGTCAGCCGGGCGATGAGACGCTTTCCGAAATACCGGTTTCCGCCGATGACGCAGATCTCCCGCATGCCGCTCTCCCTGTTTTCGCCCTGTGGTCATAATTCTCCGGTCGCACCGGCCGGTTCCGAAGGGGGAGACATGGGAGATCCGGCGTTCGCACCGAAAGAAACACGGCATCCGCGCGCCGTCTCCGGCGAAACGACGGCGGGCTTCGACGCGCTCGACCGGCAGATCCTGGAACTGCTCCAGAGCGAGGGCCGCATCAAGCTCAGCGAGCTGGGCCGCCGCGTCCGGCTGAGCCCGGCCGCCGTCGCGGAGCGGGTGCGCCGGCTGGAGGCCACGGGCGCGATCACCGGATACGGCGCCCAGGTGTCCGCGTCCCGCCTCGGCTACGGCATCCAGGCCTTCATCCGCGTCGACCCGCACGGCGGCTATACGCTCAGGCACCCGCGGACCCTGGAACTGCTGGCCCGCCCCGAGGTCACCGAGGCCCACCACGTCGTCGGCGAGGACTGCTGGATCCTCAAGGTCGCCGTCGAGGACACGATCCATCTGGAGGACGTCCTGGAACAGACCTCCGCGCTGGGGCGGACGACGACCTCGATCGTGCTGTCGTCCCCGGTGGACCGCAAGCCGCTGCTGCCCCGCACCACGCGCTGACCCGCCCCCGTGCCCCACCCGCGCGCACGCTTGCCTTGACGTCGGCGTCAAGGACTACCGTCGGGGTCATGCGAATCGGCGAGCTGGCCGCATTGGCCGGGACGACCACGCGGACCCTGCGCTACTACGAGTCGCGGGGCCTGCTCCCCGCGCGGCGGGGCGAGAACGGGTACCGCACGTACGACGAGCACGACCTGCGGCTGCTCCGGCAGATCAGGACCCTTCAGGACTTCGGGTTCGACCTGGAGGAGACGCGGCCCTTCGTGGAGTGTCTGCGGGCCGGCCACCCCGAGGGCGACTCCTGCCCGGCGTCCCTGGACGTCTACCGGCGCAAGCTCGGCGAGCTCGACGCGCTGATCGACGAGCTGCGCTCGGTGCGCGCGCAGGTCGGCGACCAGCTGGAGCGGGCGGAGCGGGCGCGGGACGCGCTGGCGGCCGACGCGGAGGTCCCGGGTGGTCCGGAACCCGTATGCGAACTGGGAGGGCGGACGCGATGATCAGGGCGACAGGCGTGACCGAGGTGACGGACGCGGACTTCGGGGCGGAGGTGATCGGCTCGGAACTGCCCGTGCTGGTGGAGTTCACGGCCGACTGGTGCCCGCCGTGCCGGCAGATGGGTCCCGTGCTCGGCGAGCTGGCCTTCGAGGAGGGCGACCGCTTCAAGGTGGTCCAGCTGGACGTCGACACCAATCCGGAGACGACACTGGCTTACGGAGTGCTCTCGATGCCGACGTTCATGGTCTTCCGCGACGGCGAACCCGTGAAGTCGATGGTGGGCGCCCGAGCCAAGCGACGACTGCTCCAGGAAGTGGACGACGTGCTCTGACCCCACCCGGCGGACACGCCGGAACACAAAAAATCCCCTGGGCAATTGCGTCCGGGGGATTTCTCTGCGTATATTTATTGATTCATGACTTCGAGAGAATGAGGTCATGAAGAAGTTCAGTAGGCGCAGTATATCTGGGTGGGAGCAGAATTGTCAAGCAAGGGATCACATACAGAATTCCCCGACGATGAACTGCGAAGCGAGCAGGAATTCATCGACGGGCTGTACGCGCGTGTGGACGCCCTGCGCGGTGCCACCGAGGAGTCCGTCGAGGACGCGCTCGCCCAGGGCAACACGCCCATGCAGGCCCGACTCGAACGGGATGTCCTGGTCGCCGAACGCTCGGGACTGCTGGCCGCGCTGAACGCCGTGGACGGTTCGCTCTGCTTCGGCCGCATCGACCTGTCACCGGTGGAAGGCGGCCCGTCCGCCGGCGCCAGCCACCACATCGGCCGCATCGGCGTCCGCGCCGAGGACATCGAGCGCACCCCGATCCTCATCGACTGGCGGGCCCCGGTCGCCCGGCCCTTCTACCTGGCCACCGGCCACACCCCGATGGGCCTGCGCCGCCGCCGGCACATCGCCACCGCGGGCCGGCACGTCACCGAACTGCACGACGAGATCCTCGACCTCGGCGACCGTGAGCGCACCGGTCACGAGGACCCGTCCGGCGACGCCGTGCTCCTCGCCGCGCTCACCTCGGCCCGCACCGGCCGGATGAGCGACATCGTGCAGACCATCCAGGCCGAGCAGGACCGGATCATCCGCGCCCCGCACCGGGGCGTCATGGTCGTCGAGGGCGGCCCCGGCACCGGCAAGACGGCTGTCGCCCTGCACCGCGCCGCGTACCTGCTCTACGAACACCGCGAACTGCTCGCCAAGCGGGCCGTCCTGATCGTCGGCCCCAACCCCGCCTTCCTCGGCTACATCGGTGAGGTGCTGCCCGCGCTCGGTGAGACCGGGGTGCTGCTCTCGACCGTCGGCGAACTCTTCCCCGGCGTGCACGCGACCGCCTCCGACACACCCGAGGCCGTCGCCGTGAAGGGCCGCGCCGCAATGGCCGACGTCCTCGCCGGGGTCGTACGGGACCGCCAGGCCCTGCCCGACCCGGTGATCGCGATCGAGCACGACCGTGACGTCCTGATGCTCGACGCAGGGCTCGTCCGGGTCGCCCGCGAACGCGCCCGCGCGGCCGGTCTGCCCCACAACGCGGCCCGCGAGCACTTCGAGGGCCACATCCTCAACACGCTCACCGACATGCTCGCCGAACGCATCGGCACGGACCCCTTCGACGGCTCCAACCTCCTCGACCCGAGCGACATCACCCAGATCCGCGACGAACTCGCCGAGAATCCCGAAGTCTGGTCGGCCGTCGATCAGTTGTGGCCGCGACTGACCCCGCGGCGCCTGGTCGCCGACTTCCTGGCCGACCCGTACGGCCATGTCCCGGACGCGGACGCGGCGGCGATCCACCGCCCGACGACCGGTCCCGCCGACTGGACCGCGGCGGACGTCCCGCTGCTGGACGAGGCGGCCGAACTCCTCGGCGAGGACGACCGGCTCGCACGGGCGCAGGCCGACCAGGAACGCCGTACCCAGATCGCCTACGCGCAGGGCGTGCTGGACGTCTCCTACGCCTCGCGGACCTACGAGTTCGAGGACAAGGACGAGGAGGACTCCGAGGTCCTGTCCGCGCACCACGTCATCGACGCCGAGCGGATGGCGCAGCGGCACGAGGAGGACGACCACCGCAGCGCCGCCGAGCGCGCCGCCGCCGACCGGACGTGGGCCTTCGGCCACATCATCGTCGACGAGGCGCAGGAGCTGTCGCCGATGGCGTGGCGCCTGCTGATGCGCCGCAGCCCCACCCGGTCGATGACGCTCGTCGGCGATCCCGCGCAGACCGCGGAGGCGGCGGGGGTCGGATCGTGGGAGGAGATCCTCTCCCCGTACGTGCACGACCGCTGGGAGCACACCCGGCTCGGCGTCAACTACCGCACCCCGTCCGAGATCATGGACGTCGCCGCCGGTGTGGTGCGGGCCGAGCGCCCCGGATTCGAGCCGCCGCGCTCCGTGCGGTCCACCGGGGTACGGCCCTGGGCGCGGGAGGCCGGGGACGATCTGCCCGGCGCGGTCGCCAAGGCCGTCGCCGAACTGACCCCGGCCGAGGGGAGACTCGCGGTGATCGCGCCGCGGTCCCTGCACCCCGCGCTCGCCGCCCGGCTGGACGGGGTGAGCGCGGGAACGGAGCCCGACCTCACCCGCGCGGTGGTGCTCCTCGACCCCCGGCAGGCCAAGGGCCTGGAGTTCGACTCCGTCCTGGTGGTCGAGCCGGCCGCGTACGGGACGAGCGACCTGTACGTGGCACTGACCCGGGCCACCCAGGCGCTGGGCGTGCTGCACACCGGTGAACTGCCGGCCTCGCTGCGGGGCACCGGCCTGGAGTGACGGCGCCGCCCGGTCCCCGGCGGACATGCCGCCGGGGACCGGACACGCCCTAGGTGTATTGATCACGAGCGTTGTTGACACTGGCGGGTCTTGAACATGGCGAAGACCTCCGATGTGGTGGAGCTGTCTAGGACTGC
>NZ_JBVHLK010000030.1:0-57193 GCF_055559015.1 Streptomyces sp. NPDC024698 | reverse complement strand
GGAGACGGCGGCGGAGTAGTTGCGCACGTTCACCAGGGCTTTGACGGGGTCGATGACCTTGAAGTAGACGACCGCGTCGACGGTGAGTGTCACGTCGTTGACGGCCCCGGACCCGAACGGTCGGGGAAGCACACGGCACGGGAGCACCCCGGCCTCTCGCCTGTGATGCGGCCGGGGGCCCGGGCTGCTGCCGAGGCGCTGCCGGCTCCTGGGGTCGCGTGTCCGCGGCCATCGCCGACCTTTGTGGTGTCGCGTGTCGGCCGACTCTTGAGGTCAGGTGCCGACCGTCACCGCGGGCGGTCGAAGGTCCCACACGCTCGGCCGTCGTCTCCCTCCGCAGGTCCACGGTGCCGGGAAGGACCGGCTCGCCGCCGCCCGAGTGCCCCACGGTGCTCACGACGGCTCTTGATCCCCACGTCCGGATGCGCTCGCCCGGCCTGGTCCGGCTGCGGCCGTGGTGATCACAGCACCTCCACGGGCCTCATCTCAGCGTCGGCGGAGCGGAAACGACCGGGATCCGCGGACGTACCGCCGGCTCGCGGACCGCCCGGTCCCCTTCCGAGTCCCAGGCCGCCTCAACGGCCCCGTCGGTCTCCGAGACCCTGCGCAGGCTCGCCGCCTCCACCATCAGCCGGCCCGCGTGCGAGGTGCGCAGACAGCCTCTCCCGGCAGCCATCAGCCATAGAGCCGAGACGCGAATCGGCTGTAGGTGCCCGCGCACGGGCACCGCGCCCGGGACAGCGGTCCGGTACAGGTGGTCCGGCGGGTCACCGGTGACCCGACCCCACGGCGGAGCGGGCCGGGCCGTGGGCGAGGGGCCGAGGGAAGCGGAAGGCATCCGGAGGGACGAAGAGGAGGGCGTGATTTCGGGGATCGGTGTGGGGGAAACGGTCGCGTTCATGGCACGAACCCGGCTCCGGACCGACTGCCACCGGCCCGAGGTGATCAAATCGCCGAAAGCGACACGGACATGGGAGCCGGTGCGCGAAATACCCTCGGTAGCACCGAGCGTACTCCGCCGAGGGTCCGGACGGGCTCCGCCTCCGGCCGACATGGCTGCCGTAGGACGGGGAACGAGCACCCCGCCCCGCCCGGTCGTGGTCACCGCGGCGCCACCGGCCTCCACCGCTCCGGGCTGCGCCGCCCGGTGCCGGGCTGAAGACACTGACAGCCCTCAATCGATCCGGGACAGCGCCCCCGGATCCATCGACACCGGCGGGCTCGCCGCCCGGCGCATCCTCGCCCGGCTGGTCGAGGAGGGCGACAAGCCCGTGGAGAGGGTGCGGTGACCGGCCCGGCCGATGCGAGCCCGTACGAAGGAGAACTCGTCGTCGAGCGACGGGAGTTCGTCTCCGACGGCGTCCTCGCCCTGCGCCTGCGTCATCCGCTCGGCGCCGAACTGCCCGCCTGGGAACCCGGGGCCCATGTCGACGTGGTGCTCGGTCCGGATCTGGAGCGGCAGTACTCCCTGTGCGGTGATCCCGCGGACCGCGGCGCGTGGCGGATCGCGGTGCTGCGCGAGCCGGACGGGCGGGGCGGATCCGCTTACGTGCACGCGCGGTTGAGCGAGGGCGCCAGGGTCCGTGTCCGCGGGCCGCGGCAGTGCTTCGTGCTCGTGCCCGCCCCGCGCTACCGCTTCGTCGCGGGCGGGATCGGCATCACCCCGATCCTGCCGATGCTCGCGGCGGCCGAGGCGGCGGGGGCCGAGTGGACCCTGCTGTACGGCGGACGCACCCGCGCCTCGATGGCGTTCACCGGGGAGCTGGAGCGGTACGGGGACCGGGTCGCCCTCGCTCCCCGGGACGAGACAGGACCGCTCGACCTCGCCTCCGTGCTCGGGGAGATCCCCCGGGGCACCGTCGTCTACCGCTACGGTCCGGGGCCACTGCTCGACGCGGTGGAGCGGCGCTGTCCGCCCGGCCTGCTGCACATCGAGCGGTTCCGGCCGAAGGACCGCGAGGCGGACGGGGAGAAGGGGTTCGAGGTCGTCCTGGCGCGGTCGGGGCGCACGGTCGGCGTCGCCCCCGGCGTCTCCGTTCTCGACGCCGTGCGCGCCGACGGCGTCGAGGTCCTCCACTCCTGCGCCGAGGGCACCTGCGGTACCTGTGAGACGGAGGTCCTCGAAGGGATGCCGGACCACCGGGACTCGGTGCTCACGGACGAGGAGCGGGAGGCGGGCGGGACCATGCTCATCTGCGTGTCCCGTTGTCTGGGGAGCCGGCTCGTCCTGGACCTGTGACCGCGAGGTCGCGTTCGATCCGGGCGACCGTCTCCAGCAGAGGGGGAAGCAGGTCGCGCCGGACCGATTCGACGCTGGTGCGGCCTGCGGGCACGGGGATGTTCGCGGCCGCCACCACGCGTCCGTTCCGGTCGCGCACAGGCGCGGCGACCGAGCGCAGTCCCTCCTCCAACTCCTGGTCCACGATGGCGTATCCCTGCCGTCTGACCCGGAGCAGTTCGGCTCTGAGCAGGTCGGGCGAGACGATGGTGCGCGCGGTCAGGGGGCGCGGCGCGGCCCGTTTCAGCCGGGTGTCGATCTCGTCGTCCGTGAGGTGCGCGAGGATCACCCGGCCCACGGAGGTGGCGTGGGCCGGGAAGCGGGTGCCGACGGTGATCGCCGCCGTCATGATGCGCCGGGTCGGCACCCGCGCCACGTAGACGATGTCGTCGCCGTCGAGGACGCAGAGCGAGCTCGACTCCCCGACCCGTTCGGCCAGTTGCTCCAGGTGGGGCTGGGCGATCTCCGGGACGGTGAAGCCGGAGAGATAGGCGTAGCCGAGTTCCAGGACGCGCGGGGTGAGCCGGAAGACGCGGCCGTCGGTGTGGACGTATCCGAGGTCGACCAGGGTCAGCAGGAAGCGGCGGGCCGCCGCGCGGGTCAGGTCGCAGCCGCGGGCGACCTCGCTGAGGGTCATCTCCGGCCGGTCGGGGCCGAAGACGCGGATGACGGCGAGTCCGCGTTCGAAGGACCGGACGAAGTGGGGCGCTCGGTCTGCCGTAGGCATCGCCGCCTCCAGGGGTGCACGCGAAGCGCCTCCGCACGGGACGTGAGCACGCTTCGATAACTGTCAACAATATTGTCAGCCAAGGCCATTGACCCGGCACGGACAGGGTTCTACCTTCGCGCTGAGCACCATTGTGCGGTGTGCGCACACCTGTCGGAACACTCTCGTCTGCACAGGAGGAGCCATGCGTCGTCTGCTCGCCGGTATCGCGACCGGAGCCTTGCTGGTCGCCGCGACGGCCTGCGGCTCGTCCGGCGGCGGTGGCGCCTCGGACAAGAACGCCTCGTCCGGTGGTACCACCACCGTCAAGCTGGGGGTCATCCCCATCGTCGATGTCGCCCCCGTCTATCTGGGGCAGAAGAAGGGCTTCTACCGGAAGCACGGACTGAAGCTGTCGATGACGACCGCGCAGGGCGGGGCCGCGATCGTCCCCGGTGTCGTCTCGGGCCAGTTCCAGTTCGGGTTCTCCAACGTGACCTCGCTGATGATCGCCCAGTCCAACGGCGTTCCCGTGAAGGCCATCGCGAACGGCGTCGCTTCGACGGGCGTGGCGGGCGCGGACTTCGGCGCCATCACGGTGAAGAAGGGCAGCGCGATCAGGACGGCGAAGGACCTGGAGGGCAAGAAGGTCGCCGTCAACACGCTGAAGAACATCAACGAGACGGCCGTGCGCGAGTCGGTGCGCAAGGCGGGCGGCGATCCGTCCAAGGTGGAGTTCGTCGAGCTCGCCTTCGACCAGATGCCCGCGGCCCTCGACAGCGGTCAGATCGACGCCGCGATGGTGGTCGAGCCCGCGCTTGCCACCGTGAAGAGCCAGGGCGCGACCGAGATCGCCTCCTCCCTGGTCGACGTGGCGAAGAACCTCACCGTCGCCATGTACTTCACCTCGAACCAGTACGCACAGCAACACCCGGCCGTGGTCAAGGAGTTCCAGGAGGCCACCGCGGAGTCCCTCGCCTACGCCGACGCGCACCCGGACGAGGTCCGGCAGATCGTCACCACGTACACGAAGATCCCCGCCGCCGTGCTGGCCGAGGTGACCCTGCCCAAGTGGCCGGCCGAGGCGAACCGGGCCTCGATCGAGACGCTGGAGAAGCTGGGCGAACAGGACGGTCTGTTCAAGACGACCCCCGATCTGGACAAGCTGCTGCCGTGAAGCCGACGTCACCACGCGGCGGCTCCGCCGACCGGGCCGTGAACGCCGCACTGGGCGCCGCCGGGCTCGCGGCCTTCCTCGCCCTCGGCGAGGCGGTGCCGCGGCTCGGCCTCGTCAAGGAGCGGTACTTCCCGCCGACCAGCCGGATCGCGCGGGCCCTCGCCGACGAGATCACCGACGGCGCCTTCTGGACGGATCTCGGCGACACCCTCACCGGCTGGGCGCTGGGCCTGGCGATCGCCGTCGGCGCCGGCATCGCGGTGGGCGTGGTCGTCTCGGTCGTACCGCATCTGCGCGTGGCCACCGCCTCGACGATCGAGTTCCTGCGGCCCATCCCCTCCGTGGCCCTGATCCCGCTGGCCGTCCTGCTCTACGGCACCGAACTGAGGTCGGTGCTGCTCCTGGTCGTGTACGCGTCCTTCTGGCAGGTCCTCGTCCAGGTCATGTACGGCGTGCGGGACGTCGACCCGGTGGCGGAGGAGACGGCACGCTCGTACGGGCTCGGCACCTGGGCCCGGATCCGTCATCTGCTGTGGCCGACCGCGCTCCCGTACGTCATGACGGGCGTCCGGCTCGCCGCCGCGGTCGCGCTCATCCTCACGGTGACGGCCGAACTCGTCATCGGGGCCCCGGGGTTGGGCGCGCGCATCGCCGTCGCCCAGACCTCGCAGGCGGTGCCCGAGATGTACGCGCTCATCGTGGTGACGGGGCTGCTCGGGCTGATCGTCAACGTGGGCGCGCGATCGGTCGAGCGGTACGCGCTGGCCTGGCACCAGTCGGTGCGCGGGGAGGTGGCGGTGTGACGGACGTCCGGGCCGGGCGGAGGGGGCCGAACCCCTGGACCGGCCTCCTGCGGCGAGCACTGTTCGTCCTCGCGCTCCCCGCCCTCCTCTTCACCCTCTGGTGGCTCGCCTCGGACGGCAGCACCGACGTCTACTGGCCGCCGCTGCGCACCATCCTCAGGACCTTTCCCGACGTCTGGACCCGAGCGCGGCTGCGCGCCGACCTGGTGCCCAGCCTGCTGCGGCTGCTCGCCGGCTACGCCTCGGCCGCCGTCGTGGGGGTCGGCCTCGGGGCGGTCATCGGCTCGTACCGGAAGGTGCGGGCGGTGTGCGAACCGGTCCTGGAGTTCCTGCGGGCGGTGCCGCCACCCGTTCTCGTCCCGGTCATCATGCTGTTCGCGGGCATCGGGGACACGATGAAGATCGTCGTGATCGCGAGCGGCTGTGTGTGGCCGATCCTGCTCAACACGATCGAGGGTGTGCGCGCCGTCGACTCCGTGATGTCCGAGACGGCCCGCTCGTACGGCATCACGGGCCCGGCCCGGATCCGCTCCGTCGTCCTGCCCTCGGCGAGCCCGCAGATCTTCGCGGGGCTGCGGCAGGCCCTGTCCGTCGGCATCATCCTCATGGTCATCAGCGAGATGTTCGCGGCCAGCAACGGAATCGGCTTCACCATCGTGCAGTTCCAGCGCGGCTTCGCGATCCCCGACATGTGGACCGGGATCCTCGTCCTCGGTCTGCTCGGCTTCCTTCTGTCGGTCGTCTTCCAGCTGGTCGAACGCCGGGTCCTCGGCTGGTACCACGGTCTGCGCGACTCCTCCAGGCGGTCCCCGTGATGCCTCCGAAAGGGCGGTCCATGCACGCGTCTCTGGTCGTATCCGGGCTGCGGAAGGTCTACGAGGGTTCGGGGCGCCGGGTGGAGGCGGTCCGCGATCTCACGTTCACGGTGGAGGCGGGTGAACTCGTCTGTCTGGTGGGCCCGTCGGGCTGCGGCAAGACGACGCTGCTGAAGTGCATGGCCGGTCTGCTGGCGCCGACGTCGGGCGAGGTGCTGCTCGGCGGCCGGCGGGTGAGCGGCCCGCCGCCCGGCATGGCGTTCGTCTTCCAGGAGTACGGGCGCAGTCTGTTCCCCTGGATGCGGGTCGGCGAGAACGTCGAACTCCCCTTGAGGCAGAAGGGTCTGGGCAAGGGGCGGCGCCGGGAGCTGGTCGAGGACGCGCTGGAGTCCGTGGGCCTGGCCGACGCCGCGCGCGCCTATCCGTGGCAGCTGTCGGGGGGCATGCAGCAGCGGGTCGCCATCGCGCGGGCGCTGGCCTACGAGCCCGAAGTCCTGCTCATGGACGAGCCGTTCGCCGCGGTCGACGCGCAGACCCGCGCCGATCTGGAGGATCTGGTGCGCCAACTGTGGCGGCAGCGCGGGATCACCGTCGTGTTCGTGACCCATGACATCGACGAGGCCGTTTATCTGGGTGAGCGGGTTCTGGTCCTGTCCGCCTCCCCCACCGTCGTCCAGGAGCAGTTGAAGGTCGATCTGCCCGCTGAGCGCGACCAGTTGCGCACCCGGGTCGCCCCGCGCTTCGCCGAACTGCGGACCCATGTGTACGAGCAGATCCAGGCGGCGAAACGCGGGGAGCAGGTCACGCGGACGGACACGCCTCCGTCTCGGTGAGGCCTGCCGGTGAGCGCTGTGGGCCGGTCAGACGCGCAGCCAGGCCGCGGTGTCCGGCGGGAGGAACCCGTCGGCGTCCAGCGGGCCGCTGTGGAGGAGGAGCCGTGTGTGTTCCGGCAGTTCGACCGGGCCGTCGGCCAGGTTGACGACGCAGAGCAGTCCGTCCGTGCGGGCGAAGGCGAGGACGCCCTCGGGTGCGGGGAGCCAGCTGAGCGGGCCGTCGCCGAAGCCCGGTTCGGCGCGGCGGATACGCAGGGCCGCACGGTAGAGGCTCAGCATCGAGCCGGGGTCGGCCGCCTGGCGGTCGGCGGCGTACGCGGGCCAGTCGGCCGGCTGCGGTAGCCAGGGCTCGCCGCCGAATCCGGCGTGCGGATCACCGGCCGCCCAGGGCAGCGGGACCCGGCAGCCGTCGCGGCCCGGGTCCGTGCCGCCGGAGCGTGAGTACATCGGGTCCTGGATGCTCTCGCGCGGCAACTCAACTTCGGGCAGGGCGAGTTCCTCGCCCTGGTAGACGTACACGGCGCCGGGGAGGGCGAGCGAGAGCAGGGCCGCGGCGCGCGCCCTGCGGGTGCCGAGGGCCAGGTCGGTCGGGGTGCCGAAGGCCTTGGCGGTGAAGTCGAAGCCGGTCTCGGCGCGGCCGTAGCGGGTGACCGTGCGGGTCACGTCGTGGTTGCACAGCACCCAGGTGGCGGGCGCTCCGACGGGGGCGTGCTCGGCAAGGGTCTCGTCGATGGAGGTCCGCAGCCGTGCGGCGTCCCAGGGGCAGGACAGGAAGGAGAAGTTGAAGGCGGTGTGCAGTTCGTCGGGGCGCAGATAGCGGGCGAAGCGCTCGGAGTCGGGGAGCCAGACCTCGCCGACGAAGATGCCGTCGTAGGCGTCGGATACGGCCCGCCAGGAGCGGTAGATGTCGTGGAGCTCGTCGCGGTCGACGTACGGGTTGGGGTCGCGGCCCTCGACGTAGTCGGGCAGGTCGGGGTCCTTGGCCAGCAGCGCGGCCGAGTCGATGCGCACGCCGGCCACCCCCCGCTCGAACCAGAAGCGCAGGATCTCCTCGTGCTCCCGGCGGACGTCGGGGTGGTCCCAGTTGAGGTCGGGCTGCTGGGGGGTGAAGAGATGGAGGTACCAGTCGCCGTCGGGCAGCCGGGTCCACACCGGTTCGGTGGAGCCCGCGAACTGCGACGGCCAGTCGTTGGGCGGGAGTTCGCCGTGTTCGCCGCGTCCGGGGCGGAAGTGGAAGAGCTCGCGCTCGGGGCCACCGGCCAGCGCCGCCCGGAACCAGGGGTGCTGGTCGGAGACGTGGTTCGGCACGATGTCGACCAGGGTGCGGATGCCCAGTTCCCGGGCCTCGGCGATGAGCTTCTCGGCCTCGGCGAGTGTTCCGAAGGCCGGGTCGATGGTGCGGTAGTCGGCGACGTCGTAGCCGCCGTCGGCCAGGGGCGAGAGGTACCAGG
The DNA here is from genome assembly GCF_055559015.1 of Streptomyces sp. NPDC024698. Classification (NCBI taxonomy): domain Bacteria; kingdom Bacillati; phylum Actinomycetota; class Actinomycetes; order Kitasatosporales; family Streptomycetaceae; genus Streptomyces; species Streptomyces sp. NPDC024698. Next base: position 49,130 of record NZ_JBVHLK010000030.1, on the reverse strand, counting down.
GGTTGAACCACAGTGCGTCCACGCCGAGTTCGGCGAGGTAGGGGAGTCTGGCGCGGACGCCCGCGAGGTCGCCGGTGCCGTCGCCGTCGCCGTCCGCGAAGCTGCGGACGTACACCTGGTAGATGACGGCGGAACGCCACCACGCGGACTGATTTCGGGCAGGGCGGGGCTGTCCCACGGTGCGTTGCCTTTCGTTCGAGGAGGTCGGGTACGGGCGTCAGCCCTTGGTGCTGCCCGTGCTGATCCCGGCGATGATGTGCCGCTGGAACACCAGGAACATCACGACCATGGGGATGCTGGCGATCACCATCGCGGCGATGAGCACGGTCAGCTGGATGTTCTGGGACAGCTGGACGAGTGCCACGCTGATGGGCTGCTTGTCGGTGTCGGAGAAGACCATCAGCGGCCAGAGGAAGTCCTGCCAGACGGCGACCAGGGCGAAGATCGACACGACTCCGAGGACGGGCCGGGACATCGGCAGCACGATCGACCACAGAGTGCGCAGTTTCCCGGCGCCGTCGATCTCGGCGGCCTCCAGCACGTCGCGCGGGATCTGGTCGAAGAAGCGCTTGAGGAGATAGAGGTTGAAGGCGTTGGCGACGGCGGGCAGCCAGATGCCGAGCGGGGAGTTGAGCAGGCTGGTGTGCAGGACGGGCAGGTCGGCGACGGTCAGGTACTTGGGGACCACCAGGGCCTGCGCGGGGACCATCAGGGTGGCGAGGATGCCGCCGAGCACCACCTTGCCGAAGGCGGGCTTCAGCTTGGACAGGGCGTAGGCGGCGGCCGTGCAGAAGACGAGCTGGAGCAGCCAGGCGCCGGCGGCCTGGACGACGGTGTTCCACAGATGGGTGGGCAGGCCCATCAGGTCCCACGCGTCGGTGTAGCCGCCGAGGTGCCAGTGTTCCGGCAGCAGGGTGGGCGGTGTGCGCGTGACCTCGTCCGGCGACTTCATGGCGCCGGTGACCATCCAGTAGACGGGGAAGAGGAAGGCCAGCGCGAAGAGCAGGACGACACCGCTGAACACGGTCCAGTAGACGGCTCTGCCGCGCGGTCGGCCCAGGGTGAGCGGAGAGATCAGGGTGCGGGTGCTCACGCGTCCTCCTCGGAGCGGGTCAGCCGCAGATAGAGGGCGGAGAAGGCGCTGAGCAGGACGAGCAGCATGACGCTCAGGGCGCAGGCTCCACCGAAGTCGTCGTAGAGGAAGGCGTACTTGTAGATGAGGTAGAGCACCGTGACGGTCTTGTCCTCGGGGCCGCCGCCGGTGATCACGAAGGGTTCGGTGAACACCTGCATGGTGGCGATGATCTGAAGCAGCATCAGCATGAGGATGATGAAGCGTGTCTGAGGGATCGTCACATGGCGGATGCGCTGGATCAGGTTGGCCCCGTCCAGCTCGGCGGCCTCGTACAGCTCGCCGGGGATGCTCTGGAGGGCGGCGAGGTAGATGAGGACGGTGCCTCCGAGGTTGGCCCAGGTGGCGACGATGACCAGCGAGACCAGGGCCGTGTCGGCGCCGTTGGACCAGTTCGAGGTCGGCAGGTGCAGTGCGCGCAGCACCTCGTTGGCGAGGCCGGCCCCGGGATCGTAGAACCACTTCCACAGCAGGGCGCTGACCACCGGCGGGATCATCACCGGCAGATAGACCACGACCCTGAAGAACGCCTTGGCGTGGCGCAGTTCGTTGAGGACCAGCGCCATCACGAAGGGGACGGCGAAGCCGATGAGCAGGGCCAGGAGCGTGAAGGTGAGGGTGTTGCGCCAGGCGGCGGTGAACTCCGGGTCGTGGAAGACCCGGGTGAAGTTCGCGGTGCCGACCCATGCGCCGCCGCTGCCGGGTGTGTACTTCTGGAAGGCGATCACGACGGCGCGGATCGCCGGGTACCAGGAGAACAGGGCGAAGCAGAGCAGGCCTCCGGCGAGGAAGGCGTAGGCGCGGAACTGGTCGGCCAGGCGCCGGCGCCACGGTGCCCCGGTCCGGCGCCCGGCCGACCGCGGCGCCTCCGGCGCGCCGACGGCGGCCGGAGGGAGCACTGCGGGGGGCTTCGATGCGGTCTTCATGAACGGTGTCAGCCTCGGGCCAGGATGGAGTCGATCTTGCCGGAGGCGTCCTTGAGGAGCTGGTCGATGTCGGCGTCCTTCTTGGTGAGGACCGCGGAGACGGCGGCGTCGAGGACGGAGTAGATCTGCTGCGCCTGCGGGGGCTCGATCTTCATCTGGAGGCTCTGGTTGCCGTCGAGGAAGGCCTGGTAGTTCTCCACGGGCACGTTGGCGTTGGCCTTCTTGACCTGCTGGTCCTTGGCGTCGGCGGCACCGGTGAACAGGCGCGGCTCGGGCAGGCCGACGGGCGCGTTGTTCTGCTTGGCGCGGGCGTAGTCACCGAGGAAGCCGTCGCCGGGTGTCAGGAACATGGAGTCGAGCCACTTGAGGCCCGCCCTGATCTGGGCCGGCGAGTCCTTCTTGTTGAACATGTAGCCGTCGCCGCCGATGAGCGTGCCCTTGCCGCCGGGCATCGGGGCCAGGGCGAGGTCGTTGTAGTTGCCGCCCTTCTCCTTGACGAGGATCGGGATGTTGTCGGGCGCCGAGAGGTACATGCCGAGCTTGCCCGAACCCATCATCTGCTGGACGTCGTTGATGACCAGCAGCTGCTTGCTGCCCATGGAGTTGTCGCTCCAGCGCATGTCCTTGAGGTTCTGGAGGACCGCCTTGCCCTCGGGGCTGTCGACGGTCGCCTGCTTGCCGTCCTCGGAGACGACGTTGCCGCCCTGTGAGTAGACCTCGGCGGTGAAGTGCCAGCCGCCCTGGTTCTGGGCGCTGTAGTCGGCGTAGCCGACCGTGCCGTTGCCGAGCGCGGCGATCTTCTTGGCGTCCGCGCGCAGTTCCTCCCAGCTGGCCGGGGGCTTGTCGGGGTCGAGGCCGGCCTTCTTGAAGAGCGCCTTGTTGTAGATGAGACCCATCGAGTAGCCGGTGCGCGGGACGCCGTAGATCTTGCCGTCCACGGTGTAGATGTCGCGCAGCTGCTGCTGGAGGGTGCTGTAGCTCTTGAGGTCCTTGACGTAACTCGTGATGTCGGCCGCCTGGTTGACGTCGACGACGTGCTTGACGTCGGTGAAGTACGTGTAGAACACGTCCTCCATCTGACCGCCGGCCAGCTTGGCGTCGAAGGTCTTGGGGTCCTGACACGGGAACGCGTCGTGCAGGGTGACATCGATGGCCGGGTTGGCCTTCTCGAACGCCTTGGTGTCGGCGTCGAAGAACGAGCGGTCGACCTTGGCGCTCTTCGGCGGCTCGCAGTTGACGGTGATGCGGGTCTTTCCGCCCGCCGCGTCGTCGCCGCCGCTCGAACCGCACGCGGCGGCGGTGAGCACGACGGAGGATGCCATGAGCATGACGAGACTTCGGCGGAACCCGGTGTTTCTCATTGGTGGACCCCTTCGGGCTGGAGCGAGGAAGGCCCACGGCGGGCGCGCCGCCGTGTTCTGGCGCCGCACACTCAAGCACCGACAACATCCGTCCGCAAGATGTCGCGCAGAATCTGTAATTATTTGACAGCGGTTGGGGGTCTCCGTGGCAGGGGGTTGCGTAACGGAGTCAACGGCCCCGGAACGGCCGCCGGGCCGCCGCGTGGTGCGACGACCCGGTCACCGGCACAGGCCGGCCCTCACCCTCCGCTCAGCCGCGGGGTGCCTGCGCGGTCGATCCGCGCACCACAAGTTCCGGCTCGAACAGCAGCTCCTCGGGGGTCACGCTGCCGCCCCCGATCTGCGCGTTCAGCAGTTCCACCGCGGCACGCCCCATGGCCTCGATGGGCTGGCGGACCGTGGTCAGCGGGGGTTCGGTGCAGTTCATGAACGCCGAGTCGTCGTACCCGACGACGGAGATGTCACCGGGGACGGCGAGCCCCTTGCGGCGGGCGGCCCGGACGGCGCCGAGCGCGAGCGGGTCGCTGGCGCAGATGATGCCGGTGACCCCCTGGTCGAGCAGCCTGGTGGCCGCGGCCTGACCGCCTTCCAGCGAGAACATCGCCCGGGCCACGTGGGCGTCGGGCAGCTGGGGCGCGAGGGCGCGTGCCGCCGCGAGTTTGCGCCCGGAGGGCATGTGGTCGGCGGGGCCGAGGACCAGTCCGATGCGCTCGTGGCCGAGCGAGTCGAGGTGGCGCCAGGCCTGCTCCACCGCCACCGCGTCGTCGGTGGAGACGCACGGGAAGCCCAGGTGCTCGATGGCCGCGTTGACCAGCACCACCGGGATGTTGCGGTCCGCGAGTTCGCGGTAGTGGTCGTGCGGCGCGTCGGCCTGCGCGTACAGGCCGCCGGCGAACACCACCCCGGAGACCTGCTGCTGGAGCAGGAGTTCCACGTAGTCGGCCTCGGAGACCCCGCCCTTGGTCTGCGTGCACAGCACCGGGGTGAGGCCGAGCTGGGCGAGCGCCCCGCCGATGACCTCGGCGAACGCCGGGAAGATCGGGTTCTGGAGCTCGGGCAGCACCAGGCCGACGAGTCGCGCGCGTTCGCCGCGCAGCTGGGTGGGCCGCTCGTAGCCGAGGACGTCCAGGGCGGACAGGACCGCCTGCCGGGTGGAGTCGGAGACACCCGGCTTGCCGTTGAGCACTCGGCTGACCGTGGCTTCGCTGACCCCGACCTTCTTCGCCACCTGAGCAAGTCGTCGCGTCATGCGCGCAAGAATAGCGCAAGAAATGCAAGTTGCTTGCGTAAAACTTCGGCCGGTTCGCGTGCACGCGGACGGGCCCGCGGCCTCACTCCCGCAGCCGACGCGGCCTCTGTCAGCGCGCCGCCCACAGGCCGCGCACATGGCCCAGGTGGCGGGTCATCACCGCGCGCACGGCGCGCTCGTCGCGTTCCAGGAGGGCGTCGAGGAGTTCGAGGTGCTCCCGGGCGGAGGCTTCCAGACGGCCCGCGCGCACCAGGGCGTCGAGCCCGTACAGGCGCGAGCGCTTGCGCAGGTCCCCGACGACCTCGACCAGATGGGCGTTGCCCGCGAGGGCGAGCAGGCCGAGGTGGAAGCGGATGTCCGCCTCCACGTAGGCGATGAGGTCGCCGGCCGCCGCGGCCGTCACGATCTCCCGGGCCGCCGGGCGCAGCGCCTCGAGCGATACGGGGTCCGCCGTGCGGGCCAGCCCCACGACGGTGGGGATCTCGATCAGCGAGCGGATGTGGGTGTACTCGTCGAGCTGCTTCTCGGAGACCTCCGTGACCCGGAACCCCTTGTTCGGGACCGTGTCGACCAGACCCTCCTTGGCCAGGTCGAGCATGGCCTCGCGCACCGGCGTCGCCGAGACGCCGAACCGGGCCGCGAGCGTCGGCGCCGAGTAGACCTCGCCGGGGCGCAGTTCGCCCGCGATCAGCGCGGCACGCAGCGCGTCGGCCACGCGCTCGCGATAGCTGCTCCTCCTGCCGCCGAGCGTGGGCAGGTCGGGAGCGGCTGCGGGTGCGCCGTCGCGCTGGGCGGTCATCGGGGTCTCCTCGTACGGGCCGGAGCGCGGTCGGCCGCGGCGCCGGCTCTGTGCCATGTCACGTGTTACTCGTACCACCAGTATCTACGCCCCGGCGCGGACCCGCTCACAGGACGAACCCGGCCGGGAACGGGTCCGAGGGGTCGAGCAGGTACTGGGCGGTTCCCGTGATCCAGGCGCGTCCCGTGAAGCTGGGCAGCACGGCGGGAATTCCGGCGACCTCGGTGGTGCCCAGCAGCCGGCCGGTGAAGCGCGTCCCGATGAAGGACTCGTTCACGAACTCGGTGTCCAGCGGGAGTTCGCCCCGGGCGTGCAGCTGGGCCATGCGCGCGCTGGTGCCCGTACCGCAGGGTGAGCGGTCGAACCAGCCGGGGTGGATCGCCATCGCGTGGCGGGAGAAGCGGGCCGTCGCCCCGGGCGCGTACAGATGGACGTGGTGGCAGCCGCGGATGGACGGGTCCTCGGGGTGCACGGGCTCGTCCTCGGCGTTGACCGCGTCCATGAGCGCGAGCCCCGCCGCGAGGATCTCGTCCTTGCGCGAGCGGTCGAAGGGCAGGCCGAACTGCTCCAGCGGCAGGATCGCGTAGAAGTTCCCGCCGTAGGCCAGGTCGTACGTCACCGTGCGCCCGTCGGCGAGGGTCGCCTTGCGGTCGAGTCCGACGGCGAAGGAGGGCACGTTCCTGAGCGTGACCTCCTTGGCCGCGCCGTCCTCCACGGCCACCTCGGCGACCACGAGGCCCGCCGGGGTGTCGAGCCGGATCGCGGTGACCGGCTCGACGACCTCCACCATGCCGGTCTCCACCAGCACGGTCGCGACCCCGATCGTGCCGTGCCCACACATCGGCAGATAGCCCGACACCTCGATGTAGATCACGCCGTAGTCGCAGTCCGGGCGGGTGGGCGGCTGGAGGATGGCCCCGCTCATCGCCGCGTGGCCGCGCGGCTCGTTCATCAGGAGCCGCTTGATGTCGTCGCGGTGCTCACGGAAGTACAGCCGCCGCTCGTTCATGGTCGCGCCCGGGACCGTGCCGATCCCGCCGGTGATCACCCGGGTCGGCATCCCCTCGGTGTGCGAGTCGACGGCGTGCAGGACGAGTTTGCTGCGCATGGGACTCCTCGGTGGTGTCGGCGGACGGCGGGGGCGGGCAGAGGGCGGCGGGCCGATGACCGCGGGCGGAGGGCGGGCGGTCGGGGGCTCAGGTGAGACCGGCGGCGACGGCCCGTTCCGTGGCCAGGCGGACGGCGGCCTCCTGTTCGGGCAGCAGCGGGACGCGCGGCGGCCGGACCGGACCGCCGTGGCGGCCGACGATGTCCATGGACAGCTTGATGGCCTGGACGAACTCGACCCGGGAGTCCCAGCGCAGCAGCGGGTGGAGCTGCCGGTAGAGCTTGCCCGCGGTGTCGAGGTCACCGGCGACGGCGGCGCGGTAGAGCTCGACGCCCGCCCGGGGCAGCGCGTTCGGGTATCCGGCCACCCAGCCCTTGGCGCCCGCCACCGCGAGTTCGAGCAGCACGTCGTCCGCACCGATCAACAGGTCGAGTTCCGGGGCGAGTTCGGCGATGCGGTAGGCGCGTCGCACATCGCCGGAGAACTCCTTGACGCCTTGGACGAATCCGGCGCCGTGCAGCTTCGCCAGGAGTTCGGGCACCAGGTCGACCTTGGTGTCGATCGGGTTGTTGTACGCCACGACCGGGACGCCCGCCCGGGAGACCTCCGCGTAGTGGGCGAGCACCGAACGCTCGTCCGCGCGGTAGGCGTTGGGCGGGAGCAGCATCACGGCACCGCAGCCCGCGTCCTTCGCCTGCTCCGCCCAGCGGCGGGCCTCGGCGGAGCCGTACGCGGCGACGCCCGGCATGACCCGGGGCCCGCCGATCGCGGCGACGGCGGTCTCCACCACCTTCGCCCGCTCCTCGGGCGTGAGCACCTGGTACTCGCCGAGCGAGCCGTTCGGCACGACGCCGTCGCAGCCGTTCTCGACCAGCCAGGAGCAGTGTTCGGCGTAGCGGCCGTGGTCGACGGACAGGTCGCGGTTCAGCGGGAGCGCGGTGGCGACGAGGACTCCGCGCCAGGGGCGCCGGCTCTCGGGGGTCACGGTCATGAGGCGTTCATCCCTCTCCATGGAGTGTGACATTGCACTGTCGGTCAAGATGCGGCGCCCGCCCCTGGTGGCCGGTCGGCGGCGCCCTCCCCTCGTAGCCGGTCGGCGGCGCCCGCCTTCGGTGGCCGGTCGTCCTCCGCACCGGCTTCGGCCAGGACTCCGAGCGGCACCGGTCGCGCCAACAGCCTTCGCGCGGGGATCTGTTCGCAGCCGGCGAGGCCCGCGACGCCGGCTTCGCACATCCGCCCCTGGCACCATCCCATTCCGGCGCGGGTGAGCAGTTTGACCGTCCGTACGTCACCGGCGCCGAGGTCGCTGACAGCCTCGCGGACCCGGCCGGCCGTGACCTCCTCACACCGGCACACGACGGTCTCGTCGGTGACCTGCTCGGCCCAGTGGACCGGCGGTGCGTACACGGCGTCGAGCGCGGCCGCGAACGAGCGCGCTCTCGACCGGACCCGGACCGCGCGGGCCGCCGGGCGCGGATCGGGTTCCAGGCCGCGCAGCCGCGCGGCCACCGAGCGGCCACCGAGATGCCCCTCGGCCAGGGCGAGTTCGGCGCCGCCGATCCCGGTGGCCTCACCGGCGGCCCAGACCCCGGGCACATCGGTGCGCTGCTCGTCGTCCACGTGGACCTTGGTGGCGTCGAGGCGGCAGCCGAGCGCTTCGGCGAGATCGGTGTGCGGGACCATTCCGTGTCCGACGGCGAGCGTGTCGCACGGGATGCGGCGCATGGTCCCCGGCCGCACCCGCCCGTCGGGACCGAGCGCCGCGACGGTGACGGCTTCGAGCCGTGCCTCGCCGTGGGCTTCCACGACGGTGTGCCGGGGGACGAAGGGGATGCGGTGGCGCAGGAGCCGGGCCGCGTACGAGGCCCCTTCGGCGATCTTGCCCGGCTCGGCCGCGAGGGCCCCGGCCGCGCGCAGCAGCCTTCCCGGATCGAGGGACTCCACGAGCGCGACCACCTCGGCCCCGGCGGCGGCCAGTCCGGTCGCCACGGGCAGCAGCAGCGGTCCGCTTCCCGCGACGAGAACGCCGCGGCCCGGCACGACGAGACCGCCCTTGAGCATGGCCTGGGCCCCGCCCGCGGTCACGACTCCGGGGAGGGTCCAGCCGGGGAAGGGCAGCACCTTCTCGTAACCGCCGGTGGCGAGGAGTACGGCGTCGGCGCGCACCCCGACCGAGCGTTCCTGGAGCGGTCCGAGAAGGGCGTGGACGGTGAATCCCGGGCGGGCGCCGTCCGTCGTCCCGGTCCGTTCGACCGTCCACACGTGATGGTCCGTCACGTACGTGACCGAGCCCGCCTCCAGGTGCGCGGCGAGCCCGCGTTCGAGCCGCTGCCAGGTGCGCCACCGGTGGTGCAGCGCGCCGGGCCGCCGGGCGCCGAGGCCGCTCGCGGGCCGCCGGTAGAACTGCCCGCCCGCGCCGGGGGCCGCGTCGATCAGCGTCACCCGCACCCCGTGCGCCGCGGCGGCCAGGGAGGCGGCGAGACCGGCGGGGCCCGCGCCGATCACCGCGAGACGGTGGGGTCCGTCAGTCATCGTGACCGGTGCCTTCCTGCGTGCGGACGCTGTCGCCGGGCGCCAGCGGGACCAGACAAGCCCGTTGGTCGGGGCGGTCGTTGACGGTGACGAGACAGTCGAAGCAGACGCCGATGCCGCAGAAGACTCCGCGGGGACGGCCCCCGTCACGGGTGCCGCGCCACGAGGTGATGCCCTCGGCCCACAGCGCGGCGGCGACGGTCCGGCCGGGCAGCACGTCGATCGCCCGGCCGTCGAGGGTGACGGTGAAGGCGGGCCCGGGTTCGGCCCGCACGAGATCCAGGGGGTTCACGCCGTCTCCTCGGGAAAGCGGTCGGGCCGGAAGGGCGTGAGGTCGAGGCCGGGTGGCCTTCCCGCCAGGACCCGCGCGATCAACTGCCCGGTCCCGGTGGACAGTCCGATGCCGGCCCCCTCGTGCCCGCAGGCGTGGAAGAGACCGGGGGCCCGTGGGTCGGGGCCGATGGCGGGCAGATGGTCGGGCAGGTAGGGCCGGAAGCCGAGGTAGGTCCGCAGGGCGCGCACGTGCGCGAGGAACGGGAAGAGCCGGGTGGCTCCGGCGGCCAGTTCCCGCACGACGGGCAGCGAGAAGGACCGGTCGAAGCCGACCCGTTCCCGGCTGGCGCCGATCAGGATCGGACCGGCCGCGGTCCCCTCCACCACCGGCGACGTCTGGAGCGCGGCCGAGTCGCTGGCGACGTCGGCGACATAGTCCGCGGCGTACACCTTGTGGCGCACCCGGCACGGCAGGGGCTCGGTGACGAGGACGAATCCCCGGCGGGGCAGGACGGGGAGCGTGACGCCCGCGAGCGAGGCCACCTCGGCGGCCCAGGTGCCGGCCGCGTTGACGACGGCGGGCGCGTGCACCTCACCCCGGTCGGTGCGCACCCCGAGGACCGGGCCGCCCCGGGCGTGCAGCACCTCGGTCACGGTGCGCCCGGTCAGCAGCCGTGCGCCCGAAGCCCGTAGAAGATGCGCGGCGGCCAGGGCCGGCATCACCTGGGCGTCCTGCGGATAGTGCACCGCGCCCGCGAGGCCCGGAGCCAAGTACGGTTCCAGGTCGTGCAGTTGACCGGCTGCGACGGCTTCGGCCAGCACACCGGCCGTCCGCTGGCCCGCCGCGAACCTCTCCAGCGCGGCCAGGCTCTCGGGGTCGGCCGCCACGACGACACCGCCCTTGGCCTCGTACTCGACCGCCTGCCCGTGGTCCTGCGCGAGCTCGGCCCACAGACGCCCGGAGAGCAGGGCGAGGTCGAGTTCGGGTCCGGGTTCCTTGTCGGAGACGAGCAGATTCCCCTCCCCCGCGCCGGTCGTGCCGCCGGCCACGGGGCCTCGGTCCACCACGACGACGTCGAGGCCCTCGCGAGCCGCGTACAGGGCACAGGCCGCACCCACCATTCCGGCTCCGACGACCACGACATCGCAGGTAACAGGCTGACTCACATCAGTACCATGTCACATATCGCAGGGAAGAGCTGTGGGTCCGACGGAAACGGCCCCACTTGGCACCGCCTGGCACCGTCTGGCGCCAAGTGGCACCACGGGCTTGCCTATGGCGCCATAGTGGTGCCACGATGTCGTCATGGACCTCACTCCGTATGTCGACACCCTGCGCCGAGAACTCGCGGTGGCCGCCGAGGCCGGCGGGGAGGAAGCCCGTGAGCTGGCCGAGCGGCTCACCGCTCCGCTGGAGTCGGCGACCCGTCTGACCATGCTCAACGTGCTCTCCGCCGCGATGGACGAGATCACCCGCGAGCTCGCCCCCGGCTCGGTCGACGTACGGCTGCGGGGGCTGGACCCCGACTTCGTCGTGACACCACCTCCCTCCTACGCCGGCACCACCGAGGCGGCGGAGGCACCCGCCGAACCGTTCAGGGCCCTGGCCCCCGGCGACGGCGACGAGGGGGGCACCGCCCGCGTCAACCTGCGTCTGCCGGCCCATCTCAAGGCGCGCGCCGAGGAGGCCGCGAACCGCGAGGGACTGTCGGTCAACGCCTGGCTGGTACGGGCCGTCTCGGCCGCGGTCGACGGCGGAACCCGGCCGCGCGCGACCGGCAGGACCCGCACGACAGGACAGAGCTTCACGGGCTGGGTGCGCTAGCCGCACCCGCACCCAAAGCCCGCGACTCCATCCGCATCCGCACCACTTCACCCACACCGCGTCCCACCTGCGGGGACACCACGGGGACGCCCCAAGGACTCACGAGGACGGAACAGCCATGCCTTCTTTCGACACTCCCGAGCCCATCTCGGTCACCGCGGAGGTGGCCGTCGGTTCCATCCGTCTCACAGCGGGCGACCGCGCCGACACGGTCGTCGAGGTGCTGCCGCGCGACCCGAAGCGGGACAAGGACGTGCGGGCCGCCGAGCAGACCGAGGTCGTGTACGCGAGCGGCGTCCTGACGGTCAGGACCAGGAACCGGCCCCTGGTCGGCCCCAGCGGCCTCGTCGACGTGACGGTCGGCCTGCCCACGGGCTCCCAGGTCGACATGAGCGGCTCCTGGGCCCAACTGCTGGGCGAGGGACGGCTCGGCGAGGTCCGGGTGAACACTTCGGGCGGCGACGTCCGCCTCGACACCACCGGTCCGCTGACGCTGACCGTGTCGCACGGCCTGGTCATCGTGGACCGGGTCGAGGGCCCGGCCGAGATCACCAGCAGCACGGGCAACGTACGCGTCGGCACGGTCGAGGGTTCCGCCGTCCTGAAGAACGCGCACGGCACCACGACCGTCGGCACGGTCACCGGCGAGACGCGGATCAGCAGCACGAACGGCGGCGTCGACATCGCGCGCGCCGGGACGTCGGTCAGCGGCACCAGTACCAACGGACATCTGCGCCTCGCCGAGGTCGCCGGGGGCGAGATCCGGCTGGAGACCTCCAACGGCTCCATCGAGGTCGGCATCCGCCGGGGCGTCACCGCCTGGCTCGACGTCACCTCCAACCGCGGACAGGTAAGGAACCTGCTCGCCGAGTCGGAGGCGCCGGAACAGACCGAGGGCACCGTCGCCGTCCACGCGCGGAGCAACTGGGGCAACATCGACATCCTGCGGTCCAAGCCCTGACCTGGCGTGACCCGACCTGCGCAGGTCACGGGCCGGACCGGTTCCACCGAGCACCGAGGCGCCCTGCCCGAGGGGCTCGGGCAGGGCGGTCCGGGGCCTGTCAGATCCGGCTGTCGGCGGCCGTGTCGGCGGACAGCCGCTGGGCCGCGTAGATCGGGATCACCGAGAGCAGGACGAGCACGGCGGCCACGACGTTCACGACCGGCGCCTGCTGCGGCCGGGTCATGTTGTTGAAGATCCAGATCGGCAGGGTCTCGATGCCGGGCCCGGCCGTGAACGTCGTCACGACGATCTCGTCGAAGGACAGCGCGAAGGCGAGCAGTCCGCCGGCCACCAACGCCGAACGCACCATCGGGAACGTGACGTCCACGAAGGCCCGGAAGGTGTCCGCGCCCAGATCCATCGCCGCCTCCTCGTACGTCCCGGACGTACGGCGCAGTCGCGCGACCACGTTGTTGAAGACGACGACGATGCAGAAGGTCGCGTGACCGACGATCACGGTGAACATGCCGAGACCGACGCCGAGGGGTTCGAGCACCGTGCTGAACGCCGAGTTGAGCGCGATGCCCGTGACGATGCCGGGCAGCGCGATCGGCAGGACGACCACGAAGGAGACGGTGTCCCGGCCGAAGAACCGGTGCCGGGCGACGGCGAACGCGATCAGCGTGCCCAGCACCAGCGCGATCGCGGTCGCGCCGAGACCGGCCTTGACCGAGACCCAGACCGCGGCGCGGGCACCCTCGTTCGCCCAGGCGACCGACCACCAGTGGACGGTGAGCCCGGACGGCGGCCAGCTCGCGCTGCGGTCCCTGTTGAAGGAGTTGACCAGGACGAGCGCGAGCGGCACGTAGATGAACGCGAAGCCGAGCCCGGCGGCGGCGCGCAGCGCGATGCGCGCGGGACGGGAGAGTTGCACAGCGGGCTCCTCAGAGACTGCTCAGGGCGCCCGTGCGGCGCATCGCGAGGAGGTACATCACGATGACCACGACGGGGACCGTGCCGAGCGCGGCGGCCATGGGCAGGTTCAGTTCGATGTTGGAGTAGACGACGTTGCCGATGAGCTGGGTCTTGCCGCCGACGATCTGCACGGTGATGTAGTCGCCGAGGCTGAGCGAGAAGGTGAACACCGATCCCGCGGCCACGGACGGCAGCACCATCGGCAGCACCACCGAACGGAAGGTGCGGCTCGCCCGGGCCCCCAGGTCCGCGGACGCGTCCAGCAGGTTGGCGGGCAGCTGCTCCAGCGCGGTGTGGATCGGCAGGATCATGTACGGCAGCCAGAGGTAGGTCAGTGCGAGGATCGCGGCCACCAGGCCGTAGCCGGGGCCGCTCAGTCCGAGGGGCTTCAACACCCAGTCGGCGAGGCCGCCTTGGGACAGGATCAGCCGCCACGCGTACACCTTGACGAGGTAACTCGCCCACAGCGGCGTGAGGATGGCGACGACGAGCAGCGGGCGCCGCGCGGGCTTGGCGATGCGGGCCGTGTAGAAGGCGATCGGGAACGCGATCACCGCGCACAGGACGGTGACCGCGAGGGCGACGCCGATGCTGCGCAGGATCACCTGCCGGTACACGGGCAGCGTGAACAGCTGGTGGAAGTTGTCGGTGGACCAGACCTTCACCACCTCGGAGGTGAAGGAGTCCGTCGTCCAGAACGCGGAGACGAACAGCACGGCGAGCGAGCCGAGATAGAGCACCGTGAGCCAGAGCAGGGGTGCGGTCAGCAGCAGGGACAGCCGCAGCCGGGGGCGCCGGTGCAGTGTCCCGGCGAGCCGCCGGACGGGGGAACGTCCGGCGGCCTGCGCGGTGGTGGTCATCGTCGGGTCAGCCCTTGATCTCGGTCCATGCCTGGACCCACTTCGCGTACGGGACGCACTTGACGTCGGTGCGGCCGTCGAGGCACTGCTCGATGGGCGTGTTCCAGAACGCGATGTTCTTCCAGTAGCTCTCGTCGGTGGCGTGGAAGGTGTCGCAGAAGGTCTTGTCGCTGGTGTACCGGCACGCCTCGGAGTTGGCGGGTGCCTCACCGAAGTACTCGGCCACCTGGGCGTTCACCTTCGGCGAGATGATCCAGTCCATCCACTTGTAGGCGCAGTTGGGGTGCTTGGCCTTGGCGGAGATCATCCAGGTGTCGGACCAGCCCGTGGAACCCTCCTTGGGCACGACCGCCTTGACCTTGGCGCCCTCGCCGGCCGCGAGGTTGGCGATGACCTGCCAGGTGGTGCCGACCACGGAGTCGCCGCTCTTGAAGGCGGAGATCTCCTTGAGGTAGTCGCTCCAGTACTCGCCCACGTTCGCGTTCTGCTTCTTCAGCAGGTCCACCGCGGCGTCGAACTGCTTCTGGTCGAGCGCGTAGGGGTCCTTGATCTTCAACTCGGGCTTGGCGGACTTCAGATAGAGCGCCGCGTCGGCGATGTAGATCGGCGAGTCGTACGCGGTCACGTGGCCCTTGTTCGCCGAGGCGTCGTCGAAGACGGCGGACCAGGACGTGGGGGCGGGGGTGACCTTCTGGGTGTTGTACATCAGGAGGTTGGCGCCCCGGCCGTGCGGGATGCCGTACATCTGGCCCTTGACGGAGTTCCAGGCGCCCTTCTTCAGGCCGCTGAAGACGTTCTTGTAGTTGGGTACGAGGTCGGTGTTGACCGGGGCCGCGTCGCCCGAGGCGATGAGGCGCAGGGACGCGTCACCGGAGGCGGAGACCGCGTCGTACTGCCCGGTCTTCATCAGCTTGACCATCTCGTCGGAGCTGGCGGCGACCTTCGAGTTGACCTGGCAGCCGGTCTGCTTCTCGAAGTCGCCGACCCAGTCGACCTTGGGGTCGTTGGAGCCGTCCTCGACATAGCCGGCCCAGGCGATCAGGTTGACCTGTCCCTCGGACTTGCCGAGCTCCTTCTGGGCCTTGAGGTCCGGCGGGTTGAAGCCGGTGGCCCCGGAGGAGCCCGAGCCGGACGATCCGCAGGCGGTGGCCGCGAGGAGCACCGCGACGGCGGCGGCGGCCTTGAGGGTAGGGGTGAGGCGCACGGCGTACTCCATACGTGACGGGAAACTGAGCGGGGAGGTCAGCGGGGGTCGGGGACCTGGAAGGTGTGGCGGCGGTGCCACCGGAGCCGGACCCTGGTGCCGCGCAGGGCGGCGACGTCCTCGGAGGAGGTGTCGAGGTTCTGCTGGAGGGCGGTGAGCCGGCCGCCCGCGTCGAGGTCCACCAGGAAGCGGGTGGCGTCGCCCAGATAGACGACCTCGGCGACGGTGCCGGTGGCGGTGGAGTGCTCCGGTCCCGCGGTGCCGGTGGTGCCGCCCGCGTCGGCGGGCTCCGCGTCCTTCGCGTCCTTCGCGTCCTTCGCGTCCTTCGCGGGGTCCGGGGACTCGGCGATGACCCGGATCTTCTCGGGCCGGATGCTGTACGTGCCCGGGGCGCCGACGATCTGCTGCGCCGAGGGCCCCTCGATCAGGTTGGACGTGCCGACGAAGCCCGCGACGAAGGCGGTGGCAGGACGTTCGTAGATCTCGGCCGGGGTGCCCACCTGCTCGATGCGGCCCTGGTTGAAGACGGCGATGCGGTCGCTCATCGTCAGGGCCTCCTCCTGGTCGTGCGTGACGAACACGAAGGTGATGCCGACCTCGCGCTGGATCGCCTTGAGTTCGACCTGCATCTGCTCGCGCAGCTTGAGGTCGAGGGCGCCGAGGGGTTCGTCGAGCAGCAGGACGCGGGGGCGGCCGACCAGGGCCCTGGCGAGGGCGACGCGCTGGCGCTGGCCTCCGGAGAGCTGGCTCGGACGGCGTCGGCCGAACCCCTCCAGCCGTACGTCGGCGAGCGCCTTGCGGGCCCGGACCAGGCGCTCGGCCTTGGGCACCTTGCGGACCTTGAGCCCGTAGGCGACGTTCTCCTCCAGGGTCATGTGCGGGAACAGGGCGTAGTCCTGGAAGACGGTGTGCACGTCCCGTTCGAACGGGGCGAGACCGGTGACCTCCTGGCCGGCGAGTTCGATCCGGCCCTCGGTCGGGCTCTCGAACCCGGCGATCATGCGCAGCACGGTCGTCTTGCCGGAGCCGGACGGGCCGAGCATCGAGAAGAACTCGCCGTCGGCTATCTCCAGATCGACTCCGGCCACGGCGTTCGTGTCACCGAACGCCTTGCGCAGGCCCTGGAGCCGGATCGCCTTTGCCTCCATGGGCGGGGAACCTTTCTGGTGCGGTGGTGCGTTGCAACACTGACTGGAAAGATATGAAGTCATAGTTCAAACCTCAAGACCCCTTTAGAGTAAAGGTTGAGTCAACGCACAAGGTGGTGACCGTGAAGCAGCACAAAGTCGACGGCGTCCGCAGAGCCGTCTTCACTCCCGTGGACAACCGCGCGCGCGTCGAGACGGTCGTGCACCGGATCGGCGACGCCATCGAGCTCGGGCTGCTCGCCGACGGCGAGCAGCTGCCGGGCGAGATGGAACTGGCGGGGCAGCTCGGCGTGTCCACGGTCACCCTGCGCGAGGCGCTGATGGCCCTGAGACAGCAGGGGCTGGTCACCACGCGGCGCGGGCGCGGCGGCGGCAGCTTCGTCTCGCTGCCCGAAGTCCCCGGCCAGGAGCGGCTGTTGACCCGGCTGGCCGGCTGGAGCACCGAGGAGCTGCGCGATCTGGGCGACCACTGGGCCGCCCTGTCAGGGGCGGCGGCCAGGCTCGCGGCCCAGCGGACCGAACCGGACGACCTCAAGGCACTGCGGCGCACCCTGGACGACCTGGCGTCGGCCGAGGACGGCGCCGCCCGCAGCCGCGTCTACGGCCGCTTCCACGTCGAGCTCGCCGCGGCGGCGCAGTCCGCCCGGCTGACGCGTGAGCAGGTCGTGCTCCAGACGGAGGTGGGCGCCCTGATGTGCCTGGTGCTCGGCGACGACGAATATCGTGAAGAAGTGGCGGACCGTCACCGCTCCGTAATCTCGGCCGTGCAAGATGGGGCCCACGATTCGGCCAGGGCACTGGCCGAGCGGTGCGTACTGGACTCGACGGCACGGCTCATCACGCTGCGGCTGTCGATGCCGCGTGCCGTGTCAGGTCAGCGTCCACTGGAGGGCACCCATGCGCAGGAGCCCCGGCACGGTCGGCGCGACGGCGACGCTTGACGTCTCCGCCGAGGCGGCCGTGGCCGCGCAGGTCCGCCGCGCCCTGGAGGCCGTGTTCGACACGGTCGCCGAGATCCGGGCCGACACCACCGCGCTGCTCACCCGCGTCGCCGCCGGGGGCCGCCGCCCCGCGAGCGTGGATCTGGCGGCACTGCGCCCGGGACTGCATCTGCGGCTCACCCGGCAGGAGCTCGTGTCGGGCGCCGGGTTCGTGGCCGCGCCGGGCCTGCTCGGTGACGTACCGGCGTGGCTGGAATGGTGGCAGCAGGGCTCCGACGGGAGCGTACGACCGCTGCTGCTCGACCTCGATCCGGAGCACTCCGCGTACTCGGACTACACGCACTGGGACTGGTTCGCGCTGCCCCGCGACACCGGACAGCGCGCGGTCGCCGGGCCCTACGTCGACTACCTCTGCTCCGACGAGTACAGCCTGACGCTGTCCGCGCCGGTCCATATGGACGGCCGGTTCGTGGGGGTGGCCGCGGCCGACGTGTACCTGCGGCACTTCGAGGGCGCGGTCGTCCCGCTCCTCCAGCGGCTGCCCGGAGCCGCCTACCTGGTGAACGCGCGGGGCCGGGTGGCCGCGTCGGCCGACCCGGCGCACCTGGCCGGATCCCTCACCAAGGGGCCCGACTTCGGGGCCGTGCTGGCGGGGGCCACGAGCACACGGCACGAGGACATGCGGCTCGTCCCCTGCGACGGTGTGCCCCTCGTCCTCGTGATGCCCGCGTCGTCGTGACGCCGGCCGCGTGATGCCTTCGTCCTCGTGATGCCGGCCGGCTGAACGGACCCGGCCGCGCACCGACGTCTCACCCCGGGCCGAGCCCTCCGGCCTGCGAGGTCGACGCGCGTCACACGGCCCGAAGCTGCGCCGCCCCGTTGCGCGTCGTACGTGCCCTGCGCGGTCCGCCCGTGACCGGCCGGGCCGTCTCGCGCAGCACCAGGGTCATCCGCGCATAGCCCATGTCCTGGAGGGTCCTCGGGGTGTCGTCGACGATCCGGCAGTCCGTACGGCCCCAGCGGGGGTCGGGGTGGACCAGCGGGCGCACGGCGCCGTCGTGCTCGACCCCGCGCGGTCCGACCGCCTCGATCCAGTGCGGCAGGCCGTGCCGGTAGGCGGCGTCCATGATCGGGTCCTGGGCGATGTCCCGGCGGATCGCCTGGAGACCGCGGTCCTGGCCGTTGCGCTCCACCGCCGCGGCGAAGTGCGCGAGCATCGGCAGGCACCATCTCGACTCGTGCTCACCGAGAACCGACCCCGCGTCCGGATGGAACAGGACGAAGCGCAGGAAGTTGTCGCCCGGCATGGCGGTCGGATGGGCCCCGACACCGTCGAAAAGTGTCTGGAACGCGGCGTTGGACAGGACGACGTCCCAGCGGTGGTCGAAGACGACGGAGGGGAAGGGCACGGCCTCGATCAGCGTGGCGTAGTCCTGGAGATACGCCTGCGCTTCGAGACTCTCGGGGACAGGTCGCGGCTGGGACCGCTGCCTTCCTGCCTGGTACGCCATCGGGAGGTCACCCCTCTTGCCTCTGCGGCCTTCACGCGGCGCCCCGATCCTGATGCCCCGGGGACTTGCGTGTCAACTATCGTGGCATTTGGCGCTTGTTGACGGCTGAATCTCGCCACAGTTGTGGCGAGACCTGGATGTGAGTTCGAGCGACGGGCTAGGCTCCGGTTGGTCCCCGGCCTTCTCGCCGGGTTGTTCCTGACCCTCGTGTCCGCATGGTTCCCGAACTTCGTGAGAGCCACCTGAGAGAGACGTAGGAGATCTGTCGGTGACGGATGGCTTCGAGGTTCCGTGCGCCACGGCGACGGTACTGCTCCAGGCCGTCGTGGCCCGGGTCACCGCACTCGCCGACCGGCTCGGTGTGCCGCACGCCGAAGTCTTCGACGTCCGGCGGCTGTCGGCCGAGTCCGGTGTCCCCGAAGCCGTGGCGAAGGCCCTGCTGTCCGGCCGCCCCGCCGGTGAACCCGACCTCCAGGCACGCTTCTTGCAGCGCCTCGACCTGCTGCGGCGCACCCGGCTCAAGCCCAACGGCCGGCGCTACACGCAGCAGGAGATAGCGGACGGCGCCGGCATGTCCCGCCAGCAGGCGGGCGCGCTGATCAACGGCGACCGGCGCCCCACCATGGAGCACTGCGACGCCATCCAGCGCTTCTTCCGGGTGCACGCCGGATTCCTCACGGCCGAGGACTCCGAAGCGCTCGTGGGCGCCCTCCAGCGCTCGGAGCAGGAACTCCTGCAACGGCTCGCCGACCGGGAGCGCGCGGCGGCCTCCGTCGCCCACGATCCGCTCGAACGGCTGCTCCTCGACCACGGCGTCCGCGGAATCGCCTGGCGGGCGGCGCAGTTGCCCACCGACCAGCACCGGGACAAGGTCGCGGAATGGCTGGACATGCTCCTGGAGAGCGTCAAACGGCCCGAGTCGTGAGCCGGGGGAGATCAGTGGGCATCGGAAGGGAAATGCGCCGCCTGTGCGGCGAGCTGGTCGCGGAGCTCTCGCTCCCGGCACCGGCGGCACCCGCCGACCTCTACACCGCGCTGTGCGGCGCCATGAGCAGGCGCCGCGGCCGTCCCGTCCAGTTCCGTACGGCCGCCTTCCCGCCCGGCACCGCCAGCGGACTGTGGCTCGACATGGCCGAGCAGGATCTGGTCGTCATCGAGGAACGCACCGCGCCCGACCACCAGTTGGTCATCCTCGGCCATGAGCTGTGGCACATGAAGGCCGGGCACTGCACCCAGCACGTCGAGGGTGCCGCCGTCGCGGCGCGCTTACTGGGCGACGGGGCCGACCTTCAGGCCACCGTCCTCAAAGTCGCGGCGCGCACCCGCTTCGACCTCGCCGACGAGCAGGAGGCCGAGAGCTTCGGACTTCTGCTCGCCAGCAAATGCCGTACGTGGCTGGCCGGTTCCTCGCTGCGTGGCCCGGTGCAGCGGCACGGTCTGGCCGGCCGCATCGAGGCCTCCCTCGGCTGTCGCGGGCCGCGAGGCTGAAGGTCCCGGGGCCATGGACGGATCCAGCTACTACATCCCGGCCGTCGCCATGGGCGCGGCGATCGCGTTCAAGGGGCCCTCGCTGCTGCGCGGCTGGCGCGACCCGCTGCTGCGTTCGGTGGGCGTGCTGCTCGCCCTCGCGGGCCTGGTGTTCCTCTTCGCCGCCCCGCCCACCATCGCCGCGGTCAACGACATCACCGGGATACCCAACGTCTCGGCCCCGATCGTCTACTGCCTGCTGAGCGCCTACAGCGCCTCCTGTCTGGTGCTGATCATCAACTGGCGCGGCGGGCCGCCCGAGGAGACGCGGCGCCTCTCGCGCCGCTGGATCCTCGGATACACCGTGGTCGGCGTGGCGCTGATCGTCCTGTTCGCGCTCGGGGACGCCTCCGAGGAGCGGCTACGCGACCTCGACACGTACTACGCCAACACGCCCTTCATCCGCGAGATGATCGTCCTCTACATCGCCTCGCTCACCGTCGCCGGTGTCGCGATGAACGTCATGTGCTGGCGCTGGGCGATCCAGGTGCAGGGCCGGCTGCGTGCCGGACTGGTGATCATCGCTTTCGGCTCGCTGTGCAACATCCCTTACGCGGCAGCCAAGTTCACCGCGGTGGTCGCCCGCTGGAACGGCACGGACCTGGACGGCCTCAGCACCAACGTGGCCCCCCTGCTGGCCTCGGCCGGGGCCCAGATCACCGCCGTCGGCTTCTGCCTTCCCCTGGCCTGGCGCCGTATCGAGGACATCTGGAACACCTGGTCGGCCTACCGCAGGCTCGGGCCGCTGTGGCGCGAACTGAAGCCGGTCTCCGTGCCGGAGGACCGCGCGGTGCGGATGTCCTGGTGGTCGCCCGCCGAACTCCAGGTCACCCAGCGGGAGTCCGACATCCATGACGGGATGCTGAGCCTCTACCCCTACTTCGACTCCGAGGTGCGCTCCCGGGCGTACGGCGCCGCGGTGGCGGCGGGTTCCTCCGCCACCGAGGCGGACGCCGAGGCGGACGCCGCGATGGTGACGGTCGCGGTGCGGGCCAGGGCGGCCGACCCCGAGGGCCGTGTCATCAGCTCGGCGGAGACGGCGAACGCGTCGCCCGCGGCGGGAGCCACGTTCGCGCACACCGACGGTCGCCGCGACCTCGTACGCATGTCCGACGCGCTCCGTCACTCCCCGGTGGTCGCGGCCGTTCGGGGCCGGTCCGCCGCGATCACCGGCCCCGGACACGAGACCCGCGAACGAACCGGCTGACCGGCGCTGTTCGCGGGCGCGGCGCCTCAGGTCGCGCTGCGTTCGCTCGCCTCGCGCAGGTCCCGCTCCACCGAACGGTTGCGGACGCTGTCCGGCTGCCCCACCGCCGTGCCCGGGCGCCCGGCGCGCAGCAGTTCCCGCCAGCGTTCGCGGCTCCAGTCGGCCGCGCTGGTGGTGGCCGTGAACTCCTGGACCAGGGCAAGGAAGCGTGCCGGATCGCTGTGGAAGGGGAAGTGTCCGGCTCCCGCGAAGATCTCCAGACGGCTGCCCGGCATGGCCGCGTGCGCACCGTGGGCGTGCCGCACCGGCACCACACTGTCCCGGTCCCCCCAGAGCAGCATGGTGGGCATGCCCTCGGTGAGGTAGCAGCGGTCGAGCATGGTGACCGCCTGCCCGCGCCAGTCGACCACGGCCCGCAGGGTCCGGACGAACGCGCTGCGGGAGGTCGCGTCGGGCAGCGCGTCCACGAGGTGCAGCAACTCCGGTGCGTCCTGCGCCAGATCGGTGTCGAGCAGCCGCATCAGCCGCAGGAAGAGCCCGACGTTGACGCGCATGCCGGGCAGTCGCAGCGCGGAGAGCATCAGATGGGCGCCCGGCAGCGACACGGCACGCAGGACCGGGTTGACCTCTCCGCCGACGCCGCCCGCGCTGACCAGGATCAGCCGCTCGGTGCGCTCGGGGAACTGGTAGGCGAACTGCATCGCCACTCCCCCGCCCAGCGAGTGCCCGACCAGGGTGGCGGACTCGATGCCGAGTGTGCCCAGCAGATCGCGTACGCCGTTGGCGTAGGCGGCCACCGAGTAGTCGGCGCGCGGCTTGTCGGACTCGCCGTGGCCGAGCAGGTCGGGCGCGATCACGGTGTGGGTGCGGGCGAGATCGGGAATCAGCTCCGCCCAGGTCGCCGAGGAGTCGCCTATGCCGTGGATCAGGACGAGCGCCGGGCCCTGTCCCGCCATCCGGTAGGCGCGCCGATAGCCGTGCACGAGACGGTGGTGCAGACGCAGTTCTCCGTCACCGACCGGACGCAGTCGCGCGGTGCGCCGCGGCTGCCGGGGCTGTACGTCGACCACGGGCGGAACCTCCGTTCCCAGGCCGCCGTGAGGGCGGCTCCCGAGCCGCCCTCACGGCGGCCTGCGAGACCGTCCGGCGGACGGCCCGAGCTCCTCCGTCCAGCCTAGGGGCCCTGTGCCACCTGGGGTTTCCGGGAGGTTTCGCCTCCGCTAAGCGAGCGAACCTCCCCGGCCGGAAACCGGATTGTCAGTGGTGGACGGCAAGCTGGGGTCAGGACCAGTGTCACGACAAGCCGACCAGGGAGCGCCGTCCGATGCCGACCGCCGTACTGACCGACCACGAACGCGCCGCCGTGCAGGCCTACCTCCGCCTCCTCCAGACGGTGCGAGCGGCTTTCGACGGCCCGCCGGACGACGGCCGGCCCCCCGTGGTCCCGCCCGCCGTCCTCGCCGAGACGGAACGGGCCCTGAAGGCGGCGGGCCTCGCGGGCAACGAGGACGCGTTCTTCGCGCTGTTGCACTCCTGGTGCCCTGCGCCCGACCGGACCTGACAAGGGGTCAGCCTCCGCGCCGGGCACCCGGGCGGCGGTCCGCGCGGTCGCCGGGCCGGCCGACGCCGGCCACAGGACGTACGGCTATGGGTGCGGGACGTACGGCTACGGGTGCGGGACCGTGACCGCTGTCGCGACCAGGCCGCCCCGAGCCGCCCAGCGGCCGGCGAACGTCCGGACGGGGACACCGCCCACCACGGGCCCGGGGACGAGGAGCCGGGCGCTGAGGGCTCCCGAGATGCCCTCGGTGCCGCGTGCCGGGTCCAGCGAGATGGTGATGTCCGCGCCGGAGAAGTCGAGCCACTTGCCGGTGAGCGGGAACCACGCCTTGTAGACCGACTCCTTGGCGCTGAACAGGAGCCGGTCCCAGTGGACGGCGGGCTCCCGGGCGCGCAGCCGGTCCAGGCGGTCCGACTCCGCGGGCAGGACGACGGCCTCCAGGACGTCGTCGGGGAGCGCCAGATGGGGTTCGGCGTCGATGCCGAGGGAGGCGAGATCGCCGGCCCGGGCGAGCGCGGCGGCGCCGTAGCCGTCGCAGTGCGTCATGCTGCCGATGACCCCGGCCGGCCATCGCGGGGCCCCTCGCTCGCCCGGCAGCACGGGCCCCGGGGGGACACCCAGCTTCTCCATGGCACGCCGGGCGCACACGCGTACGGAGGCGAACTCGCGGCGCCGCTTGCCCACGGCGCGGGTCAGGACCGCGCGTTCCTCCGGGTACAGCCCCGCCTCTCCCGCCGGGTCGTCACCGTGGCTCTCCACGACCACGACCGACCCCGGAAGCAGTTCCTCCATCACCGGCTCTGACCTCCATCGGCAGGATGCGGCGCAGCGCGCCGGGCGGTCCCGGTCGCGTACGCCATTCTCGCGGATAGCCCACCGACACCTCCTCGAACCGGACACCCTCGTGCCAGGTGGTCCGGGGGATGTGCAGATGTCCGTAGACCATGGTCTCGACGCGGAACCTGCGGTGCCAGTCGGCGGTCGCGGAGGTGCCGCACCACATGGCGAACTCGGGGTGCCACAGGACGTCCATCGGGTGGCGGTCCAGGGGGTAGTGATTGACCGGGACGACCGGCAGGCCGTCCGGGACCGCGGCGAGGCGGCGCTCGGTCTCGGCGACCCGGTCCCGGCACCAGGCCTCGCGGCTCGGATACGGGTCGGGGTGCAGCAGGTACTCGTCCGTGCACACGATGCCGGTCCCTTCGGCGTACGCGAGCCCCTGTTCCTTGGTGGCACAGCCCTCGGGCAGGAAGGAGTAGTCGTACAGCAGGAAGAGCGGGGCGATGACGACGGGGCCGCCGGGACCGTTCCAGAGGGGGTAGGGGTCCTCGGGCGTGACGACGCCCAACTCCCGGCACAGGGTGACCAGATGCTCGTAGCGGGCCACTCCGCGCAGTTGGACCGGGTCCTTGGGATGCGTCCACAGCTCATGGTTGCCCGGCACCCAGACGACCTTGCGGAAGCGGGCGGCGAGCGTCTCCAGGGTCCACCGGACGTCCTCGGCGATCTCGCCGATGTCACCGGCCACCAGAAGCCAGTCCTCGTCCGTCTCGGGACGCATGTCCTCGACCAGGGCGCGGTTCTCGGCGTAGCCGATGTGCAGGTCGCTGATGGCCAGCAGATTTCCTGCACCGCCGTCGGTCGCCCGCACGCGCCACCTCCGTAGAAAGCCGATACCGACACAACAGCACACGCTCCGGCCGCCGGACAAGGAGGCCCGGGCGGCGGGCGGGCGAATCCGTAACATCCCCGTAGCAGCATCGGGGTCGCGCGACCCTTATGATCGCCCCAACACCTCCGTTCGAGCCTGCTGTGGCGTGCGACGGCTCGGTGTACCTCCCCTACCCCTGGCCGGGCCCGGCCCGCTCCGCCGTGCCCGCGAACCCCGAATGGTGGCTTGCATGGGCTCTCGCGTACGCGTCTGGCTCAACCGCACGTACGCGGAGAACGTGTTCTTCATGGACCAGCTGCGAAATAATCCGCAGCACCGCGCGGTCGAGATCCACGCCACCCACGGTGACGCCGACTCCCCCGTGCTGGCCGCCGCCGACACCGCCGAGCCGGAGCCCGAGGGCCTGTCGCCGCGCGCCTACGTCGAGTACGCCCTCGACATGTGCGCACGCCGTTCCGTCGACGTGTTCGTGCCGGTCCTGCACCAGGACGCGATCGTGGCGCAGCGCGCCGAGTTCGCGGCGGTCGGTACGGCGCTGCTGGCGCCGCCCGCGGAGGCGGTCGCGGTCTTCCACGACAAGGCCGTCGCGTACCAGGCCGTGGAGGCCGTGGGCATCCCGGTTCCTCCGTGGTACCGCGTACGGACCGTCCACGAACTGATCACGGCGGTCGAGGAGTTGGAGGCGGCGGGCCAGCGCGCGTGCTTCAAGCCGGCGGCCGGCGCGGGCGGTGTGGGCTTCCGGGTGATCACCCGCACCCCCTTCTCCCTGATGCACCTCACCGGCTTCCCGAGCGCGTACGTGCCGCTGGATCTGGTGGTGGAGGCGCTGCGCACGGCCGAGGAGCCCGTCGACTGGCTGGTGATGCCGCACCTCGGACAGCCGGAGGTGTCGGTGGACTGCCTCACCGGTCCCGACGGCCGGGTCCGCATGGCCATCGGCCGCACCAAGAACGGCCGTCGTCGCGGGTTCACCCTCGACGACGCGTGGATCGCGCCCGCCCGTCTCCTCGCGGAGGCGTTCGGGCTGCACTATCTGTCCAACATCCAGTTCCGCATGTTCGGCGACGAGCCGGTACTGATGGACGTGAACACCCGTCCGGCGGGCGGGCTGCACCAGATCGCCCAGTGCGGGGTCAACGCCCCTTGGGCGGCTGTGCAGTTGGCGCTGGGCGAGGAGACGGGCGAGGTGGTCCCGCCGTTCCTCGGACCGGACTACACGGTGGTCGCGGGACCCCGTCCCGTGCGTCCGGTGTCGCTGCCGGCACAGCGGACCGAGCCGGGCGTGTCCGCTCTGCCGGTGCTGCCCGCCGTACCGTCGCAGGCCACGGACTCCCCGTCCCTTCCGTCCGCTCCGATCGAGACGACGACCCCCTCGATGCCGGTTCAGACCGCCGTCACCGCAGTCGGCACCCAGGCCGCCACGGCCGCGGGCGCGGCGATCGCCCCGGCGTAGTACGGCACGGAGCCACCCCTTTACCGGTCTGGACCAATTCCCGCGCAGTGTCTTGACAGCGGGATTGGTCCATACCAACTTGGTTGCGCACCTCTCTGCACTCCCGAACACCCCCATATCCCCAGGGAGATCGCGTGCGCATGACCATGCTCAGACGTTCCAGACACCGTTTCCTCGCCCTGCTGGGCACGGCCGCGCTGGCCCTCGCCGGCGCGGTCGCCCTGCCGGGCACGGCCCAGGCGGCCAACATCCTGTCCAACCCCGGATTCGAGACCGGCAGCCTCTCCCCCTGGTCCTGCACCGGCAATCTGGGCTCGATCGTCTCCAGCCCCGTGCACGGAGGCTCCAAAGCCCTTGCGGGGGCGGCGAGTTCGAGCGACAACGCACAGTGCACCCAGACCGTCTCGGTCCAGCCGAACACGACGTACAGCCTCTCCGGCTGGGTGCGCGGCAGCTATGTCTACCTCGGTGTGGACGGCGGTGCCTCGACCTGGACGACGTCCCCCTCGGCGTACAGCCAGCTCACCGTCCCCTTCACCACCGGCGCCTCGCAGACCAGCGCCAAGATCTACGTCCACGGCTGGTACGCGCAGGGCACCTACTACGCCGACGACGTCAGCCTGGACGGGCCCGGTGGCGGTGGCGGCGGGACCGACACCCAGGCACCGACCGCGCCCACCGGCCTGACCTCCACCGGCAAGAGTTCCTCCAGCGTGTCCCTGTCGTGGGGCGCGTCGAGCGACAACGTCGGTGTCAGCGCGTACGACATCTACAGCGGCTCCACCAACGTGCTCAGCGTGTCGGGCACGAGTGCCACGGTCAGCGGGCTGTCCGCGAGCACCGCCTACTCGTTCACCGTCAAGGCGCGGGACGCGGCCGGCAACACCTCCGCGGCCTCCAACTCCGTGAGCGTCACGACCGACGCGGGCGGCGGTGGCGGCACCGGCTTCAAGCAGGCCGCTCCCTATCTGTACGAGGGCTGGGGCGACCCCCCGAACCCGACCACGGTGATGAGCGCGACCGGGATCAAGTGGTTCACGATGGCGTTCGTGCTGGACTCGGGCGGCTGCACCCCGGCCTGGGACGGCAGCCGGGCACTGACCGGCGGCGTCGACCAGAGCGCCATCAACCAGATCCGCTCCGCGGGCGGTGACATCGTCCCGTCGTTCGGCGGCTGGCAGGGCAGCAAGCTCGGCGCCAACTGCTCCTCGGCGAGCGCGCTCGCTGGTGCGCTCCAGAAGGTGATCTCGGCCTACGGGCTCAAGGCCATCGACATGG
Source organism: Streptomyces sp. NPDC024698 (assembly GCF_055559015.1). Taxonomy (NCBI): domain Bacteria; kingdom Bacillati; phylum Actinomycetota; class Actinomycetes; order Kitasatosporales; family Streptomycetaceae; genus Streptomyces; species Streptomyces sp. NPDC024698. Next base: position 21,645 of record NZ_JBVHLK010000030.1, on the reverse strand, counting down.
ACATCGAGAACACCGACGAATTCGAGAACGAGGCCGTCCAGGCCAGGATCCTGACCGCGCTGAAGACCGTCAAGGCCAACAACCCCGGCCTGAAGACGATCGTCACCTTCGGCACCTCGACGACCGGCCCGACCTACTACGGCAACCGGCTGATCGAGCAGGCGCAGTCCCTGAACGCGAACATCGACGTCTTCACCATCATGCCGTTCGACTTCGGCGGCGGCTCCGACATGTACGGCAACACCGTCAACGCCGCCGAGGGGCTGAAGACCAAGCTGAAGTCGACCTTCGGCTGGGACGACGCCACGGCGTACTCGCACATCGGCATCTCCGGCATGAACGGTCTGTCCGACCAGCAGGAGAACACGACCCCGGCCATCTGGACCTCGATCCGTGACTGGGCCAACTCCCACCACATCGCCCGCCTCGCCTACTGGTCGGTCAACCGCGACCGGTCCTGCCCCGGGGGCGGCGTGGTGAGCAACTGCTCCGGCATCAGCCAGAGCACCTGGCAGTTCACGTCGATCACGGCCGGCTTCACGGGCTGACGTCGACGGGAGCGAACCAAAGACGGTGGGCCGCCCGGGACTTGATCCGGGCGGCCCACCGCCGCGCGCACGTGAGCCGGTTACCGGTGGCCGGTCGCCGGAGCGTCAGCCGTCGGACTCCGACGACGGGAGGTAGGCGCCGGGCACGTCCTTGGGCGCGAAGACCTTGTGCTCGCCCGGGTACGGCTTGGTCCACCCGTGCGTCTGGTACCAGGTGAAGTGGTTCATCTGCGCGGGGTTGGCGAAGTCGGGAATGGCGTTGGGTCCGGTCAGCCGCTGGTGCGACTTCCAGGTGTCCCACTGCGCGGCGAGCGCCCGCTTGTCCGCCGGCACCTTCGCCGACGGCACGGGCGCCGCGGCCGGGTCCTGCGGGGCCGGGGTGTCCGCACCGCAGGAGGGCGGGGTCTTGAGGCCGTCGGTCAGCGAGGTCCGGTTGGGCAGCGCCGTGAACGGCGTGAGGTCCGGGTGCCCGGTGAAGGCGGCGCGCAGAGGGGAGGCCGCGCTGTCCTTCTGGTTCATGGGGTGGACGCCGAGGATCTGCTCGATGGTCCGGATGAGCCCTATCTGCGAGTAGTAGTGGCTGTCGACGACGCCGTGCCGGGCCCAGGGGCTGATGATCTGGATCGGGGCACGGTGGCCGTCGACGTGGTCGAGACCGGCCTGGGAGTCGTCCTCGACGACGAAGACCGCCGAGTCCTTCCAGTACCTGCTGTGCGAGATCTCGTCGACGATCCTGCCGGTCGCGAGGTCGTTGTCCGCCACCTGGGCGGCCGCGTTCACCGGACCGCCGGTGTGGTCGCTGGAGAGCCAGAACATGTTCAGGCCCGCCGGCCCGTTCTTCTCGAAGTCACGCTTCCAGATCTGCTCCCGGTAGATGTCCGGGATGCTGGTGTCGAACTTCGGGAAGCCGTGCACGGACACGTCGTTGAGCGAGGGGATCGGCGAGGACGAGTCCAGTGCGTACGCGGTGTCCTGGCCCGTCGATGCCATGTTCCTGGCGTCGCAGTACAGGTTCTGCCAGCTGGCGTCGGCCGGCTTGGTGAGGAACTGCTGGAACTCACCGAAGTCCCGCGCCGAGTTGCCCGCCGCCTGCGCTCCGGTCCACAGTAATCCCGTCCGCTGGTGGCCGAGGGCGTCGTCCTCGGTGTCGTAACTGCGCGCGTACTCACCGGCCGAGGACTCGGTGTACTCCGGATCGTCCGCCTGCATCAGCCAGTTGTGGCCCTCGGCGGAGTTCGTCCCGATGTCGTACATGTTGTCGTAGAGCCCGAACTGCCTGGCCAGGGCGTGCTGGTTGGGCGTCACGTTCTCGCCGAACTGCGCCAGCGACGGATCGCCGTCGCCCTCGGGGACGTCCCCGAGGACCTGGTCGTAGGTGCGGTTCTCCTTCACGATCAGGAAGACGTGTTTGATCGTCGAGGGGTCGCCGAGCCGCTGCGGGACGGGAACCGGCTTGGCGTGGCTGCCGCCCCTGGACCGGGCGACCGAACCGGCCGTCCAGCCGTTCTGGCGGAAGACCTTGGCCGTCTGGGCCCGCACGACGCTGTCGTCGGGCAGGGTGAACCGCTGCACGCTCGACGTCGTGTCGTGAGTGCCGTGCCCGGCGGCGGTGGTGGTCCGGCGGGCGTCGACGCCACGGGTGTTGGAGACCACGACGTCCTTGCCGACGGCGGAGATCTCCGCGGGGAAGTAGTCCGTCGGGAGCAGGCCGATGTAGCGGACCGGATCCTGCGGTGACCGGTACCGGTAGACGGCCACGGCGTCGGCGCGGCCGAGCGTCACCAGCAGATGACCGTCGTCGGTGAGCGTGACCGCGTCGGGCTCGTAGCCCACGGAGGCCTCCGGCCACGGCTGGGTCGCGATGGTCTGGACGACCTTGTTCCTGGCCGTGTCGATGACCGACACGTCGTTGGTGGCGGTGTCGGTGACGAACAGCGCCCGGCCCTTGGCGTACAGGGCGGTCGGGTGCAGTCCGACGGGGATGCTCGCGACGGCGGCGGCCGGGTCCGCCAGGTCGATGACACTGACGGTGCCGGTGGTGGTGGCCGCGGTGACCGGGTCGGCCGGTACCTGGGTGCCGTACGAGTTGATCGTGGTGTCGCCGGCCCGCGCGGGGCGCCCGCCCTCGTCGCTGACGTAGAGCCTGTCACCGACCTGGGCCATGCCGCGCGGGGCGTTGCCCACGTTCCAGCTCTGCCGGACGGTCCCGGTGGCTGTGTCGATGGCGACCACCCTGTTCTGTCCGTTGACCGCGGAGTACACGGTGGAGCCGTCGGGCGAGAAGACCGCCGCGCCCACGAGCGCGTGCTTGGCCCCGTCCGCGGCGATCGGGACGAACACGGGGTCGGTGACGCCGCCGTCGGCGTTCACGGTGAACCGGGTGTACCCGTCGGTCTGGCCGAGCCAGAGCTGTGAGCCGTCGGGCGAGTAGGTCGGCCCTTCCTGGCCCACGCTGTTGCCGCTGATGCGCGGGACGGAGGACGCGGCACTGCTGACGAGCTGCTGCACCTTCCAGCTCTTCAGGTCGACGATCGACAGGGCGCTTCCGCCGTCGGTGAGCGAGGCCGCGAGGTGGGTGCCGTCCGGGCTGACCGAGGACGACATGATCTTGCCGTTCTGGAGGACGAGCCGCTCGCCGTACGGGGCGATGTACTGGTCGCTGGAGATGACCTGCCCGTGGTCGGTGACCTGGCCGACCTGGTCGGTGCCGAACTGGTGCGTCTGGGCGAAGGCGACCCCGGCGGCGACGAGGGCGAGGGCGGTGGTGCCCGCCGTGACCAGCGGTATCCGTCCACCGGTGAGTCCGCCGAACGGGCTCGCTCGTCCGGTGAGTCCCCCGAGGGGGCCCGACCGTCCCTTCCCCTCACTCCGTTCACTCCGTCGGCGACGCGTTACCTGCATGGAGTCATCCCTTCGAGGCGGCGAGCAGGTCGACGTCACCGTCGAACTGCCAGAGCGGGTTGGGTGCGTCCCCGGTCGGCGTGCGGACCAGGAAGTAGCCGTTCACCTCCTTCGGTCCGTCGCCGTCGGCCATGAACCGGCCGTCCGGGCTGATGTCGAGCTGGTAGACGGCCGTGCCCACGGCGTCGACGCCGGGCAGGTGCCAGGAGACGACACAGCGCCAGTCGTTGCCCGGCCCCTCGGCCGCGACCTTGACGCTGCCCTTGTCGCAGTCGGCGGTGACCCTCAGCTGCGCCTCCGTGACGGCGGGACGGTTGAGCTGACGGGTCTGGAGCCGGTAGAGGTGCGCGAACGCCGTCGCGGCCGAGCGCTGCACCTTGTCCTGTTCGATCCCGGAGCCGGTGGCCCCGGTGGCGGTGCCGACGGCCAGGGCCGTGACGGCCGTCAGCGCGACGAGCGGCAGGAGTCCGGCGGTGACCGCGCCGCGGCCCGGGCCGTCGTGGGCCGTGTCGGTGAAGTCCCGCCGCATGAAGAGGAGATAGGCCGACACCGTCGCGGTCAGCGCCCACGCCAGACTGACCGCGATGCCGATCAGGAGCGGGCCCGGCTGGGCGGGGGCGGTGAAGAGGCCGCACCAGGCGATGAAGGCGTAGCTGGGCAGGGCGAGGCGTACGGCGACGGGCAGCGGCATCATCTGGGCGAGCTGCATCGCGAGGGCGACGAGCGCGGGGAGCAGCAGTCCCATCGGGGACCGTCCGAGCGTGATGGAGCCGAGCAGTCCCACGGCGGCCAGGGCCAGGGTCGGGGCGAGGACGCAGGCCCAGGCCAGCAGGACCTTTCCGGCGGCGTCCGCCGGTGTCAGCAGATGGCCGTCGAGGCCGACGAGCGGCTGGTCGCCGACCGCCACGGCCCCGCCGGCCGAGCTGGAGGCGACCAGTCCGGCCACGAGCAGCAGGAGGACCGTGAGGCCCGCCAGTGCCTTCGCGGCGAAGATCCGGCGCGGTGACCGTACCGCCACGAGCAGATGGCGCCAGGTGCCGAGCCGGTCCTCGGCGGCGAACACGTCACCGGCGACGACCGAGGTCAGCAGCGGGAGCGCCCAGGTGCCCGCGAAACCGAGCGTCACCAGTGCCCCGGCCCACCCGGTGGCGTGCATCCAGCGGCCGAAGAGCGTGTCGACGGGCAGCGTGCTCTGGCGGCTGACCGCGGCGACGAAGAGCGCGGGCACGATCCAGCAGGCGAGGACCAGCAGGCGGATCCGCCACTGCGAGACGAGTTTGACGAGTTCGAAGCGGTAGACGCGGGCGACCGGGATCCGGGGGACGGCGGCGCCGTCCTCGTCCGGGTCCCGGGCGTCGACTCCGGCGTCCTTGGCTCCGGCGTCCTTGGCGGTGGTCGCGGTCATCCGCCGTTCTCCTTCCGCTCGGTGAGGGCGAGGAACGCGGCTTCGAGGGGCGACACCACGGGGGCGAGCTCGCGCAGCGCGATGCCCGCGCCGACGAGCCGTGCCACCAGTTCGTCGACGGCAGGCACGAGCGCCCGTACGACGAGCGGGTCGGTGTCGTGCCGGGGAGCCGCGCCGTCGACGATCCGGACCCCGGCCGTGGCGAGGGCCAGCGGGCGGGCGGCCGCCGGGTCCGAGGTGAGCAGCCGGTAGTCGAGTTCACGGTTCTCGGCGGCCAGTTCGCTCAGCGGGCCGGAGAACACGGCCCTTCCCGTCGCGAGGATGGTGACCTCGGTGCACAGGGCCTGGAGGTCGTCCATGCGATGGCTGGAGAGGACGACCGCGGTCCCGTTCTCGGCTAGCCGGTCGAGGACGCCGTGCACATGGCGTTTGCCCGCCGGGTCGAGGCCGTTGGAGGGTTCGTCCAGCACGAGCAGCCGGGGTCGGGTGAGCAGGGCTGCGGCGAGGCCGAGCCGCTGCCGCATGCCCAGGGAGTAGCCGCGGGCCTGGTCGTCGGCGACATCGGTCAGCCCGACCTGGTGGAGCACCTCGTCGACACCGGCCGCCCGCGCGCTCCGGCCGTGGAGCGCGGCCAGGGCGGCGAGGTTCTGCCGGGCGGTGAGCGAGGGGTAGAGGCCCGGCCCGTCGACGAAGCCGGCGACTCCGCCGGGGGCGGCGAGCGCCCGTCCGATCGGGGTGCCGAGGATCTCCAGACGGCCTTCGTCGGCGACGGCCAGGCCCAGCAGCAGACCGAGCAGGGTCGTCTTGCCGGCGCCGTTCGGTCCGGCCAGGCCGTGGATCCGACCCCGTGCCACGTCCAGATCGACGCCGTCGAGTGCCACGACGTCCCCGAAGCACTTGGTGATCCCACGAGCCCGGACGGCGAGAGGTCTGTCCATGTGTCCCTTCCTTCGCGGCACTCGACGCACTCGGAGCACACAGGGACCTTAGGGAAGCTACACAACGCGGGCACAGACCCTCGGCTGAACACGCAGGAAACGGATCGTCAAGGCGTCGGCAAGTCCGGTGCGCAAAGCGGGTGTCATCGGGAGGGACCCGGGCGGTGCCCGGGTGCGCCGGGTCCGGCCCGGGGGTGGTCTAGTTCAGATAGGCGAGACCGGGGTGCACGGCCGTGTAGCCGTCGACGAGTGCGCGCGCCACGCCGACCGAGTCGACGAGCGGGTGCAGGGCGAAGGCCTTCACCGCGGTCGTACGGGAGCCCGACTCGGCGGCGGAGAGCACCTCACGCTCCACCGCCTTGACCGCGCACACCAGTCCGGCGGCATGGCCCGGCAGCGGGTCGACGGCCACGGGGTGCGCGCCGTTGGCGTCGATCAGGCAGGGCACCTCGATGACGGCCTCGGCGTCGAGGACACCGAGGGTGCCGCGGTTGCGGACGTTGAGGATCAGGGTGGTGCGTTCGTCGCGGGCGATGGCCCGCATCAGGGCGAGCGCCACCTTCTCGTAGCCCCCCGAGAGGTCGTCCTCCTCGCGTTCGCCGGCACCGGCGGCGTCGCGGTTCTCCGCCATGTACGTGGCCTCGCGCTCGGCCCGCGTGCGTTCCCATGCGGACAGGGCCGAGGCGTCAGGGCGCCTCATCTCCTCGTAGAAACCCGCCTGTTGGTCGCGCAGGAACGCGCCGCGTGTCTTCTCGGCCCGTTGGTAGGCGCGTACGGTCTCGCGGTTGAAGTAGTAGTAGTGCAGGTACTCGTTGGGGACGGCGCCGAGGGACCGGAGCCACTCGGGGCCGAAGAGCCGGCCCTCCTCGAAGGAGCCGAGCAGGGCGGGGTCGGCGAGCAGCCGCGGGAGTTCGTCGCGGCCCGCGATCCGCAGGCCGCGTACCCAGCCGAGGTGGTTGAGCCCGACGTAGTCGATCCACGCCTCGCGCGGGTCGGCGCCGAGGACCCTGGCGATGCGGCGGCCGAGGCCGACCGGCGAGTCGCAGATGCCGATCACCCGGTCGCCGAGGTGGCGGGACATGGCCTCGGTGACCAGTCCTGCCGGGTTGGTGAAGTTGATGACCCAGGCGTCGGGTGCGAGCCGGGCCACCCGCCGGGCGATGTCCACGGCGACGGGCACGGTGCGCAGGCCGTACGCGATACCGCCGGCGCCGACCGTCTCCTGCCCGAGGACGCCCTCGGCCAGGGCGACACGCTCGTCCGCCGCACGCCCTTCCAGGCCGCCGACACGGATGGCGGAGAAGACGAAGTCGGCGCCGCGCAGGGCCTCGTCGAGGTCGGTGGTGACGGTCACCTCCGGCGCGCCCGGGTCCCCGGCCGCCTGCTCGGCCAGGACCCGGGCCACGGCCGAGAGCCGTCCCGCGTCCAGGTCGTGCAGCACGACACGGGTGACGCGGCCCTCGGCCCGGTCGCCGAGGAGTGCCCCGTACACGAGCGGGACACGGAATCCGCCGCCGCCCAGAATGGTCAGCCTCACGCAAGTACCACCTTCGCAGTTCGTCCGGGGACACGGGCCGCTCGGCACATGTCCTTCAGGGAGCAGGGTGCCATCGCGTGCCCCGGCGATTGTCGCCGTCGGGCCCGTGCGGCAGGGTGGGTCCCGACGCCCGGACCGCCCCGCCCGGGGTCAGGCCGCAGGAGGCCGGTCATGGCAGGCCGAGAGCGCACCGCCCGCTCCGCTTCCGGCCGCCTCCTCGCCGTTCTCGCCGCCTTCGACCACGCGCACACGGCGCTGTCCCCGGCGGACATCAGCCGCCGGGCCGGCCTCAGCCTCAGCACCGCGCACCGGCTGGTGGCCGCGCTGACCGGGTGGGGCGCTCTGGAGCGGGACGTGAACGGCGTCTACCACGTGGGCCTGCGGCTGTGGGAGCTCGCGGCGCCGGCCCCGCGCGGCCTCGCGCTGCGCCAGATCGCCCTGCCGTTCCTGGAGGACCTGTACGAAGCGACGCACGAGAACGTGCAGTTGGCGGTCATGGACGGGTCCGAGGTCGTCTACACCGAGTGGATCGCGGGGCGTTCGTCGGTGGGTGTGCCTATTCAGGTGGGCGCCCGCTGGCCGCTGCACGCGACGGGGGTCGGGCTCGCGCTGCTCGCGCACGCGCGGCCCGCCTTCCAGGAGGACTACTGCGCCGGGCCGTTGGCCGCGTACACCCCGTACACGATCACGGATCCCGTTCGTCTGCGCCGTGCCCTGGCCGAAGTCCGCCGTACCGGTGTGGCGGTGAGCAGCCGTCAGATCACCGACGACGCCCTGTCGGTGGCCTCGCCGGTGCGGGGCCCGAACGGTTCGGTCGTCGCGGCCGTGTCCCTCGTCGTGCCCCATGTCGAGTCCCGGGTACCGGCGTTGATCCCGGCGGTACGCCTGGCGGCCCGGGGCATCTCCCGCGCCCTGGGCTGGCGTCCGGCGGCCCAGGAGGAGCCGGGAGCTCAGGAGGAGTCGGGAGCCCAGGGGAAGCCGGGAGCCCGTCCCACGTCTTCGGGCGAACCTCAGGCCTGCCCCGGCGTCCCTCAGTCGCACAGTGCCGCCAGCAGGCGCCGGTCGCGGGGCGCGTGGCCCCGGTCGAGCCGGGTGTCCAGCAGGTGGCGGGCCGCCTCGGAGCGGCCCGCCGCGACCAGGGCGTACAGCAGGGTCTCCTCGACGACCTCGCGCTGGGCCGCGCTGCCGCCGACCCGGCCGAGGACGGGCAGCACCTCTTCGAGACCGTGGGCCGCCGCGTGGAAGCGCTCCTCGACGAGGGCGGCAAGGGCCTCGCAGAGCGGGACGACGACCTCGCGCTGCACCGGGTCGGCGCCGGCGGCGTGGTCGCGCAGCCGGCGCAGTGCCGCGAGATCACCGGCGGCGGTGAGCGCGACGGCGGCGTGCAGCGCGGTGAAGGCCGTCGCGGGCCGTTCCACGATCTCGCGGGCGACGCTGTCGAGCACGTCCGTCGCGGGTACCGGCCCCCGCCAGCTGTCGCTGAGCCGGGCCCGCCACAGCAGCGACCCCGAGTCGACCAGGGCGCGTACGCCGGTCACGCGCCCCGGAGCGAGCTGGGCGAACCAGCGCCTGCGCACGGCGGCGGGATCGTCCAGGGCCAGTTCGTGCAGGGCGATGTGCCAGGAGAAGTGGGCACGGTGGACGGCGCCCCGCCCGTGCCCGGACACCCAGGCGTCCAGCCAGTCGCGGCCCTTCTCGTGGGCCCCCGACTCGTAGTGGACGTGGGCGAGGGCGTGCACGGCGTGTCCGGCCGCGGGCTCGTCGGCGAGCGCGCGTCCGGCCAGTTCGGCGGCCTCCTCGTGGCGGCCCTGGTCCTGGCGCAGGAAGGCGAGGAGCGAGACCGGGAACCAGTGGCCGTCGTAGGCGGGCGCGGCGCGTTCGACCAGGCTCGACGCGTACGTCGTGTCGAGGTCGTGGACGCCCGAGAAGGCGATGGTGGGCACGGCCGCGGCGAGCGCAAGCGCGTCGGCGGGGTGGGCGGCCAGATGTCCGAGCAGGGCGCGGGACCCGTCGTCGGGTCCCTCGCCGAGCACGCGGCGGACGACCACGTCGACGAAGGAGCGTTCGCGCTCGTCGGCCCGTTCCCGGGCGCAGCGCCGCGCGTCGGCGAGCGCCCGGGGTACGTCGACGTCGGCGCCGCATTCGTGGCCGAGCAGGGCGAGGGCCGCGTGCCCGAGCGCGAAGCCGGGGTCGAGGGCGACGGCGCGCGCGAAGGCGTCCTCGGCGCCGGCCCTGACCTTGAGGACCCGTTCGAGGCCGGTGCGGTGGGCGGCGGCGGCCTCGGCGTGGGTGGACAGTGGGAGTCCGTGGGCGTCGAGCGGCCGTCGGCGCGTGGGGCGTGGCCGCGGTGCCAGGGGCGCGAGCAGCCGCTCGGCCAGTTCGGCGGCCTGGACGCGGATCTCGGGGATCGCCGTGGTCTCCCAGAGTTCACCGCGGCGCGGGGCGCCGAGGGTGAACACCGGTAGTCCGGGGCCGCCTTCGGAGTCGAGGAGCCGGCCGTCACGGGTCGCGACGCCGAGGCCGAGCGGTCCCGGCACGGCGGCACCCGCAGTGAACAGCGAGCGCCACAGCGGATCTTCGGGGCGCGGCCCGGGTCCGGTGCAGTCGATCACCCAACCGGCCTCGATACAGGACCCGTTGGTGAGAATGAGCAGTTGGGAGCCGTCAGGACCGGGGACGGCTTCGGCGATCCTGCCGGTGTGCACGCGCAGGCGCCGGGCCGTGCGGGCGCGGTCCAGGGATTCGGCGGTGGTCGGCGCCATCCGGTGCCGGTGGGTGTTCCAGAGCGCGCCCTCGCTCCGCAGGAAGTCCTCGCGTTCCTCCGGTGTGAGGCTGCGCCACAGACGCGCGGTGTGCGGGCGCAGGCTGTCGAGGGCGGGACGCCAGTCGCCGTGGGCGCGCACGGAGCAGCCGATGTGGCGGTAGACGGTCCGGCGCAGCGTGGACAGGGTCGGCGCGTCGAGCCCCGCGGGCGCGGCCATCGCCGGTGCGGGGCTGAGCGCGTGCGGCTGCGGCAGCAGGCCGGTCCGGGAGAGGGCGTGCACGGTGCGTCCTGGACGGTCGAGGGTGAGCGCGAGGTCGACCGCGGTGAGTCCGGTGCCCACCAGCAGGACGTCGTCGCCCGCTCCCTCCGGCGGGTCGCCGGCGAGCGGTCCGTCGAGCGCTCCCGGGGCCCAGGGCGAGCGGATGAAGCGTTCGGAGGTACGGAGCCGGTGCGGGGCCCAGTCTCCCGTCGTGGCGGCCGGTCCGGTGGCGAGGACCACGCTGTCGGCCGTCAGGCGGTTCCCGTCGGCGAGCCGCAGCTCCAGCCCGCCGCCGGGGCCGGGGGCGCAGGCCTCGGCCCTGGTCCGCAGCCGCCGTACGGTGACGACGCCGTGGGCGTGGACGATCGCCCGGGCCAGGGTGTCGGCGAGGTAGGCGCCATAGCGGTAGCGGGTGGCGAAGTCGGTTCCCCTGACGGTGGGTTCGCCGTGCCCGCACAGCCAGCGGGTGAAGTGGCCGGGGTCGTCGGGATAGCAGCTCATGCCGCCCGCGGGCACGTTCAGCCGGTGCCGGGGATCGGTCGTGGCGTACGCGGTGCCGCGCCCGGCTTCGGGGGCGGGGTCGACCAGGAAAAGACCGAGGCGGGTACGGCGGCGGGTCGCCGTCTCGCACAGCTGCACGGCGGTGAGCGTGCCGGCGGCGCCCGCTCCGACGATGGCCACGGTGTGCCGCTGACGGGCTGGATTCACGGATTCCTCCGGCGTGGTGTGTCACGGATCCGGCGAGCGGAACGTCTCCCGAGAACTCAGGAATCGCACAGGACGTTTCACCATCTGTTCATCAACCCGGCCGACCCGGCAACCGTGGATTCAGGCCTTCCCGCCGTACCTCCTCACCGGAATCTCAGGTGGGGGACGCCGGATTCAAAGAATCAACCCAGGAAAGTCCCGCAGGATGCTCCCGCAGTGGTGGTGAGTGAAAAACCGAGGAAAGGCGTTCCGTGGGCGTCCCCGACATAGCGAATGGGCCCGAGACCGCAGCGCGGGAACCGGGAGGAACACGGCCGCGCGCGCAACGTCCGGCCTGGTCACGGCGGGGCGTCCTCGCGGCCTTCGGGGCCGCCGCACCGGCCCTCGCGCTGAGCGGCTGCGGCGCTCCGGCGGGCGCCGCCGATGGGGAGGACGTGGCGGCGGCCACGGCTACCGGGACCGGGACGAGGGCTAAGGCGCAGGTGAGGAAGCCGACGGTCACGGTCTCCCCCGCCAACGGCACGAAGAAGGCAGGCTTCACCGCTCCCGTCGTGGTCTCGGTGGCGGACGGCACGCTGTCGTCGGTCGAGGTGTCGGGCAACGACGGTTCCGCTCTGGCCGGATCCTTCAGCGACGACCGCACCCACTGGACCTCTTCCAGGAATCCGTACTCGGGCACCAAATACACGGTCACGGCCAAGGCGACGGGTGGCGTCGAACGCACCGCCACGTTCGTCACGAAGTCCCCGGGCGAGACGTTCGCCGGCTATTTCACGCCCGAGGCGAATTCGACGTCCGGGGTCGGCATGCCCGTGTCGATCAACTTCACGAAGGCCGTGACGGACCGGGCCGCGGTGGAAAAGGCCATCACGGTGACGGCCGAACCGGCGGTCGAGGTGGTGGGCCACTGGTTCGGGAACACCCGGCTCGATTTCCGTCCCGCGCACTACTGGGCGGCGGGCACCAGGATCACGCTGAGCCTGCGCCTCAAGGACGTCGAGGGCGGGGACGGCGTCTACGGCGTCCAGTCCAAGGACGTCACCTTCCACATCGGCCGCCGCCAGGTGAGCACCGTGGACCTCGCGAGGAAGACCATGACGGTCGAGCGGGACGGGACCGCGTTCGCCACCTATCCGGTCACCGGCGGCGCGCCGGAGCACACCACGTGGTCCGGGATCATGGTGATCAGCGAGCGGTTCGAGCAGACGCGGATGCAGTCCTCGACGGTCGGGCTCGGCGACGAGTACGACATCGCGGACGTGCCGCACGCCCAGCGCCTGACCACCTCGGGCACCTTCATCCACGGCAACTACTGGGCCGCGCCGTCGGTGTTCGGGAGCAGCAACACCAGCCACGGCTGCGTCGGCCTGCACGACACCAAGGGCGCGAACGACGGCTCCGTACCGGGCTACCGGTTCTACGGGAGTTCGATGCTCGGTGATGTCGTGGTACTGGAGAACACCGGCGAGCGGACCGTCGAAGCGTCGAACGGACTGAACGGCTGGAACCTGTCGTGGGCCGACTGGAAGGCCGGCAGCGCTCTTTGAGGGATGTTCCCGATGAACGGACTTCAACTGCCTTCCCCGGCACGCTCATCGGGACTTCTCCCTTACTTCACGGCGTGAACTCCCGCGCCACGAAAGGACTTTCTCGGCTTCACCTCTTGACGACCGGAGTGACAGAGAGCACATTGGCCGCGCACCTTCGTTGAGAGCGCTCTCAAAGTCCCGTGGGAGCGCTCTCACACCCCCACCCGCGCACCCCACACTCCGTACGCGAAGAGGCATCCATGAGTGAAACCTCCGGCACACCCAGACGCGGCTCCGTCCGGCGCGTGCTCGTCGCCGTGCTCGGCACGCTGAGCCTGGCGGCGGCCGCCGCGACCGCGGCGACCCTGCCCGCGAACGCGTCCGCCCCCACACCCCCCACCGGCTGGACCCAGGTCTTCGCCGACGACTTCACCGGGGCGGCCGGCAGCGGCGTCAACACCGCCGACTGGCAGTACACGACGGGCACCAGCTACCCCGGCGGGCCCGCCAACTTCGGCACCGGCGAGGTCGAGACGATGACCTCGAGCACCAGCAACGTGGCCCTGGACGGCAACGGCGACCTGCTGATCACCCCACGCCGTGACGCCTCGGGCAACTGGACCTCGGGCCGCATCGAGACCACCCGCACCGACTTCCAGCCCCCCGCCGGCGGCAAGCTGCGCATGGAGGCGCGGCTCCAGATGCCGAACGTGACCGGCGCCGCCGCCAAGGGCTACTGGCCCGCCTTCTGGGCGCTGGGCGCGCCCTACCGCGGCAACTACCAGAACTGGCCGGGCGTCGGCGAGCTGGACATCATGGAGAACGTCCAGGGCCTCAACACCGAGTGGGCCACGATGCACTGCGGCACCAGCCCGGGCGGCCCGTGCAACGAGACCAGCGGCATCGGCAACAACACCCCCTGTACGGGGACGACCTGTCAGGCAGGCTTCCACACCTACGCGATGGAGTGGGACAGGTCGACCAGCCCCGAGGAGATCCGCTTCTACCTCGACGGCGTCAACTTCCACACGGTGAAGGCGAACCAGGTCGACGCGGCGACCTGGGCCAACGCCACCAACCACGGCTACTTCATGATCCTGAACGTCGCGATGGGCGGCGGCTTCCCGGGCGCCTTCGGCGGCGGCCCCGACAGCGGCACGGAGCCGGGTCACCCGCTCGTCGTGGACTACGTCCAGGTGCTCCAGTCGGCCGGCAGTGGCGGAGGCACCACTCCCCCGCCCACCGGCAACCGTGACGCGTACAGCGCCATCCAGGCCGAGTCCTACGACAGCCAGAGCGGTGTCGTGAGCGAGACCACCACGGACACCGGCGGCGGCCAGGACATCGGCACGATCGCGAACGGCGACTACGCGGTGTACAAGGGCGTCAACTTCGGTTCCTCGGCGGCCACCCAGTTCTACGGCCGGGTCGCGAGCGGTGCGGCGGGCGGGGTCAGCGGGCTGGTCGAGGTGCGCCTCGACAGCCGTACGAGCGCACCGGTCGCGAGCTTCGCGCTGGCCAACACCGGTGGCTGGCAGTCCTGGAGAACCGTGCCCGCGAACATGAGCTCCGTGACCGGAACCCATGACGTCTATCTGACCTTCACCAGCGGCCAGCCCGCCGACTTCGTGAACGTCAACTGGTTCGACTTCGGTCACTGACCGTCGTACCGACCGGGCGTCGCGGGACGCCCGGGCACACCGAGCGGGGCGGACCCACGAGGTCCGCCCCGCTCGGCGCGTTCCGTCCCGCGCTTCCGCCCGGGTCAGCGCAGTTCGGCGCGGAAGGCCACCGGGGTGGAGCCCGTGTGCTGGTGGAAGAACTTCGAGAAGTTGGCCGAGTCGGGGAAACCGACGGCGGCCCCGATGCGCCCGATCGGCATGTCCGTGTGGGCGAGCAGTCGTTTCGCCTCCAGGACGACCCGCTTGTCGATGAACCCCTTGGGCGTCTCGCCGGTGGCGGCGCGCACCGCGCGCACCAGGGTGCGCCGCGAGTATCCGAGGGCGTCCGCGTAGGCGCTGACGCTGTGGTTGACGGCGAAGTCCTTCTCGACCGCGTCCCGGAAGCGGGTGAACGTGGTGTCCCTGTGCTCGTGCGCCGCCTCGGCGGAACTCGCCGCGAGATGGGCCAGGCGCAGCAGGAACGCGGTGAGCGAGTGCCGCAGCACCGCAGTGTGCAGGCTGAGCGGCAGGGTGGTCGTGTCGACGTACTCGCGCTCCAACTGGGTGAGCGAGTGCTCCAGGGCGTCGAGCCGGGCCGGGTCGGGGCGCAGCAGCGGCGGCAGGTCGTAGCGGTAGAGGCCGGTCGCCTCGACGGTCGCTCGGGGCAGGAACCCTGGCTGCATGGTCAGGACGGTCCCGCGATAGGGGTCGGTGCTGGAGAAGCGGTGCACCTGGCCGGGGCGGATCCACAGGAGGTCGCCCGCGCGGGCCTCGTACTCGGCGAAGTCGATCATGTGCCGTACGGGTCCCTCGTGGAAGAGCATCACGACGTGGAAGTCGATGCGGTGCACGCGTTCCAGCGGGGCGTCCGCGTGCCAGGTGCGCCCGGCGCCCATCGCGCCGACCTGCATGCCCACGCCGGACAGGCTCAGATCGGCCGGGAAGGGAAAGGTCCTGATCCCGTCCTGGGGGCCTTCACCGCCGGTGCCGCCTTGGGTGGTTCTGTCGTTCATGTCCTTCTCGCGTCGGCTCGCCACGGCTCCATGTGTCCCACTTTCACCGAAGGCTGACACACGGGCACCTTCCCCATTAAAAGTCTGACTTTTAGGTTTGAACACAAAGACCTAGCCGCAGCACATCCAGTGAGGACTTCTTGAAGATGAGTACGCAGAGCTCCGACGGATTCAGCTGGACCGAGCTCGACCGCCGCGCCGTCGACACGGCCCGCCTTCTGGCCGCCGACGCCGTGCAGAAGGTCGGCAACGGCCATCCCGGAACGGCGATGAGCCTGGCCCCAGCGGCGTACACGCTCTTCCAGAAGGTCATGCGGCACGACCCGGCCGACCCGGAGTGGACCGGACGCGACCGCTTCGTCCTCTCCCCCGGCCACACCTCGCTGACGCTCTACACCCAGCTCTTCCTGTCAGGTTATGAACTCGGCCTCGACGATCTGAAGGCGTTCCGCACGCAGGGGTCCAAGACGCCCGGTCACCCCGAGTACGGGCACACCGCCGGTGTGGAGACCACGACCGGCCCGCTCGGCCAGGGCGCGGCCAACGCGGTGGGCATGGCGATGGCCGCCCGCTACGAGCGCGGTCTGTTCGACCCGGAGGCCGCCGAGGGCACGTCCCCGTTCGACCACACCATCTGGGCGATCGTCTCCGACGGCGACCTGGAGGAGGGCATCTCGGCGGAGGCCTCCTCGCTCGCCGGCCACCAGAAGCTCGGCAACCTCGTCTTCCTCTACGACGACAACCACATCTCCATCGAGGGCGACACGGCGACCGCGTTCTCCGAGGACGTCCTGAAGCGCTACGAGGCGTACGGCTGGCACGTGCAGCGCGTCGAGCCCACGCCCGACGGCGACACCGACGTCCCCGCCCTGTACACCGCGCTCAAGGAGGCGCAGGCCGAGACCGGGCGTCCCTCCATCATCGCGATGCGCACGATCATCGCCTGGCCCGCCCCGAACGCGCGCAACACCGAGGCCTCGCACGGCTCGGCGCTCGGCGCCGAGGAGATCGCCGCCACCAAGCGGATCCTGGGCTTCGACCCGGAGCGCACCTTCCAGGTCGACGCCGAGGTGCTGGCCCACGCCCGCCAGGCCCTGGACCGGGGCGCCGAGGCGCACGCCGACTGGGACAAGCGCGTCGGCGTCTGGCGCACCGAACGGCCCGAGAACGCGGAGCTCTTCGACCGGATCGTCGCCGGCCAGCTCCCCGAGGGCTGGGAGAGCGCGCTGCCGGTGTTCGAGGAGGGCAAAAGCGTCGCCACCCGCGCCGCCTCCGGCACGGTCCTCCAGGCCCTCGGTGCCGTGCTCCCCGAGCTGTGGGGCGGCTCCGCCGACCTTGCCGGCTCGAACAACACCACGATCGACAGGACCAGCTCGTTCCTCCCGGCGGACAACCCGCTGCCGGAGGCGAACCCGTACGGCCGCACGATCCACTTCGGCATCCGCGAGCACTCCATGGCCGCGGAGATGAACGGCATCGCGCTGCACGGCAACACCCGCATTTACGGCGGCACCTTCCTGGTGTTCTCCGACTACATGCGCAACGCCGTCCGCCTCTCCGCGCTGATGCAGCTCCCGGTGACGTACGTGTGGACGCACGACTCGATCGGCCTCGGCGAGGACGGCCCCACCCACCAGCCGGTCGAACACCTCGCCTCGCTGCGCGCCATCCCCGGCCTCAACATCGTCCGCCCGGCCGACGCCAACGAGACGGCCGTCGCCTGGGCCGAGATCCTCAAGCGGCACGCCACGAACCCGGCCCCGCACGGGCTGGCCCTCACCCGCCAGGGCGTGCCGACCTACCCGGCCAACCCCGATGCGGCGCGCGGCGGTTACGTCCTGCGGGACGCCTCCACCGGCACCCCGGACGTCGTCCTCATCGCGACCGGCTCCGAGGTGCAGCTCGCCGTCGCGGCGCGCGAGCTGCTGGAGGCCGAGGGGGTCGGCACCCGCGTGGTGTCGATGCCGTCCGTCGAGTGGTTCGAGGAGCAGTCACCCGAGTACCGGGCGAGCGTCCTCCCGCCCTCCGTGCGGGCCCGCGTGGCGGTCGAGGCCGGGATCGGCCTGACCTGGTACCGGTACGTCGGTGACGCGGGGCGGATCGTCTCGCTGGAGCACTTCGGCGCCTCGGCCGACGCCGGGACCCTGTTCGCCGAGTTCGGCTTCACCGCCGACAACGTCGCCGCCGCCGCTCGGGCCGCGCTCGACTCAACGACTGACACTGCCGCCCTGCGCGGTTGATCCGTTCGCACGAAGGAAGATGATCACTGTGACCGAAGCAACCGCGACCGCGGTACCTCTTGAGCGCCTCTCCGGCGAAGGCGTCTCCATCTGGCTCGACGACCTCTCCCGCAAGCGCATCGAGTCCGGCAACCTGGCCGAACTCGTCGCGACACGGCACGTGGTGGGCGTGACCACCAACCCGTCCATCTTCCAGGCCGCCATCGGCTCCGGCGAGGGGTACGAGCAGCAGCTGGCCGACCTCGCGGTCCGCGGGGTGACGGTCGACGAGGCCGTCCGCATGATGACGACGGCGGACGTGCGCGCCGCCGCGGACATCCTGCGCCCGGTGTTCGAGGCGACCGAGGGCCGTGACGGCCGGGTCTCCATCGAGGTCGACCCCCGTCTGGCGCACAACACCACGGCGACGATCGCCGAGGCCAAGCAGCTCGCCTGGCTGGTCGACCGCCCGAACGCGATGATCAAGATCCCGGCGACGAAGGCCGGTCTCCCGGCGATCACCGAGGTCATCGGCCTCGGCATCAGCGTCAACGTCACGCTGATCTTCTCGCTGGAGCGCTACCGCGAGGTCATGGACGCCTATCTGGCGGGCCTGGAGAAGGCGCTGGCCGCCGGCATCGACCTCACCGGCATCCACTCCGTCGCCTCCTTCTTCGTCTCCCGCGTCGACAGCGAGATCGACAAGC
Organism: Streptomyces sp. NPDC024698; assembly: GCF_055559015.1. Taxonomy (NCBI): domain Bacteria; kingdom Bacillati; phylum Actinomycetota; class Actinomycetes; order Kitasatosporales; family Streptomycetaceae; genus Streptomyces; species Streptomyces sp. NPDC024698. Next base: position 3,456 of record NZ_JBVHLK010000030.1, on the reverse strand, counting down.
GGCTCGCGAAGATCGGCACGGACGACGCGCTCGCGCTCAAGGGCAGGGCGGCACTCGCCAACGCCCGGCTGGCCTACGAGGCGTACGAGGGCGTGTTCGGCGCGGCCGACGGCACCGCGCAGGGCGACGCCCGCTGGACGGCCCTCGCCGCCCACGGCGCCCAGAAGCAGCGTCCCCTGTGGGCCTCCACGGGCGTCAAGGACCCCTCGTACAAGGACACCCTGTACGTCGACGAGCTCGTCGCTCCGGGCACGGTCAACACCATGCCGGAGGGGACGCTGAACGCCACCGCGGACCACGGCGACATCCACGGCGACACGGTGACCGGCGGCTACGACGTGGCCCGCGCCGACCTGGCCGCCGTCGAGGCGCTCGGCATCTCCTACGACGAGGTCGTCGGGCAGCTGGAGGACGAGGGCGTCTCGAAGTTCGAGGCGGCCTGGGAGGACCTTCTCGAAGCGGTGACGGCCTCGCTGCGCGGCAAGGGAGTTGAGGGTGTATGACCGACGGTGAGACGCCTCCCGACGGTGCTCCGCAGAACGCGTCCCCCGCGCCGCAGGGATCCGGTGACCCGGCCGTGGAACCGGGCGGCCTGACGCCCGAGACCCTCGCCGCGGCACTCGGCGTCCCGGTCACCGAGGCCTCCGCGGGCACCACCGGTGTCCCGGCGGCCGAGGCCCTCGCCGCCGCGCTCGGCGTGGCGGCCGACTGGGACAACCCGCTGCGCGACCCGCGCGACCGCCGGCTGCCCCGCATCGCCGGCCCCTCCGGCCTGGTCATCTTCGGTGTCACCGGCGACCTGTCCCGCAAGAAGCTGATGCCGGCCGTGTACGACCTCGCCAACCGGGGTCTGCTGCCGCCGGGCTTCTCGCTCCTCGGGTTCGCCCGTCGCGAGTGGGAGGACCAGGACTTCGCGCAGGTGGTGCACGACTCGGTGCGCGAGCACTCCAGGACCGAGTTCCGCGAGGAGGTCTGGCAGCAGCTCGCCGAAGGCATGCGGTTCATCCCCGGTGACTTCGACGACGACACGGCGTTCAAGCAACTGCGCTCCGCCGTCGATGAGTTGGACGCGTCCCGGGGCACCAGCGGCAACTACGCCTTCTACCTCTCCGTACCGCCGAAGTTCTTCCCGAAGGTGGTGCGGCAGCTCAAGAAGCACGGCCTCGCGAGCGCCCCCGAGGGTTCCTGGCGGCGCGCGGTCATCGAGAAGCCGTTCGGCCGCGACCTGGCGAGCGCCCGCGAGCTGAACCGGATCGTGCACGACGTGTTCGACCCGGACCAGGTGTTCCGGATCGACCACTACCTCGGCAAGGAGACCGTCCAGAACATCCTGGCGCTCCGCTTCGCCAACCAGATGTACGAGCCCGTCTGGAACCGGTCGTACGTCGACCACGTCCAGATCACCATGGCCGAGGACATCGGTATCGGCGGCCGGGCCGGTTACTACGACGGCATCGGCTCCGCCCGTGACGTCATCCAGAACCATCTGCTCCAGCTGATGGCGCTGACCGCCATGGAGGAACCGGCCGCGTTCGACGCCGAGTCGCTGCTCGCCGAGAAGCTCAAGGTCCTCAGGGCCGTGAAGCTGCCGGAGAACCTGGGCGAGCACACCGTGCGCGGCCAGTACGCGGCGAGTTGGCAGGGCGGCGCGAAGGTGCGCGGCTACCTCCAGGAGGACGGCATCGACCCCAGCTCGACGACCGACACCTACGCGGCCGTCAAGCTCCAGGTGGACAACCGCCGTTGGGCCGGTGTTCCGTTCTACCTGCGCACCGGCAAGCGTCTTGGCCGACGCGTCACGGAGATCGCGGTCGTCTTCCAGCGCGCCCCGCACTCCCCGTTCGACTCCACGGCGACCGAGGAACTCGGCGCGAACGCGATCGTCATCCGTGTCCAGCCCGACGAGGGCATGACGGTGCGCTTCGGATCGAAGGTACCGGGTACCTCGATGGAGATCCGGGACGTCACCATGGACTTCGCGTACGGCGAGTCGTTCACCGAGTCCAGCCCGGAGGCGTACGAACGGCTGATCCTGGATGTCCTGCTCGGCGACGCCAATCTCTTCCCCCGTCACCAGGAGGTGGAAGAGTCCTGGAAGATCCTCGACCCGATCGAGGGGTACTGGGAGAGCCACGGCACGCCCGCGCAGTACCCCTCGGGCAGCTGGGGCCCTGAGGAAGCCGACGAGATGCTCGCACGAGACGGACGGAGCTGGCGCAGGCCATGAAGATCGACCTGACCGACACCACGGCAAGCCAAATCAACAAGGCGCTCGTTCGGGGGCGCCGCGCCATCGGCACCCCCGCCGTGGGCATGGTCCTGACGATGGTCATCGTCACCGACGAGGAGAACGCCTACGACTCGATCAAGGCGGCCGAGGAGGCCTCCCGCGAGCACCCCTCGCGGACCCTGGTCGTCATCAGGCGGGTCGCCCGCACCCCGCGCGACCGCACCAACTCCCGTCTGGACGCCGAGGTCCGGGTCGGCTCCGACGCGGGCACCGGCGAGACGGTCGTCCTGCGGACGTACGGAGACGTCTCCGACCACGCCGACTCCGTGGTCCTGCCGCTGCTGCTGCCGGACGCCCCGGTCGTCGTCTGGTGGCCGGTGGACGCTCCCGAGAACCCGGTCAAGGACCCGCTGGGCGCACTCGCCCAGCGCCGGATCACCGACATGTACGCCGTCGAGGAACCCCTCGTGGCACTGGACGCCCGCGCGGCCTCCTACGCGCCGGGCGACACCGACCTGGCGTGGACCCGGCTCACGCCCTGGCGCTCCATGCTGGCCGCGGCCCTGGACCAGGCGCGGGCGAAGGTGATCTCGGCGACGGTCGAGAGCGAGGCGCAGAACCCGAGCGCCGAACTGCTCGCCCGCTGGCTGGAGGCCCGCCTCCAGGTCAGCACCGAGCGTGTCGAGACCGCGGGACCCGTGGTGACCGCCGTCCGGCTCGGCACCGAGAACGGGGAGATCGTCATCGACCGCCCCGAAGGACCGCTGGCCACCCTGTCCCTGCCCGGGCAGCCCTCCCGCACCCTCGCGCTGAAGGTGCGCTCCACCTCCGAGTTGATCGCCGAGGAGCTGCGCCGCCTCGACGCGGACGAGATGTACGCCGTCGCCCTGCGCGGCGAGGCCCCCAAGGAGACCCCCCGTCATGTCTGAGTTCCCCAAGCCCACACGGCGGCCGGAGTGGGTGGCCCTGGAGGACCACCGCGCGACCGCCGTGCTGCATCCGCGGCTGCGCGACCTGTTCGCCGCCGACCCCGGGCGCGCCGAGCGCTATGTCGTCCGGGTCGGCGACCTGCGGATCGACTACTCCAAGCACCTGATCACCGACGAGACCCTGGCCCTGCTCCAGGAACTCGCCGTCGCCACGGACGTGTTCGGGCTGCGGGACGCGATGTTCCGGGGCGAGAAGATCAACGTGACCGAGGACCGGGCGGTGCTGCACACGGCGCT
>NZ_JBVHLK010000029.1:0-60484 GCF_055559015.1 Streptomyces sp. NPDC024698 | reverse complement strand
TGGAAAGAGGCACTGAACCAGTTCTCACTCTTCTTCGAGAACCGGCTCAGCATCCAATGACACCAACCGACTTACACAAGATCCCTGACACGCCCTGATCGTCGGCTGATCTGCCAACGCGTATGAGGGCGTCCCCGGTCGGTGTTTCACGACTGGCCATCCGACCGCGGCGCCCTCTGGCGTATGCGCCAGGGGAACGACACATCGGTGGTGAGGCAGTGATGGCAGGTGTCGCCAAGTCGGTGACGGCAGGGACGCAGCACACAGTTCGCCCAGAAGAGACGTGGGCAAGAGTGGCGCCGTTGCTGCCGGCCATGGGAATCACGCGGGTGGCGGAACTGACCGGCCTGGACGTGGTGGGAATCCCGGTGTTCCAGGCGGTCCGGCCGAATGGGCGGACGCTGTCGGTGGCTCAGGGCAAGGGCGTGACAGCTGAGCTGGCGCGCGTGTCTGCGGTCATGGAGGCCATCGAGACCTGGCATGCGGAGGAGGCAGAACTCGCACGCGTGGAGTGCACCGTGGCGGAGATGGCATCGCTGCTGCCGTACTCGGTGTTCGATCTGCCCCGCCCACCGCGGTCGGTGTTGTCGCCGGGCTCGCGGTTGCGCTGGGTGATCGGCCGGTCGATGGGCGAGGGGAATCCGGTGTGGCTGCCCGAGGCCTGCATACGGATGGACAACACCGACCCCAACGGGTGGAGCCCGCCGCTCCTGAACTCGGACTCCAACGGCCTGGCCAGTGGCAACACCGTGGAAGAGGCATTGCTGCATGGGCTGTACGAAGTGCTTGAGCGTGATGCCCGGGCCCGCGTCGAGGAGAGTGGCCGCAGCGGTCTTGAGGTCTCTCCGGGCACGATATCGGGCACAGCAGCCTCTCTGATGGATCGCTTCGCGGCAGCGGAGGTGCTGGTCCGTGTACACGACTTCACTTCTGCGGCAGGACTGCCCTGCTACGAGGCGTGGATCTGGTCGGCGGATCTGCCGGTGGGCTTCGCCGGCTGGGGCTGCCACCGGGACGCCGATGTGGCGCTGTGCCGGGCCTTGACGGAAGCCGCACAGTCCCGCCTGACCCTGGTGGCCGGAACGCGGGACGACCTGCCCGAGGAGGCCTATCACTGGATGGAGGCCCGGTCCCGGCTGCGTCCCCCGTTCCCCCCGTCCGCGCCGGCCCGGTCCTTCCCGGCGCCGTCCAAGACCATCTCCGTCAATGGCTTGGCGGAGGATCTCCATGCAGTCGCGGCCGTGGTGGCCGAACGGGCCTCCGGCGGGGTGTTCTGGGTAGACCTGACGCGCCCGGAACTCGGGATCCCGGTGGTCCAGGTGGTGGCGCCGGGCCTTCGCATCGTCGAGGACTACCGATGACCATTTTTCTGTTCGTCGGTCCCTCGCTGCCCCGCGCGGTACGGGAGCGCTGTGCGGGACGAGCCGTGGAGCGGGCCACAGGGCAAACGGTCGAGCGCGTCGTGGTGTTGCCCCCGGTGGCTGCTGGTGATCTGCCCCGTCTGGACGCCCGTCCGGGCGACACGGTCGGGATCATAGACGGGTTCTTCTACCGACGACCCGCGGTGCGGCACAAGGAAATCCTCGACCTGCTCAACTCCGGAGTGCAGGTGCACGGAGCAGCGAGCATGGGCGCTCTCCGGGCCGCCGAGTTGTCCCCGTTCGGCATGACCGGGCACGGCCGGATCTTCACCGATTACCACCACGGGACGATCACCGCGGACGACGAGGTGGCACTGATTCACGGCACAGAGGCCGAGGACTACCAGAGCTACACCGAAGCGCTGGTCAATGTCCGCTACGCCCTGGCCGACGCCGCAGCCCTCGGCCTGCTCTCCACCTCGGTCGCCGAGACGGTGCTGTCCGCCGGGGCACGGCTGCCGTTCGCCGAACGCACCCGCACCGCGCTCCTGACCGCCGCCGCACGCGACGGCATCGGGGAGCGGGAACTCGCAACTGTCGACGAAGTATTGACCAGCGCGCCGGACGCCAAACGAACCGACGCCCTGGCCTTGCTGGAGTCCGTCCTGGACTCAGGCGCACGCCTCGAAGGCAGCGGCGAGCAGACATGGCGGCTGCGGGAGACCCTGCATCTGCGCCAGTGGCGGTCGTCCGCCAGAGGCAGCCACGACCCGGTGGCCGGGTGGGTGCCCGAGAAGCAGGTACACCAGCTGGCCCAGATCCTGGCTGTGGACTACCCGGCTTTCCGGGAACGGGTCGCTGTGCGGCATCTGGTCGCCCAGCACGCGACTGCGAGTACCGCCCAGCACTCCGAGGAACGTGTCGGACTGCCTTCCCCGGCGGACGATCTGCCGATGGCCGGCGTGGTGGAACGGCTGCGCTTCCTCGGCCTGCTTGCCCCAGGGGCGGACACGGATCCCGGCCTGGACCGGTGGTGTACGGCCGCCGAACGGGACCTGCCGGACTCGGTGCGCACCGCAAAGGCCGCAGCCCGTGCGCTGTTCCCTCATCCCGCGCTGCTCTGGCATGACCCGTTCCTTGCCGAGCTGAAGAGCACCGGGGCCCATCTGATGGTGCGTGAACGGCTGGTGAGCTGCCTGCGGTTCAACCGAACGCTCCGGATGCAGCGTCGCACGCTGCACATGTCCCAGCTACGGGCGGAGAACATTCTGGCGCACTTTGCCCAGCGGTGGGATCGCGACGACCTGGAGGATGCGGTCCTGGAACGGGGCTTCGCCACCGTTGAGGACTTCCTCGAGTGTGCTCGCTCCTTCTATCTGTACGACAAGGCCCACCCGGACACCAGTCCGCTGATTCTCCAGACTGCGGCAGCAGGCGACGGCGTGGGGAGCGGGTAGTGGGTCCGGCCGTGCCAGCATCCGGAGGGGGCTGGATCGTGCCTGTGCGCGCATCCGGTCCGTCCTGCACGCGGGCGAGCCACGTCGCCTCCGCCGGCAGCGCGGGGCGTGGTGGGTGGGGAACTCCTGTCCAGCATCGGGACGGGTACCACCGTCCCCTTCCTTTTTCGGACGCCGAGAGCGGGCTGACCATGCTGTGTGTCCTGGACGCGCTCGCCTTCCCCGGACTCGCTCCGGCCGAGGTCTACTGGGCGCGGGGGCGTCCGACCTTGCGCAGCAGGTCGGCAAGTTGTTCTTGTTCCTGAGCGGTGAGCGTGTCCAGGTCGTCGACGATGGTGCTCACATATGCAGGCATGGTCTCCTCCACCACCGCGCGTCCGGCATCAGTGAGTTCGATCATGACGACCCGGCGGTCATGCGGGGCCTTCTCGCGGCGGACGAGGTCTCGCTTCTCGAGGTTGGAGATGACGACCGTGAAGTTGTTCGGACTCTTCAGGTGCTTCTCCGCCAGGCGCCCGGCGGGCAGCGGGCCGAGGTAGTACAGGCTCTCGAGTGCCCCGAACTGGCTGGTCGTGAGACCGGCGGCGGTCAGGGGTCCGCTGGTGCGGGCCTCCACAGATGCGGCCGCCCGGATCAGCTTGATGAAAAGGTCCAGCGACCGCTTCTCGCGGGCACTCCCGTCGAAGTGCGTCGGCATCGCACACCCTCTCCGTCACCTTGTCCGGCCGTGGCAGGACCCTATCCCGAAAAGTTTTCGTTCCAATTGGAATAGTCATGAACCATGAGCATGTTGGGAGGAGCGAACGGTTCAGCCGTCATCAACCAAGGAGCATCACCATGAGTGACATCAAGAAGGTCCTCTTCCTGGCCTTCCCGAACGTCGGCGAGCAGGACCTCCTCGCGCCCTGGGAGCTGTTCAAGGCGCTCTCCTACGATCTCAGCCAGCAGGGCGAGTCCCTCGAGGTCACCCTCGGCAGCTTCGACGGCGGGACTGTGACCACCCACATGGGTGCGCAGCTCCAGACCGAGAAGGTCGCGCCCGAGGACCGCTACGACCTGGTGTACGTCCCCGGCGGCATCGGCGGCGGCGCGGCCTCGCGCGACCCGCAGATCCTCGACTTCATACGGACCCACCACGACGAGGGCCGCTGGGTGGCCGCCAACTGCGCCGGTGTCGGTGTCGTCTTCCGCTCGGGCGTCCTCGACGGCACCCGGTTCCAGGCGGCCGCCGTCCTCGGCCGGCGGCTGAAGGAACTGGGGGCGGACGTGGCCGAGCCGCGTCGCGCCTGGTCGGTCCTGCCCGAGGCGAAGGTCTTCACCGCCGGCGGCGCCGCCACGGTGCACCCGAGCACCATCGCGCTCGTCGCCCACCTCTTCGGCGAGGACCGCGCCCGGGCGCTGGCCGGCACCTGGGACACCCTGCCGCTGCACGGCGAGTCCCTCTTCGCCCTCGAAGGCCCGGTGTCGAACGACGACGAGACCTTCGTGAAGGGCCTGCGGGACGGCATGGAGAAGGTCTTCCTCCCCGAGGACTGATCCATCCGGCGGAGGGGCTGTGCGAGGTGGAGGACCGGCCTCCTTCCTTCACCGCCCCTCCGCCGCTACCAGCCCCGTGTACCCCTGACGCCACGCCAGAACAACGGGGACACCCATGAGTCAGTCCCCTCAGACCCACGACGGGGGCGTGTGCGACCTCGAGTCGGGCGTCTGCGCCCTGCCCCGCGACGACGCCGCCCTGCCTCAGGCGACCGCAACGTCCCCCGGCCCGCAGACGGGCCTCACGCACATCACCTATGTGACCGACCCGATCTGCTCGGCGTGCTGGATCCTTGAGCCCGCCTGGCGGTCTCTCACGGAGCGCTACCGCGACCTCGTCGAGGTCAGCCACTTCTACGGCGGCCTCCTGCGCGGCTGGCAGGGTTTCCATGACGCGGGCAACGGAATCCGGCGCCCCGAGGACGTCGCCCACCACTGGGACGAGTTCGCCGAGCGTTCCGGCCAGCCCATCAACTCCTCCGTCTGGTGGAGCGACCCCATCGACTCGTCGTATCCGCCGAGCATCGCGCTCGCCGCCGTCCGGCTGCTGGCTCCCGAAGCCGAGGAGGCCTTCCTGCGCCGCATCCGCGAGGAACTCTTCCTGAACGGTCGCAACATCGCCGCCCCGGAGCTCCTTGAGACGCTGGCCGCGGAGCTCGGGCTGGACGTTGCGTCGTACCGTCGGATCGTCGAGAACGGCGATGCCACATCCGAGTTCGAGCGCGACCTCGTCCGCACCCACGAACTTGGCGCACGAGGCTTCCCGACACTGATCCTCGAAGGACCCGACGGCCGTATCGTCCTGCATGGCTGGCTGGGACCGGACCGCCTGGAAGAGGCATTCCTCGCCGTGTCCGGAACGGCCCGCCGCCCTCCGATCGCCTCCATCAGCGGAGCAACGGACCGGCTCGGCACGGGCACTTCCCTTGAGTACGCCGCGCTCATGGGCAAGTCCGTGCCCTACGTGGAGCAACTGCTCACCGAGGCAGGCGCGGACCTCCGCGTGGTCGGCAAGGGCAAGGCCTGGTCGCCTCGGCCGCGAGACCGCAAACCGGCCTGACCGTCACAGCGGCCCTGGACGATCACGGAGGTCTCCGCCTGCGGCCGTGCGGGATGCCCATACCGCTCCTGTCGAACCGCCTTGGGGCGTTCGGCAGGAGCGGTGCGTCGACGCAGTTCCACTTGGGGGTTGACACCAACCTGATCCCCGAAGGCTTACCAGCGGCCCTGCACCAGCAGCACCGAGCGCACCGCGGCCCTGACAGGCCTCCAGGTGCACACCTGCGCTTCGGTCCGGTCAGCCGATCTGACGGTCTCGGCCGGCCAGCCAGCCGGCCACGAGCTGAGGCAGCATGAGCAGAGCCATCAGGACCAGCGGCGCCCGCCAGCTCCCACTGTGCTGGTAGAGCGCTCCGACCAGAATGGGGCCGGGGATCGACAGCAGGTACCCGGCACTCTGGGCGAAGGCTGACAGGCCAATCACCGTGGCGCTGTCGCGTCCGCGCAACCCGATCATCGTCAGAGCCAGCGGGAAAGAACAGTTGGCCACGCCGAGGAGCACAGCCCACAGCAACGGCGCCGCAGCCGGTGCGGCCCACAGACCGGCGTAGCCGGCGATCCCGACCAGTCCGATCGTGACCGCGACCCCGCTCTGACTGTGCAGCCGTCCAGCGACGGCAGCCAGCACGAACGACAGCGGGATGCCGAGCACCGAAGTCACGGCGAACAGCAGCCCCGCGGTCTCGGCGGACAGACCGGCATCGCGGAAGATCTGAGGCAGCCACCCGATGACGACGTACGCAGCGGTGGCCTGAAGGCCGAAGTAGACGGCGAGCGCCCAGGCCATCGGGCTACGGGTGATACGCATACCGGGAGCGGTCGCCGAGCCCGGCGTGCCGGAGGCCGTGTCCGACATGCGCGCGACGGGACGGCGGGCAAGGAGCAGCCAAGGGGGTACGGCGACCACCGCGATGGCAGCCCAGGCCCCCAGGCCGACCCGCCAATCACCGCCGAAGGCCTCGGCCAGCGGGACAGTGACGGCGGCAGCGCTCGATGCTCCCAGGTTGAGGGCCATGGAGTACAGGCCGGTCATCATGCCGACCCGGTCCGGGAAGCGTTGCTTGACGACGACGGGCAGCAGGACGTTGGCCACCGCGATCCCGGCGAGCGCGAGGGCGCTCAGAGCGACGAACGGGCCGGTGCCTCCGCCGAGCGGTCGCACGGCAAGGCCGGCCGCAATCGCCGCCATGCCGGCGGCGATGACACGGTCGGGCCCGTACCTACGGGCGAGACGGGGCGCGGCGGAACCGACCAGCGCGAAGCACGCCGCGGGCACGGAGGTGAGCACGCCCGCTGCGGTGGCGCTCATCCCCAGGCTCGAACGGACCTCTTCGAGAACCGGGCCGAGGCTGGTGACCGCAGGCCGGAGGTTGACCGCGGCCATCAGCAGGGCAACGACGGCAACGCGGCGCACCCAGAGCGCGGAGCGGGCCGTACCCGGCTGTGCTTTCGCACGCCGGGAAGCCACGGGTTCCTCGTTCGGCATGGCTCGACCCCTATGATCACGCGCCGTGGCAGACAGCCGTCATGTCATCGGAACCGCGGCCTTGATCTACCGATAGCAGTCTCCATCACCCTCCGCCGCCACCAGGGTCCATGCTCCGGGCGTGGCTGGAGGGATCAGCCGAAGAGGCGATCCTGCCTCCTCCACCGCCCGGGTCCATGCTCCGGCTTGCCGCAGCGGGACTGCGGTGCCCGTCCGAGGGCTGGGCCCGTGCCAAAGAAGGCACAGCAACGACGGCAACTGCTGCCGACGCCACGACTACGGCCCTTCCTACTCTGCTCATTTCCACCGTTCCTGACTGATGCTGCGAGGCTCTTCATGGTGAGCGGGTGAGGCGAATGGGCCTCATGAGCTCATCCTGCCCGCGGAGTCCTGTGGCACCTGAGTAATCAGTGCTCATCCCGCAACCGCAACACCTCACTGCTGGATGGTGGATGGTGAGCACGCACTACTCATATCTCCCTGGTACAGGTCTGATATCGATGAACACATGCGCCGAGTAATACAGAGCAGGTTGGGTGGCCCGGACGTCCTCACGGTTGTCGAGGCTGATGTGCCAGTACCAGGACCAACAGAGGTTCTGGTCGAGGTGAAGGCCGCCGGCGTGAACCCTGTCGACTGGAAGATGCGCTCCGGCGGAGGCTTGGGAGACCTGCCCTTCTCGGTCGGCTGGGACGTCTCAGGAGTGGTGGCGGCCGCAGGCGCCGGTGTGACGCGTTTCAAACCGGGAGACGAGGTCTTCGGAATGCCCCGGTTCCCCGCTGAGGCAGGAACCTACGCAGAGTACGTGACCGCTCCATCGAGACACCTTGCCCTCAAACCGCCTCTCGTGAGTCACCCCCAGGCAGCGGGCCTGTCCCTCGCCGGTCTCACCGGCTGGCAGGCGCTGGTGACGGTCTCTGGGGTCGCTGCCGGGCAGCGGGTGCTCATTCCGGCGGCCGCCGGAGGCGTGGGCCACCTCGCCGTTCAGATCGCCAAGGCCCGCGGCGCCTACGTCATCGCAACAGCCAGCAGAGCAAAACACGACTTCGTCAGGGCACTTGGCGCCGACGAGGTCATCGACTACCGGAGTTCGGAAGTGGGCGCCCGGGTGAGAGGCGTGGATGTTCTTCTGTCCACAGTCGCTGGGCAGATCCGGGAGCTGGCCGCCGTATTGGTGCCCGGTGGTCGGATCGTCGCGCTCAACGGCGCCGATGCGGAGGCAGTTCAGTGGGCCGCAGAGAAAGGTCTACGAGCCGACTTCATGCTCGTGGAGCCTGATCGCGCCGATCTGGAATCCTTGGCTTCCCTCGCAGAAAAAGGTCGGCTCACGGTCCACATCGACACCGTGTTTCCTCTCGACCAAGTGGCCGATGCCCACCGGCTGGGCGAGGAAGGGCGAACTGTCGGGAAAATCATTCTGGTTCCGTAGGTGCCCGATCACACCGATGACGTGCCGCTCCGCAAGCCGACAGAACCGCCACTGTCCACCTGGACCCGAGGAGGTCTTCCATGGCTGCAGACAAGGCTGAAACCGCGGGCGCCCCCGAGCGGCGCGCAGAAGGTGCTGCTCACGGACTCGCCGCCAACAGGGCCCTGTGGGACGCCCTGGCCGAGTTCCACGGGACCGATCCTGATGACCGGTCGTACGACGTGGAGTCCTTTCTCGCCGGCCGGCAGACATTGCGTGGCATCGAGAAGGAACTCGCCGGTGACGTAGGGGGCAGGGACCTGCTCCACCTGCACTGCCACTTCGGCATGGACACACTGAGCTGGGCACGCCTGGGCGCACATGTCACCGGCGTGGACTTCTCTCCCCGAGCAATCGCCAGGGCACGCGCACTGGCCGAGCGCGCCGGTCTGGCCGCGGAGTTCATCGAGGCGGACACCCAGCACCTGCCAGACACCCTGACCGGCAGATTCGACCTTGTCGTCGCCACCTACGGAGTCCTGTCCTGGATAGCGGATCTGGCCGCGTGGATGGATGGGGCGGCGGCAGCATTGCGGCCGGGCGGCCGACTGGTCCTCGTGGACCTGCACCCGGTCTTTCAGACGGTCCTCACTTTCGAACCCTTCGTCGCCGACTGGCCCTACGGCGGCGGTGCACCTCAGCGCGACGCCATGACGGGTACCTACGCCCATCCCCACGCTCCGCTGGAGCCGCAGGAGTCGACGCAGTACCCCTATTCGGTCGGCGAGATCGTGACAGCAGCCGCTTCGGCAGGGCTGGTCGTGGAGCAGCTCGGCGAGCACACGGAGACCGATACCGACGGGCGCCACATTCTGCCTCAGGGCCCTGACGGTCTCTTCAGGTTCCCCTTCAGCGACACCTACTTGCCCATCCTGTACTCGCTGAGCGCTGTCCGGCCGCGCCGGGACCAGTAGATGACCGGCCTTTTCAGAATGAGACCGGGTGGTGTGAAGCGGCTTCAGTCCGCGAGACGACACACAATCTCCTCGTCCCGCCGGAGCAAGTAGTGAGGTAACCCGCCAGTTTCAGCCTCTCCGTTATGGCGACCGCACGCGGCAGGAGCACGGCTGGCGCCCGGTGCCCGACCGGGTGCACCTCACGGGCTCCGCACCCACGCAACGGTGCGTGCATGCTCGTGGGTGACCTCCGATCACCCCACCCAGTCAGCAGCCCGGCAAGGGCTCTCCTTGTCCTGTTCGGAAGGTACGCGTGAACCGCTTGTATGAAGAACGAAGCATCAAGCGTTGTACGTCATCGCAGATCGACGCAGCGCTGCGGGCCGAGGTCGCCGCGCATGCCGAGGCACGCCAGCCCGGCGACACCGTCACTGGGGCGACGTTGTCACTCTCTCCGCTCCGCTTCTCCCCGGACGAGATGCGCGAGGTCGTCGCCCTCTATGAGAGCAACCCGGAGTACTGCAGCGCAGCCGGCGAATACGATCCCGAGCACATCGAGTCCGATCGGGTTCAAGCGGACCTGCAGGAGGAGGCCGACAGCGAGGGCTGCGAGGTCCTGATCGCCCGCGACGGCCAGGGCCGGCTCGTCGGCCTGCTGTGCCTGCTTGACCAGCATCCCACGGACGGCCATCCCTGGATCGGGCTGTTGCTCGTACACGGCAGCCTTCACCGCCAGGGTGTCGGCCGACGGCTGACTCGCCTCGTCGAGGACCGGTTCCGCAACGAGGGCCGGGACGGAATCCGGCTGGCCGTGCTGGAGAACACCCCGGCCTCTTTGTCCTTCTGGAGTTCCCTGGGCTGGCATGAGTGCGATCGTCGTGCCGACAACCAACGCGGCCGACCTTGCATCGTCATGCACAAGCAACTCGTCTGAACTCTTCGGAACCGCTCGCTGCCCACTCCTGCCGGCCGAGCGACGAGCGTCGACAGGAGTGGCGTTCACCGTCCACGCCGGGCGAGCATCGAGGAGGACGCAGAACGACTCGCTGCCATCGAGTAGCAGCCGTTCAAGGGCAAGGCGCGCTGGTCGGGGACTGATAGGAAGCGCCGGGTCGACTTCCAGGTGGAGACTCCTGATCTTTCCGCGAGAGAAGGCGACCGCGCACCAAGCTCTGGCTCCGGATGAAGCACCTCGCCGGTGGGGGCGGTGACGACCTGATCATTCCCCCTGTGGCGCGCTGCTTGGCCGAGCAGTCGCCGCGGCCGTCGCCGACCAGGTCGCACTCGGCGAGGGTCCCGTCCAGCGGCACCACGTCCGGATCGCTCTCGCGCAGGCCTTCAGCAGGCCAGCACGGGACGGCCGTGACGCAGCCGTGGGCGGTACCGACGGATATCCCGAACCCGGCCGCGGGTGCGCGCGAGGGCACCTCCCTCAACGGCGCGGGAGCCTCGTGCGTTGCGGTCCCTCGCCCCAGTAGGTCACCCGTTCAGTGGCCACGCTGAAAACGTGGATGGCATCGATGAAGCGGCATATCGGCAGCTGCTGGCGTGGGCACGGCAGCACAGGAGGGCGGGAACCGCCACAGTCTGAAGCGGACCGCCAGGCTCAGACGTCCCCGTTCAATGTCTTCTTGAGTTCGGATCGGTTGGAGACTCCGAGTTTGCCGTAAATGTTGTACAGGTGATTCTGTACCGTTCGACGGGAGATGGAGAGGCTCTCTGCGACGGCTTGAGCTGAAGCTCCGGTGGTGGTGAGAATGGCTATCTCCCGCTCGCGTGAAGTCAAGGCCGCGGCAGGTTCGATAGCGGTGTCGAGTGCTGGAGTACGCGCTCCGTCACAGCGCGTTGCCAGAGCCGCTGTCTGGTTTGCGGCGGCTGTGGCCTTCCGTGTTTCACCGATCCGCCTCCACGCCGCGGCAGCGGTGGCCGCAGCTTCTGCCGCCAGGAGGTCTGCTCCCATACCCTCGAGTTCCGTGGAAGCGGCCATCATTCCGGCTGGATCGTCGGCGGCGAGGGCCTTCACATAGCGTGCGCGTGCAGCCGTGAATGCTCCGTCGCAGCATGTTGCGAGTTCAGTCAGTCTTGCTGTCACACTGCGCGCGTCACCAAGGCGGGCAATGTCGGTCAGCAGCGCGGCCTCCGAGTTGAGGACACCTGCCTCCCTGGCTTCATTGGCGGCGGCGGTCAGTACGCTGCGCGCCGCGACGAGGTTGCCATTGGCGACATGCAGCCAGGCGGTCGCCAGCGTGTTCTCGCCGACGAAGAGTCCTACGTCCGGGTACTGTGCGGCTTCCGCTATGGCTTTCCGTGCTCCGTCAGTGTCTCCCAACTGTGCAGCTGCGGCCGCGAGTCCGGAGAGGGCCCACCTCATTGCCAGGCCTTGGCCATGGGTCCTCGCCAGTGCTGCGGCGTCGGCATACCAGTGGCGTGCAGAGCCGGGATGACCCGAGAGCCACTCGACTCGGGCAAGGTGCATCGCAGCCCAGACATTCGGGATTGCCGCTCGTGCCGCCAGCACCTGTTCCAGTGCACTGAGGCCGACGGCTCGGGCCTGTTCCAAACGACCTGACTCGGCGAGAGCGAGGATGAGGCTGTTCAACTGGGCGGCAGGGTGAAGGTAGAGAGCCTGATCGTTGTACTTCAGATTGATGGCATACGCCCGTTCCGCGGCGTGGATCGCCTCATCGGTACGCCCCCTCATGGTCAGGGCGGGGGATTTGAACATCAGCGCGATGAGCCAGGCGTTGATTTCCTTGGTGCCCGAGGGTTCATGGGTCATGCTCTCGATGCCCGCGAGCCCAGCCGCCGGGTTCCCGCAGGCGACGAGTATGGTCGCCTCTGCTGAGAGGATCTTGAAAGTGCCTGATGGAGTGTCGACGCTCTTCTTGGCCTCTTTTATGATGGCCAGCGCTTCAGCCTTTCGGCCTTCCGACCAGAAGAGATTCTGGACCCGGGCAAATACTACGTCGAGCAGGTCCTCCTCGTTCGATGCGAGCGACTGAGCCCGGACAAGCACTTCTTCGGCCCGATTGATTTGGCTGGCCTGGACCAGGGAGTCTCCCATGAGGAGGAGGAAGGCGATGTCCCGATCCCCATCCGGAACGGCTTCGAGCAGCTGAAGGGCCTGTTCGTAGTTATGGGCATCGCGCGCCATTCTGGCCGCCCGGTACAGGACTTCCTTGTCCGCACTTCCTGTGGCCTCCACTCTCCACACAGCAGACTTAAAGAAGTCATCTCTCCGCCGGAGCCCGAATGTCTCCAGAGCGGTCATCTGACCGAGGAGAATCTGACGCCTCCTGAAGAGGGGCATATTCCCCTGTATCACCTCACCGTAGAGTGGGTGCGCCAGGGCGACGGTCACCCTCTGGCCGTCGAGAGTTACGTCAACAAGCCCCTCATTTTCCAGCCGAATGAGAATTTCTCCCTCTTCGGAGGAGGGTGAGGAATCGATGAACGCTTCGCCACAGGTGGCAATTACCTCGAGCAGCGATCGGTCGTCGGCCGAGATGGAGGAGAGCCTGGAAAGTATCAAATCAGCCAGTTCGGGAGTTGTGGCGCCAAAGCCGTCACCGCGCACGACCTCCCAGACTTCACCGTCATTCTTCAAGGAATTTGATTCAATGGCCGCTAGGACAAGTTCACGCAAGAAGAGATGATTCCCGCCACTCTTGAGATACAGCTCGTAAGATACGCGCCGGCTCACGGAACCGCCCAGAACGGCTTCCAGCAGTCGATGGGTTGTCGCTTGGTCCATATGTTTCAAGTAGATACGAGCAAGAGGGTATTGCTGCGTCAAGACCCTCGAATCGACCTCCTCGGCGCCCCCTGTTCGGACAGTCGCCACCAGGAATACGAGATCTGCATCCAATAGACGCTGCAAAATAATACGAGAAGACGGGTCGAGGAGAGGCAGGTCTTCGACGAGCGAAATGATGCGGTTCTTTTCGGAACTCAGACTCACCGAAATAGCAGAAAATATCTCCGCGAGGTCCGTTGCTCCGTTCCCCGAGGGAATCATGTGGGTTATGGCGCCGAAAGGCACGTTAGATGCGTTCCGGGTGGCAGTTACCCGTATGACCTTCATGCCCAAGCTTGTTGCCCGATTGGCGCATTCGCCGGCGAGTCGGCTCTTCCCTACACCCGGCAGCCCATGAATGGCGAATCCTTTACAGCCTCGATCAGAAATAGATCTTTCGAAACTGAAGATTTCCGCTTCCCGCCCCACCAAAGGCCAATTACCCAACCGGATTTTACCCATCTGTAACCCCTCTCACCGCCAGCGTGTGCGGTGTCGCGCACGCACAGCATACGCGAGCCCCTTGTATCGCGGCAACAGAAGGCCACTCCGTTATTGCAAGGCAATCACGTGAGGCAAATTCTGGGGTTTGATCGAGAGTTCTATTTTGCAGGGTCCAGATTCACCCCCGGACGGGGGGGTACAATTGATCACTTCGATGTTCAGTTCCAGGGGTATTGAGTCGAAACTGGCGGGTTTCCTATTCGATCCTGTATCGGGCGTGGCGGGCTCTGAAGCAACCGCAGACGATGTGGGGGTTGGCTCTGTCCGCGGGGCAGGAAGCGCCGGGTTTCACGGGCGAGAATGTCGGCGGGGGTAGCCCCTGCGCCGTGGACGTGGTACTTCAGTTCGGCGTACAGCAGATCGGCGGGGCTGAGTTCGGAGCTGTAGCTACCGCGACCTGACCCAGGCCACGCATGCCCAGCTCGGCGGGGCTCCGTGCCGACCGAGGAGTCGCGTAACCATCACCGGATTGCCCAGCCGACTCTGTGCGCGCAGCCCGAAGAACCGCTGACAGAGGATGCGATCTTGAGGGTGGACACCCACGAGGGCGCGCATCTCACCGCCGTGATCACCGAGCTCGGTACGCTCCTGGCCCACCAGGAGCTCCCGGCCACCATCGCCGGATACCGCCGGCTCCGTTCCTGGGACAGCTCTTTCGGCACCCTGCGTCGAGCCGGTTGGGGGCCTGCCGATCTCACGCTCGGGATCATGTGCTCAACCCGACGCCGCAGGCAGGCGTAGGCGGTTGCTGCCCGAACTGAACGCTGAGAGGACAGGTAGCCGCGGCCACTCCGCCCGCCCCATGACGAGCAGGCGGGTAGCCACTCGCATGATGAGCCGGACAGGCTGCAGGTCCGGAAGGCGCTCGTTCGCCCTCTCCGTCATTTTGTCGAAGGATGTCGTCCATCAGGATCAGCACACCACTGGATGCCGCACTCACGCCCCCTCCGCAGACGACAGAGCGTCCGAAGGCGGTTACATGATGGTTCACTGGCCGACGCGAAGTCGGCTGCACGCTCACGAGGTACCTCCAGAAAACCCCGGACTGGTCCAGTCAGGTCCGGCGGATCGGCACAAGCCGGATGCCCGGGGTGCTGAGCAGTCAGGCGGCATCAAAGCTGGCCCAGTGGTCGATGATGCCTTCAGTTTCGCGTCCGGCTCCGGCGTGGGTAGCGAGGGCAGAGACGATCATGTCGCCGCGGCCGTGTTCATCGGCGGGCCGGGCGGCTGCCCAGTTGTCCGGGTCGACCTCGGGGCCCCCGTCGCTGACATGAACTTGGACAGGCCCGGAGCCTTCGGCGGAGGCGTGCAGGTGCAGCACGACAGGCGGCAGGGCATGGGAGACAGCGTTGGTGACGAGCTCGGAGATGACCAGGAGCGTGTCGTAAATCTGGTCGTCGTCCAGTCCCCACTCGGTCAGAACCGGGCGGGCCTCGTGACGGGCCGAGGCGGGAGCGAGGGGTCCGTGTTCCAGAGGCAGGCCGAACACGCGCTCACCGGTGGAAGCAGCATGCAGTCCGGAACGTTGCCGCCGACTCGAGATCGTGGTCACGGTCATCAGAATCACTGCCTGAGGAGCTGGAATGAATTTTCTGGCCCTTCCAGAACACCTCGAACCACCACAGAATCCATGAGCAATCCATACCCATACGCAAAAAGATCTTGATGTACGGGATCGCATCAACTGCCGCAGAGCTCCAGTCACCACTGCGGAGGGACACCAAGGCGCCACTTCTACCTCGTGCCGAAACGACGCGACCAGACACAGCGCTCTGCGGCAGAGGGAGAACGACGTTCACCGCCGGACTTGAGCCCAGGTGCAACGCAACCCACCCCGGGCTCAAGGGAGCCAGCGGCCGGAGATCCCACCGGAAGAAATCCTTGACGTCGGCGAATCAGGTTACCCGGCGCTCACTCACTGGCATCTCCCCCTCCATCAGTCGCGTATCGGACCCTGTGCTCTTCGGGAGCAAGGACGCCAAGCACTGGTTGGAGAAGCGGAGGCCCTGCCCACGCGGGCTGCATATCCTTCCTGCATGGTGCAAGGAATCAACTGGCCGAGTCTTGCCTACGGCGTCCGCATGCCGGGTATAGGCATCGAGGAATTCGAGGCCGACGGCAAGTGGGGCATGCATGAGCTCTCCGAGCTGGGGCTGCTCGTACCCCTCCCCCTCAGCGCGGAGGGGTTCTACGACGCTTCCCTCACGGCGCCGTCACTTGAGGACGTGCTCTTCGTCGCGGACTGCATCGCGTTCGACCACGACTCCCCCACGGTCGTCACCCCGCTTCAGGAGCCAGCCACCGCACCCTACGAACCAATCGGGCACGACCGCCCGTGGCTTCCCGCCAATCGCACCTACCGTGACACCCTGGACTCCGTCGCCCAGCAGGCCCATGAGATCAGGTACACCGACATGCTGCGGCTGCGGTACGGCACGTACAACGATCCGCTGGCCCGGTTCAGCCGCCGGTTCGCAGCTCGCACCGAACCGCTCGCCCTTTACGCCATGGCCATCAGGCACGTTGACCTGCTCGCCGAGTACATGGGGCTGTACCGCGTGCTGGAAGCGCCGCGGAGCAGCAACGGCATGGACTTCATCACCGACCACCTCGCTTCCCTCGAGGGGTACGACTTCGGGAAACTGCTGACCATTCCAGCGTTTCTCCCGGAACATAGCGAGGAGCCCATCGAGGTGTTCTCCGTACTCAAAGAACGCACGCTCGGTCGTGTGGAGGCTCTCACAACCGCCGGCATCGATACCGCCAAGCACCTCTACGCCATCCGCAACGGCCTGGCACACGGCAAGAAGGATCTCATTCTCAACGACTTCGGCAACGCAGTCGACGCCGTGGCAGCCGACCTGCCCCTGCTGAAACTCCTGGCACGTATCGCTGTCGAACAGGGCTGACCACCCCTCAGCCGGACTCATCCAAGGACCGTGGGGCTGTCACCATTCCAGCGAAACCGCATGCGCGGCGGCCGAGGCAACTACTGCCGCCGTGCCTAGGGTGTCATGCCCGATGGTTGCAGGATCGGGTTCCAGGCGAACCAGTCCAGGTTCTCGGCGCCCAGTTCCCACGGGGACTCCAGCAGCAGTTTCCCGGTTGCCTCAAGGTCCGCGGTGATAGCAGCCGGAGCAGGGCCGATACGGGTCATCAAGTCGCCCCGTGTACGCAGGAAATCCTCGTCCTCGCCGCGCAGTCGCCGCATCGCCGCTTCCACACTGGTAGGCCATTTCGGCATACCGTAGTGGTCGGCGTGAGTCCCGAGCTGAGGAGCGCCGACGAAGACAAGGAAGTCGTCCGGCGGCAGTCTCTTCTCGAAGTGCCTGAGCATGTCGATGCGCTGTTTCACGTGCTTCTTGATCTCTCCGAGGAATCCCCAGCCGAAGTCCGTCAGGGTCCCCTCGCATCCCGGCCAGACCATGTCCCGGTCCAGGACCAGGTCCTCCAGTTCATAGAGACGGAACTGGTCGTCGGAGCCCAGGGCTTCGAACGCCTGCCGGGTGAGCCAGGTGTTGCGGGCGAACATCGTCCCGTCGTGCAGTGCCTTGCGCCGGCCGGTCGGACGGGAGGCGTGCGCGTCCTCAATCGGCCCGTTGCGCCACACGGACTGGACGAGGCCGTGGGCGGCCGCCCACCGCAGTCCGTCCTGCGCCTCGAAGACGCCCATCTCCTTGAGGCGCTGCCGTGCCCAGTCCAGCGCATCCTGGATGTCCTCGTCCACCGGCGCCCTCTCCCCCATGGTTTCCCACTCCTCCTCTTCCCCTTCGGTGTTCCTTCCCATCTGTGCGATGCAGCGCCCGTAGGAAGGGTCAGATCGTACGCGGCCTCGCCGACGCTTTGGCGTCGTCATCTGCGACAGCCGTGGCGTCCGCCGGGCCGCTCGCAGACAGACCGGGCCGTCGGAAGGCTGCGCCGAGCGCGTGCAGTTCAGCGCGACGGGCCAGCATGAGTTCCTCTGGCTGGCGCAGAGCGGTGTCCAGGACCCACACCCCGCGGCGGAACGGCTGGAAGCCGATGCTCTCCCACAGCGCAGCAATCTTCTTCTTCGCCTGGCGGCGATAGGCCTCAGTGGCCTGCTCGCGGTCCTCGGGGTACTCGCTCATGGCCGGGAACGCCGCTACCGCACAACAGCCGCCGGACAGACGGCGGATCGCCTCAGCGGCCAGGACGGGGCCCAGCCCGAAACCCCTCCACGCCGTGTCGAGGCTGACACGGTCGAGGATCAGTAGATCGCCGACGGGATGGGCGACCGCCTTCTCGAACGCGGCACTGTAGCCCGTGCGGCCGGCTCGGCCGAGAACAGCCGAGACGATGACCTCGAGGTCGCCGGATTCGGCATCTGCGACCTCCCATCGGTTGCCCCCTGTGTAGTCACGCAGCCTCCACAGGATCAGGTGCCCGATCTCGGTGCCCGCGGCCGGAGCGCGGCTATCCCCGCCCTCTTCGTTCTCCCACTCCTCGTCGCCCGCCGTCCCGTAAGTGATCGCGACGTACCAGGACTCCAGAGTGTCCTCGTAGTCGTACGGAACTGCGGGATGTCCGTGACCGTAGTGCAGGTGAAGACGGCCGGGATCGCCCGGGAGTTCACTGACCGGCCGCTTGGGCCTCGCTGATGCCATGCCTCAGAGACTAGGAGCGGGCACTGACAACCCACCGGGAAACGGTACGAACAAGACCGTGAGGAGACCTCAATTGGACTGAGCACCACCGCTGTTCCGCCTGCTCGCGGATCGATCCGCGTCGTTGGTACGCCGAAAAACGGCTTCCTCGAAGCAAGCCGATACAGCTCGGTCAGCTCTGACCGCGTCTCGGAAGGACACATGCTCGGCCCCGCCGTCACGACCCGCCGGACCACCCTGAGCGGCACAGACCAATCCACCTGAGCCACGCAGCAATAGGGAAATCTCTCGGCGATCACTACATTCCGAAACGATCACCAAACGCACATCTCAGAGCCTCGCCAGCTTCCGAACTTCCAAGGAAACCCCAGCTCAGATCCACACGGCTGACGGCAAGGAATCCTGAAACGATCACTAGATTCGCAGGTCAGAACATCGCTCATCCAGTGATCTCTGGCGGATTTGTCACTGGGCGCAGCTTTCCACCGAGCAGCAGGAGCGGCTGTCCCGGCTGGGCGTACAGCCCGTCCAGACGCCGTCTCCCGCCCGGGCCGCCACGCGCACGACGAAGGGCCCGAGCAAGGCACAGGCGGCGTTCCAGCGCGGCCTGGCGGCCCTCACACAGTGGGTAGAGAGGGAAGGCGCGGACCGACCGGTCCCGCGCGGGCACAGCGAACAGATCGTGGTCGATGGCGAGACGGAGCCTGCGGCCGTGAAGCTGGGCGTATGGATCTCCAACACCAAGACCCGGCGGGACAAACTCAACGCAGAACAGCAGGACGCACTACGGGAACTGGGCATCAACTGGATCTGACGGTCGTCGGCAAGGCCCACGCCAGCGTGGATAGTTGTAGCCCTGCGCCCGGTGTCCCATCCACACACCATGTCAGCCACCCCTAGCGCACTGACGTGACCTACCGCAGCCCGGCCAACTGGCGGTGCAGCGCACCGTCGTCCTCGCGCAGCGCGGCGTGCAAGCCCAGCCAGAACGGGCGCGGACGGACGACAGCACAGCGCACGACGCGGTCGTAGACCGGCAGCAGCCGCGGACGCTTCCTAACCAGGAGCCTCCCCCGCGATCGCCTACTCGATATCAAGGGGTGCCAGGCCCGGTCCGCCGGCGCCCCGGGGGCAGGTCGGACACATCGTCACCGCCACAGATCAACTCAAGAGGCACCGTGCCGTCGCCACGCGATACGACAAGCTGGCGGTCCGTTACGAGGCGACCGCCTGATCGCTGCCATCAACGAGTGGCTGTGATCGGCGCCTGTCGCTAAAGCTCGTGGTCCTGGGCCAGCTCCTCCCAGCGAATGCTGCGCAGCACAGGGTCGGCGTCCTCGCCCGACGGGACATCCAAGCCGGTCTGGAACCAGATCACGGTGAGAGCGGAACGGTGCAGCACCGGGTCGAGTTCAGGGGCGACCGCTGTCGAGCGGAAGACGCCGATGCAAGCCACGGAAGGAAGCACCTCAACGGGACCGAAAGCGCCGGCAGTCCCGTCCGGGTACTCGCGGGAGGGCGGAACCAGATAGACCGGCGTAGAGGGAAACGCACGTTCAGCGTGCCGCTGAAGGCTCCTGACCTTCATCTCGTTGACGGGCTTGCACGGGTAGCCCTCCAGCAACCCTCCATAGGTGGAAGACATTCGCAGCTCGGCGAGCTCGATCGAACGTCCGGACGAAAGGGCTATGTGGCTCAGCGACATGCCGACACCTTACGCACAAGATCCACTTCCGATACACGGCATAGTCGGCTCATTCGGACTGGACCTGTGCTGCGTTGATGGCGGCTTGAAGCTGAAGCCAGGTGGGATCTGTGGAGCTGGCCGCAGTCGTCGTTGCCAGATCGTCTGCTTCCCATGTGCGGGTTCCGTCGGTCAGGACAAGGTGCGTCTCCAGGTCGTCGGCGTCGTCCGGAACCTCGGCGGTGGTCTTCAGGAACGCCGCGGCCGCAGCCCTGGAAGTGTCCCTGTTCGCAGTGCAGTTCTGCGTGGAGCCGGAGAGCACGGCCACGAGGACCAGATCTCCTCCGCTGCCGGCAACCAAGAGCTCGCCGGTGGCTGTGGCGGCCAGCGTGGACAATCGGGATCCGGTCAGCACATCGTGCTCGACCGCTTGCCGAGTTTCGAGGTCCACCTCGACCAGCACTCCCGCGGGTGTTGCAATCCACAGCACACCCGGTCGCGCACCGAAGGCAACATTGTGACGCGACCAGGCTTGCATCTGATCAAGCCACTCCTGCGGGTACGGATAGCCAGGGCTGGGGTCGCCGAGGGTTGTGGTCAGAATCCGGCGCAACGAAGGAAACTCGAAGACCTCCACCGAGTTGTCGTAGGCGTTGCCACGAACCGCAAGGTGACGTCCGTCCGCGCTGAAGAGCGGAGTCTCGTAGCCGTCACAGTCCAAGATCAGCGCCCGGCGGAGCGGCCGCATCATGGCAGGCGCGGTCCCCTGATCGACTCGCGCGAAAAGGCAGTGCGTGGCCCCTTGGTCACTGCTGAGCGTGGCGACAAGTCCGCCGCCGGGATGCTCTGCGACTCCTGTGTCCCAGCGGGGTCCGGGACCGATGGTTCCGGCGGCAAGGTCAAGGACGTCCGAGCTCTCCCAACCACCGCCTTCGTCGCGAAATGACGGTGAAGCCCACAGGGTCTGCCCGTCCGGGCTGAAAGCCAGGCTGCGGTAGAAGGCGAAGGCTGGAGCACCTTCCAGCTCGGAGACCCCAGTAGGAGTCCATTGCCGCAGTCCGTCTTCCCCCGCCACCACAAGCAGTGGCTGGTCCGGATGCCACGCAACAGCAGGCGTCCGCTCTGCTCGCTCCCACCCAAGGGCATCTCCATAGGCCTTCGACGTGAAGCCCACGGAGCCGAGTTCGCGTAGCTGCCCCGTGCCCCAGTCCCAGATGTGGACTGCTGGACGCTCGGAGTCCGAGCAGGCCACCAGCGGAAGCCGCGGATGACATCTCAGCTGTTCAAAGGAGCGTTCGCCGCCAACCAGTCCCCGTGCCACTACTTCAAGATCAGTCACCCCAGCACCGTAGTTGTCGCCGGCCTGCGCGGCGAGGCCCTCACCGGCATGCGCTCCCTCGCGTCGGTCGTGCACAGAAATGGGAGCATCGGCCCCGCCAACTCAATCGCTCACCCGCCAATTGAAGCGCTCAGTCTCACAAATGTGTCCTCGCGGCTGTGCGGGGCAGGAGCTACAGGTCGAACTCCAGGTGCTCGACGTCCGTGAAGCGGACTTCTTCCAGGCTTCCGGCGCGGCGGCCGCCGTCCTGGAAGTAGACCTCCTTGAGCGCTTCGGCGGCGATCTCCTTGAGCTCGCGGTCGCCGGCGCTGGCCTGCTGGGCGTCGAAAAGGCGGGCCGCGTACTGCGGCGGGAGGGCGACGGTCAGGTGGCGGATGCGGTCCTGGTCCGTCGACCCGATGGGGGCGGTGTAGCCAAGGCGGGCGCGGGTGTCGATGACGATGCCGCCGGTAGTTGCCGCCTTCATGCGGGCCTTGGCCCGGATCTGGGGCTGCCAGCGGGCTTTCACCTCGCGCTCCAGGCGTGCGGCCAGGTCCGGCCGGGGCTTTTTTGATCTGGTCGTTCACGTACCGCTCGACGGTGCGCTGGGAGATCCGCAGCATCTGGGCCACCGCCTTCGTGCCCTTGTACTGCTTGACCAGGTAGCGCATCTGCGCGGGCGCGGTCTTGGGCGCCGGGCGGGTGAACGCCTTGTGCACCGCGGCGTCCAGGCCATCCGCGAACATGCTCATCGCCTGCCCACTCCCCTATTCGCCGTTGTCGGCATCGGTGACGGTGCCGTCCTTGATGTACCGGGCGAGGTTGAGCTCCGGTGCGTTGAACCGCTCGCGGACCTCCTCGCCCCACAGCACGGACTGGGTGCCCTCGTGCTTGACCAGGCCGGGGTTGATGCCGAGCTTGAAGCCGCCGGGGAGCGGCTTGCCGTCCCGGTAGGGCAGGAAGTCCAGCGGGCTCGGTCCGTTCGCGGCGTAGACGACGCAGTCGGACAGGACTGCGACCGGGTACTGGCCGGTGAACGCCGCATGCTTGACGATCTTGCGGTGGAGGTTGATCCGGGTGCGGGAGATGACCGCCGCCCGGATGTCCGGCCGCCACGTCGGGCGGGACAGGGCCCGCCACGGCTCGCCCGGCTTCCAGCCCTCCCCGCGCGGGCGTTCGCGCAGCTTGCCCAGGCCGCCCTTCACCGTCGCCTTGACGGCCGAGACGACGATCGCCAGCTCCGGGTCACGCTGCTTGTAGCCGTCCATCGCGGTGAGGAAGTCGGCCGGGGTGAGGTCGGCGTCGATGCCGAGGTCGGCCATCGTGGCGAGGTAGGCGTCGCGCAACCGCTGGTACCAGCCGTCCAGGTAGCGGCCGTTCTCGTACCGCACATAGGCCTCCACCGGGCGTACCTCGTAGCCGAGTTCCGCCGCGTAGGCGACGGTGGGCGTCGCGTACCAGGCCACGCCCTCGGGCCGGTCCCCCTTCGGCGTGAACGGGCTGGGCAGCAGACTCGCGTCCAGGTCCGCCCACTTGCCCTTGCCGGTCTTCACCCTCGACAGGTCAACATGCGAGAGGTCCACCAGCCACGATCCGGGCAGCTTCGCATCGAACACCGGCGACTTGACGTGCGTGGGCCCGCCGAGGCCGACGGCCAGGCCGTTGGCGCCAGCGGCGAAGGCCATGTTGACGTCGATGCCGACCAGATGGCGCTGCATGCATTCGGCGTCGGTGAGCGGCCGCGCCCAGTCGTACGCCTCCTCGAACAGCTTCTCCGCCGGACCCCGGACGTGGAAGCGCGGCAGGTCCTTGAGGAGCGGGTGTCCGTCGGGGGCCTCGCACGGCGCCGGGTCGACCGGTTCCCTGCCCAGGCTGCCGGGATTGCGCTCGGAGTGGCGCTTGCCGTCGGCGTCCGGCTCGGAGGCCCTGGTCGGCGGGTGTAGCGCGGTCATCAGCTCCAGGCCGGTCACGGCTGTCGATCCGCGAGGCGTCATCACCCGGGAGGCGAACACGCCCAGGATGCGGGCGAGTTCGGCCGGCGCCAGCCGCCCCACCTCGCCCCAGTGCCGGGTGCCCAGCGCGTGCCAGGACGGAATGCACAGCTGCACGCACTGGCGGTCCGAGCCCTGCGCGGGACGGTAGATCCGCGCCCACGGCCCGAACCCGCGCTTGGTCAGCTGCCACTCCGCACGCACCAGCTGCCTGACGACCTTGTGGTTCTCCGGGATCCGTCCCGCGAGACGCTCCTCGTCGCCGAGAGCGACCGGCAGACCGTAGCGCTCCAGGGCGGCCTCGGTGAGGACCAGCAGCGGGTCGCCGTCCTTGCCCGGGCCGGACAGCCTCGGCTGACCGAGCTTCGCCTCCTTCAGCGTCCAGTCCACCAGGGACGGCAGGGACTTGGCGGCCACGTCCAGGACCAGGCCGCCGGCGCAGTACGCCACCACCTGACCGTCCTCGACGTCGACGACCGCCAGCGGCCCGTTCTCGAACCGTGGATCGGTGTCCGCGGCCGGAGTGCCGGCCAGGGCCGCCTTCCGTGCGGGCGGACGACGCGACGTCGACGGGTCGGCGGTACGTGGCGGGCGCGGCGCGGCCACCGGAGCAGCGGTGACGGGGGCAACAGGGCCCTGGGGGTGCTCAGTTACGGTCCCGGCCGCAGCCTCAGGTCCCGGACCGGTGGACGCGGGGCGCGCCTGCGCCGAGGCGGGCGCAGCGGTGACGGGGCGGGGCGCCGGGGCGACCGACTCCTCCGGGGCGGGGTAGAGCTCCGCAAGCTGCCGCAGCAGCCGCGCATACGCCTCACGCTCCGGACCACGCGGCTCGGTCGGCTTCGTCAACGACTCCCAGCCGGACACTGTGGCCCGGCGTACCTGCAACGCGGCAGCCACCTCATCCAGCGTCAGGCCGTGTGCGGTACGCAGCCGCTTACGCTCCACCGCAGGCGGCAAGGACGAACGAGACGCAACCAACGCATCAACCGCATCGAACAACTCAGACATGCAGCACCTCCAGAGCACCACCCTACCCCTCTACCGTACAAAGAACGTTCATTATCCGTACGGATTGCGTACGGACTGCGTACGGGTGGGGAGCGCTGACGCGCTGCCCCGCGCGCACCCCTGGTACCGGGCGTGCCTGTGCCGAGGGTGGCGGTCAGGATCACGCCGGAAAGGGCTACGTGCCGTCCCACGGGGTAGAGCTCAGCCTCCTTCCTGACCGGGCACCGTATTGCGCGCGGGTCTATGAGCACCAAGGGCGTATGGACGTGCGTGCCTGGCCGGTCGGCATGATCCTTGTGTCATGTCCGGATCGTCCGAGAAGTGGCCAGGGTGGAAAAAGCCGGTCCCGCCTCCGCCCGAATTCTTCACTCCAGGCGACAGGTCGCCTGACGCTCAGCAACAGCGCCTGATCCTTGACTGGGCGGTGAACCAGCGGATCGCGTCGGGCTGGCGTGTGGAATCCCGCTCGGAGACGCAGGCCGTCATGGTGCGTGGGAAGCCCGTCAATCACGTCTTGCACGCGATCTTGACGGTCGTCACGTGTCTCTTGTGGGGGATCGTCTGGCTCCTCCTTGCCACGACGAACCGGATGGAACGCGTGGCCCTCACGGTCGACGCCAGGGGGCACGTGGTAGCCGTGGCTGCTCCGGGTTCTCCGGATGTGTAGGCAGCCGTGGCCCCCGTGATCGTTTATCCGCCGGATGAGGACGGGGCCGGCGGGTGCCGGTGGAGTGATCCTCGGCCGCGCGTTCTCCGTGCGGGACATCGTCGCGTTCCTGCAAGAGGCCGGGCTCCAAGGCTGGGACGAGATGGATGTCGTCAGGTCCGAGCTGATCGAGTGGCGGGGCGGCGGTCCCAACGCGTGGGAGCACTGACGCGATCTGGCCGCTACGCGAGGCGGCTTCCCTGCAGGTGTCCGCGTAGTACCGCACGCAGCTGCGGAAGCGGAATGCGGGCACCCAGCATGGTGAGGAAGTCCGGGACCGTCCAGCGGATCAGGGCGCCTTGGCGGGCGAGGTAGAAGCCGACCTCGCGGATGTCGTAGCGGTCGTCGTAGTCGAGGAGGAGGTACCCGGCCAGCTGCTGGATCTCGTCCCGTCCGACGCGGTGGGGCCGGGTAAGCGCTTTGCAGTCGATGAGGAACCCGTCGGTGATGAAGTCTGCGTCGGCCTTCACGTCGGCGCTTCCCGCAAAGATCGGCCCGCATACGCGCTGCTGGGCTGACAGGCCCCGCAGGGGGGTGAAGGGCTTGTCTGCAAGCTTCATCTGCTCGTCGATGTCGTCGAGGACGTAGCTCGGCACGGCGCTAATCACGCTCTTGACGGTGGTGTGCTCGTCTACCTGGGCGAGGTGGTTGCGCTTGCGGGGGAAGGAGCCGTTTCGGTAGATGGCTTCGAAGAAGCCGGTGACGAAGCACAGCCTGGTCAGTTCGTCGTCGTCGAGTCGCCGGGAAGCGTCTGTCAGGTGGGCGTGGAGGCGGCCCAGGATGCTGCTTCCGATCGTGCGGAGGTTGGCGCGCACCGCTGGGACAGGTGCTCCGTCAATGGGCAGGTCGCTGCCGATCAGCTCGACGCCAGCGATTGCTGCTGGCCCTGGGGCGGAGCCGAGGCTCAGGCGCAGTCGGTAGTCGATGGTGTGGCCGAGGGCGGCGTAGTCGGGGCGGCGTTCGTTCATCGGCTGGACGGGGTGCGGTAGACCCCGGATGTGCTCGAGGTAGGAGGCGATGACGCGTTCGGGGTGGGGAAGGTGCCGGGCCAGGAATGTGGACATCGGGGAGCGTGGGTACTTCAGCTGTCCGGTCAGTGGCAGCCGGGCCAGTGCGATGCCGTCGGGTGTGGCGTCTGCTGTCGCGGCGGTGGCGTGGGTCTGGAGCCTTTTGATGCCGGTGATGTCGAGCTGGGTGCGGGCTCGGGTGACGGCGACGTAGATGAGTCGGGCGGCGGCTGGGTGCACGTTGCGCGGGGAGTCATCGTCGGGCGGCGTGAACCCTGCTCCGATCCGTACCCGGTTCCACTCGCGGCCCTTGGCTTTGTGCACGGTGGACACGACGACGCGGGCCTGTGCTTCATCGCTCATCCGCTCGACTGTGCGGATGATCTGCTGGGGACCGTAGGTGTCCACGAGGTCCACGATGGCTTTGAGGTCGGCGGCGGCGGAGTCCTGTTGGGCGTACTCCTGCACCTCGCCCCAGGAGGAGAACAGCGCGAGATCGTGGTGGGAGGTGCGGCGTCCGGCTTGCAGGTCGAGAGCTGCCTTCGCGATGTTCAGCAGGGGTTTCCCGCCGCCTACCAGGGCGACGGGCACGCCTTGGTCCAGGAAGCGCAGGACCTCGGCGAGGGCGTCGGCGTTACCCCGGCACAGGACCGCGTCAGGGACCTCCACCTCGGTCAGTTTGGACGCTTCAGCGGCGTGGCCGGTGAGCTGCATCGTGGATGTGGCCGCGCGGAGCCAGTGGTTGGCCACCTCTGCGATGGCCGGCCCGAACCGGAAGGACTGGGTGAGCTCCATCCGCATGCCGGGAAACCCGCTCATGATGTCCTTGGCGTGACGCCATTCGTAGATCTGCTGGGAGGGGTCGCCGACGCAGACGCGCTGGACGTCCTGTGCGAGGAAGATCTCCTCGAGGACCGGGTTCGTGTCCTGTGCCTCGTCCAGCAGGATGTAGTCGGCCCGCAGCCTGGGGCGCGTGAGCGCCCACATCTTGAGGTGGTGGTCGTGTTTGAACGGCAGCGTGCCGTTGTGTGAGCAGATGTCGTCCCATGCCCACCGGGCCCTGGGCAGCAGGAGTCGCGCAAGGTACTGCTGGCCGTGGTCGTCGAGGCCGTGGACGGTGCCCAGGTGACGCGCTGCGACCTGTTCATCGGTGGAGTAGCAGAAGTGCTTGACCATCTCCATCACCAGGTGAGCCAGCGTCGTCGCCTTGAGCCGACGCCCGCCGACGGCGAGGTCGCGGTCGATGCCCAGGAGTTGGGCGGTGCGCCACAGCGGCATGTGCTGTGAGGCGTCCAAGCGGGCCTTGAAGCGGCTCCCGAGCGCGCGGTAGGCCAGCCCGTGGGAGGTGCTGCAGTGCACGTTGCTGCCGAAGCGGGCCTTGGCCTCTTGCGCGATGGGCCTGTTGAAGGCGATGTACATGCCGCGGCGGGGGGTTGCGGCGCCCATCATTACCAGCGTCGATGTCTTTCCCGTACCGGCACCTGCCACCAAGGCAAGATCATGGCCGGCAGCGAAGCTGTCTCGTGCTGCCGTCTGTTCCTCGGTCGCCTTCACTGCCACCTCGTCGTCCCTTTCCGCAAGCCTGTTCACTTCGTCTGCCAGTCGGCCTCGACCGGACCGGCTTTCGGCTGGTGAGCAGCATGGCAACGTGCACTGACACCCTGTCAGCGTGCCGGGAACAAAGGTTTGGAGTTTCGAAGAGGTGACCGGAAAGTACGGTGTCTTCGGCCTCGCCCTACGCATTCCCGGTTGCCTGCATCGAACGGAGATACCCGTGCCCAGAGGCATCACCATCGGTACGACCCGCTATCCCACCTAGGAAGCCGTCCGGAACATCTGCCGCGGCATCGTCCAGCGATACGGCGCAGGCGGTGACGTCACCGACCCCGACGACGATGCCTTCTGCCGCGACCTCCTCGAACGCCACCCCGAATACGACCTCAAGCGCGGGGCCGGCGTAGCCCAGGAAGTGTCGGGATCGGTCTCGTGCGGCTCGACGGCGAAGTGGCCGACTTCTCATGGAACGCCTGCCTGACTCCGTTCAGCCACCGCGCCCAGGTGTTCGCCGCCCTGCGCCACGCGGTTGCCGATCAGGTGACCATCGCCCGGAACGCGGCACTCGGCTCCGGACAGTCACTGGTCTGCTCCGTCACAGGAAAGCCGATCCCGTCTGCGACCGAGCTGCACATCGACCACGCAGCCCCGACATTCCTCGAGCTGGCGGAGGATTTCATCGCCGACAACGGTGGCGCAGACGCCTTCCGGACTGCCCGACTCCGGTGCCGGAGTCAGCTACATAGAACTGGAGGACAAGGAACTCGAAAGACGATGGCAGAACCACCATCAGGAGCGTGCCATGCTTCGACCGATTCCGAAACGGGTCAACCTGTCCGACCTACGGCGGGGTCTGATGCACGATCGGTGTCAGCTGGCCGGGTCGTCGGAGATGACCTGCTTGAAGTCGGGGCATTCGACCAGGGGGGAACGGGTGCAGACGGCCGCGTGACGGAGACTGTCGCGCATACGGGTGAGCCGGTCGATCTCAGTGTCCAACTGCTCAGCCTTGGCCGCCAAGTGGACGCGCAGTTCGGTGTCGTCGGGGGTGGCGGTCACGAACCGGGCGATCTCGGCGAGGGTGAAACCCGAGGCACGGGCACACGTGACCAGGGACAGGCGGGCCAGCACCTCGGAGCGGAAGGTGCGGCGCAGCCCGTTGCGGCCCTCGGAGGCGATGAGGCCCCGCCGTTCGTAGTAACGCAGCGCCGACGGCGCCAGTCCCGACCGTTCGGCCACCACGGCAATATCGAGCAGGGTCATGAAACCCCTCCTTGACTTGAACCTCGCTTCAAGTCGGAGCATAAACCCATGACTGACACGACAACACCACTCGGCTCTCCGCACCCGCAGGTCCAGGCCTATCTGGACCGCCTGGCCGCCGCGAACGTCGGCGAGTTGCACACCTTCACCCCTGAGCAGGCGCGGCAGGGCTGGCGTCGGCAGATTCCTCTCCTGGGCGAGCCGGAACCTATTGCGGCGGTCGAGGACCGACGGATCGTCACCAAGGCCGGTCCGATCCCGGTGCGTATCTACACTCCCAGCGGCACCGGCCCCTTCCCTGTGCTGGTGTACTTCCACGGCGGCGGTTTCGTCGTGGGGGACCTGGACACCCATGACGGCCTGTGCCGCAGCCTGGCCAACGGCGCGACCTGTGTCGTGGTCTCGGTGGAATACCCGCTGGCTCCCGAGCACAAGTTCCCCGCCGCACCCGAGGCCTGCCTCGCCGCCACGGTCTGGGTCGCCGAGCACGCGGGCGACGTCGGAGGAGACCCTGCACGGATCGCGGTTGGCGGCGACAGCGCGGGCGGGAACCTGGCGGCTGTCGTCGCACGGCTCGCACGCGACCTCGGCGGACCGGCACTGGTCTTCCAACTGCTGATCTATCCGGACGTCGACTTCCGCAGGGCCAACCACAGCATCCAGGCCTTCGCAGGGAAAATCGGCAACGTCAGCCGCGCTGCCCAGCACTGGTTCATGGACAACTACCTCACTAGCAAACAGGACAGGCTGGACCCCCGCGTTTCCCCGCTGCTGGCGTCCGACCTGACCGGTCTACCGTCGGCGCTGATCGTCACCGCCGAGTTCGACGCGCTGCGCGACGAGGGCGAGGAGTACGGGCGGCGCCTGGAGAAGGCGGGCGTCCCGGTGACGGTGTCCCGATATCCGGGGATGATCCACGAGTTCGTCCGCCACCCGTTCGACGACAGCGGAAAAGCCCGGCGTGAGGCGGCCCTCGCGCTAGCGACGGTGTTCACGCGGTGACGGTAGACGGTGCCGAAACCCTCTGATCTGCTGCTCGAGGCACCCAGTCTGCACGGGAAGCGCGGCGCCGAGCTCCTGCCGAAGCAAGCCAGCTCTGGCACGCCCAGGCTCCCCTGCCCCGCCGGCTCCTCCTGCGCGGCAGCCTTCCTCGCAGGCCCAACCGTCACCGGCTGACAAGCTCGCCAGCCGCGCGCGTGTCGTTGCGGCCGCTGGACAGCGGCAAGGATGCCCCGCTCCGCTTGAGGCGGGCCAAACCCTCGTCGGCGATACTGGGTCAATGGATTACGTCGGCTGGGTGCCCGCCCCGCCGCTTGACCGGTTCATCGACGACGTCTACTGCCTGACCGGGGTGCCGGGCCATCGCCGGATAGGCGTCTCGCCGATGCCGTCGGCGCACCTGTACATCAATCTGGGTGAGCCCGCACGCCTGTGGGATTCCGACCCGTCGGTGCCTCCGGCAGCGTTGACGGATGGGTGGTTCATGGGTCTGTGGACCAGGCGTTTCGTCCTTGAGTACCCGACGCGGGTACACCTCGTCGGGGTCCACTTCAAGCCTTGGGGATTGTCACCGTTCGCCGGTGTGCCGGCGAATGAGCTGCGGGACCGATGGGTGCCGGTCGACGCCCTCTGGCATCGGTCCGTGGACCGGATTCGCAACCAGGTCGGCGACGCCGCTTCGGCCGCCGCAACGCTGCGGGTCCTGGAGAGAGAGCTTCTATCGCGGCTCGTCGAGGCGCCGGCGCGCGGTCTCGACCTGGTCCAGCACACAGGCGGGTGGCTGGAAGCCTCGCACGGCGCGATCCCGGTCGGTGCGCTGAGCGATGCCGCCGGGGTGAGCAACAACCACCTGGCGGCGCAGTTCAAGGCTCATGTCGGGGTCACTCCGAAACGGGTTGCCCGGATCTACCGCTTCGCGCGGCTGATCGAGTCCGTGGACTCCCTGGGCCCGGTCGACTGGTCGGAGCTCGCGCTTACGGCGGGCTATTTCGACCAGGCCCACTTCAGCAAGGAGTTCAAGGACTTCACCGGCCGCACTCCCACGGAGTACCTGGCGCTGCGGCGCCGGTTCACTTCGGAGCAGGGGTTCTCGCAGCCTGGTGGCCCGATGCCCGTTGAGTGATTTTTTACAAGCGCGGCTGTCTCTGGGCTGAAAATATCGGACGCGTCCCCTCAAAGTGACGTAATAGGGAGACCCTCATGGGCGCAGTGATCATGCACAACGTGGTGTCGGTAGACGGCTTCATTGCCGACAAGAACGACGGAGTCGGTCCGCTCCACGACTGGTACTTCAGCGGGGATACCAAGCTCACGGAAACCGGCGCCGGGGACGGGGACGGGGATTACGACCACTCCGCGGGGGGAGGCGGATTCAAGCTCTCGCGTGCATCGGCGGCGTACGTCCAGCCGGTGTGGGACTCGATCGGCGTGATCGTGATGGGCCGCAGCTTTTTCGACCTGATGAACGGCTGGGAGGGCCAGCCGCCCGCGGGCGACCACGTGGTCGTGGTTTCCCACCGGCCTAAGCCCGAGGGCTGGCACCCTGAGGCTCCGTATCACTT
Organism: Streptomyces sp. NPDC024698; assembly: GCF_055559015.1. Classification (NCBI taxonomy): domain Bacteria; kingdom Bacillati; phylum Actinomycetota; class Actinomycetes; order Kitasatosporales; family Streptomycetaceae; genus Streptomyces; species Streptomyces sp. NPDC024698. The sequence continues at coordinate 29,204 of NZ_JBVHLK010000029.1, read as the reverse complement.
CGTCGATGGCGTGAAGGCCGCGATCGAGAAGGCCCAGGAGCTCGCCGGTGACCGGGTTGTCGCCGTGAGCGCCGGCGAAGTAGGCGGCCAGATCCTCGCGGCCGGTCTTGTGGACGAGGTCGCGATGGACGTGGCGCCGGTGGTGTTCGGATCGGGCAAGCGCTTCTTCGGTAGCTTCGACGGGCAGCAGCTGCTGGAGGATCCCCACGCGGTCGTCCAGGGCAACCGGGTACTGCATCTGAAGTTCAAGGTGCGCCGCTAACGAGCTCGTGCAGGGTTGGCGTTGGCACCTCGAGGTCCGTGATCGTTGATGATGGTCGGTGTGGTGGGGAACCGAGTGCGTGCAGCAATCATGCGAAGCCAGCGGATCACGGGGCTGGCGCCCGGAGTGATCGCCGAACTCGTCGCGGAGATCGGCCCGTTGTGGCACGAGCGACACCAAGCCGATCTCGCGTCGCGTCCCCGTCGCCGGGCCGTGGTGCCGGGGCGAAACACAAGCTGGTCTTCGTCGACCGACTCCTGGCCACCCTCGTCCACCTTCGTCATGGCGCCACCCATCACGTGCTGGCCTGCTGGTTCGACGTCGACCGCTCCACCATCACTCGCGCAATCGGTGAAGTACGGCCGCTGCCGGCGATGCGCGGCTGCACCGTCGCCCCCGACATCCGGCTGCGTACGCTCGCCGAGGCGGTCGGCGCGCAGGAGGTGGCTGGAGGAGGGGTAGCGGCGGTAGAGCCAGGGACGGCTGACCAGCGCGGTGGAGATCGCGGTACAGCGGGTGAGGAACAGGTGGGGTTGGCGGTGCGGGGCAAGGTCGCGGTGCGGTGGGCGAGGTAGGCGCTCAGACGGGCCCGGACCGGGTCGGCGAGCCGGAGGGGAGTCCGGCACGACCGTCAGCGGGGAGAACTACTGGCCGCGAACGGGGAGTTCAAAATGACCGTTGACACCTCCGTCAGCAGCTCGGGCGCGCGACCGGGGGCGCAGGTCTCGGCCTGGCCCGTCCCGAGTCCGGGCGCCGACGCGTGCCTTTCGTCGTGCCGCCGATTCCGGGCGGCTGCGCCGTCGTCTGGCGTCCGGCAGCGTTCGGCGCCGGGATCGCCGTCCTCTCGCTCGGGTCTGCGTGCTGCCGCACCCGCCCGGTCCGCGGGAGACGGTCGAACCCGTGCTGCCCGACGGGCCGGCGCGGCAAAGTCTGATCGTTTCGTGGACGCCGAGGCCCTCCGGAACAGCTCAGCGCACGGGCGAAGGGGCGTCACAGGCCGGGCCCGACAGACAGGCACCCCGAGTGGAGGACTCGTAAATGCGTTCACCAGCGACCTTCGCGCTGGCCAGGGCCGCGCAAATGACGAGGACCATCACGAGCTGGGTGATGGCAACCACACGTACCCGACGGACTCCGGCCACAACGGCTGCAATCAGGGCGGCTGCCGCCACGAACATAGCCTTCTGCAGGTAGGGACCCGGCGGCGCCCCGGGGGTCTGCGGATTGATCGCCAACCAGTAGGTCAAGATCCAGGACAGCCAGATCAGGACAAGGGCTAACAGCTCGAAGGCAGCCAAGGCCGCAGACACGGCCACGGCTCGACCAGTACGTTCGGGATCTGTACTCACTCGACCATAGTCACCCCGGCAGGTGCGCAGTGTCATGATGGCTGTCCGGGTGCCTGCAGAAGCCCTGACGCCGGATCGCGACGACCGTTCAAAACGTGTGTTTGGCGCAACCTTTCGAAAGCAACTACCGCTGTCCAGCAGGGAGACCATCGAGAGGGGCCGACGTGACCACCCCCGCAGACAGCGCCACCATCACCGCCCAGGACCGCTCCCAGGGCCGACTCGAGCCGGTGCATGTGATGAACGAAGCCGCGAATCATGAGGGGCCCGGGAGATCGGGCAGGCCGTCGGCCCTTCCAGCACGTCCTCGGTCGCACATCAGCTGATGGCGCTGGAACGCAAGGGCTTCCTGCGGCGGGACCCGCACCGCCCGCGCGCGTACGAGGTACGGGGCTCGGACCAGTCCTCGGTGCAGCCGACGGACACGGCGGGCAAGCCGGCCGCTTCGTATGTGCCGCTCGTCGGCCGTATCGCCGCCGGTGGCCCGATCCTCGCCGAGGAGTCGGTGGAGGACGTGTTCCCGCTCCCCCGGCAGCTCGTGGGGTCGTGTAGGTCGGCCGGGGAGTTGCAGATTCCCGGCCTCAGTGGAAGCCGAGCATTCCGGGTGAATTGATGTCGACGGCGACGACGCCCGGGGGGTAGCGGTCCTCGTGCTCGGTAAGCAGGATCGACATGCCGGTGAACTCTGCTCGCGGCAGGGCGCAGTACAGCGCGTGGCATGTGTCGGGGCCGCCGTAGCCGTCACGGATCATGGTTCCCACGGTGGTGGCGGCCGGCGTGTCGAGGGGATCGACGAGAACGGAAGAGAAGGCCAGCACACGCCGGTGCAGATGTTCTTCATCGGCTTCGGCCTGCATGAGGCACAGGGCAGGGATGCGGAGCTGCTCATGGGGACTGTGGGCCATGTTGCCGGCGAGCAGGTTCAATGCTTTGTGCCCGTCCGCCAAAGCCCGCACGGCACTCGTATCAAGAATGATCACGCAGTCGTGTCCCGGGCCGAACGAGCCTTCTCTGCAGCAATCTTGTAGATGTTGCCCAGAACGTCCGGGGCCTGCTCAAAGTCTTCGTCGGTCAGCTCAATACCCACGAGCCGCCGTACGACATCCCGGTCGGCCGCCAGACGCTCAGCGCGCTGCGCAGCGGTGGGCTGCTCAGCTGCCAAGGCCTCGACCAGCTGGCCCAGGTTCAGCCCCCGCTCCTTGGCGAGTTCGGCCAGATGATCTCTCACCTCGCGGGACACCTGGATCGTCGTCGTAGCCATAGACCCACTATAGCCAATCCATGGAGACAGCCGAAGGGCAGTCCCCTACCGCATCTCTGCTTCGAACCGGAATGAGGCGGTGTTGAACTCGTGAGCCCGGCCGCCCTGCCACTTGCCCCAGCGCGGATCATCCAGTGCCACATCGGGATCCGCGCTGTCTTCTCTGAAGGTGACGGTGATCCCAGGCGCCAAAGCGCCCTACCGCAGGCGCCGCGACGACCACGCAGACTCGCATGCCTCCGCCCTGCGTAACCTCTTCAACCGCATGGTCGGCCAGCTCTACCACTGCCTCCAGCTGCATGTGGCCGGCCGTACATGTCATTCGGCCCGTGGCTATGGCCTGCACCGCCGGAGAGGTGCGGAACGACCATGCCATGGGGGCGGGTCGGCCGGCGGTCCCGGCTATGTTCACCTGTCCCGTGAAGGTGCCGTTGGCGTCGGTCTTGTGGTACCTCGGGGTTGAGACCTTGAATGAGCCTTTTCCAACCTCACGCTGATGCGTGGTGAAGGCCGTCCTTGTCCTTCACCACGCATCAGCGTGAGGTTGGAAAAGGCTCACTGGGTGCAACCTGGCAGGCCTGTCTTCTGGGTGATCATCGATCCAGGACAGGCCTCTCCCCTATCCAGTCGTCGGCAGGTAGGGGTGGCGGCCGGGTGGGCGAGGCAGGCTTCGCGTCTGGGATGACCCGCCCGCCGCCGTCCTTTCGGTCATTGTCTTTCGGCGGACAGCAACGACGCCCCGACAGTGCTGGACGATCGTGCCGTAGCCCTGGTCCCGTAACCATGGCTCCGTGGCTGCGAGGCGAACCTGGCCCGGGCCCGACGTACGACAGTCGGCTCGGGCCAGGTCATCGGCTACTGGCACGGCTTGGCCGACCGGCTTCCGCCCCGGCGGTCGGCTCAGTCGAGATACACGTACTGGTCGATGTCCAGCGACGCTCCGGCCCGGGCCAGCCAGGCCAGCAGGGCCGCGCGCAGGAAAATGCCCTTCTGCTGCGGGTCCTCCGGGTCGGTGATCTCTTGGACGAGCACGAGGGAGACGTCGGCGTCCTTCGAGTCGGCCAGGCGCCCCAGCGCTGCGGCGAACTCCGGTCCCCAGGCCAGGACCACCGGTTCGAGATCCTCCGGCCGCCTGGACTCGCCCGGGGCCCGGACGTGGCGAATCCAGGTCGCGTGCTTGCGGGGTGGGGACTGGGGGCGCCTGCGGCTGCCGATCGCGGTCGCTTCGTCCGCTTCACATCCCAGCCGCGCGGAGATCTCCTGCGGCTGAAGAGATTCGCTGACCACCCGCAGGTACATCCGGAACGCGCTCACGGCCGGTACCGGTAATTCGTCGGAACCAAGATCTTTCCGTCCTTGCTCACGAGGACGACCCTGCCCTCGCCGTCGCGCATCGCGTCGAACCGCGACACGTTGTTCTTCCCCACCCAGTCGGCCTTGAAGCCGTGGGGGTCCTCCCCGACGGTCTTGAGCGCCTTCTCGAGCTGCTTCTCCTTGATCTTGACCAGGGAGCCCCGCTCGATGGCCGCCGCGTCGGGGATCTCTCCCTTGATGAAACCACAGGACGCGTTGTGAACGAGTACGGGTGTGGTTCCGGCCAGCACGTAGTAGGTGTGCAGGTCGTTGACGGTCAGGTTGTAGGCGCCCTGCGGCTCCTTCCAGTGCGCGACCTTGTCGATGCGCACCGAGGTGCCGTCCGGGGTGCGCATCGCGTCACCGGAGTTGAGATCGCGGGCGTCCGCCCATCGCCCCCGGTTCTCGACCCAGAAGGGGTGGTGGTCGGTCGCGGTGAGCGTGGCCGGCTCCGCTCCCCCGTCGCCGGCCAGAGTGACGCTGGTGAAGTCCTCGTCGTCGGGCGTGTAGATGGTGTCCTCGACCGGCCGCGAGCCGGTGATCCCCGCCTCCGGGTCGGTGGCCAGGACGCTGTCGCCGACGCTGATCTGCTCGATGGGCACCGTGGTGGTGCCGTCGCCCATGAGGACCCGGGTGCCGGCCGGGAAGCTGTTGCAGTTCGGCATCTTGTCGCCCTTGCGAGCGGCCCTGATGTCCTCCGGGAGCAGCTTGCCCCCGTACTTGAGCCAGCGCATGACCGCGAGCGAGCCCAGCACCCGGTCGGTGTCGCTCACCTTCTCACCGGTGGCCAGGTCGCTGCCGGTGATGGCTTCGATGACGCCCTTGGCGTCCCCGATCCCGGGCATCAGGTTGAGCAGCACCGACATCCGGCGCTCCTGGGCGGCCCGTTCCTCGGCGGTGGTGTCCTTCGACCCGATCTTCTCGGCGAGACGGGAGAAGTCGAAGTCGAAGTCCGGTATCTCGTGGAGCTTGGAGGCGGCCTTGTCTATGCCCTCGACGGCCTTCTTGGTCTCGTTCAGCCCCTTGTCGGCCTCCTTGACTCCCTCGTTGAGCTTGTCCATCCCCCGGTTGGCCTTCTCGATGCCCTTGTTGGCCTGGTCCAGGCCTCGGTTGACCTCGGTGGTGGCCTTGTTCATGTCATCGAGGGCGCCGTTCATCTTGTCGAAGCCGGCGTTGATCTGGTCCAGGCTCTTGCCGATGTCCTTGAAGAAGCCCGCGATGTCCCAGGTGTCCTTCGCCGGCCGGTCATCGACGGGCTTCGGATCGGGGTAGTAGTCGCCGACGGCGACAGCGAGCACGGCCAAGGCCTCGACCGACTCCGTGTGGGCGTCGAGAAGGCGGGAAGCCCTGACGACGTCGGTGCGCAGCTTGTCCACGTGCGGCTTGGCGGCCTTGAACGCCTTGAGCGTCTGCTCGTAGATCTGCTTCTTCTTGGCCGGGTCGGTCTCTTTGTCCGGGTCGAGCAGGAGGTAGGGCTTGAGCTTGTGCAGCTCGGTCAGCGCCGTCTCCAGTTCCTTGAACGAGCTGCCCTCGTCCTTCATCGCGTCACGGGTGACGTAGAGGAAGACGCCCACGCCAAGGCCGAGCTTGGCGGACTTGAGGGCGAACTCCTTGAGGCAGGCGGGCCGTTCCAGCAGAGGCTGAGAACCGCAGTCGGAGTACTGCGCCACCTTGGCCGCGATCTCCAGCAAGGTGGGCTCCGCCTCTCGCTTCGGCGGCGTCCCGGCCGCCGAGGCGGTGCCCGCGCCCAGGGTCAGGCACAGGGCGGTCGTGAGCGTGACGATCTTCTGTTTTACGTGCAGGTGCATGTGTTCCTCAGAGCACGGATCCCAAGTCGCCGTTCGCGGGCGGGAGTCCGTGCTTCCCCCGGGGCGGCCGGCCGGCCGCCCTGTTTGCGTGCGTTTCGAACGCGTGGTCGCAATCAGGGTAAAGTGTTACTGCCGGTCATGATCAACTCAACCTCACAGGCCGACATGCCGTGTCCGGGCGGGTGCTGACGTGCCAGCCGCGTCGAGACGAAGCTGAAGAGCGCCGTGCGCAAGGGCACCATCACCCTCTCCGCCATCCGCAACAACTGGACCGCCGTACTCTCGGTCACCGGAATCGGCTGACAGCCACAGCTCCTTCAAGGGAAAGTTCGGGCACTCAGCTCTGGCTCCGTTCCGAAGTCGCGCTCGGAGGCGGAGCCCTCGGGGTACGGCTCCCTGCGGACCCTCGGACGCCCTGTCCCAACGACGAACCCCAGCTGCCAGGTTGAGTACGGCGACCCACCAAGCCACCGGCGGCAAAACCGTCAGCGCACTCCTCCCCCGGTAGCACCGAGGCTTCGGCGCCCGTCACTTTGACCCTGGGCGAGACCTGGCGACGGCGCCGGTCGGCCGACGGCCGTCGCCAGGCGTGATGTAGCCCAACATCGGCCACTTCCATGCAGAGTCGTTGCATGAACGACGAGGCTGTCGGAGCGCCGTGGTCCGGGCGGCCTGCGTGGTCAGTAGAGGGCCAGGGAGATGGTCCTGCCGGATGTAGTGCAGGTACGGCCCGCCGGTCCGGACCAGCCTCTCCAGCGCCGCCGTCAGGTCAGACGTGACATCTCCCCAACTCCCGCTGCCATCAGGGCGTGTGGCCGCCGTCACGACCGCACCGCCGACCCGGGCCCGAGGCACGGATCAGATCCGGACGCCGAACTGGAAGGGCATGTTGGCCATCGACTCGAAGCGGACGAACGCGCCGGTGTGCGGGGCGTGCAGCACCCGGCCGTCCCCCGCGTAGAGACCGACGTGGTGCTGGTCGCCGTAGAAGATGACCAGGTCGCCGATCTTGAGGTCGCTCTGCGAGTAGATGCGGGTGCCCGCGTTGGCCTGGGCCTGGGAGGTCCGGGGTATCGTCACGTCGGCCTGGGCGTAGGCCCAGGAGGTGAGGCCCGAGCAGTCGAACGAGCTCGGACCGGCGTGGGTGTACACGTACGGGGCGCCGATGACGCTCTCGGCGGCGGCGAACGCGGCGGCGGCACGGCCCGAGGCGGCCTTGGTGGTGCCGAGGTCGACGCGCTTGCTGGCGCGGGTCGCCCGCTCCTGATCCTGCGAGGTGAGTGCCGCCTTCTCCTGCGCGGTCAGCGAGTTCAGGAGCTTCTGCGCGGAGCCCAGCTTGCTCTGGACCTCCTGCTTCTTCTTGGCGAGCTCGGCCCGGGTGCCGGCGAGGTCCTTGAGCTTCGAGGATGCCTCGGCACGCTGCTGGGCGAGTGAACGCTGCTTCGCCTGGACCTTCTTGAGCATCTCGACCTGATGGGCACTCAGCTGGTCCATGGCCGAGGCCTTGTCCAGGAAGTCGTCCGGGTCGGAGGAGAGGAAGAGCGCCACGGAGGGGTCGATGCCACCGGTGCGGTACTGGGCGCTGGCCATCGAACCGAGGCCCTCACGGAGCTGGTTGAGCTCGTCCTGGCCGCGGGCGACGTTGTCCTGAAGGGAGTTGATCTCCTTCTGGAGCTTCTGCTGCTTCTCCTTGGCGCCGTCGAGCTTCTCGGTGGCCTGCTCGGCCTCTTCGTAGAGCTTGTCGACCTTGGTCTTGACCTCGTCCTTGTTGGGCTTCTCGGACGGGGCCGCGTTGGCGGCGTTGGCGCTGAGCACAACGGCGGCAGCGGCGGCGGTGGAGAGCACGGTCACACGGGTGCGGCTCGGCTGCTTGGGTCGACGGTGGGACGCCACGAAGGCGAACTCCTTTTTCTCAGGCCGCCTGCCGAAAAACGCCGACGGGCGGTGATCCTTCACTGCCACCCCCAACGAGTGAACGACCGAGCGAAGGTTCGGATAGGGACTGTAGTGACTCAATCTTCATCAGAGCAAGTGGCGTCGTAACGAGCGGCGTTGAATGACAGAGACGCGTTGCGGCTTCCATCGGAGTTTCTTTCCGAGTAGGCGGCAGACGCTGACCTTGGATTCAACCGGTCACGACAGCACTCTCGGATCGTCAGAATTCCCCGGCACGTACGCGAGGGATGTCGAGATTCGTCGGCGATGGCGTCAAGGTCGTCCTGGCTGAACGTCGGGCAGGTTTGTTCCTTCCGTCGGGCATCGGCGATCCGTGAACGCCACTGGCCTTTCATCGCCCGGCGCTTGTTCTTGCGGATCGAAACGGCCGGTTCGAGGGTGCTTGCACGGTTCGCGCGGACTGCCTTCCGGCGCGTGGTGCGGATCGTCTCGTGGGTGGTCTGCGTCTGCGGGGCGTCCCCGTGATGCAGACGCAGGTGTCCCACGACTCGGCTCGGGCGATCACTGCTCGCGCAGCAGTTCAGCGCCGTCTGTCTCCACGCAGGCCTATAGGAGAGCGGGCACCGCTCGGGCCTCCGGGTGCCGGCGAACGCCCGTTCCCGTGCGGCAGTCTCCCCGCGGACACGCGTCCACCGCTGTTGCCGATTTCACGGCTGATCGTGGACGCCGTACGCTCCCGGAGGCCGGCATCCGCCCGGTGTGACTGCCGGAACAGCCCGGGCGAGATCCTCCCGCTCGCCCGTGTATGCCCCCTTCGACCAGCGCTGTCGCTGACCGGGTGAACCAAGTCCGCCCAAGCGGATCCGACTCCGCGGGAACCTTCAGCCGGTTGCCGGACACGTACAGAGCATGGAACTGAACAACGCTGGTCCCGCTGTACCGATCGGAGGGGTCTCTGATCGGGAGCTGTGGGCGAGGGCCGTCGACGGCGACCGGGAGGCGTTCGGTCGGATCTTCGACCGCCATGCGAAGACCATCTACAACCACCTGTTCCGGCGGACGGCCGACTGGTCCGAGGCCGAAGACCTCACGTCGACCGTGTTCTTGCACGCTTGGCGTCGGCGATCGGAGACGGTGCTGGACCGCGACTCGGCCTTGCCGTGGCTGCTCGGCATCGCCGACCGTCTGCTGTCGAACACCTGGCGGCGGCTGAGGCGGGCCGAGGCGTTGTTGCGCCGGCTCGTCTCGCATGGCGAGCCCGTGGACGACCTTCTCCGCCCACGTTTATCAACAATCGCCTGTGGGGCACCGGCCATTCGATTGATTATTTCGACTCCACCCTCGAGCCCGCCGGCAAGGGGCGCTATCGCCTGCTGGGCGCCGGACATTACACATCCAACATTGCCAAGATCACCATCAGCTACGGCAACAACTCGAAAGGGTATCCAGCGGTCATTTAAGGGTGGCGCATTCGTCTACGCGGTGGCTCTCTCCACGTAGCTCCTACGTCCATGCCTACAACGCATCCGGCAGGGAGATCTGCAACCAAAAGAAGGACCCGCAGTTCACCGACAAGCAGCAGGCCAGCCATTTCGACCGACCCTCATTGCTGCCCTGGCAATATGCCGGGCAACAGTGAGGCCAGGGTCATTGAGCCTTTTCCAACCCCGGATTAAGGCATGGTGAACCGTCCGGGGTTTGATCGAGACTCCAGATCTTGACTGTTACCTGGGTCTTTCTGGTCCCGCTGTAGTCGTTGGTCTCGTATGCGACGGGTGGGATGTGCCCGATCGCGCCGTGGAGTCGGCGGTGGCCGTACCAGTCGATCCACGCTGCGGTCGCCGGCTCGACCTCGGAGAGCACCTTCCGTGGGCTGTGGGGCTTGATCAGCTTGTCTCCCTCACATTCCCCCCGATCGCGGGGCGGTTGCGATGAGGCGGCCGGAAAGGGCGCCCGCAGCCGGTTCCGGTCCCGGACGCACGCATCGTCTTCAGTGAGCAGCTGCTCCAGCCGCGCAGGGTCGGGGGCAGGCGCGCGGCGAGGATTTCCTGCCGACACCAGGCCAGCACCTCCCCCACGATGTCCGCGACGGCCTCGTGTGCTCACTGCGCCGGCCGGCTCGGGCGCGTCAGGGGGACGGCAACGCCCTCGCTGGGCATTGGGAGCAGCGCTGCAGGTGACGCTCGTCGTGGCGGGGCCTGATCCGCCCGGACGCCGCTGCTGCCCAACTCCGGCCGACCCTGGGCGTGTCAGGCGTCGATGGCTTCAGGAACTGTCGGGTAGGAGGGGATGATCGTGTCGAGTCCCACGATCTCGACGACGTGCTGGACCGGCGCGGTCGGCGCAACCAGGCGGATCCATCCGCCGGCCGCTCGCGCTCGCTGGAATGCGGCGACCAGGATGTTGACTCCGCTGGAGTCCATGAACGTGACGTTGCTGAAGTCGAGTACCGACCGTGACAGGGCCGCGGTCTCATCGAGGTGCAGGGCATCGCGGAGGCCGCTGACCGTGTCCGCGTCGATCTCACCGCACAGGGCCAGGACACGGATGCCGCCGACACTGGTCTGGGTGATCGACAGGCGGGCTGGCGCCCCGGCTGGGTCCTGTATGTCTGCCACGTTCCCTTCAACAATCTTTCCGGCCCTGGGCATGGGGCGTTGCTGCGGAGGCAGGAGTCGTCACATCCTACGGACGCTTCGCTCTCGCGGCTGTGCCACAGGTAACGTTCAGGGCCTCAACACGCGGGCCCGGGAGGGGTACTCGGCTGGGGACACGGGAGCAGACACATGGACGATGCATCTGATGACACCGACGGCGGACGGTCCAGTACTGCCCTGCCGCTGGAGACCTCACTCTCCCTGGACGGCGACAGCTCCCGCATCGCCCAGGCCCGCCACGTCGCAACCGCCTTCCTGGTGAAGGCACGAGACCATGCCGGCATCCCGGTGGCCAAGGCCACCGTGGAGATCGTGCAGCTGATCGTCAGCGAGCTCGTCACCAACGCCCGCAAGTACGCGCCCGGGCCAGCGCTGTTGAAATTGCACATCCACGGCATGGTCCTTACCGTCGAGCTCTGGGACAGCAGCCCCGTCGTCCCGGCTGCGAAAGCAGCTAACCCCGAACGCGTCGGCCAGCACGGCCTGGAGATCGTGGCAGCCCTCGCCCAGACCCTCACCGTGGAGGCGACCACGGTCGGCAAGCGCATCACCGCCCACATCACGCTCGACGTCACCACGGCCTAGTGCGGGGGCCCAACGGGCCGTGCCGGTGGTTGTGATCATCAGGCGGAACGCGCGTGGTCGTGGGGCATGGAGGTGAGGGGGGCGTCCTCGGGCGCCAGGCGGAGCGTGGGCTGGTCGGCCAACGCGCTCTGCAGGAGGGCAAGGCCTTTGGTCATGGCCGCCCGCTGAGGGTCGGGCAACGTGTCGAGGGCCTGCAGAAGGAGGCCCTCGCGGCGTTCGCGCAGTTGAGTCAGGTGACAGCGGCCGGCCTGAGTCAAGGTGAGGAGAACCTCGCGGCCGCTGTCGGGGCAAGGGCGGCGTTCGACGAATCCCAGGGCCTGGAGACGGTCAATCAGGCGGCACACCGAGGGGCGTGCTGCACCCAAGATCCGGGTCAGGGCGCGCATGCGGATGCCGTCCTCGCGGTCGACGATGTTCATGACGCGCAGCTGGGAGACGGGAATGCAGGGCGGTGGCCCCTCGTTGCGGTCCTGCTCCCACAGGACGTCGAAGAGCTCGGCGATGCTCCGGGCCTGCCGGGCAGCGTCGCGGAGGTGATCGTGGGCGGGCGGGATGCGGTCGGTCATGCGATTCCCATCCAGGGGGCAAAGACCCTGATGCCGGTCATGCACGCAGGTAGACACGCAGGTAGAGAGGTCAGCCGCTGATCTCCGGTCCCAACGGGTGACCGGTGCCGTCGACTGCCGTGCCGCCTTCGGACGTATGACGATATGCCATGCCCTGCGCATCGGCCGACACCTCGGCTGAAGCTGCATGATCACGAACAAGGTGTTCCAGGGTGCCGGTGATGTCCAGCAGCCGCTCAAGACTGGGGCTGCGGTTGTCGAGAGACAGCGTGACGCCCGCCGCAGTGGTACGGCGGTGGAGCATCAGCACCATCGCCAGCCCCATCGAATCGAGCCCCTCCAGGTGCTTGCAGTCCAGGCGCAGTGTGCGCAGGCCCGGTCTGCTGTCGGCCAGTTGCTGCGAGGCCAGGGCGAGGAAGTGGTCGGCCGAGTCGTAGTCCAGGAACCCGTGCACCTCCAGCAGCAGCGCGCTCGTGTCGCTGCTGGGGATGGTGATGAGTTCTATTCCGGCCGACGGCGGCGTCATCCACTGTTCCTGGAGTCGGAGGCGTTCACGGACCTTGCCCCGGTGAGGTGGTCATTGGCCTGGGTGAGCATCTGAACGGCGCGGGGAAAGTCCTTGAGCTCTTCGCTCAGGATATCCAGAGCGGGGAGGAGGGAGCGGGCAGGGACGCCACGGGCCGTGAGGATCCCGGACGTCCACGTGAGGAAGCTGGCGAAAAGGTCCGTATCGCCGACGTAGAGGGTGGTGGCAAGGAAGTCCACGATGTGCGCGATGTCCTCGGCCGTGTGCTGACGCTGCAGGGCCGTGTAGTCGCGCATCGCAGGGAAGCGGTCTTCCAGCCCTCCCATGACGGTGCGCACCAGCTGTGAGTGGGTGCGGGCGACCATCGTGTATTCCTGGTCGGCCAGGTGCGGCAGGTCGTCGATGGGCTGATGCGCAGGTGCCGGACTGGGCAGAGTCCTTTCGAGCCGGTCCGCGGCCGCGGCCGCGTCGGGTGCCCACATGTCCGCGCCGAGCAGGCGGGCGTATTGGCCGTGCGTGCCGAAAGCGGCCCCGCCCACCAGGACAGGCGTGTTCGTGGCCTGAACCGCCGTGATCGCGGCGTGGGCGGTCGGCAGCCGGGTGGCGATCGAACTCGAGAGGGCGACGAGGTCGGGTCCGGTCTGGTGCAGGTGCGTTATGAGGTGAGCGGGCGGAACCTGCGCGCCGAGATAGTCGACCGTCCAGCCGCGTAGTTTCAGGACCTCGGCCAGGATGCGGGCGGGTAGGCCGTGCCATTCACCGTCCACGCATGCCACCACCACCCGGCCTCGACTAGCAGCCGTGTGGGCGGCGTAGTGGTGGGAGAGCGCGGAAACGGCCCGGTCGTTGATCGCGGTTGCGGCGTGCTCCTGCGCCACCGTCATTCGGTTGGCCGCCCACTCCTCGCCCACCTTGCGCTGCACGGACGCGATCAGGTCCAGGAGCACGCGCTCGGCTGAGATGCCGTCGTCCAGCGTCTCGAAGACCACCGTGGTCGCGGCGTGCTCGTCGCCGGCAGCGACCGCCTGCCACAGCTGGGCGGTCCGGTCCTCGAAGGAGACAGCGGTGAGGGAACTCATGCGGTGAACCTGCCCCGGGTGTGCCCGTCTACCGCACTGAGATGGTGGGAGCGGGGAGCTGCGATCACTATGACGGCCATGTCGTCGTGTGACCGGCTGCCCACCCACTGGGAGGCGAGCATCTGGATGTGCTCCACGACCGCCTCTGCCGGCATGCCCGCGCACTGGGACAGGGCCGCCTTGATCCGGTCCTCGCCGAAGTATTCGTCGCCCAGCGGGCCGCCCTTGGCCTCGGTGAAGCCGTCGGTGAACAGCATGCAGAACTCGCCCGGCGCGAGCGTCTCGTGCATCGTCGTCGCCGGTGCCTTGGGGAACGTTCCGACGAGTGTGCCGCGGGACGATCCTTCCTCCACCGTGCCGTCCTGCCGCACGATCAAAGTCGGCTGATGCCCCGCGCTCGTCACGCGCAGGCGTACCGAGCGGGCCTCGCGCACGGCGGAGGCCATGACGAGGGTGGCGAATCGCGTGTGGTGGGAGTTGAGGAGCGCGCCGTTGAGCAGGTCGATCATCCGCTGGTGGTCGACTGCCATCGGCAGGAGCGCCTGCAGAGTGTTACGGATCTTCCCCGTCAGGACCGCGGCCTCCATCCCCTTGCCGCACACATCGCCCAGCACCGCGAAGGACTCCTCCCCCTCGACGGAGGCGGGGTGGACGTCGTAGAAGTCGCCGCCGATGCGCTCATGGTCCTTCGAGGCACGGTAGCCCCCCGCGAAATCTACGCCCGAGATCTGGTGGAGGACGGGTGGGAGCAGGTCCCGCATCAGGGTCTGCGTGAGCGAGGTCTGCTCCGCGTACAGGCGGGCGGCGGACATCGCGGCGCCGGAGCGGGCGGCAAACAGTCGGGCGAAGACTTCTTCGCCATCGGTGAAGGCGGTCTCTCCGGTGCGGCGGAGCAGGATCAGTGCTCCGGCGGGCACGCCGTGTCCGGGTAGCGGGGTGACGACGATGGAGCCCACCGTGCCGAACCCTTCGGGTACGAGCCACTCGGGAGCAAACGCGGGATCGATCCAGCGGGAGGGCACCGGAGGGAAGCCTTGAAGGGCCTCCGCCAGACCGGGTACCTCGGCAGGGTCGACGTCCCACTGGAAGCGCTGTGGCTTGCCGCCGCGCAGGCAGATGACGACGGGCAGGCGGCGGGCGGTACGGGGTGCGATGACTACCGCGGCGTCGGCGAGATGCTCGGCCGCCAGTTGGGCGGTCACGTCCATACACCGCTCCAGATTCAGTGACGACAGCAGCGTGTTGGACGCCTCGGTGAGAAACGCGGTGCGTTCGCGTTCTTCCTGCAGCGCCTGGCGGGCCAGCTGATGGTCGGTGTCGTCCGCCAGCCACCACACCACGTTCCCGTCATCCTGCACGGTCGGAAGCGCTTCGAAGCTCCGCTCCCCCACCGCACCCGACACGGCAGCGTTGTCGCCCTGGCGGCTGCCGGCCGTCTGCCGGGCATGGGCGTTCGCCAACCACGCCGGAACGCCGTCGGACAGAGCCGTACCGCGGCACAGGCCGGGGAAGAGCGAGGCCGCCTTCGGATTCACGTGACACACGACGCCGGCGCCGTCCACGACCAGGATTGGGTAGGGCACCGCCACAAGTGCTTCCTGGGCCGGAGCGGTAGTGCTCACGGCAGGTCCGTGCTGGGTGGAAGTCACAAACAGGAAGGCCCGCTACGCGAACCCCTCACCTCATCCGGTCGAAGAATTTGTTGCCCTGCGGCAACCATCCTCCACCCTGCCTTCCGCTGGCAACCCGCCCCCCGGCCGAGTCTCACTGCGAACGGGCGGACGAGTCAGGCTCGGCCCGACCGTAGCCCTCTCATCCCAGGCAAATAGCCACCCCAGTTGCCTAAAAGTGCAGGTCAAGGCTGCGGGCGTGATCCTTTTTCTCCTTGGGGCAGCCCGGCATTACCGGACCCGGCGCACCACGTGAAGACATGGAGGAGAAGGTGAAGGTCCGTAAAACCATCCCCCGGGTCCGGCGGTGGAAGCCTGGATCGGGCCCGTGGGGTGGCCGGACGGATGCGAGGCGACCTGATCCCCAGCGCGATCCCGCCTGCCGGAGGCGACAGCCCTGACGAGAATCCGCCAAGCCGGCTGGTGTCATCCTTTAGACGGCGCGTCCAGGCCATGATTGTTTTGAGGCGTTGGTGAGGTTTGCTCCGGTGGCGGCGTCGCGCTGGGAATGACTGGTGCCGTGCCAGTCCAGGCACATGACGGTCGCATCGTCGTGCAGGTGGCCGTTGTGGGCAGCGACAATCGCTGCGATGAGGGTACGGGCGGCCTCGCGGGGGTGCAGGTCGCGGGTCCGCACGATCAGTTCGGACAGCTCGATGCTGTTGGCCTTGCGCTCCAGCATGCCGTCGGTGAACATGACGAGCCGGTCCCCGGGCCGCAGATCCAGCGACTGCACTCGGTATGCGTGAGGCGTGGGGAAACCAAAGGGTGTATCGACCTTCGGGGTGATCTCCTGCACCTGGCCGTCCCGCATGCGTAGCGGCCAGGGGTGCCCGGCGTTGACGAACTCTGTCGTACCGTCGAGCAGGCTGATACGCAGGAGCTGGCCTGTGACATAGCCCTTGCGGCTGTGGTCGTGCATGGCCTGGTCGGCCTGGCGGGCCTGTTCGGCGAGGTCGGCGCCGGCACGCCGCGCCCGGCGCAGCGCCCCAACCAGCAGTGTTGCCAGCAGCGCAGCGTCTACATCGTGTCCCATGGCGTCGGTGACGGAGAGCTGCACCGTGTCCCGGTCGATCACGTAGTCGAAGGTGTCGCCCCCGACGTGGTCGGCCGGCTCCAGCGCCCCAGCCACCGCGAACTGCGCCGCCTCGCAGGCCAGCGATGTCGGGAGAAGCCGATGCTGGATCTCAGCGGCCAGGCTCAAGGGAGTGGTGCGGCGGCCCCACTGATAGACATCGGTGTAGGAACGGTTGGCGATGACGATGTACGCCAGCGCGTGTGCAGTCTCGCCGATCTCCCGCATCACTGCGGCATCGGGTGCCGCTGGCAGGAAGAGTTCGAGCAGGCCGATCGCGTCCCCGCGGTTGGTGACCGGGGCGATAATCCGCACCAGCGCATCCTCGCTCTTCTCCTCCACGCGTGGCCGCTGGGTACGGATCACGTCGTCGTACAGGGTGCCCCCCACGGTGATGCGCCTGGCGGGCGTACCGGTGTCGACACTGCCCGCCGCTCCCAGCCTCACCACCGAGCTGCCGGTGAAATCAAGAATCAGGAACGACACCGATTCGGCCCCGAGATGCTCCTTGAGCATGTGTGCGACCACGTCGAGCGACTCCACGGGGGCTGCGGCCTCTGCCGCCTCCAGGGTCCCCGTCAGGGTCATCGGCATGCCCCGGCGGTTCCCGTCGTCGGGATGGCCAGAGGCCTGCCCGCCGTCCGGCCTTCGTAGGGTCACTTCGGCTCCTCAGTGCTGGATGACGCTCAGGACTTTGTCCGGAGCAGGTTCTGCGCTCCGGGGAGGGCATGCGCTGCATGCTGGCGGCCCGGGTAAAACAATTGCCCCGGCCAGCTCATCCATGCCACCAGGCAGAGGATCACCACACCGGCTCGCCAGGGACCTCAGCATTCGCGGCCGCGTGCGAAGAGCCAAACGGGACGCACGCGAGCTCATCGGGTGACAGGCGCGTCTCCGGGGCAACGTGGGGCCTACGGTGA
Organism: Streptomyces sp. NPDC024698; assembly: GCF_055559015.1. NCBI lineage: Bacteria > Bacillati > Actinomycetota > Actinomycetes > Kitasatosporales > Streptomycetaceae > Streptomyces > Streptomyces sp. NPDC024698. The sequence goes on along the minus strand of NZ_JBVHLK010000029.1, from coordinate 12,197 downwards.
CCCGCGTATGTCCGCCGGTTCCATGTCATGGTCCGCTGGTAGATCGGTGGCGGTGCTCGCTCTCGCGCATCTCTCCGGTGTGGCGGTCGATGTCGGTGACGCGGTCCGCGAGGTCGGGGTGAGCGGGCCGTAGGTGGGGGCCTGTCTCGGAGAGCGGGCCCAGGAGTTGGGCCGGGTCGCTGTCGCCGAGTGCGGTGTGCAGGGCCGTGAGCGCGTCTGTCGCCGTGGCGGGGAGATCCGGCAGGGCGATGATGGTTCCGGCGAGCTGGCGCAGCGTAGCGGCGTGGTCGTGGGCCCAGGACGTGACGGTGCGGTCCGCGGCGCGCCGGCCTCGGGTGGCCTGCACGCGTTGTTCTTTGGTGGTGCCCGCTTCACCGGGGCGCACGCGCAGATAGCGGCGTTCGGCGGCCTGGCGGCTGGAGACGCCGAGGGGGTGGGCCAGGTCGGCCCAGCTGGCGCCGGCTTCCCGGGCCGTCTCGATCAGGGCGGGCTCCCAGTGGGCGAGTTGTTCGCGCAGCTCGCGCAGGAGGAGCAGCGCGGCAGCGGCCTGCTCGGGGTCGTCGCTGGAGGCAGCGTCGGCAACTCGCGCCGTTCGCATGGCCTGGGCGATGGCCTCGAGCGCGGTGACCGTCGCTCCGAAGGAGGCCGGTGCCGGGGTTTTGTCGTCGCTCATTTCCTCTCCTTCCCAGGTCTGCAGGCTTGTCATCCGTTGGATGACTTCGAAATTTGTCGTCGTTCGGATGACATGCTCGGTGTCAGGTGAAGCGCACAGCAACTGCTGAACTCATCTGGAGGTGTATCCCGTGTTGATGCGCACCGACCCGTTCCGTGAACTCGACCGCCTCGCCCAGCAGCTGATGGGCCCGGGAACGTGGTCCCGCCCTTCCGCGATGCCGATGGACGCCTACCGTGACGGCGACCAGTACGTCATCGCCTTCGATCTGCCGGGCATCGACCCCGACGCGCTCGACATCGACGTCGAGCGGAACATGCTCACCGTGAAGGCGGAGCGACGCCCCCTGCCGAAGTCCGAGAACGCCCAGACGGAACTGTCCGAACGGCCGCTCGGTGTCTTCTCCCGCCAGATCGTCCTTGCCGACACCCTCGACACCGAGCACATCTCCGCGGACTACGAGGCCGGCGTCCTGACGCTCACTATCCCGATCGCCGAGCGGGCCAAGCCCCGCAAGATCAGCATCCGCGGCACCGGTGACCGCAAGGAACTCGACAGCTGATCCGCCGCCCCTCTGCTGTCCGGGGCCCACACAGGGTTCGCCGACGAATTCGCTGTGGGCCCCGGCGGCAACGGCTCCGCTCCCTCACTCCACGCCGGAGAACCGATTCCGAGAGGAACGCGCGGTTCACGGCGTTCACCCGGGGCAACCGGTTCACCGCAGCAGGAATAACCGTTCACGCACGGAAAGTCGTCGCGCCATGACTCTTCTCTCTCCCCCCGCGCCCTCTGCTTCGACGGCCATCACCTTCGACCAGATGCTGGAGAAGGTGCGCTACGAAGGCGTCTACCCCACCCGCCGACAAGCACGAGACGTCGTACGACGCGTCCTTGAGTCCCTCGGCCGCCAGCTGACCGGCGACGAACGCGTGGAGCTCGCCGCCCGCCTCCCCCAGGAAGCAGCCGGCTACCTCTCCTCGCAGATCCCCACCGCCAGGCCGCTGACCGGCTGGGGCTTCGTGAAGGACCTCGCCGAACGGTCCGGGGGTACCCTGGCGACGACCCGTTGGGACACCGGATCGGTCCTCGGCGTCGTCGCCCGCCTCGCCGGAGAGGACCTGACAGCCCGGATCATCGGACAGCTCCCCGACGGCTACGCCCTGCTGTTCGGACAGGCCCAGCTCACCCGGGCGGCCTGACAACCGGACCGGGATCCAGCGCCGTCAGCGGGCAAGAATGGCACGCACGTCGAAAAGTCACTCGCCCGGCCAACCAGTGATACGGCACCACAAACGCCGCCCAAGGCGTCCCTACACGGTGCTCCAGCGGTACAGCAGCACCTTCCGGTAAGAGTGCCCTCTCCGCATTTGCATGCTCTCAACGACTGGTCCCTTGAACACGAGGCTGCCCGGAACGCAAAGCGTTCCGGGCAGCCTGCATGGGTGTCAGCTGCGAAGCCGGGGGAGGCTACTGGTCTTGCGCGCCTCAGGCCCCGGCCATCGATTTCCCGCGACGCACCGGTATCCGGCCTGCCGCGCACGAGGTCGTTAGACGGTGCACGTCGCAGTCGAGCAGGTTGTCGCCGATCTCCGGATGCCGGATCGTCCTGCTGTCCGTCGTGGGTCTCCATGAACGTGCCCGTGAACCCATCCCGACACCCAGCACGAGTGACTGAGCATCTGCTGGCAGCGACGCTTCCCTGGACGGCTGCGCGGAAGCTGCGCGTTTTGCCGGGGCGGATCCTCGCGCATGGCGTTCAACGGTGGGGATGGCCCTGCTCGGGGGCGTCGTCAGGAGTACTCCATCCATCACCGTGCTGCGCGGGATCCGTCACGTCGCGCCGCGCCTGCGCCGCCTGGGGCGGGGATGTCGACACGCGACGCCGGGACGAGTGGCGCGTGCCGATGAAGAAGCCGACGACCAGTACGACGACCACGGCAATGCCGACCAACATCAACCAGAGAGCACCGGCATACGAATCGGCGGCCAGCACGGTCAGCGATTTCTCGTTCATAACCGTCGAGTACCCCGACCAAGCACTGCACTCCGCCAGTACTGACATTTCGCGCGAGGGCCGGCGACCGTCTCGTCTACTGACCTGCCCACTGATCGTGGTCGTCGATGCACAGGGCATCACTCAGCGCCTGCCCGGCCGGACACATGCCAGTTGGGAGCCCCGGCCTCGCCCCCATCGTGGCTCTGACTCCTGGCCCAGTCCCGTCAAGTCCGGCTTGGGAGCGGGCTACCTCTCTGCGCCGGAAGCGGCCCGAAACGCGCGGCAGAGTCGGCAAGCACATCGTGCCCACCACCGACGACGATCGTTGGACGAGACATCGCGTGCAGGATCCGACTTCACCCTTCGGAGGCACGCGATCGAGGGCCCGGACCACACGTCGGCCTGGGCCCTCACCGTCAGCCCCGCCGCCGCAGGAGAAGCCGGGCAACCGCCCAGCCTGCCGCCCTGCGTGCTCGGTTTTGTTGCCGGCCCGGACACGCCCCGGCCCCTTGCCATGACGCGTCCACCTGTCGAGTGAACCTGCGGCTTCATGCGGGCGAGGCGCTGCGTCGCGATCCCGGAAGTGGGTACCCAGCGAATCTCCTGTCATCACGGCGGGATGGCGTTCCCCTCTTCCCTCAGTGATCGGAAACTCGCGTGAGTGCCAAGAAGAAGAATCCCGTGGCGGCAGCGGCCGACAAGGTCGCCGAGAAGGTACAGGAGATCGCTCATCCCGGCAACGAGATCCCGGGGGCGCCGAGCGCGGTGCCGCCTGCGGTCGACGAGCCGACCGAGCCGGCCGGTCCGCTGCCGCCCAAGCCCGACCAACGCGGCCCGGACACGTACAGCCCCACCGGACAGAAGACGGGCATCCCGCAGGCAGAGGTGGCGCAGGGCGGCGAGTTCCTCACCACGGCGCAGGGCACGCGGCTGTACGACACCGACCATTCGCTGAAAGCGGGACCGCGGGGACCGGTGCTCCTGCAGGACCACCACCTGCGCGAGAAGATCATGCACTTCGACCACGAGCGGATCCCGGAGCGGGTCGTGCACGCCCGCGGCGCCGCAGCGCACGGCATCTTCCAGGGCTACGGCACGGGCGAGGGGATCAGCAAGGCCGCATTCCTGGGCAAGGACGTCGAGACACCGGTCTTCGTGCGCTTCTCCACCGTGCTCGGCTCACGCGGTTCCGCCGACAGCGTCCGCGACACCCGCGGATTCGCCACGAAGTTCTACACCAGCGAGGGCGTCTTCGACCTGGTCGGCAACAACATCCCGGTGTTCTTCATCCAGGACGCGATCAAGTTCCCCGACGTCATCCACGCCGGCAAGCCGCACCCGGACCGCGAGATCCCGCAGGCCCAGAGCGCCCACGACGCCTTCTGGGACTTCGTCACCCTGCACACCGAGGCCACGCACCACACGCTCTGGAACATGTCCGACCGCGGCATCCCGCGCTCCTACCGGATGATGGAGGGCTTCGGCGTCCACACCTTCCGCCTCCAGAACGCCAAGGGCGCGACGACGCTGGTGAAGTTCCACTGGAAGCCGAAGCTGGGAGTGCACTCCCTGGTCTGGGAGGAAGCCCAGATCACCGCCGGCGTGGATCCCGACTTCCACCGCCGGGACCTGGCCGACGCGATCGAGGCCGGGGCCCACCCGCAGTGGGAGCTCGGCGTGCAGGCCTTCCCCGACACCGACGACCAGATGTTCGAGGGCATCGACCTCCTGGACCCGACGAAGATCGTGCCGGAAGAGCTGGCCCCGGTCCAGCCGATCGGGCTGCTCACCCTGAACGCCAACCCCTCGAACTACTTCGCCGAGACAGAACAGGTCGCCTTCCACGTCGGACACCTCGTCCCGGGCATTGACGTCACCAACGACCCGCTGCTCCAGGGCCGCCTGTTCTCCTACCTCGACACCCAGATCAGCCGGCTCGGCGGCCCCAACTTCGGCCAGCTGCCCATCAACCGCACCCACGCCCCCGTCAACGACATGCTCCGCGACGGCATGCACCAGACGGCCGTCCACCGCGGGGTCGCGCCCTACCGGCCCAACTCCCTCGACGGCGGCTGCCCGTTCCTCGCGGGCGCGGACAACGGCGCCTACATCGAGGTTCCCGAGCAGGTACCCGCCTCCCGCAAGGTCCGGGACGCGGCAGCCTCCTTCGACGACCACTTCACCCAGCCACGACTGTTCTGGCTGAGCATGACACCCACCGAGCGCGAGCACATCGTCGCTTCCTACACCTTCGAACTCAGCAAATGCTGGGAAACGGCGATCAAGGAACGCGCCCTGCTCGTTCTGGCGAACATCGACGCCGAACTGTGCGCGCAGGTCGCCGCCGGCCTGGGTCTGCCCGCGCCCGCACCGACCGTGAAGCTCGCCGACCCGGTTCCCAGTCCGGCGCTCTCCCAGATCGGCGGCACCTGGCCACTGGACGGCCGGATCATCGGCATCATCACCGCCGACGACCAGGACCTGACCGGCGTGCGCTCAGTCCGCCAGGCCGTCCTGGACGCCGGCATGGTGCCCCTGGTGATCGCCCCCATCGGTGGAATCCTCGACCCCGAGGGCGAGCCAGTCACCGTGCAGCGCACCTTCGCCAACGCCCGCTCCACCGAGTTCGACGCCCTCCTGCTCGCCGGCGCACCGGCCGTCGGAGCCGACGGCTACGGAGCCCGTGACGCCAAGGTCGACGACGATGTCGCGATGGCTGTAGGCCTCGACTCCCGCGTACTGCTCATGGTGGTGGAGGCCTACCGCCACGGAAAAGCCGTCGGGGCATGGAGCGATGGCGTGGAGGCCCTGGCCTCTGCCGGAATCGCACTCGACGCACCCGGCGTGGTGAGCGCCGACACCGCTGACACGGCGTTGGAACAACTCACCGAACTGCTAGCCCGACACCGTGCCTGGGACCGCTTCATCCCCTCGGTCTGACCCCTTCTCTGGCGGCCTCCTGCCCGGCCCCGCAGGAGGCCGCCATCGGACCGGCCGTTGTTCGGTGTACGGCCTCGGGACGGATCGTGCAGAGCGGCGCCGGCTCTTCGGACGGGAGATCGTCCACGGGCGGCCGCCCGGTCCTGGAGTGCTCAGACGGAGCCGTCCGAACAGTGGCTGGGGTCTTCTCCCGTCAGATCGTCCAGGCGCCATCCTCAACACTGAGCACATCTGCGCCGACTATGAGGCCGGCACCCTCACCCTCCGCATCCCGATCGCCGACCGGGCCAGGCCCCGCAGGATCAGCATCGGCGGCACCGGCGACCGCAAGGGAACCTTTCCCGCCTGGGCCCCGACGGCGCCCACTCCCCAGTCCCAGTGCAACCGACGCTGCGAGTGCACGGTTCACACCGCAGCCGGCTGCCTGGGCCCGCGGTCCGGCCCAGACAGCACAAATCCCGGCAGCCAACAGGCTGCCGGGATCAGGAGCGCTGTGAGCCTACTTGGGCCGGACGGCGTCCTTGGCCTTCTCCTTGGCCGCCCGCAGGTCACCCTGGGACTCCTTGGCGTGACCCTCGGCCTTCAGCGACTCGTTGCCCACCGCGCCGCCGACGACCTTCTTGACCTTGCCCTCGACCTGCTCGCCCTTGGCCTGAGCCTTTTCGTCCGCAGCCACAACCACTCACTCCTGTCTCACTCGGAAACTCAAGTACGCCATCCGTGTCACCACGTATTGCATCCTCAAACCAGCCGAGAACCACGACGTATTCGCAGCGCGGACCGTCTAAGAAATACATAAGACTGGCAGGAGTGAAGATCGGACCGCCGGGCACACGAGGGTCCGGAGGTTGATAACTATGGTTCCTATTCTTCTTGTTCTTCTGCTCGCCCTGATCCTCTTCGGTGCCGGTTTCGCACTGAAGGCACTGTGGTGGATCGCCGTCATCGTCCTGATCGTGTGGGTCCTCGGCTTCGTGATCCGCCCGACAGCAAGCGGCGGCAAGCGCGGCCGCTGGTACCGCTGGTAGATAGTCACAACAGCAGCACAATCATGGGTGGGGCCCGACACCGTGGTGTCGGGCCCCACCCATGTCCCGTCCCCGTGATCCCAGGACGAAAGTGGTGATTCCTCCAGTTCGGGGGTAGCTGGAGGGTCATGGCCGGAGGCGGCCGTGACGCCAGGAACCATGGCCCTCCAGCACGACGCCTCCGGCCATCCACGTGATTCACAGCGAGTGCGGGATCAGAGGTATGAGCACGCGCAATTCTGACGGAAGGTCACCGGATTCGATGACGCCTGAAGAGTCACCGCAGTTCGGCTGAGGGCAAGCACAATTCAATGAGGGAGCCGCGATGCTGCAGAGTCTGCGGGCTGGGAGGCGCGGCGGTATTCGTCGTTGATGCGCCGGGCTTCTTCGAGCTGGTCCTCAAGGATGACGATGCGGCAGGCGGCCTCGATCGGTGTGCCCTGGTCGACGAGTTCCCGGGCGCGGGCGGCGATGCGCAACTGGTAGCGGGAGTAGCGGCGGTGGCCGCCCGCCGAGCGCAGCGGGGTGATGAGGCGGGCTTCGCCGATCGCGCGGAGGAAGCCCTGGGTGGTGCCGAGGAGTTCGGCGGCCCGGCCCATCGTGTAGGCGGGGTAGTCGTCGTCATCGAGCCGGCCGAACGAGTCGTCTGCTGTCATTGCACCTCTCTCATGAAACGCGTGGAGGGGCCCTGGCGCCATTGCGCCAGGGCCCCGAAGGAACTGCTACACCATCTGCCGGCCCTGATACTGCACCGGCCTTCTGTTTCCGCGGGCCCGACCGGACTGCTGTCGGGGGCGCGGGGATCGCGGTTGCTCGACCGGAGACCACCTCACTATCGATGTCCTGCGGTACCCGGGCTCAGCCATTCCGCCCGGGCGATCCTGATGGCGCCTCGCTCCTCCGTTCTTTCCCTCTTGACCAGCACTTTCCAAAGGGGGGACTGCGTACTGCTGGCACTGCTCTACTGCGTGTTGCGTAGCAACCTGTGGAAGCGTCGCCCTTCGGCAGCCAGCCCCGTCGCCCGTCCTGCGACCACTGCTCCGGCTTAGAACCCCACTGCCGAACCTCCCGGTGCGCGCGCCCGCAGCCGACGCCTTCACCGAGGTACCGCTTGCATACCTGCGCTGCTGGATACCGCGTACTGCACTGACGGGTACTGCAACTTCAACTGCGGTTCTGCTCGTGGCGACCCCTGATCACTGCGGGCCACCCGGTCCGGTCGTCAGCCCCGTCGCCGTCCTGCGACAACCCTGGCTTCGAAGCTCCACCACCGCACCGTCCTGCCAACTGCAACTGCCTGTACTACTGCCCGGCAGTTCGTGTCTGCCGGGCCCTGCTGATCTCGGCTACGAGAGAAACCATAACCAGGCGATCTCTCAATGTCTACTCTGGCCAACATAGATTTTTTGTGTGCCAGGCAGAGAGCAAGTCGACCTCGAACAACGACGATGGACGACCCCGGCTGGGCTGGCGGCTGCGGCCGGGGCACAAGCACGTCACACGCCCCGGGGCAGTGGACTCCAAAGGGGCTTGCGGCGCGCCGGGGGGCCCTGGCCGCAGCCAGGGAAGGGAGCCGCCGTGCCGCGCTGATGCCGCGGTGCCGGACGCGCCCGTACCAGGGACTCGCAGCACGGCATCCCGACGAGCCAGCACGTCCTCGAGCCCCATGTCGCACCCTGCAGGCGCGGTGGGCTAACCTCCCTTCCGCCTTCACTCCTGCGGCGGAATACCGGAGTGGCGGAACCACGGTGAAATCGTGTGGCATGCATGCCCCAAGCGGGGGTACACCGTCTCCGGCCGCGCAGAAGCAGGCTGTATACGAGGCTGGATCACGCAGGAGGGGACGAGCATGACAGTGACCGAAACAGCCGAGGCCCAGACCGTCGTGCTGCCGGAGATCAGCGACCCGTCGCAGATCACGCCGAAGGACGCCCGCGAGCTGTCGAAGCTGTTCTTCGACCGACTCGCCGTCCTGGAAGAGGGCACGCCCGAGTACCAGTACGCGCGCAACACCCTCATCGAAATGAACATCACCCTCGTCCAGTTCGCGGCCTCGCGGTTCCGCAGCCGCGGCCAGGACGAGATGGAGGACATCGTCCAGGTCGGCACGATCGGCCTCATCAAGGCCATCGACCGGTTCGAACTCACCCGCGAAGTCGAGTTCACCTCCTTCGCCGTCCCCTACATCGTCGGCGAGATCAAACGCTTCTTCCGCGACACCACGTGGGCCGTCCACGTCCCGCGCCGCCTCCAGGAAGCCCGGGTAGCGCTCGCCAAGGCCACCGAGGAACTCCGCAGCCGACTCGGCCGCATGCCCACGACCCGGGAACTGTCCGAGCTGATGTCCCTGTCGGAAAGGGACGTCATCGAGGCCCGGAAGGCCGCGAACGGCTACACCTCAACCTCGCTGGACGCCGCCATCACCTCCAGTGAAGACGGTGAGGCCGCCCTCGCCGACTTCATCGGCGCGGACGACACGGCCCTCGAACTTGTCGAGGACTTCCACGCCCTCGCCCCGATGATCGCCCAGCTCGACGAGCGCGAACGCCGCATCATCCACATGCGGTTCGTCGACGAACTCACCCAGGCCCAGATCGGCGAACACCTCGGCGTCTCCCAGATGCACGTCTCCCGCCTCCTCAACCGCACGCTGGCCAAGCTGCGCGAAGGCATGCTCGCCACCCACTGAACACACTCGTTCGCCACACACCGACGGCGCCCCCACCGTTCGATGTGGGCAGCGCCGCCGGGTCGTTCATCGGTAGAGCCCGGCGCCCGGCACAGCCCCTCCCCCGTATGGCCGGGCAGCCCCCACCGCGAAGTCGGTAGCCGACGCTCCCAAGGCCGCCGCCGCGCCAGCAGGGTCCGGGCGAGCACCCGAACATCGGCAACCAGCCGAAGGACGCTGCACCACTGACGGGCACGGCGTGAACACCGGTGTGCCTGGGCCCAGTTGCGTTGTTACCGAATGCGGACAGAGCGGAGTAAACAATGCTCGCCCCGGCGGCATCTCATGGGGTGTAGCGAAACAGCCGATGCGACCGGCCGCCCTGCGGAAGCAAGGGAAGGTGCCGTGTCCCACAGCTCATGGGGGAGCTTCATCATGACCACGTACCGTGCCCGCCGTACCGCCCGTACCGCCGCTCTGGCCACCGTCACCGCCGCGCTGGCGCTGGGACTGACCGCCTGTGGCGGCGCCGACGGCGGCTCGAAGGCAGCCGGCGGCGGCAACAGCACGGGGACCGCCCAGAGCCGGTCCGCGTCCGGCGGGGACGCCAAGGGCAGCGCGGCGCAGGCCAACAGCAGTGGTGACACCAAGGAAGGGGCGTCCTCGGCGACCGCCGCGGGTGGGGTGCAGGAGATGGCGAGCAAGAGCACGACGGCCGGCGCCCAGCAGTGCCGCGGAGACGGGATGCTGGTCACCGCGGTGCACCGGTTCGCCGGCCAGCAGGGTGACCACCTGCTGCTCACCGCGGTGAACGAGGGCACCAAGCCCTGCTGGGTCACCTCCTACCCGGCCGTGGTGCTCGACTGGAACAACGACAACGTCGCGCTGCCGCACTCCAAGAAGGACGCCCCGGGCGGCGACAAGCACATCACGCTCCAGCCCGGAGGCAAGGTGTACAGCGCGGTGAACCTCTTCGCCTACGGTTCCAAGAACCACACGGCGCAGGCACTCGCCTTCGCGCTGCGGGGCAAGGACGGTCACCCCGGCCCCTTCTACTCCGTCGTCAGCAAGGGTCAGAACCAGAAGTTCACCTGGACCGAGGCCGACGTGCTGAACTGGAACACCAAGAAGCCGTACGACTTCTGACGGTCCGCCGACTGGTGACGCGTCACCGTCTTCCCGCACGCCCACAGTCGGCAACCCGCAACGCCCCCGAAAGACCAGACATTGCCCAGAGCGGTCCGGCATACCGGAAGTGTGGCCGCGCCGGCGCGGTGTGGGGCGTGGTGTACGGCGGGCGCGTTCCTGCCGCCTGCGTGAAACGTGCGTGAGGTCCGGCCATCCGACGGGCGGCCGGGCCTCGGTGCGACCGGGTCAGCTGACGTCGGGTCTGCCGTGGTGACGGAGCGCGCTCGAAGCCGGCAAGATCACAACGAGTAAGGGAAGTGTGGGATGAAGGATTCCTACGACGTTACGGCGGAATCGAAGGCACCTGCGTCGGCGGTGTGGTCCCTGCTGTTGGATGCTCACAGTTGGCCTCGATGGGGCACTGTGGACGCACTCGTCCAGGCCAGGTCGGAGAACCTCTCGCCGAACGGGCGCGACGAGGTCGGAGCAGTACGCGCGTTTCGCACTGGAGAGGTTGTTACCAGTGAGCGAATCACCCAACTGCACCCCTGCGAACTTTTCGCATACGAAGACAGCGACAACCCGTTCATGGAGAATTACCGAGCACGCGTCACTCTGGAAGACAGAGGCGCGGGAGGCGTCCGAATCCGCTGGCGTGGGGACTACGACGTAGCACCCTATGTTCATCCTCTCCTTGCTCCCGAACTCACGCGGACCATGCAGCGCATGGTCACGGGCCTCGCCGAAGCCGCCGAGCGCGCCCTGTAGGTCGCAACTCGTGCACCAGGGCGGGAGGGTCCTGCCCTCACTCCCGGGGGCCCGGCCGGGCCCCCGGGAGAATCCGGTCGGGTACGTCGGCGGCCAGGGCCTCGCGCGTCGCGTACACCCGCAGGGTGTCACCGGACAGGGCCACTTGGGGATCGGTCCAACTCTCGTCGGGCTCCGGGATCAGTATGCGCGTGGAGTTGTGATCGGCGTCGTGGATCAGCACGGAGGCAATTCCGGTGACCAGTGTCCCCGGACCGTACGACTGCCGGGGATGGCTGTCCGGCCCCTCCGCCTGCACCACCAGGAACCTGCCGTCGAGCCAGTGCCCGTACGAGTCCAGTCCGGCCCCCGGACCGACCGGGACGCCGTCCACCCACAGTCGTATCGCCGATCCCGCCGTGTCGCGCCAGAACACCGCGCGATGCCGGTCCTTGCCACCGCTGAATCGGACGTGGACCTCGAAGTCGTCCCGGAATCCGTGGAATCCGTGGAATCCGCCGCAGGCGCCCTGGACCGGACCCTCGCGCTCACCGCGTGAATCCTGCTCGGCGGCCGACGGCGCGGCCGGATCCAGACGGCACACCGACGGTTCACGGCAGACGCGGTCCATACGCCGCGTGCACCCGAATCCAGCCGCGGCACAGTCGCGCGGGGACGCGGCGGACAGCAGGGCGGCCAGGCGCTCCCCGTAGGCCTCCCGGCCGACCCGGCGCGTCCCGTCGCCTGCCTGCTGCCACCACGCGAGCAGTTCGGTTCCCGGCGGCGACTGCCGCAACCACTCGCCCCACGCCTCGTCCCACACCACTGGCATCTCCTCGCGAGCTCCACGCCGCCGAACCCGCTGTGACGTCGCTTCCTTTGACATCCTCCCCGCCCTAAAGGGCGGGGATTCCCGCCTGGTTGCCGGTGGTGACCGGCTGGGCCTTCGGGTGGGTTCCCCGTTCAACGGGCCGTGCCTGGCGTGGGATTTCCACTCCAGGACTGACCGGCCCTCCA
>NZ_JBVHLK010000028.1:0-78652 GCF_055559015.1 Streptomyces sp. NPDC024698 | reverse complement strand
TCGTCCTGGGTCGGGCAGGCGACCCGCACGATCTGGCAGCCGGACGCGGTCAGCTCGGCGATCTGCTGAAGCGTGGCGCCGATGTCCGACGTACGGGTCGTGGTCATCGACTGGACGGACACGGGAGCCCCGCCGCCGACCGCCACCGGCCCGACCTGGATCCGCCGCGAGAGGCGGCGCTCCGCGATCGGCCGGACCGGTAGCTCGGGCAGGCCCAGGGAAACGGCGGTCATGACCTCACCCGCGGCTTTCCGTGAAGGTCTCGCGGGCGGCCCGGATGGATTCCCGGAGCGAGCCCATGGTCGCGAGGACCGCGGTCGGCTCGTAGCCGCAGTGCGCCATGCAGTTCGCGCAGCGGTCGTCCCTGCCGCGGCCGTAGGAGTCCCAGTCGGTCTCCTCCAGGAGCTGCTTGTACGTCTGCACGTACCCGTCGCTCATCAGGTAGCAGGGTCGCTGCCAGCCGAAGAGCGAGTAGCTCGGGATCGCCCACGCGGTGCACGGGAAGTCGACCTTGCCCTCCAGGAAGTCCAGGAAGAGCGGGCTCTGGTTGAGCCTCCAGCGGCGCCTGTTGCCGCCGGCGAAGGCCTTCTTGAACAGTTCCCGGGTCTGCTGGACGCCGAGGAAGTGCTCCTGGTCGGGGGCCTTCTCGTAGGCGTAGGCGGGCGAGAGCATCATCTCGTCGACCTTCAGGTCGTCGTTGAGGTAGTTCAGCACCTCGATGACGGTCTGCGGGGTGTCGGTGTTGAAGAAGGTCGAGTTCGTCGTGACCCGGAAGCCACGCCGCTTGGCCTCCTTGATCGCCTCGACGGCCTCGTCGAAGACGCCTTCCTTGGCGACGGACTCGTCGTGCCGCTCACGCAGCCCGTCGATGTGCACGGCCCAGGCGAAGTACGGCGAGGGCTTGAACTTGTCCATCTTCTTGCGCATCAGCATGGCGTTGGTGCACAGGAAGACGAACTTCTTCTTCGCCACCAACTGCCGTACGATCTCGTCGATCTGAGGGTGCATCAGCGGCTCGCCGCCGGCGATGGACACCATCGGCGCACCGGACTCGAGGACCGCGCCCACCGCCTGCGCCACCGGCATGCGCTGCTTGAGCACACCGGCGGGGTGCTGGATCTTGCCACAGCCCTCGCACGCGAGGTTGCACGCGAAGAGCGGCTCCAGTTCGACGAGCAGGGCGAACTTGTCCCGCTTCCGGAGCTTCTGTTCAAACAGGTATGCAGCGACCTTCATGGACTGCCGAAGCGGCATGGCCATACGGCTCACCTCCGAGGGAGCGACAAAGAACGGTGCCATTCGAAAAAAGCGGGAAGCACGACACGAAGAACGCGGAAGGCTGATATTCCACCGCGGAACGTGCCGATTCGGACGAGTTCATGCTCCGGAGCATCCACGACCACCCGGACGGCCGCAACGGGACGGGTGCCCGAGCGGACGGCGCCGAGCAGCGTGGCCGCCGACTCCATGTCGACGGCGATGGCGCCGGTCGCGAGCAGATCGGACCGCTCGTGACCGCGGACCACATGGTCCGAGCCGGTGAGCGGCCCGGTGTGGACGGTGCGGCCCGGCACGGCCCGGGCCAGTTCCTTGACCAGCAGGTCGGTGCCCACGCACGGCGTGGTGCCGCCCGGGTCCCGGGTCTCCTCGGCGACGACCAGGTCACCGGGGTGCATGCCCGGGGCGAGTCCCGCGCAGAATCCGGTGGCCAGCACGGACGCCCTGGCCAGGACCGGGTCGGCGAGCACCCGGGTGACCGACCGGTCGGCGGCCTTGGGCCCCATGCCCGTACGCAGCACGGTGACCGGCCCGCCGGCGCCGCTCCGGTCGCCGCTGCGCAGGGCGAGATGCTCGATGCCCAGCGCGCAGGCGATCAGGAGCGGGTCCGGGGCGGGCAGCCTGTCCATCAGCCCCCCTCGGCCGGGGAGAACGGTTCTCCGTGGACGTAGCGGCCGAGCGCGGTGAGCGGGAAGACCTGGCGGTAGAGGTGGTAGTTGATCGAGAAGTCCCACGGGAAGCCGGTCCCCGTGAAGTAGGGCTCGTCCCAGCTGCCGTCGGGCAGCTGGGTCTCCGTGAGCCAGAGCACCCCGCGCTCGGTGGCCTTGGAGTCGCACTCCCCCGCGGCCAGCAGGGCGAGCAGCGCCCAGCCGGTCTGGGAGGCGGTCGAGGCGCCGCGTCCGCTCCAGCCGGCGGTGTCGTCGTAGGAGCGCAGGTCCTCGCCCCAGCCACCGTCGTCGTTCTGCACCGACTCCAGCCAGGCCACCGCCCGGCGGATCGCCGGGTGCGAGCCGGGCAGCCCCGCGGCGGTCAGGGCCGGGACCACCGAGCCTGTGCCGTATACGTAGTTGACGCCCCAGCGGCCGAACCAGGAGCCGTTCGGCTCCTGGTGGGAGAGGAGCCACCGGATGCCCCGGCGGGTGCGCGGGTCGTGCGTGAGCCCCTCGACCGCCAGCATCTCCACCACGTGCGCCGTGACGTCCGCGGAGGGCGGGTCGATCACCTCCCCGAAGTCGCAGAACGGCAGCCTGTTGGGAAACGCGCTGGTGTTGTCGACGTCGAAGGCGCCCCAGCCGCCGTCCTTGGACTGCATGCCGAGATTCCAGCGGACCCCGCGTCCGATGGCGTTCTCGACGCGGTCCGGGTCGTGATGCCGGACGCGGCGCAGTGCGAGGACGACCTCCGCGGTGTCGTCGATGTCGGGGTAGTTGTCGTTGTGGAACTCGAACGCCCAGCCTCCCGGCGGAAGTTGGGGGCGCTTGACCGACCAGTCGCCGGGCCGGACGATCTCCTCCCCGAGCATCCAGTCCACGGCCTTCACCAGTTGCGGATGATCGGCGGGCACTCCCGCGTCGGCCAGGGCGATGGTGGCGAGGCAGGTGTCCCACACCGGCGACTGACAGGCCTCGATCATCCGCGCGCCGTCGTCGCGCCACACGGCGAAACGGTTTAGCGAGGCAAGTCCCTCACGCATCACCGGGTGTTCGAGGTCGTAGCCGAGCAGATGCAGCGCGATGACCGAGTAGACGGCGGGCGGCTGGATGCCGCCCCAGCAGCCGTCGTTCTCCTGGCGCTCGACGATCCAGCGGCCGGCCGTGTTCATCGCCGCTCTGCGCAGCGCGCGCGGTGCGACCTTGCGGTACTGGTGCAGGGCCTTGTCCAGGCGCTGGAAGGCCCCGTCCCAACTGGTCACGGGGGCAAGGGGTCTGGAAGGATTGGGGTTGCGCGCGTCGGTGTGCAGTTCGTCCAGCGGGAACGGCGCGGGCCGCACCGGGCGCTTCGCGGAGACGACGGTGAGCGGCACGATGGTCTGCCGCGCCCAGCATCCGAAGTCGTAGATGTTCAGCGGCATCCACTTCGGCAAGTAGATGAGCTCCGGCGGGAGTTCGGGCAGGTCGTCCCACTTCCACCAGCCGAAGAGGGCGAGCCAGATCCGGGTGAAGACACGGGCCGCGGCGATGCCGCCGCGCGCGCGGATCCACGCGGCCGCCTTCGCCATGTGGGCGTCGTCGGGGGCGTCACCGGCGAGCCGCAGGGCGACGTACGCCTCGATGGTGGTGGAGAGCTCGCCAGGACCGCCGTAGAACGAGGCCCAGGTGCCGTCCTCGCGCTGCTCGCCCCGGATGAACAGCGCCGTGCCCCGGGTGGTCGGCTCGTCGCGGATTCCCAGGAACTGGCGGAGCAGCAGGTCCTCGGCGTCCATGGTGACGTTCGTCTCCAGGTCGCCCTTCCACCAGCCCTCGGCGTCCTGGCGCGCGAGCAGGAAGTCCGTGGCGCGCTCCATGGCGCGCGTCGCGGCGTCTCGGGTCTCGACTGTCCCGGCCGCCTCGGGAGTCGTCTGGTTCCGGTCTTCGCTGGCCGAGGCAGCGCGGGGCGGCAGGGCCCCGGTGCTTCCGTCGGTCGTCGCTGTCATGGCTTCCCCTTCGTGCAGTGGTGTGTCTCTGCTGTGGGTCCGCCGTCGGCCGGTGCGTTCGTTCGGATGGATATCCCCCCGCTCGAACGAGGTTCGACGCTTGGGGAAGGCACCGGCCGGCGACTACGCGAGGTTTATTCGACCGATGACGATCATCTCTTCCGCACGACGACGAAGTCGGCCAGCGCCACGAGCTCGGCGCGTACCCGTTCGGGCATCGGTACGGCGTCCAGCGCCTCGAGGGCGATCGCGTGCTGACGGCGTGCCTCCTGAGCGGTCCACTCGCGGCCGCCCGCCTCCTCGATGAGCGCGGCGCGCGCGGCGAACTCCTCCTCGGAGAAGTTCTCGAAGTCACTGGCCTTGGCGTCCTCGGCGAGCAGGTCGCCGAGCCGCTCGGAGGCGGGGCCGCCCGCGGCGAGCGCGGCCACGACCGGCAGGGACTTCTTGCGCTGGCGCAGATCGCTCCAGGTCTGCTTCCCGGTGGCCTCGGGGTCGCCCCAGATGCCGAGCAGGTCGTCGACGGCCTGGAAGGCGAGGCCGAGGTGGTAGCCGTAGCGCTCCAGGGTGTCGGCGGTGAGGTCGTCGGCGCCGCCGAGGACCGCGCCGATGGAGCAGGCGCAGGCCAGCAGGGCGCCGGTCTTGTTGCCCTCCATCTCCAGGCACTCCTCGACGCTGACGCGGTCGCGGTGCTCGTAGGAGATGTCCTGGGCCTGGCCGTCGATCAGGGCCCGGGTGGCGGTGGTCAGACGGCGGGTGGCCCGTCCGGCCTCCACGGTGCCGAGTTCGAGGAGGATCTCGTTGGCCAGGGCGAACAGGGCGTCGCCGACCAGGATCGCCTGGGCGGGGCCGTGCACCTTCCAGACGGTGTCGCGGTGACGGCGCTGCTCGTCGCCGTCCATCAGGTCGTCGTGCAGCAGCGAGAAGTTGTGCACCAGTTCGACGGCGACCGCGCCGGGGACGCCCACCTCGGGCGAGGCGCCGGCGGCCTGCGCGGAGAGCACGGCGAGCGCGGGACGCACGGCCTTGCCGCCGTCGCCGTCCGCGGGGTTGCCCGCGGCGTCGATCCAGCCGAAGTGGTAGGCGGCGACGGTGTCCATGGGCGGCGCCAGGCGGTCGACGGCCGCCTTGAGCACCGGTGTGGCCAGGGTCCGGCCGCGCTCCAGGAGCGCGGTCACGTCCACCGCGTCGGCAGCCGTTTCGGCCGGGGGCACAGTGGGCACAATCTCTCCTCTTGTCGCGGTACCGGGGGTGCGGGGACCTGCCATGCTCCGGTCGAGCGTCATGCCGCCTCCTCGAAGAGTCCGAGGAGGTGGTCGCGGGGCCGGCCCAGGGCGTCGAGCGCGGCGTCCGCCGCACCCACTCCACTGCGAACCGCACTCTCCATGGTCGCGGGCCACCCTGTGGCGGTCCACGCTCCGGCCAGGTACAGGCCGGGGGCCTTGGTACGGGTACCGGGCCGCAGCCGCCCGACGCCCGGGGCGGGGGCGAACGTGGCGGTACGCTCCCGGGTCACGAAGAAGTCCTTCACTCCGGCGCCGCGCGCACCGGGCAGCAGCCGCTCCAGCTCCGGCAGATACCGCTCCCTGAGCACGGCGACGGGCTCGTCGATCTCGTCCTGCGCGGCCGACTGCGACAGCGCCAGATACTGCCCGTCCCTGAGCCCCGAGGCCTCGGTGCGGTCGAAGACCCACTGCACCGGGGAGCCGAGGGCCGCGAAGAACGGCGCGGTGAGGACCTCGCGGTCGTAGACGACGTGGATGTTGAGGATCGGCGCGGTGCCGATGTCCAGAAGCCGCTCGGGGGCGTCGAGCGCCCCTTCGGGCAGCAGGTCGTGGGCCTCGCGCTGGGGTACGGCGAGCACGACGGCGTCGGCCTCGATGCGCTCGCCGGGAACCTGAACGCTCCAGCGTCCGTTCCCGTAAGGGGAGACGGAGGTGACGCGTGTACGGATCTCGGTGCGTACGCCCGCGGAGTCGAGCGCCTTGCGGGCCAGAGTGTCGTGCAGTTCGCCCAGCGGGACGCGTGCCCAGCCGATGTCGGCCGCGCCCGGGTCGGACAGCAGACCCGTCTTGAACACCATCGCGGCGAGCCCGAGCGAGGAGTCCTGGGCCACCGCGTTGAGGGTGGCGACCCCCACGAGGTCCCACAGTGCCTCGACGGCACGTCGTGACTGACCGTGCCCGGCGAGCCAGTCGCCGAAGTTCTGCGTGTCGAGTGCCGGATCGGTGAGGTCCAGGCCCTTGAGCGCGATCGCGGCGCGGCCCACCTTGGCGCGTTCGGCGAGCGAGAGGTGCTGGTACGTGGCGAGGCTGCGGGCCAGGTGCAGCGGTACGGGCAGCGCGTCGCGGCCGATGCGTCCCAGCCGTCGTCCCGGTGGCGCGTCCAGATCGAGAACGGGCACGTCGAGACGATCCTGCACGGGCGCGAGCGCGGTGGCGTCGACGCGGTCGAGGAACCAGCGGTAGGCGGTGCAGCAGCGCAGGAAGACGTGCTGTCCGTTGTCCACGGTGAGTTCGCCGCGCTGGAAGGAGAACGCGAGACCGCCGAGGCGCGGTCTGCCTTCGAGCAGCGTCACCCGGACCCCCGCGTCGGCCAGGGCGAGCGCGGCGGTGACACCGGCGAGACCGCCACCGATCACCACGGCGGTGGCCCGGCCGGAGCCGTCCGTGGACCCGTCCTCGCTCATCGCACACCCTCCCCTGCGGCATCACCGTGATGGTTGAACGATCCACGGCAGGCCGTCGCAGTCAGGGACGCCACCGGGCTCCGGAGGGTTGCCTGCCGCTTTTCGTCGGCCGTATCACCTTGGACCATTTCATCCATCAAACACGCGTCCATTCAGACACGCCTCCGGACCGTACGGCGGGAGACGTGCCGGGCGTCGAGGCCGGAGAGGCCGCGCACCGCGACGTACGCCTTCTCGCGTCCCGGCAGGGACACCCGGCCGCGCAGCACGGCCTCCGGTTCACGCTCGATACGGTCGAGCAGGCGCCGGTAGATCCCCGCCATGGCCGCGACACAGGCGCCGCTGCGCCGGTCCAGCATGGGCAGCAGCCGGTAGCCCTCCGCGAAGAGGGCACGCGCCCGGCGCACCTCGAAGTGCACGAGGCCCGCGAAGTCGGAGCCCTGCGGCGGGGTCGGCCCGTCGAACCCGGCCGAGCAGCCGAACTTGGCGAGGTCGTCGGCGGGCAGATAGGTGCGCCCGCCCTCGGCGTCCTCCCGGACGTCCCGCAGGATGTTGGTGAGCTGGAGCGCGAGCCCGAGCGTGTCGGCGTACTCCGGCGCGCGCTCGGTTCCCCGCGCCCCCGGCTCGGTGCCGAAGACCCCGAGCGAGAGCCGCCCGATCGCTCCCGCCACGCACCGGCAGTAGACCTTCAGGTCGTCCCAGGTCTCGTACGTCTCGCCGCGCACGTCCATCAGCACACCGTCGATGAGCTCGTCCAGGCCCCCGAGGGGGACCGGGAAGTACTCGGCGGTGTGGCTGAGGGCGACCGCGACCGGGTCGGTGTCGTCCTCGGCGACGTCGCCCGCGCGGACCCGGGCGAGCAGCGTCCGGGTCTCCTCCAGGCGCACCGCCTTCACGTCCGGCGCCAGGGTTCCGTCGCCGATGTCGTCGACGCGCCGCGAGAACGCGTAGAGCGCCGACATCGCACGGCGCTTGGACGTCGGCAGCAGCCTGATGCCGTACGCGAAATTACGGGCCTGCTGACCGGTCACCGCCTCGCAGTAGCTGTACGCGGCGAGTACCGGTGCGGACACGTGCTGGTCCGACTCCACGGTCCGGATCACCCCTCTCCTCGCAGAGTCACTCCCACCTCGCGCAGCAGCTGGAGCTTGCCGGGCTTGGGCGGGCCGGGTAGTACGTCGTATTCGGCGGCGGCGATCGCGCGGACCGCCGCCTTTCCCCCCGCGACGAACCCCGCGAGCAGCAGTTTCAGCCTGCCGTGGACGCTACCCACGAGGGGGGTGCCTTCATTCAGGAGGTTCAGAGCGCGTTCTGCTTCGTATGCAACCAGTGCTCGCACCGATGCGCCTGCTGTGGGGGCGGCGAGATCGGCTTCGAGGACATGAAAGCGCTTCATGTCCTCGGCGGGCAGATAGACGCGGTCGCGGCCGAGGTCCTCGGCCACGTCCTGGAGGTGCTCGACGATCTGGAGCCCGGTGCACACCGCGTCGGAGCGCAGGATCCGCTCGGGCGTGGACGTACCGGTGACGGAGAGGACGAGGCGGCCGACGGGGTTCGCGGAGAGTTCACAGTAGGCGAGCAGGTCGTCGTAGGTCTCGTACCGCTTGACGAGCTGGTCCTGGCGGTTGGCCGCGATCAGGCCGAGGAAGGGCTCGGGGGTCAGGTCCGCGCGGCGGACCGTGGGCAGGAGCCGGCGCAGCAGCGGGTGGCGCGGGGCCGACTCGAACACCCGGTGAAGATCGGCTTCGAGCGCGTCGAGGAGGACGAGCCGGTCCTCGGCGTCCGCGTCGGACACGCCGAGAAGGCGGGCGTCGGCGCCGCCGGGGGCGAGATCCCCGTCACCGATGTCGTCCACGAGGCGGGCGAAGCCGTACACGGCCATCAGGTCGTCGCGCCAAGCCCTGGGCAGGAAGAACGGCGCCACGGGGAAGTTCTCGTCCGCGGCCTTGTCGAGGGTGCCGCGCACCGGATCGCCGGTACGGGCCGTCCCGGCTTCGATCACCGCTCGCCGCCCGGCGCGGGGACGGCACACGCATCGCGGAGCTGGAGAGTCACCGTAACCATTGCCGTCACATCTCCCGTTCTACACTGCCGACCCAACACTGCCCATTTCGGACACGCCGCCCCGAGATCCGCTCGGCGTGACGGTGCCGGGTGTCGCGTATTATCGCCCCACTTGACGCCTTTCAGCACCGGTACAGCTTACGTTGTACAACGCGGCACACTCCGCCGGGGTGTCCTGCACATCACAACAACACACCGATTGGCGTCAAGATTCCCCACGCCGACGGGAGTTGACGTTTCCTCCGCAGACGCAGGGCCCCACCGGACAGTTCCGGCAGGGCTCAGGGCGTGTCCGCAAAGTCTCGTCTGCCCGGCGACGCCTGGCACGCGCTCTCGCCGCACCGGACACAGACCCAAGTACGTCCAGTACGAGGGCCTGCGCCCGGCACACCGAGAGCACGCACCAGACGCCGCCGGGCCCGCCCTCCGGGCGGACGACGCGACTTCGCGGACACGCCCTGGGCGAAACGGGCTACTTGCCCGTGAACTTCTCGTACTCCTTGAGGACGTCCTCGGTCAGGCCGTCCATGCGCAGCTCGCCGCGCTCCAGCCACAGCACGCGGTCGCAGGTGTCGCGGATCGACTTGTTGTTGTGGCTGACCAGGAACACCGTGCCCGCGGTCTTGCGCAGCTCGCGGATGCGCTGCTCGGACCGCTTCTGGAAGGAGCGGTCACCGGTGGCGAGGGCCTCGTCGATCATCAGGACGTCGTGGTCCTTGGCCGCCGCGATGGAGAACCGCAGCCGGGCCGACATGCCGGAGGAGTAGGTCCGCATCGGCAGGGTGATGAAGTCGCCCTTCTCGTTGATGCCCGAGAAGTCGACGATCTCCTGGTAACGCTCCTTGATCTGCTCACGGGACATGCCCATGGCGAGGCCGCCCAGGATGACGTTCCGCTCGCCCGTCAGGTCGTTCATCAGCGCCGCGTTCACACCGAGCAGCGAGGGCTGGCCGTCGGTGTAGACCTTGCCCTTCTCCGCGGGGAGCAGGCCGGCGATGGCGCGCAGGAGCGTGGACTTGCCGGAGCCGTTGGAGCCGATCAGGCCGATGGCCTCGCCCCGGTAGGCGGTGAAGGAGACACCCTTGACGGCGTGCACCTTGCGCACACCGCGTTCCTCACCGCGCTTGAGGATGCGGCTGAGGGCCGCGGTGGCGCTGCCCTTGCCGGTCTTGGCGCCGTTCACGCGGTAGACGATGTGCAGTTCGTCCGCGATGACGGTCGGGATGTGCGACCTCTTCTCGAGCTCAGCCACGGCCGTACCTCTCCTCAGCCTTCCAGAAGTAGACGAAACCGCCGACGGCCGTGACCACGGCCCAGAAGACGGCGATGGCCCACACGTGCGGGGGCAGGCTGGAGGCGCCGTACCCGTCGATGAGCGCGAAGCGCATCAGATCCATGTAGACGGCGGCCGGGTTCGCCTGGAGCACCCGGGCGATCCACTCGGGGCGGCCGGCGAGCATGGTGCTGATGGAGAACATGACACCGGAGGCGTACATCCAGGTGCGCAGGATGAAGGGCATCAGCTGGGCGAGGTCGGGCGTCTTGCTGCCCATCCGCGCCACGATCAGCGCGAGGCCGGTGTTGAACAGGAACTGGAGGAACAGCACCGGGACGATCAGCAGCCAGGACAGGCCCGGATAGCTGCCGAAGCCGATCGCCACGATGAACAGCACGATCATCGAGAAGAGCAGCTGCTGGAGCTGCTGGAGGGCGAACGAGACGGGCAGCGAGGCCCGCGGGAAGTGCAGCGCGCGCACCAGTCCCAGGTTGCCCGAGATCGCCCGGACACCCGCCATGACCGAGCTCTGCGTGAAGGTGAAGACGAAGACGCCGGTCACCAGGAACGGGATGTACACGTCGTGCGACATACCGCGGTCGGCCCTGAGGATCAGGCCGAAGATGAAGTAGTAGACGGCCGCGTTGAGCAGCGGGGTCGCCACCTGCCAAAGCTGGCCGAGCTTGGCCTGGCTGTACTGGGCGGTGAGCTTGGCCTGCGAGAAGGCGAGGATGAAGTGCCGCCGGCCCCACAGCTGACGGATGTAGGCCACCAGTCCGGGACGTGCGCCGCTGACCGCGAGGCCGTACCTGGCGGCCAGGTCGGCCGCGGACAGTCCGTCGTCGGGCGAGGGTCGGTCGCTCACAGCGATGCCGCCGTCATGCGTCGTACTCACAAGGGGAAACTTTCGTCTTCGAGAGGCGCACGGCCGGCCGGGCACCGGCCTGTGCCGGGGTCCGGGTGATGCCCGGGTGCTCTCAGGATCGAGCTTGTCAGATGACCGGGGGACGGCCCAGCCGGCTTGTGTCAGATGACCGGAGGCCGGCCCAGCCGGGTCAGCCGCCACACCGTGCGCCACTTCATGGGGCGCCTCGGTCCGCAGGGACTCCTCCAGCCTTCCCGGAATCCACCGAACCACGCCCGCAGCGCGGCCCGCGAGGGGCGGCGCAGCAGCGTCAGGAGCATCCAGACGCCGAGGTAGACCGGGACGAGGGGTGCGGGAAGGTTCCGGCGCGCCAGCCAGACACGGTTGCGGGCCACCATCCGGTGGTACACCGCGTGCCGCGAGGGGGCGGTCGTCGGGTGGTACAGCACCATGTCGGAGCGGTAGTCGATCATCCAGCCGGCGTCGAGGGCCCGCCAGGCCAGGTCGGTCTCCTCGTGGGCGTAGAAGAAGGCGTCCGGGAGTCCGCCGACCTCGGCGAGGACCTTCGTACGGACCGCGTTGGCGCCGCCGAGGAACGTGGTGACGCGCGAGGAGCGCATCGGGTCGGCGGCGCGCAGCCTCGGGACATGGCGGCGCTGGGTCTCGCCGGTCTCGGGGTCGGCGATGCGGAAGCTGATGATGCCGAGCTCGGGGTCGTCGGCGAAGGCCCGGCGGCACAGCTCGGCCGTGTCGTGGCGGGCCAGCAGACCGTCGTCGTCCAGGAAGAGCAGGACGTCCACGTCGGTGCCGCCGGGTCCGAAGGCCTCGATGCCC
Source organism: Streptomyces sp. NPDC024698 (assembly GCF_055559015.1). Classification (NCBI taxonomy): domain Bacteria; kingdom Bacillati; phylum Actinomycetota; class Actinomycetes; order Kitasatosporales; family Streptomycetaceae; genus Streptomyces; species Streptomyces sp. NPDC024698. The sequence continues at coordinate 67,017 of NZ_JBVHLK010000028.1, read as the reverse complement.
ACGTTGCGGCCGCCGGGGATGCCGAGGTTCTCGGGCAGCTCGACCGTCCGGACGCCCGCGGGGACGTCCGGGACGGGTGAGCCGTTGCCGACCACGACCACCTCGACGCCCTCGCCGTCCTGCTTGGCGACGGAGTCGAGCAGGGCCCTGAGCTCGTCGGGACGGTTGCCCATGGTGATGATCACCGCGCCGACCTTCGTGGCCGCACTCACTTGAGCCTGCTCGACGCGAGGATGGACACCAGGTGCAGCACCGTCTGGAGGAGCGCGATGCCGGCGAGCACCGCGGTGCCGAGCCGGGTGAAGAACAGGTCGCCCCTGACCTGGTCCGCGACCGCGAGGAGCAGGATCAGCAGGGACGCCTCGATGCCGAGGATCAGCCGGTGGAACTTGAGCGCCGCGGCGGCCCTGCGGGCCAGCGCCACGCCGGACGAGCGGGGCTCGGACGCGGCCTCCGCGACCGGCGGCAGCCCGCTCTGGTGGCGGGCGACGCCGACGAGGTCGGTCTCCGCCTTGACCAGGATCGCGCCGAGCGCGGCCAGCGTGCCGAGGAAGGCCCACAGCCAGTCGACGCGTCCGGAACCCCACAGGTCCGCGGCACGCAGGCCGAGGCCGACGAGCACGGCCGCGTCCGTGAGATAGGCGCCGACGCGGTCGAGATAGACCCCGCCGAGCGAGTACTGCTTCTTCCAGCGCGCTATCTCGCCGTCGACGCAGTCGAGCAGCAGATAGAGCTGGACCATCACCACACCGAGCACCGCGCCCGTGATCCCCGGCACCAGCAGCGCCGGGGCGGCGAGCACGCCACAGAGGGTCATCAGGTACGTGAGCTGGTTGGGCGTGATCCTGGTGTTCACCAGGTACCGGTCGCAGCGCAGCGAGATCTCTCGCATGTACAGGCGTCCCGCCCAGTGCTCACCGCTGCGCCGGTCCTTCACCCCTGGGGGATGAACGACGGGGCGGAGTTCAGCTACCGATGGCCTTGGCATAGTCGGAGTAGATGTCCTTGATCTGGTGGGTTTTCAGGTCGAGATGTTCGAGGATCGTGTAGCGGCCGGGCCGGGTCCGCGGAGCGAACTCCACGACCTCGACGAACTCCTCCACGGTGAAACCGATCTCCTCGGGCAGCACCGGCAGTCCGTGCCGCCGCAGCACCTCGGCCATGAACGCCGCTTCCTCGTGTGCACCGCGCAGGTACATCGCGAAGGCCGCGCCCAGGCCGCACTGCTCGCCGTGGCTCGCCGCCCGCTTGGGGAAGAGGAGGTCGAAGGCGTGGTTGATCTCGTGGCAGGAGCCGGAGGCCGGACGGGAGTCGCCCGAGATCGACATCGCGACGCCGGTGAGGACGAGCGCCTCCGCGAGGACCTGGAGGAAGCCGTTGTCGCCGACGCCCCCGGGATGCCTGAGGACCGCCTCGCCCGCCTGGCGCGCCATGGCGGCGGCCAGACCGTCGATCTTCTCGCCGGTGACGCGGTTGGCCAGCTCCCAGTCGGCGATCGCGTTGATGTTGGAGACGGCGTCCCCGATGCCCGCCCGGACGAACCGGACCGGCGCGTCGCGGATCACGTCGAGGTCGATGACCACGGCGATCGGGTTCGGCACACCGTACGAGCCGCGGCCCGCGTCGTTGTCGAGGGTGGCGACCGGCGAGCACAGGCCGTCGTGCGCGAGGTTCGTGGGCACGGCGACCAGGGGCAGCCCGACCCGCGCCGCGGCGAACTTCGCGCAGTCGATGATCTTGCCGCCGCCCAGGCCCACCACGGCGTCGAAGTGCCCGGACCGCATGTCGCCGGCCAGCCGGATCGCGTCGTCCAGCGTGCCGCCGCCGACCTCGTACCAGGTGGCTCCGGGCAGGGCCGGAGCCAGCCGCTCGCGCAGCCTGGCGCCCGAGCCGTTGCTGACCGCTATGGCCAGCTTGCCCGAGTGGGAGATGCGCTCGTCGCTGAGCACGCTCGCCAGGTCGTCCAGGGCGCCCGGACGGATGTCGACGACGACCGGCGAGGGGATGAGCCTCGTCAGTACTGGCACGCGATCTCACGTCCCTTGGCGAGGTCGTCGTGGTTGTCGATCTCGACCCACTTGACGTCGCCGATCGGCGCGACGTCGATCTTGAAGCCGCGGTTGACGAGCTCCTGGTAGCCGTGCTCGTAGAACTGCTGCGGGTCGGTCTCCCACACCGTCTTCAGGGCGTCGGCCAGCTCGTCGGCGGCGAGGCCCTCGATGAGCGTCACACCGATGTACTCGCCGGTGGCCTCGGACGGCTCCATGAGCTTGGTGATCTTCTGGACGCCCTTCTCGGGGTCCACGACGACCTTCATCTCCTCGTCGGCGAGCTTCTTCACCGTGTCGAGGGCGAGGATGATCTTCTTGCCCTCGCCGCGGGCGGCGAGCAGCGTCCGCTCGACGGAGACCGGGTGCACGGTGTCGCCGTTGGCGAGTATCACGCCGTCCTTGAGGGCGTCACGTCCGCACCACAGGGAGTAGGCGTTGTTCCACTCCTCGGCCTTGTCGTTGTCGATCAGCGTGATCTTGAGGCCGTACTTCGCCTCGAGAGCCGCCTTGCGGTCGTAGACGGCTTCCTTGCGGTAGCCGACGATGATGCCGACCTCGGTCAGGCCGATCTCGGCGAAGTTGCCGAGGGTCAGGTCCAGGACCGTGATGGAGTCCTCCGCGCCCTCGGGTCCGACCGGCACGAGCGCCTTGGGGAGGCTGTCAGTGTAGGGACGCAGACGCCGTCCGGCGCCGGCAGCCAGCACGAGGCCGATCATGCGGGTTCTCCTTCATCGTGTACGGCGGGGGCCCCGGAGGACACCCAGAAGCGGATGCTCTCGGCGAGCACCAGCAGGGCGACGGCCACGGCGAGCGCCGTGAGCGCGACCTTGAACTGTGGGGCGGCGAGCAGCGCGGCCAGGACGGTGACCAGCAGCGTCCTGCCTTCGTGCCCGCCGATCGCCCGCACCAGCCAGTGCGGGGGGGCCGCGGCGTTTCCGCGAATGCGGTACACCGTGTCGTAGTGATGGTAGGCGACGGCGGCCACCAGACCGAAAGCCGCCGGAAGCGCCCCGTTCACGCCGGCGTCGACCGCCAGTGCCAGAACGGTGAGGTACTCGGCCGCGCGGAAGAACGGCGGGACCAGCCAGTCGAGGGGGCCCTTGAGGGGCCTGAGCAGGGCGGCCGGCGACAGCAGCACGTACACGACGGCCCCGAGGACGGGCAGCCAGCTGCCGTACGGGGCGAGTGCGGCGGATGTCACGACGACCGCGCCCGCGACGAGGGCGGCGACGGGCGGGGCGAGGCGTGCGAGGCGGCCCGTGTGGCGGGTCAGGTACTCGGCGAGCGGGCCGGAGTCGGTGAGGTCCACCAGTGCCTGCGCGGCCCGGTCGGTGCGGCTCGCCTTGCGGGTGAGCGAGCGCAGAACCCGGCCCGCCGTGGTGTAGGTGGCCGCGAAGGCGCAGCCGGCGATCAGCGCGTAGAAGGTGATACGGGGGGTCGTCAGCGCCGTCAGCACGGCGATCATCGCCCATCGTTCGCCGATGGGCAGGACTATCATCCGGCGCACCCAGACCGTCCAGCCGACGCTGTCGAGCTTGTCCGAGAGGGCGGCGGTGGGGCTGGTGTTGGCGGTGGCGTCGTGGTTCGCCTCGTTGAAGGAGAAGTCCACGACGTGCCGGCAGGTCTGGAGGATCATCGCGCCGAGCGCGAGCGCCCACACGTCGTCGCCGCCGCGGGCCGCGCCGAGCGCGAGTCCCGCGTAGTAGGCGTACTCCTTGGCGCGGTCGAAGGTCGCATCCAGCCAGGCGCCGAGCGTCGAATATTGCAGGGAATAGCGGGCGAGCTGTCCGTCCGTGCAGTCCAGCACGAAGGAGAACAGCAGCAGCAGACCGGCCGCCACGAAGCCGAGGCGGGTACCGGTGGCGGCGCAGCCCGCGGCGATCAGCGCGGTGATCAGCGACGCGGTGGTGACCTGGTTCGGGGTCAGGCCGCGGCGGGCGCACCAGCGGGCGATGTAGCGCGAGTACGGGCTGATGCAGTACGTGGTGAAGAACCCGTCGCGGGCCTTGACCGCGCTGCGCAGCCGTACGGCCTCGTCGTCGACGGCCAGGACGGCCTGCCGGACGCCGTTGCGCTCCTGCGGATCGGCGGGAACCTCGGCGACGAGGGTGCCGAGCTCCGGGCGGTGGACGCCGAGGTCGTCCGCCTCCAGTGCCTCGCCGAGACGCTCGGGAAGGTTCTCCGGGGCCGCGCCGGTGTTGCCCGCGGCGACGGTCTCCCGGGTCACGGCGCGGGCCAGGGCCCGTCGGGCCTCGGGCTGCACGGACACGGCGCCGGGAAGGGCCGAGGCCGCGAAGCGGGGGTCGGTCAGACCGAGACGCAGGGCGTGTACGTGCCCGACGAAGCGGGCGTCCACGACGGCGACCCGCTGGTCCGCCGGTACCGCGGCGAGCAGGGTCTCGGTCTCACGCGCGTCGGACGCTTGGCGCACGTCGAAGCCGAGCGACCGCAGATCGCCTTCGAGCGACGATCCGGGGACCGGCTGACCGGTGAGGATGGCGGTCGGCAGCGAACTCACTCCCTGAGTGCCGGCGCGACCTGGCGCCCGGCGTGTACGTGATGGGACGGCCCCCGGCTCATGGCGGTGGCCCCGGCGGCATGTCGGCAGAGGCTATCGGATGAACGGAAGCAGGCGTTCACCAGCCGTTCACGGGCCGATCAGCCGATTTTGTCCGGCGGATGCCGCGATCATCATCGGGGATCGCGGGCCCCGGTCACAAGCACGGACGCGAGAGCCGGAACATTCCCGGCAGGGCGCACCGCACGCCGCTCTTGCCCGAAAGCGGGGCACATAGGACACAGCCGCGGACCCGCATAGGGTGGTCGTCCATGACATGGCTGATCACAGGCGGAGCCGGATACATCGGGGCACACGTGGCGCGGGCGATGGCGGGGGCCGAAGAGCGCGTCGTGGCCCTCGACGACCTGTCGTCGGGGGTGCCGAACCGGCTCCCGGAGAGCATTCCCCTCGTCCAGGGGTCGTCGCTGGACGGTGATCTGCTCAAGCGGGTCCTGACGGAGCACGCGATCACGGGTGTGGTGCACCTCGCCGCCCGCAAGCAGGTAGGCGAGTCCGTGGCCGAGCCGACGCGCTACTACCAGGAGAACGTGGGCGGCCTCGCGACCCTGCTGGAGGCCGTGGCGGGGGCGGGCGTCGAGCGGTTCGTGTTCTCCTCGTCGGCGGCCGTCTACGGCAACCCCGACGTGGACCTCATCACGGAGGACACCCCCTGTGCCCCGATGAGCCCCTATGGCGAGACGAAACTCGCCGGCGAGTGGCTGGTGCGGGCGGCGGGCCGGGCCCACGGGATCTCCACCGTGTGCCTGCGCTACTTCAACGTGGCGGGCGCGGCCTCCCCCGAGCTCGCCGACACCGGGATCTTCAACATCGTCCCGATGGTGTTCGACCGGCTCACCCGGGGCGAGGCCCCCCGGATCTTCGGCGACGACTACCCGACCCCGGACGGCACCTGCGTACGCGACTACATCCATGTCGCCGACCTCGCCGAGGCGCATCTCGCCGCGGCCCGGCGGCTGACGGACGGGGCGAGCGGCGATCTGACGGTGAACATCGGCCGGGGCGAGGGTGTCTCGGTACGGGAACTCGTGACCCTCATCGCCGAGGTCACCGGAGACCCGGTCGGGCCCCTGGTCGAACCGCGCCGCCCCGGCGACGCCCCGCGCGCGGTCGCCTCGGCCGCTCTGGCGACCGACGAGCTGGGCTGGAGCGCGCGCCGAGGGGTGCGCGAGATGGTGGAGTCGGCCTGGCGGGGCTGGCTGCTGCACCACCCGGAGATCACCGGCGCCTGACCGCGTCGACGCTCTGACCTGCGGATCGTTTCCGCAGGTCAGAGCATATGACAACGGTGTTCAGTGCCGCGTTGCCCGATACCCCCCGCCCGTAGTTGACTGGCGCGACCGAGCGGAACACAGGAGGCGGCTTCCATGGGGGCTGGGCACGACCACGGGCACGGGCACGGGGCTCCCCCGTCCGGCACGGCGACCGCCGCGTACCGCGGGAGGCTGCGGGTAGCGCTGGCGATCACGCTCACCGTCATGGTCGTCGAGATCTTCGGCGGCCTGCTCGCCGACTCGCTCGCGCTGGTCGCGGACGCGGCCCACATGGCGACGGACGCGCTGGGCCTCGGCATGGCCCTGCTCGCGATCCACTTCGCGGCCCGCCCGCCGAGCGAGAAGCGCACCTTCGGCTACGCGCGCGCCGAGATCCTCGCCGCGCTGGCCAACTGTCTGCTGCTGCTCGTCGTCGGCGGCTATGTGCTCGTCGAGGCGATCCAGCGCTTCATCACGCCCGCGGACACCCACGGCGGGCTGACGATCGCGTTCGGCGCGTTCGGTCTGGTCGCCAACACGGTCTCGCTCACCCTGCTGATGCGCGGGCAGAAGGACAGCCTGAACGTGCGCGGCGCCTTCCTGGAGGTCGCGGCGGACGCGCTGGGCTCGGTGGCGGTCATCATCGCCGCGGTGGTGATCATGACCACCGGCTGGCAGGCGGCGGACCCGATCGCCTCGATCACCATCGCGCTGATGATCGTCCCGCGTACCTGGAAACTGCTCCAGGAGACCCTCGACGTACTCCTGGAGGCGGCGCCCAAGGGGGTGGACATGGCGGAGGTGCGCGCCCACATCCTGGCGCTCGACGGGGTCGAGGACGTCCACGACCTGCACGCCTGGACCATCACCTCCGGCATGCCGGTGCTGTCCGCGCATGTCGTCGTCAGTTCCGACGTCCTGAACGCGATCGGCCACGAGAAGATCCTGCACGAGCTCCAGGGCTGTCTGGGTGTGCACTTCGACGTCGAGCACTGCACGTTCCAGCTGGAGCCGAGCGGACACGCGGAGCACGAGGCGAAGCTCTGCCACTGACGCTCCGCGGTTCGACTTCGCGCCCCCGGCCGACCCGGCATCCGGCCCCGGATTCGAGGTGCCGTCCGAACATCTGATGGCCCTCGTCCTCGGCGGTTCCTCGCCGGTGGCGCCGGGCACGATCAGGTATCCGGCCGCGTCCGGCGTCCGACCCGTGCCGGCCGCGTGCCCCGCCCCGGGGTCACGGGGCGGGACATGCGGAGAGTCGCGAAGTGCCGGGAGTGCCGGATTCGTACGGCAGACTTGGGGCTGGAAAACCGATGCGAAGGATGGGTATGCCGATCACACCTGCCACCGCGACGCACAGTTCGTCGAAAGGCACCGCTGAAGCGATCTTGCTGGAGCTGGTCGACGAGGACGGCAACACGATCGGCACGGCGGAGAAGCTCGCGGCCCATCAGGCGCCGGGGCAGCTGCACAGAGCGTTCTCGGTGTTCCTCTTCGACGAGCAGGGCCGGCTGCTGCTCCAGCAGCGCGCGCTCGGCAAGTACCACTCCCCCGGCGTGTGGTCGAACACCTGCTGCGGCCACCCGTATCCGGGCGAGGCCCCCTTCGCGGCGGCCGCCCGGCGCACGTACGAGGAGCTCGGGGTGTCGCCGACGCTGCTCGCCGAGGCCGGCACGGTCCGTTACAACCACCCGGATCCGGACTCGGGCCTGGTGGAGCAGGAGTTCAACCATCTGTTCGTCGGGATGGTGCAGTCGGCGCCGCGGCCCGACCCGGAGGAGGTCGGCTCGACGGTGTTCGTGACCGCCGCCGAACTGGCGGAGCGGCACGCGAAGGACCCGTTCTCGGCCTGGTTCATGACGGTGCTGGACGCGGCCCGTCCGGCGATGCGGGAGCTGACGGGTCCGTCCGCGGGCTGGTAGCCGGCCCGCCGGACGCGCGGAGGCTCAGACGTTCGGAGCGAGCGGCAGGGCGGCCCAGATCACCTTGCCGCCGCCCGCGGTGTACTCGACGTCGCACCCTCCGCCGAACTCCCTGGTCACCTCGCGCACCAGCAGCAGGCCCCGGCCGCCGGTCTGCCCGTGGTCGGCCTCCAGCGCGGTCGGACGGTAGGGGTGGTCGTCCTCGACGGACACCCGCACCCAGTCGGCGCCGACCGCGACCTCCACCGCGAGCATCGGCGACAGAAGTGCCGCGTGCTTGACGGCGTTCGTGACCAGTTCGGAGACGATCAACAGCAGTCCCTGAACGACATCGTCCGAGACCGGCACCCCCTGGCGGATCAGCAGATCACGGACGGCGTGCCGCGCCTGCGGCACCGAGGCGTCGACGGCGGCGGCGGTGAACCGCCACACCCCCTCGTACGGAAGCGGTCCCGGCGATCTGACGTCGGGAGTCACCACTGCGCCTTCGGGGCTCGGGTCGGACCCCCGCCCGAGGTTCTCCATCGTCCGGTCGCCACCCTTGCGCTCGATTGTCACCACACGTCGAGTGTTGGTAATGCGCCGGTCCGTACCGGTTGACTGAACAGAAGTCAGCAATTATCGCCGATTTCTGATCACAAATGCATGAGAAAGTCGTTTCTGCGACAGCTGTTATCGCTTTCATGTCAGTTTCCGAAACTATTCTGGTTGTACGGGTTTGCCCCCTCCTGCCGGCCCGCGCGTTCCGCACGGCTCCGTCGTCCGCGAGGCGGCCCGGGACCATGATCGAAGTGCGACAGCCGGGGCGGATAGCATCCGACGTATGGAGCCGCAGCTGTTGCACCACGTCGGCGACGGGGTCGCCACCGTCGTCATCCATCACCCCGCCAAGCGGAACGCCATGACCACGCCGATGTGGCGCGCGCTCCCGCCGCTGCTGGACGCGTTGCGCGTACGCGCCGACGTGCGCGCGCTCGTGCTCACCGGCGAGGGCGGCACCTTCTGCGCCGGGGCCGACATCTCGACGCTGCGGAAGTCCCCGGACGAGGCCCAGGGGCTCGCCGTGCTGGCCGAGGACGCCCTCGCCGCGTTCCCGAAGCCGACGCTGGCCGCGATCCGAGGGTACTGCGTGGGCGGCGGAGCCCAGCTCGCGGCCGCCTGCGATCTGCGATTCGCCCAGGAGGGCTCGCTGTTCGGGGTGACCCCGGCGAAGCTCGGCATCGTCTATCCGGCCACCTCCACCCGGCGGCTGGCGGCGCTGGTGGGACCGTCCGCCGCCAAGTACCTGCTTTTCTCCGGCGAGTTCATCGACACCGGGCGCGCGCTGCGCACCGGACTGGTGGACGAGGTACTGCCCGAGGGCGAACTCGACAAGCGGGTGACGGAGTTCACCCGCGTCCTGACCGCGCGCTCCCTGCTGACGCAGTCGGCGGCGAAGGAGTTCGTGAACGGGCGCACCGACCGTGACGCCCACTGGACCGGGCAGGCACGCGCCGGCGGCGACACAGCGGAGGGAGTCGCCGCCTTCCTCGAACGCAGGCAGGCGAACTTCACCTGGGCGCCGTGACGGGTCGCGGGTATCGCACGGCGCGTTGACGTGCCCGCGGGCTCGAACGGTGGGGTGAGCGGCAGGCGGCGCGCCCGCGTCTACGTCAGCGGGAACCGGCTCTTGCGCCGGAACTCCTCGACGAGGTGCGCGGGGGCCTTCTCCGGGGACCCTGCGTCGTAGGGCGGCTGCGGGTCGTACTCCGTCAACAGCTGGACGGCCTGGGCGTGTTCGTCCCCGGCGATCCGGCCGAGCAGGGCGAGCCCCATGTCGATGCCGGAGGAGACACCGGCCGAGGTGACGTACGTGCCGTCGAACACGACCCGCTCCCCGGTGGGTTCGGCGCCGAACCGCTTCAGCTCGTCGAGGGCCAGCCAGTGGGAGGTGGCCCGGCGGCCGTCCAGGAGCCCCGCCGCGGCGAGCAGCAGCGAGCCGGTGCACACCGAGGTCGTCCAGAGGCTGGTGGCGTCGGCGGCCCGCAGCCAGTCACGGAGCACCGGATTGTCCATCTGGTCGCTCTGGCCCGGCCCTCCCGGTACGACCACGATGTCCGGGTGCGGCACCTCAGCGAGGCTCTTGTCCGCGGTCAGGGCGAGCCGGCCGGTGTCGGAACGGACCGGACCCGTGCGCTCGGCGACGAAGACGGTGTCCGCGTCCGGGAGCCGGCCGAGGGTCTCGTAGGGGCCCACGGCGTCCAGGGCGGTGAAACGGTCGTAGAGGACGATGGCGATCTGCATCGGGGTCTTTCTTTTCTATTCGGCCGGTGCCGAGACGAGGAGCTTCACGAAGGCGCGGCGCATGGCCTCGGGCGTGCCGTAGCCACGGGCCCGGGAGATCTCCTCGACGCCGTCGGCGGTGTCCTCCAGGAGGCGCCGGGCGTGTTCGGGCCGCACCCGCTCGACGTACCGGCCGAGTGTGGTGCCCGTCTCCGGACGCAAGGCACGGGCGAAGTGGCGGGGCGAGAGACGGGCGGGTTCGGGATCGACCGTGACCGCCGGATGGTCCCGGGCGAGGCGGTCGCAATGGGCCCAGTAAGTGGTCGCGCGGGGGCCGTCGAGCAGGCCCGCGGCACGATCAGGACCGTTCGCATGTCCCGATTGTCCGCCGGTGCGTTCATGGCGGCAATGCCGAGAACCCCACCTTTCCTGCCATCGCCGATGCGGAGGTTCACGGCATACCAACCAGTCGGTAATGTGCGGGGTATGACCCCTCCCCTGCCGGAGCGCGCCGGCCGACGCTGCCACAACGTCCTCAATCCGCTGCACTCGACGCACTACTTCTCACCCGATCTGGGCCGTGAGCTGGCCGCGGTCGGCATCGACGACGAACGCACCGGGTACTTCGCGGTGCGCGCCGCCGCGATGGGCGCGGTCGGCGCGGGCACGGTGACGGCGACGTTCTTCAACTTCCGGTACGAGCTGGTCGCCGCCCACGTGCCCGCGGTGTGGGGGACCGCGACCCCGGAGACGGTGCTCGCGGCCCGGCTGCGCGCCGTGGACGCGACGCTCACGCGTCTGCTCGGGAAGGACGTCATCGCCTCCGGAGAGGTGGCCGAGGCCGCGGAGCTCGCCCTGCGCGCGGCCGAGGCCTGCGGCAGGACCGCCCGTCCGCTGTACGCCGCGCACGCGGACCTTCCGGTGCCCGAGGCGCCGCACCTGGCGCTCTGGCACGCGGCCACCCTGCTGCGCGAGCACCGGGGCGACGGACATCTCGCGGCGCTGCTGGACGCCGAGCTCGACCCGGTGGAGGCCCTGGTGAGCCACACCGCGACCGGCAAGGGCATGGCGCCCCGATGGGTGCTCGGCACCCGGGGCTGGTCCCGGCAGGACTGGGAGGAGGCGTCCGGACGCCTGCGGGAGCGCGGGCTGCTGGACACGGACGGCGAGCTGACGACGGCCGGTACGGATCTGCGCCGGGACATCGAGGACCGCACGGACCGCCTCGACCGCGCACCCTACGAACACCTGGGCGCCGCCGGGGTCGAGCGGCTCACCGAGCTCGCGAAGGGGCTGCTGATGACGGCGTTCGCCGCGGGCGCGTTCCCGGACGGGATGATCGGCAAGGGCTGAGGCGCCCGGCCCCGGCCCGCCTGCCGCGTGCGGGGGCGCCGGCCGGGGCGGGCGCGCGGCGCGCGGTGGCCCCGTGTGGCGCCCTGGGCCCCCGATGTCGGTGTCACCTGCCACAATTGCCGCGCAACCCCAGTGGAGAAGGCGGTACGGGATCGTGACGACACCCCTCGTAGGGTCCATCGAAGGCAGGATCGCCGAAGAACTCGGTGTGCGGGAACGGCAGGTCAAGGCAGCCGTCGACTTGCTCGACGGCGGTTCGACGGTGCCCTTCATCGCCCGTTACCGCAAGGAAGCGACCGAGATGCTCGACGATGCGCAGCTGCGCACCCTCGAGGAGCGGCTGCGCTATCTGCGGGAGCTGGAGGACCGGCGGGCCGCGATCCTCGACTCGGTGCGCGAGCAGGGCAAGCTCAGTGCCGAACTGGAGGCGCAGCTCAGGGGCGCCGAGACCAAGGCGCGCCTTGAGGACATCTATCTGCCGTTCAAGCCCAAGCGGCGCACCAAGGCGCAGATCGCGCGCGAGGCGGGCCTTGAGCCGCTGGCCGAGGGCCTGCTCGGCGACCCGTCCGTGGAACCGCTCGCCGCGGCGGCGGCCTTCGTCGACGCCGACAAGGGCGTCGCCGACGGGCAGGCCGCCCTGGACGGCGCCCGGTCGATCCTGGCCGAGCGGTTCTCCGAGGACGCCGACCTGATCGGCGAGCTGCGCGAGCGCATGTGGGTGCGCGGACGGCTCGCAGCCAAGGTGCGCGAGGGCAAGGAGGAGGCGGGCGCCAAGTTCGCCGACTACTTCGACTTCGCGGAGCCCTTCAAGGCGCTGCCCTCGCACCGGATCCTCGCCATGCTGCGCGGCGAGAAGGAGGACGTCCTCGATCTCGTCCTGGAGCCGGAGGAGTCCACCGAGGGACCGTCCTCGTACGAGGGAATCGTCGCGCACCGCTTCGGCATCGCGGACCGCGGCCGTCCCGGCGACAAGTGGCTGACGGACACCGCCCGCTGGGCCTGGCGCACCCGCATCCTCGTGCACCTCGGCATCGACATGCGCCTGCGGCTGCGCACCGCCGCCGAGGACGAGGCGGTGAACGTCTTCGCGACGAACCTGCGGGACCTGCTGCTCGCCGCCCCGGCCGGCACCCGCGCGACGCTGGGCCTGGACCCCGGCTTCCGCACGGGCGTGAAGGTGGCCGTCGTCGACGCGACCGGCAAGGTCGTCGCCACGGACGTGATCCACCCGCACGTCCCGGCCAACAAGTGGGACGAGGCCATCGCCAAGCTCGCCCGGCTCTCCAAGGACCACGCGGTCGACCTGATCGCGATCGGCAACGGCACGGCCTCGCGGGAGACCGACAAGCTCGCCGGTGAGCTCATCACCAAGCACCCGGAGCTGAACCTCACCAAGGTGATGGTGTCGGAGGCGGGCGCGTCGGTGTACTCGGCGTCCGCGTTCGCCTCCCAAGAGCTGCCCGACATGGACGTGTCACTGCGCGGCGCCGTGTCCATCGCGCGCCGGCTCCAGGACCCGCTGGCCGAGCTGGTGAAGATCGACCCGAAGTCGATCGGTGTCGGGCAGTACCAGCACGACCTGTCCGAGGTGAAGCTGTCCCGCTCGCTGGACGCGGTGGTCGAGGACTGTGTGAACGGCGTGGGCGTGGACGTGAACACCGCCTCCGCCCCGCTGCTGGCCCGCGTCTCCGGCATCACCTCCGGCCTCGCGGAGAACATCGTCGCGCACCGCGACGCCAACGGTCCCTTCACCTCCCGGACGGCTCTCAAGAAGGTGGCCCGGCTCGGCCCCAAGGCGTACGAGCAGTGCGCGGGCTTCCTGCGGATCCGGGGCGGCAGCGACCCGCTGGACGCGTCGAGCGTGCACCCCGAGGCGTACCCCGTGGTGCGGCGGATGGTGAAGACGGCGGGCAGCGAGGTCGCGTCGCTGATCGGCAACACGAGTGTGCTGCGCTCGCTGCGGCCGGCCGACTTCGTCGACGAGACGTTCGGTCTGCCCACCGTCTCGGACATCCTCAGGGAGCTGGAGAAGCCGGGGCGCGACCCGCGGCCCGCCTTCAAGACGGCCACCTTCAAGGACGGCGTGGAGAAGATCTCCGACGTGGCGGCCGGGATGGTGCTGGAGGGCGTCGTCACGAACGTGGCCGCCTTCGGCGCGTTCGTGGACATCGGCGTCCACCAGGACGGGCTCGTGCATGTCTCCGCGATGTCCAAGACCTTCGTCAAGGACCCGCGGGACGTCGTGAAGTCCGGTGACATCGTCAAGGTGAAGGTGCTGGACATCGACATCCCGCGCAAGCGGATCTCGCTGACGCTCCGGCTGGACGACGAGGCCGCGGCCCCGGCGGCCGAGGACGGCGGCGACCGGCCCCAGCGGGGCGGACGGCCGCCCCAGCAGCGCGGGCAGCAGCGTGGCCAGCAGCGGCAGGGCCAGGGCGGCGGTGCGGGGGGCGGTACCGGGGGCGCGGGCGGTTCCCGGCAGGCTCCGCCGCCGGCGAACAGCGCCATGGCCGACGCCTTGCGCCGCGCGGGTCTGAGCGGCCCCGAGCGGGGCCGGAAGTGACGACGGGCTGACGTACGGAAGGGAGCGACCGCCGTTCGGCGGTCGCCCCCTTCCGTGGGCCGGTGGTGAGGCTCAGCGTTCGGTCACCTTGCCGGCCGCCACTTCCAGGCGGCGGGTCGTGTGGACCGCTTCCAGCATGCGCCGGTCGTGGGTGACCAGCAGGAGCGTGCCCTCGTAGGTGTCCAGCGCGGACTCCAGCTGCTCGATGGCCGGCAGGTCGAGATGGTTCGTGGGCTCGTCCAGGACCAGCAGGTTGACGCCCCTGCCCTGGAGCAGTGCCAGCGCGGAGCGGGTTCGCTCGCCCGGGGACAGCGTGGCCGCCGGGCGCAGCACGTGCTCCGCCTTCAGGCCGAACTTGGCCAGCAGCGTGCGGACTTCGGCGGGTTCGGTGTCCGGGACGGCCGCGCCGAACGCCTCAAGCAGCGATTCGGAACCGTGGAAGAGCTTGCGGGCCTGGTCCACCTCGCCGACGACCACGCCGGAGCCGAGCGTGGCGTGGCCGGAGGTCAGCGGCACCCGGCCGAGCAGCGCGCCCAGCAGGGTCGACTTGCCGGCGCCGTTCGCGCCGGTGACGGCGACCCGGTCGGCCCAGTCGATCTGGAGGGTCGCCGGACCGAAGGTGAAGTCCCCGCGCCGTACCTCCGCGTCCCGGAGCGTGGCGACGACCGCGCCCGATCTGGGGGCCGCCGCGATCTCCATGCGCAGCTCCCACTCCTTGCGGGGCTCCTCGACGACGTCCAGCCGCTCGATCATGCGCTGTGTCTGCCGGGCCTTGGCGGCCTGCTTCTCGCTTGCCTCGCTGCGGAACTTGCGGCCGATCTTGTCGTTGTCGTTGTTCGCCTTGCGCCGGGCGTTCTTGACGCCCTTGTCCATCCAGCCCCGCTGCATCTGGGCCCGGCCTTCGAGGGCGGTGCGCTTGTCGGCGTACTCCTCGAAGTCCTCGCGTGCGTGCCGGCGGGCGGTGTCGCGCTCTTCGAGATACGCCTCGTAGCCACCGCCGTACAGCGTGATCTGCTGCTGCGCCAGGTCGAGTTCGAGGACCTTGGTGACCGTGCGGGTGAGGAACTCGCGGTCGTGGCTGACGACGACGGTGCCGGCGCGCAGACCGGAGACGAAACGCTCCAGGCGCTCCAGGCCGTCCAGGTCGAGGTCGTTGGTGGGCTCGTCGAGGAGGAAGACGTCGTAGCGGGAGAGCAGAAGGGAGGCGAGTCCGGCGCGGGCCGCCTGGCCGCCGGACAGGGACGTCATCGGCTGGTCGAGACCGACGCCGAGCCCCAGGGAGTCGGCGACCTCCTCGGCCCGCTCGTCCAGGTCGGCGCCGCCGAGGTCGAGCCAGCGCTCCAGGCTGTTCGCGTACGCGTCGTCCGAGCCGGGTTCCCCGTCGACGAGCGCCTGGGTGGCCGCGTCCATCACCCGCTGGGCCTCGTCGACGCCCGTCCGGCGGGCGAGGAAGTCCCGTACGGTCTCGCCCTCCCGGCGATCCGGCTCCTGGGGCAGGTGCCCGACGGTCGCGGAGGGCGGGGAGAGCCGCAGCTCGCCCTGCTCGGGGGCGAGGAGGCCGGCGAGCAGCCGCAGCAGCGTGGACTTGCCCGCGCCGTTGGCGCCGACGAGCCCGATCACGTCACCGGGCGCGACGACGAGGTCGAGTCCGGCGAAGAGAGCGCGGTCGCCGTGTCCGGCGGTGAGGTTCTTGGCGACGAGGGTGGCAGTCATCAGGGAGCCGATTTTAACGGTCCGCCGCCGCCCGCCTCACCGCCGATCCCCAGGGGCCCCGGCGCCCTCGTCCGTGGGTCACCGTCTCCACCAGGACGCCGCCCGAGGTCCGGGCCACGACGAACGACTTTCCCCTGACGGCTCCGGCCTGGAGCGGGATCCGGTGGTGGCCGGTCGGCAGGACTCCGTCGAAGACGTCGTGCGCGTGGGTGCGCGCGAGGCGGTCGCGGCGGTACGCGGTGAGCCGGACGCGGCAGGTGGAGGTGACCTCGACCCCGGCCTCGTCGTCGGCGGCGACCAGGCGGGTGAGCCGGCGCAGTTCCACCGGGCTGCGGTCCAGGGCGTGCTCGATCTGGGCGACCAGCAGCGGAACGATCGGGGCGAGGCCCTCGACCTGGGCGATGTCGACGCCCGCGCCGCGGAAGGACTCCCGCACGGCGGCCCGCTCCGTCTCGGGGACGGCCCGGCCGAACAGCACCGCGCCGTAGGTGCGCAGTTCGTCCGGCGGCACCCCGAGGGCGCCGCGGACGATGTCGGCGCCGATGCCGATGGCGCGCAGGGCGGCGGCCGGCTTCGCGAGGGACGCGCCGCGGGCGCCGATCAGCAGCACGCGGCGGCGGGCACCCGCGGCGGCGTCGAGCAGGGAGTTCAGCGCGCCGCGGTACTCGGGGCCGCGGAAGCGGAACGGCCCCATGCCGTGGTAGCCGTTGCGTTCCAGGTCGGCCCGCTCGCCGGTCTGCCAGGCGAAGTCCCGCCAGACGTAGTCGTCGCCGGCCCTCTCGATGAGCGCGGTGACGGCACCGCACTCGATGTTCTCGCACTCGGGGCAGCCGTAGATGATGTGCCTGCCGCCGTCGAGCGGGGCGCCGGCTTCCAGGAGCAGGCCGCGCACCTGCGCGGTGAAGATCGCGGGCGGTACGTCGGAGGCGAGCGGGGAGACCGCGTCGAGATCGGAGAGCCGGAACAGAAGAGGGCGTCCGTCGACGACGAAGTCGACGAAGTCCCGGTGGACTTGATAGTCACCGTCAGTGAGGACTCCACCGGCACGCATCGCCGGTGCCAGGCCGAACGTGGCGTATTCGGAGGACATGCTGTGAGTATTCCCGGACGCAGAGTGACGAGACCATGTTCCGGTGACTTCGGCCGGCGTCCCGGCATGGAGAACCCCGGGAGCGGTGAAGTGATCGTGGTCGGCGCGGGTGTCGTCGGCCTGACGACGGCCCTGGTGCTGGCGGAGGCCGGCCGGCGGGTCAGGGTATGGGCGCGGGAGCACTCCGAGCGGACCACCTCGGCTGTTGCGGGGGCCCTGTGGTGGCCGTACCGCATCGCGCCGGAGGCGTCGGCCCGTGAGTGGGCGCTCGATTCGCTCGGCGTGTACGCGGAGTTGGCGGCGCGGCCCGAGGACAGTGGCGTACGCCTGGTCGAGGGGGTCATGGGCGAGACGGGACTGGACGAGCTGGGATCGTGGGCGGCCCGGGTGCCGGCGCTGCGCGCGGCGAGAGCCGAGGAGTACCCGGGGCTCGCGTTGCGCGCGCGGCTGCCGTTGATCGACATGCCCGTGCATCTGCGGTATCTGCGGGAGCGGTTGCTGCGGGCGGGCGGGACGGTCGAGGAGCGTTCGGTGACCGACCTCGCGGAGCTCGACGCGCCGGTCGTCGTGAACTGCGCGGGCCTCGGTGCCCGCGAACTCGTCCCGGATCCGGCCGTACGGCCCGTGCGTGGGCAGCTCGTGATCGTCGAGAACCCCGGGATCCGTGAGTGGGTCGTCGCGAAGGACGCCGCGGACGGGACGACGACGTATGTCTTCCCGCAGCCCGACCGGGTGATCCTCGGCGGCACCACGGACGAGGACGACTGGTCCCTGGTGCCCGACCCCGAAGTGGCGGCGCGCATCGTCGAACGGTGCGCGGCGCTGCGCCCCGAGGTCGCCGGAGCGCGGGTGCTCGGCCATCTGGTGGGGCTGCGGCCGGTGCGCGACGCGGTCCGGCTGGAACGCGAGGTCCGGCGGGACGGAGGCGTGCTGGTGCACAACTACGGGCACGGGGGCGCCGGGGTCACCGTGGCGTGGGGATGCGCGCGGGAGGCGGCCGGGCTCGCGGGAATGCCTTGGTGAGGCGACCGGACTCATGCGACTGATCTGGTGAGGTGGTCGGCCTCACGGGACTGACCTGGTGAGGTGGTCGGCCTCACGGGACTGACCTGGTGAGGTGGTCGGCCTCACGGGCGCGGGCGGGTGGCGCGGCCGGACCCATGGGAGCCGGCGGGCGAGGCGGCCGGACTCGCGGGTCCGGCCGCCTCTCGCCGAGGCGCGTTCGTATCGGGTCGGTCGGACGGTCGGCGGATCAGCGGTCCTCCCCCGGGACGCGGAGCGCGGTGCGCGGGGCACGTAGACCGTCGAGGACGGACGCGGCCGGGGCCGCCGTCGCCCCCTTGGTCGCCCGCTCGAACGCGTCCGCGCCGCCCACCAGGGGCACCCGGGCCGACGTACGGGACAGGTCGACGGTCAGCGTCGGGGTGTCGGCGGGCGGGTCGATGAGGTCCTTGTCGGTGCCCGCGACGATCAGCGCGAGCCGGTGCCCCTTCGGGACCACGTGGTCAGTGGGGGCCAGGTCCAGCGTGATGGTGTACGCCTTGCCCGGGGTGAGCGCGACGCCCTTGTCCGAGGCGTAGTTCCCGAGATCGGCCCAGCCGCGGCTGACGACGGTGAAGCCGACGTCGGTCCTGGCCGCCTCGGTCGCCTTGAAGCAGGCGCTGTCGCCGGCCGTGCTCGCGCCCCAGCAGGTGCGGCCGGTGAGGGTGTCGACCCCCTCACCGGAGCCGGCGTAGTCGCGGATCGTGTCCGGGCCGAGGTCGACGAGCACCGCCGAGAGGTGGGCGGTCGCGGTGGTGGGGGTGGCGGTGACGCTCACCCGGGAGGAGCCGGAGAGCCGCAGGTCGTGCGTGAGCGGCCCGGTGGTGAATCCGGCCTTGTCCGCGGTGGCCTGGTCGATGTGCGCGGCCCAGTCGGTCTCGCTCCGCGCCGGGTCGTCGGTGAAGGTCTCGGTCCCGGAACGGCGGGCCAGCCCGAGGGTGCCGACGCCCGGCTGCGCGCCCGTGGCCGGACGCAGGGTCGTCGCGCTCGTGGTGCGGGGCGGCCAGACGGCGGAGGTGGTCCACTGGTCGGGGTGGCGTTCGATGTCCGCCATCGGCTCGCGGTCGATGCCGTTGTCGTAGCCGAGGAGTTCGTGGTCGAACCAGCGGTGCAGGGTGTCGACCCAGGCGGAGCGGCGGAAGTCGAAGGGGTCGACATGGCCGGTCTGGGAGAGCCAGATCTTGCGCTCGACGCCGTGGCTCGCGAGGGCGTCCCACCACTGGCCGAAGTTCTTGGTGCGGACGTTGAGGTCCTGCATGCCGTGCACGAGGAAGACGCTGGCCTTCACCTTCGCGGCGTCCTTGACGTAGTCGCGCTCGGTCCACAGCGAGGTCCAGTCGCCGGTGCGCGGCGCCCCGTCCACCAGTTTCCGCTGCACGGACGCGCACCGGGCGAGGGCCTCGGGACTGTCGACGTAGCCGGACAGCCAGTCGGGGCCCGAGTCGTAGAGCGGGGCGCCCTTGGCGAAGTAGTAGTCGTACCAGGAGGAGATGGCGCTGATCGGCACGACGGTCTTCAGGCCCTTGACGCCGGTGGCGGCGACGCCGTTGGCGATGGTGCCGTCCCAGCTCTTGCCGATCATTCCGGTCCTGCCATTGGTCCAGGTGGCTCTGGCCGTGGTGGTGCCGGTACGGGTGGTGTAGCCCCTGGCACGGCCGTTCAGCCAGTCGATCACCGCCTTGGCCGACTGGATGTCGGAGCGGCCGCCGACGTCGACGCAGCCGTCGGAGCGGTTGGTCCCGGCGAGGTCGACGCCGACGAAGGCGTAGCCGCGCGGCACGAAGTAGTTGTCGTAGAAGAGCGGCATCTGTACGACGTGGCCGTCTCCGTCGTACGTCTTCTTCTGGCTCTCGTTGCCGCGCCCGCAGCAGGAGTAGTACGGGCTGGCGTCCATGATCACGGGGACCTTGTGTCCCTGTCGGGCGGGTTCGGCGGGCCGGACGATGTCGACGGCGACACGGTCGTGCTTCCCGTCCTTGTCGCCGTCGAGACCGGTGTCGACCCAGACGGACTCACGGATCGCGTTCGCGTACGAATAGACCGGGGCGCTCTCCCTCGGGGCGCCGTGTGCGGCGGCCGGAACGATGAAGGCGGCCATCAGGGCGGCAACGGCCGCCGTCGCGAGCGGTCTCCAGGTCATGAAGCGCGTGCGGCGCACTGATTTCGGCATGAGCGGAACGTACCCCGGTCAACTCTCCTGCGACAGAGGGTGTCTGACGGACCATCGGTTCGGGATGAGTCATGTCGGCCGAATGGCGATCGTGTGACAGGGGTGGCCGTGGACATGACCGGGGCCCCAGGGACTGAATAGGCTCCGGACCGACTTCATGCCCCGACGACTTGGAGCTTGACGTGCACCGCAGACTCATCGCCCCGGGCGCCCTCGCCGCCTCCCTGATGCTGGCGATCCCGGCATCGGCGGCAAGTTACACCCCGGGAGCACCGGGCATCGGCGACCCCTACTACCCGGCCTACGGCAACGGCGGATACGACGTCTCGCACTACGACCTGAGGCTCACGTACCAGCCGCGGACGGACGAGCTGGAGGGGACGGCCACGCTGCTGGCGACCACCACGCAGGACCTGTCCCGGTTCGATCTGGACTTTCTGCTCGATGTGGGCGAGGTGCGGGTCAACGGCGCGAAGGCGTCGTTCGCCACCTCCGGCCAGCACGAACTGGAGATCACACCGGCCACGCCGCTGGCCAAGGGCACGCAGGTCACCGTCGTCGTCCGCTACAGCGGAGTGCCGTCCACGAAGAGCGCGTACGGCTTCTCGACCTGGCACCGCACCCCGGACGGGGCCGTCGCGGCGGACGAGCCCGAGTCGGCGTGGTGGTGGTACCCGAGCAACGACCACCCGCTCGACAAGGCGACCTACGACGTGTCGGTGGCCGTCCCGGACGGCACCCAGGCGATCTCCAACGGCACGCTCCAGTCGACGAGTTCACGGCTCGGCTGGACCCGCTACAACTGGCGGTCCAACAAGCCGCAGGCCACCTATCTGACCACGCTCGCGGTCGGGAGGTTCGACATCACGACCGGCACGTCGGAGGGCGGCGTGCCGGTCGTCAACGCCTACAGCAAGGACCTCGGGGACAACGACGGGGCGGCGCGCGCCAGTGTCGAGCGCACCGGGGAGCTGGTCGACTGGCTGAGCGGCTACTTCGGGCCGTATCCCTTCAGCAGCGCCGGCGGCTATGTGCCCAACACCACCACCGGATACGCGCTGGAGACCCAGACCCGGGTGTACTACAGCCCGCGCCAGTTCGCGAGCGGCTCCAACACCTCCGTCGTCGTACACGAGTTGGCACACCAGTGGTTCGGCGACGACGTGTCGCTCAAGGGCTGGAAGGACATCTGGATCAACGAGGGCTTCGCGCGCTACGCGCAGTGGCTCTGGTCGGAGCACGAGGGCGAGGGCACGACCCAGGAACTCGCGGACTACGTGTACGCCTCGCATCCGGCGGACGACGCCTTCTGGACGGTGGCGCCCGGCGACCCCGGTCCCGACAACCAGTTCGACATCGCGGTCTACGACCGGGGCGCGCTGGCCGTGCAGGCGCTGCGCAACCGGGTCGGGGACGACGCCTTCTTCGCCATCCTGAAGGGCTGGCCGAAGGAGCACGCGTACGGGAACGCCTCGGTCGCCGACTTCCGGAAGTACGCGGAGCAGGTGTCGGGCGTCTCGCTCCCGGCGCTCTTCGACACCTGGCTGTTCCAGCCGTCGAAGCCGGCGGCGCCGGCGGCACGGAGCGCGGGTGTGGCCCCCGCCGCGGCGGTGAAGGGCCCGGTCGCCCGGCCCAGGTCGTGGAAGAAGATCGCCGCCACGGACTCGGTCCACTCGGGCTGAGGCACGCGGCCCGGGAGCGCCTCCGGGCTGTGGCGCGCGACCCGGTGTGGCCGGATCCGGATCCTGCCCGAGCCGGTGGAGGGGTGGCTCGGGAGATTCGCACCGGGTCGCCCCTTGCCGTGTCCCGTCGGCGCTCCCTAGGGTCGCAGCCGTGCTGGAGAACATCATCGGCGGCCTGATCGTCGCCGGCCTCGGGGTCATCTGGAAGTACGTCCTTGTTCCCGCGCTCTACGTCTTCTACGGCCGTGGGGAGCCCGCCATATCCGGGCGCTGGGAGACCTTCGACGTCGCCGACTGCACGGGGCCCCCGATGGGCGAGATGATCATCAAGCAGAGGGGGCGTCATGTGCGCATGCATCTGACGCGAACCGTCAACCGCAGCGGGCAGCCGATCAACAGGAAGATGACGTTCAAGGGCCGCTGGCAGTCCGAGCAGCTCACCGCCACGTTCCACGACGACTCCGCCCATTACCGCGGGGGTGTCGTGGTGCTGCGCTGGGTCGCCTCCGCGCGTCCGGTCCTGCTGGCGGGGCGGGTCATGTACTGGGACCGCACACCGGACGCCGGTACCCCTGACACGGTGGACGCCCTGGGGATCGTCTCCAGCCCGTACGGCCTGAAGCGGAAGGACTGAGCGGACGCGGCGGCGGAGGCTGCGGACGTCTCTCGTACATGACGTAGCGGCCCTTCCTGGCGGCGTCATGGCTGCCGCGCACATAGCTTCCGTCGCTCTCGCGCACCGAGGCCGGAACGATCAGGCCGCTCAGCAGCGGGCCGAGGATCCTTCTCACCGCCACCGGGTCGGCGACGGGGGCGAATCCGTTCCTCTCCAGGATCCTGCGCTGCGCCACGTTCGCGGGGCGGACCTCGCTGAACTGGTAGGGGACCCGCCTCACCGTCTCACGCACGAGGGAATGGCCCAGGCCACGGCCTCGGTGACGCGGGTCGACGGCCGTGGCCGAACGTCTGCCGCCCTTACCGACGTAGGAACAGCCGACGAGACGGGCCCGGTCTCCGTCGCCCTCGACGGCGAGCAGGAGACGGCAGCCCTCCTCGTGGACCCGGGCCAGGTGGAGCTCGTCGCGATGGTTGAGCCGGCCGTACGAGACGCTCAGCAGGCCGAGCCATTCCTGCCGCCAGGTCGCGAAGACGGCCGCGTCCTTCGGGCGGGAGAGATCGAGCCACAGAAATCCGAGGTGCGGTTCTTCGTCCGAGGTGGGCGCGTGCGCAGACATGCCGGGTCTCTGTCCGGGCCGGATCGTGTTGAACCACCCTTGCCCGGAACGGTGTCGGGGAGCCGGGACGCGGCGCGTCGGAAGGGTCGGGCTCTGTCAGGAGAGCGCCGGATCCGCCGTGCGGGCGTCCGACTCGGCCACTTGGTCGAGGAGTTCGGCGCGGCTCACGGCGTCGGCGCGGGTCGCGGGGACCGTGCAGGCGTAGGCGCCGGCCACCGCGCCGAACAGGGCGCAGCGCCCGACCGGTTCGCCGGTCAGCCGGCCGTAGAGGAAGCCCGCCGCGAACGAGTCCCCGGCGCCGTTCGAGTCGACGACCGGATTGCGCGGCGGGACGACGGGGACGTGGGTCACCTCGCCGTCGGCCAGCACGTACGCGCCCTGGGCACCGGCGGTGGCGACGACCACCTCGGCCCGGCCCCGCTCCACGATCCGCCGCATGGTGCGCTCGGGGTCGGTGAGGGCGGCGGCGGAGACGAACACGAGGTCGGCGGTGTACGCGAACGGCTCGTGGTACGGGTTCTCGCCGTCCCAGTCGTGCAGGTCCGTCGATATGGTCACCCCGGCCTCCCGCAGGACCGGCAGGGCGAAGGCGCACGGGTGGGTGATCGAGACGTGGGCGTGCCGGCTCGACGCGGCCAGTTCCCGTACCGCGTGCTCGGGCAGCCGGTCCGCCTCGCGGGCGCGGGTGTCGTCGTACAGGGACAGCCTGCGTCCGTCGGGACCGACCAGGTTGACCGCGCGCTTGGTGCCCGCGGGCTGAGGGACCGCGGTGAACGGGATGCCCCGGTCGCGGTGCAGGGCTCGCACGAGCTCGCCCTCGGGATCGTCGCCGAGCATGTCCAGGTGGTGGGTGCGCAGCCCGAGGGCGTGCAGCCCGAGCGCGACGAAGTCACCGGTCTGTCCGGCGCGGGTCTCGATGCCCGGACGGATCATGTAGCTGTCGGCGTAGGGCAACGGCAGTTCGGGGACATGGACGATGGTGTCCACACCCGCACCGCCCAGGACGAGGACATCGATGTCGCGGCTCATGACTCTCCCTCTCGAACGCGAGCAGCGAGTCAACCAGGCCTCCTCCTCCCCCGCAAGGAATTGCAGAAACTTCCACAAGCCCCACGGCACGCCGTTCTCCGCACCCCTGCCCGGGCAGTTGTCCCGGCGTCGGAGCGGGCCCGTGGTGCTTTCACAACACTGGTGAGACAGCAATACTGTTGCACCGCGCCGTCAGCCGTCACCATGGGCGTGCGCCGCATGACGCGAGAGGCGAGGACCTGCGATGACGACGGACACCGGGGAGCCGACGCTCACGGTCGACGAGCTGGCCGCACGGGCGGGTGTCACGGTCCGTACGGTCCGCTTCTACAGCGCCAGGGGCCTGCTGCCTCCGCCCGTGATCGGACACCGCCGGGTGGGCCACTACAGCCAGGAGCATCTGGCGCGGCTCGCGCTCATCGAGGAGTTGCAGCACCAGGGCATGACGCTGGCCGCGATCGAGCGCCGGCTGACCCGGCTGCCGCCCGGTCTGAGCGCGCACGACCTCGCCATCCACCGTGCCGTGGTGGCGTCCTGGGCCCCGGACGCGATGGAGGACGTCACCCGGGAGGAACTGGGACGGCGGGCCGGACGGCCGCTCACCGAGGCGGACCTGGAGCGGCTCGCCGCGATGAGCGTCATCGAGGTGACGGCGGACTCCGTACGGCTTGACCCGGGACTGCTGAAGCTCGGCCTGGAGCTTCTGGACGTACCGATCGCGGACGAGGCGATCCTCGCCGCGCGCGGCGTCCTGCTGGAGCACGCGCGCGCGGCGGCCCGCGAACTGTCCGATCTGCTGCGCGAGGCCGTGGGCGAACAGGAGTCCGTGGCGGCCGTGAAGTCGCTGTCGGCGCACATGCAGCCACTGGTGGTGCAGGCGCTGCTGACCGCCTTCCAGCGCTCGTTGAAGGACGAGCTGCGGGAGTGGCTCAAGGAGTCCTGACCGCGAACGCGGACGCGGACACCGGACGCGGACATCAGACGGCGGACACCGGACGCGGGCATCGGACGGCGGACATCGGACGCGGGCATCGGACGGCGGACGCCGGACGCCGGACGCCGAGACCCACCCCGGACGCCCACGCCGGACACCGGACGCATCCGGTGAAGCCACGGCGGGCCGTGCGGGAGCGCCCGCTCCGGGGGCCGGGCGCGCCGGTGCCCGCGCCCCGGTCGGGCGCGGGCACCGGTCAGGTCAGGACGCGTCGGTGAACCGCTCGCCGTTCTCCGCCTTCTCGACCAGCAGGGCCGGCGGGAGGAACCGGTCGCCGTAGCGCTCCGCGAGTTCCCGCGCGCGGGCCACGAACGCGGCCGGGCCGGTCCCGGTCCCGCCCTCGTAGCCGTTGATGTACTGGAGGACACCGCCGGTCCAGCCCGGGAAGCCGATCCCGAGGATGGAGCCGATGTTGGCGTCGGCCACGGACGTCAGGACGCCTTCCTCCAAGAGCCGGACGGTGTCCAGCGCCTCGGAGAAGAGCATGCGCTCCTTCATGTCCTCGAACGGGATCTCGTACCCCGGCTTGGTGAAGTGCTCGCGCAGACCGGGCCAGAGAAGACCGCGCCCGCCGTCCTCGCCGTACTCGTAGAAGCCCGCTCCCCCGCTGCGGCCGGGGCGCTCGAACTCGTCCACCATTTGGTCGATGACGGCCTCGGCCGGGTGGGTCTCCCAGGTGCCGCCCGCCTCCTCGACGGCCTGCTTCGACTCCTTGCGGATCTTCCGCGGCAGGGTGAGCGTCAGCTCGTCCATCAGGGAGAGGACCTTCGCCGGGTAGCCGGCCTGGGCGGCGGCCTGTTCGACGGAGGCGGGCTCGATGCCCTCGCCGACCATCGCCACACCCTCGTTGATGAAGTGGCCGATGACCCGGGAGGTGAAGAAGCCGCGCGAGTCGTTCACGACGATCGGCGTCTTCCTGATCTGGCGGACCAGGTCGAAGGCGCGGGCCAGGGTCGCGTCCCCGGTGCGCTCGCCCTTGATGATCTCCACCAGCGGCATCTTGTCGACCGGAGAGAAGAAGTGCAGTCCGATGAAGTCCTCCTGCCGCTCCACCCCCTCGGCGAGCGCGGTGATGGGCAGGGTGGAAGTGTTGGAGCACAGCAGCGCGTCGGGCTCGACGATGTTCTGGATCTCCTGGAACACCTTGTGCTTGAGCGAGGTGTCCTCGAAGACCGCCTCGATCACGGCGTCGCAGCCCGCGAGGTCGTTCGGGTCGCCGGTGGGCGTGATGCGGGCGAGCAGCGCGTCGGCCTTCTCCTGGGTCGTACGCCCCCGCGAGACCGCCTTGGCGCAGAGCTTCTCGGAGTACGCCTTCCCCTTGGCCGCCGCTTCGGCCGAGACGTCCTTGAGGACGACCTCGATGCCGGCGAGGGCGCACGAGTAGGCGATGCCTGCGCCCATCATCCCGGCGCCGAGGACGGCGACCTTGCGGACCGGTCGCGGCTCGATGCCCTTGGGGCGGTTGGCGCCGGAGTTGACGGCCTGGAGGTCGAAGAAGAAGGCCTGGATCATGTTCTTCGAGGTCTGGCCCGCGGCCAGTTCGACGAAGTAGCGGGCCTCGATGACCTGGGCCGTCTCGAAGTCGACCTGGGAGCCCTCGACGGCGGCCGCGAGGATGTTGCGCGGGGCCGGGTAGGGGGCGCCGTTCGTCTGCTTGCGCAGGCTGGCCGGGAAGGCGGGCAGGTTGGCCGCGAACTTCGGGTTCGCCGGGGTGCCGCCCGGGATGCGGTAGCCCGGCTTGTCCCAGGGCTGCTGCGACTCGGGGTTGGCGTCGATGAACGCGCGTGCCTTGGCGAGCAGTTCCTCGGGGGTGGCGGCCACCTCGTGGACCAGGCCGTTGTCCCGGGCGCGCGTCGCGTTGTACTGCGTGCCCTGGAGCAGGACCTTCAGCAGGGCGTCGGCGATGCCCAGCAGACGCACGGTACGGACGACTCCGCCGCCGCCGGGGAGCAGACCGAGGGTGACCTCGGGGCAGCCGATCTTGGTGCCTGAGGTGTCGAGGGCGACGCGGTGGTGGCAGGCGAGGGCGAGTTCGAAGCCGCCGCCCAGCGCCGCGCCGTTGATCGCGGCGACGACGGGCTTGCCCAGGGTCTCGATGCGGCGCAGGTTGCGCTTGATGGCGAGACCGCCGTCGAAGAGGTCCTGGGCGGTCTCGGGGGTGACCCGGATGAGGTCGCGCAGATCGCCGCCCGCGAAGAAGGTCTTCTTGGCGGAGGTGAAGATGACGCCGCGGATCGAGTCCTTCTCGGCCTCCAGGCGGTCGGTGACCGCGGCGAGGGAGGCGCGGAACGCCGCGTTCATGGTGTTGGCGGACTGGTTGGGGTCGTCGAGGACGAGGGTGACGACTCCGGCCTCGTCCTGTTCCCAGCGGATGGTGGTGGGCTCAGTGCTCATCAGGGGATGCTCCGTAGATCCTTGATCCGTTGGGAAGGTCAGACGCGCTCGACGATGGTGGCGATGCCCATGCCTCCGCCCACGCACAGGGTGGCGAGGCCGTACCGCTTGTCCTGGCGCTCCAGTTCGTCGACGAGGGTGCCGAGGATCATCGCGCCGGTGGCGCCGAGGGGGTGGCCGAGCGCGATGGCGCCGCCGTTGACGTTGACCTTGTCCAGCGACAGGCCCATGTCCTTCACGAACCGCAGGACGACGGCCGCGAAGGCTTCGTTGATCTCGACGAGGTCGATGTCGTCGATGGTCAGACCGGCCTTGGCGAGCGCCTTGCGGGCCGCCGGCGCGGGACCGGTGAGCATGATGGTCGGCTCGGAGCCGGACACAGCGGCGGAGACGATCCGCGCGCGCGGGGTCAGGCCGTAGCGCTCGCCGACCTCCTTGGAGCCGATGGCGACCAGCGAGGCGCCGTCCACGATGCCGGAGGAGTTGCCCGCGTGGTGGACGTGGTCGATCTTCTCGACCCAGTGGTACTTCTGGAGGGCCACGGCGTCGAATCCGCCCAGTTCACCGATGTCCGCGAACGACGGCTTCAGCTTCGCCAGCGAGTCGGCGGTGGTGCCGGGGCGCAGGAACTCGTCGTGGTCGAGGACGGTGAGACCGGCGCGGTCCTTGACCGGGACGACGGACCGCTCGAAGCGGCCGTCCTTGACGGCGGCGGCGGCGCGCTCCTGGGAGAGGGCCGCGTACTCGTCGACGTCGCGGCGGGAGAAGCCCTCGATGGTGGCGATGAGGTCGGCGCCGATGCCCTGCGGCACGAAGTTGGTGGCCAGGTTGGTCATCGGGTCGGCGAACCAGGCGCCGCCGTCCGAGGCCATCGGCACCCGCGACATCGACTCGACGCCGCCCGCGAGGACGAGGTCCTCCCAGCCCGAACGGACCTTCATGGCGGCCATGTTGACCGCCTCAAGACCCGAGGCACAGAAGCGGTTCTCCTGGACGCCTGCCACCGTGTCGGGCAGTCCGGCGGCGATGGCCGCGATCCGCGCGATGTCGGAGCCCTGGTCCCCGACGGGGCCGACGACACCGAGCACGATGTCGTCGATGGCAGCCGGGTCGAGGCCGGGGAAGCGCCGCCGCACCTCGTGGATGAGCCCGACGACCAGGTCGATGGGCTTGGTTCCGTGCAGGGAGCCGTTCTGCTTGCCGCGACCGCGCGGGGTGCGGATCGCGTCGTACACGTACGCTTCGGTGCTCACTGGTAAGCCTTTCGAGGAGGGTTTAGCCGAGCAGGGAGCGGCCGATGATCTCCTTCATGATCTCGGTCGTCCCGCCGTAGATGGTCTGGATGCGTCCGTCGGTGAAGGCCCGTGCGACCGGGTACTCCGTCATATAGCCGTAACCGCCGTGCAGTTGAAGGCAGCGGTCGGCCACGCGCTTTTGCAGTTCGGTCGCCCACCACTTGGCCATCGAGGCGTGCACCGCGTCGAGTTCGCCGTCCGAGTGGTCCACGATGCAGCGGTCGAGGAAGGTGCGGGTGACGGCGCACTCGGTGGCCATCTCGGCTATCTCGAACCGGATGTGCTGGAGTTTCGCGAGCGGCCGTCCGAACGCCTCGCGCTCCTTCACGTAGCGCGTGGTGATCTCCAGCAGGTGCTCCGCCCCGGCGATGGCGGCGACGGCGATGCCCATGCGCTCCTGGGCGAGGTTGGTCATCAGGTGGACGAACGCGCCATTGAGCTCGCCCAGCAGGTTCTCCTTGGGCACGCGGACGTCGTTGAAGAACAACTCGGCGGTGTCCTGCGACTTCTGGCCGATCTTGTCGAGGTTGCGGCCGCGCTCGAAGCCTTCCGTGCCCCGCTCGACGACGAGCAGCGACAGACCGTGCGCGCCGCCCTCGGGCGTGGTCCTGGCGACCACGATCACCAGGTCGGCGAGGATGCCGTTGGAGATGAAGGTCTTGGAGCCGTTGAGCAGGAAGTGGTCGCCCTTGTCCTCGGCGTGTGTCCTGATGCCCTGGAGGTCGGAGCCGGCGCCGGGTTCGGTCATGGCGATCGCCGTGATGACCGAGCCGTCGCAGAAGCCGGGCAGCCAGCGGCGCTTCTGCTCCTCGGTGGCGAGGTCCGTCAGATAGGGGCCGATGATGTCGTTGTGCAGTCCGAGGGCCAGGCCGGCGGCGCCCGCGCGCGTGAACTCCTCGGCCAGTACGGCGCTGTAGCGAAAGTCGCGGTTCCCGCCGCCGCCGTACTCCTCGGGCACGGCGAGTCCGAGCAGCCCCTGCTTCCCGGCGGCCCGCCAGGCCTCGCGCGAGACGATGCCGTCCTTCTCCCACTGCTCGTAGTGGGGCAGCACCTCCTTGGCGAGGAAGGTGCGCACGCTCTCGCGGAACGCCTCGTGCTCGGCGGTGAAGATCTGCCGCTTCATGCGGGGAACGCCTTCCTGGAGTAACGGGGGTACGGAGGGAACGGCCGGCGCGTCCGCATCAGCCGCCGTCCTTCGTCAGCCCGGGCACGTCCCAGTCGCGGGCCACCTCCGCGGTGTCCGCGCCGGGCAGGGCGGGCCCGCCGCGGACGGATGTGGGGGTGGCCGAGAAACGTGGCGCGGGGGCGGGCTGGGTGATGCCTTCGTGGTCGACGAAGGTGCCCCGGGCGGCGAGGTGCGGGTGCCCGGGCGCCTCGCGCAGGGACAGGACAGGCGCCACACACGCGTCGGTGCCCTCGAAGACGGCGGTCCACTCGTCCCTCGTACGGGTCCTGAAGCGCTCGGCGACGGTGGCGCGCAGCTCCTCCCAGCGGGCCGGGTCCTTGTGGGCGGGGGCGAGTCCCGGGATGCCGAGCAGGTCGACGAACTGGTCGTAGAAGCGCTGCTCCAGGGGTCCGACGGCCATGTACCGGCCGTCGGCGGTCTCGTAGGTCCCGTAGTACGGGCAGCCGCCGTCGAGGAGGTTGGCGGCACGCCGGTCCTGCCAGCCGCCCGCGGCGATCATGCCGTGGATCATCGTCGAGAGGTGCGCCGTGCCGTCGACGATGGCCGCGTCCACGACCTGTCCGGCACCGGTCGCGCGCGCGTGGTGCAGGGCGGCGAGGAGGCCGACGACGAGGTAGAGCGAGCCGCCCGCGTAGTCGCCGAGGAGGTTCGCGGGGACGGGCGGCGGCCGGCCCGGGTCACCGATCATGCCGAGGGTGCCGGTGAGCGCGATGTAGGCGATGTCGTGCCCGGCGCGCTGGGCGAGCGGGCCCTGCTGGCCCCATCCGGTCATCCGGCCGTAGACGAGCCCCGGGTTGCGGGCCCGGCAGTCCTCGGGGCCCACGCCGAGCCGCTCGGCCACGCCGGGCCGGTAGCCCTCGATCAGGATGTCGGCCCGTTCGGCGAGTTCGAGGACGCGGGACGCGCCGTCCTCGGCCTTCAGGTCGACGATCACGGACCGCTTGTTGCGGTTGACGATGTCGTGGGCCGGGTCGACCCCGATCCCGGGGCCGCCGGGCCGGTCCACCCGGACGACGTCCGCTCCGAGGTCGGCGAGCAGCATCGCGGCGAACGGGCCGGGACCGATGCCCGCCAGCTCGACCACGCGCACCCCGGCCAGGGGACCGTGCCCCGGCGTTCCTGCCGCTGTCATCAAGCCCCCAGCACTGTGACACCACTGATGTGACATCAGTGATGTTAAGAACGTGTTCCACTCCGGGCAAGCCCCTAACGAGCAAGCGCTTAGTTAAATTCCGCCGTCGGGGACGGCACCGCGGTCAGCGCGCGTCCAGCTCCGCGATCAGTCTTTTGGGGGCTATGACGCGATAGCTCTCCTCGACCCAGTCGCACAGCAGCTCCGCCGCCGGGGCACCGCGCTCCTCCAGGGGGACGCGCACCCAGCCGGCCCTGCCCAGGCCGTATCCGGCGGGCTCCGCGCCGGGCGAGGTGAGCGCGTGCGCGTGGGCCGCCTCGTCCCTGAGCTTCACCGTGACACCCAGCGGGTGACTGCCGTCGTCGAGGCCGAGGAAGACCTTCCTGTTGACCTTCGCGACGGTCTCGCCCCAGGGGAACTCCTCCGCGGCGCCGGGCAGGCCGAGCGCGAATTCCCGCACCTTCTGCCACTCTTTCAGCGCGTTTTCCGACACGGCCACGGCTGCCTCCGGCCTGTTCGTGCGACCTCGTCGTCCGACTGTTCGTACCTCACGCTAGCCTCAGCCACCGACAACGGCGCTTCGCGCACGAACGTGGCGCGGACCGCGCGTTCGAGCGCAGCCCACAGTGGTGGAGGGTGTCATGAGCAGGCTTAACGAGCCGGACCGCGCGTACGACATCGTGCTCTTCGGAGCCACGGGGTTCGTCGGGGAGCTCACCGCGGAGTATCTGGCCGCCCACGCGCCCGGGGGACTGCGCTGGGCGATCGCCGGACGGGACGCCGAGAAGCTGGAACGGCTGCGGGAGCGGCTCGGCGGCGCCCCCGGCGTGCTGCGGGCGGACGTGACGGACCCGCAGTCGGTGCGCGAGCTCGCCGGGCAGGCACGCGTGGTCGCCTCCACCGTGGGCCCGTACATCACCTACGGGGAGGAACTGGTGGCCGCCTGCGCGGACGCCGGGACCGACTATCTCGACCTGACCGGCGAGCCCGAGTTCGTGGACCTGATGTACGTCCGGCACGACACCCGCGCGCGGGAGACGGGCGCGCGGCTCGTGCACGCCTGCGGCTTCGACTCCGTCCCGCACGACCTGGGCGCCTATTTCACCGTCAAGCAGCTCCCCGAGGACGTGCCGCTGCGCGTGGAGGGATTCGTGCGCTCCCGGGCGATGTTCTCGGGCGGTACCTTCGCCTCCGCGCTCAACCAGTTCGCGCGCGGCCGGCACCTGCTCGCCGCCGCGCGGGAGCGCCGCTATCACGAACCTCGGCTGATGGGGAGGCGGGTGGAGGCTCCGCTGGGCGCGCCGCGCTTCGCCAAGGAGGTCGGGGCGTGGGCGCTGCCGCTGCCCACGATCGACGCCCAGGTGGTGCAGCGCTCGGCGCGCGCCCTGGCGCGGTACGGGCCCGACTTCCGCTACCGCCACTACGCCGCCGTCGAGCGGCTGCCCGTCGCCCTCGGCGGAGTCGCCGGGGTGAGCGCGCTGTTCGCCGCCGCCCAGCTGCCGCCCGCGCGCCGCTGGCTGTCCGGCCGGATCAAGCCGGGCGAGGGACCCAGCGCCGAGCTCCGCGCGAAGAGCTGGTTCTCGGTGCGTTTCGTGGGCGAGGGCGGCGGCCGGCGCGTGTACACCGAGGTCTCGGGCGGCGACCCCGGCTACGGCGAGACCGCGAAGATGCTGGCGGAGTCCGCCCTGTCCCTGGCCCTCGACGACCTGCCGAAGACGGCCGGGCAGGTCACGCCCGTCGTGGCGATGGGCGACGCCCTCCTCGAACGGCTCGGCGCGGCGGGGATCACCTTCCGGGTGGCGGCGGTGCGCTAGGCGGAGTCCGGCGGGGCGGCGCCGGGCGCGGCGGGGTGGCGCGTTCGTGAGGGCGCCCGGTCCTCACGACGTCCAGGCGATCACCGTGCAGATCATCCCGGCCGTCCAGGCGAGGCCGGCCGAGATCGCGAGGACCAGCGCGGTCGTCACCGCGCGCCCGGCGTCCCGTGCGGGTTCGGCGGAGAGGTGCGAGGTCCGATGTGTCGTCATGCGGACCAGCCTCGCCGCCGTGGGGCGGCCGTACATCCGTACGGGTACTCAGAACCCGTACTCAGAACCCGTACGCGGGCACGCGAGCCGGGTCGACGGGCGGGCCGCACGAGGCCGGTGAGGTCACGCGGCCCGCGTCGGGCGAGGACGTCGGGCGGGACTGTGTCAGGCGGTCGCCCGGCGCAGAGCCGTCCGGCACAGGGAGTCCGCCCGGCGGGTCGACTCCGGCAGGCGGTACTTCGGGGTCAGGGCGAGGGTGTGGGCGCAGGCGTTGTCGAGGTCCACGCGGTGGCCGACGGACACGAACACGGGCTTGATGCCGTCCTGGGTGCGCAGCGCGCGGCCCACTTCCTCACTGCCCGCGAGCAGCGGTGAGGCGCTGCCGCGCCGGACGCCCGGCTCCTCGTAGGAGAAGGTGAACGGGTTCTTGGCGACCCCGATCGTCTGGAGCCCGGTGAGGACGCCCAGGTGGCTGGCGAGGCCGAAGCGGCGCGGGTGCGCGAGCCCGTACCCGTCGCAGACGACCAGGCCCGGGGGGCACGGCAGCGCGTCGAGTGCGGCCAGGACGGTCGGGATCTCGCGGAAGGCGAGCAGTCCGGGGACGTACGGGAAGGAGACCCGGCCGACAGCGGTGGCCTCCGCGACGACCTCGTGGGTCGCCGCGTCGAGGACGACGGCCGCCGCGACGACGACGTCCCGCTCGTCGTCGTAGGCGACGTCGACGCCCGTCACCCGGCCGGTGCCGGGGGGCGGCCCCGGCTCGTCGAGCACCACCCGCTCGCGCAACTCGTCCTGTACGGCGCGGGCTTGTTCCTCGGTGGCGGGCCAGCCCGCGGGAATCCTCACGGTCGTCATGATGCGATCGAGCCTACGGGGCGCACCTCGCCCGGGACCGCGTGGGGCGGGCCGTGCGGGGCGACCGGCGTCGGGGGTCCACGCGGGGACGGTCTGCCCGAGGAAGGTCCACCTGGGGCGGGCGGCTCGGGGCGGGCAGACCCGGGTGACGGTTCCGCCGGACGGTACCGGCTCGATGGCCCGGCCTCAACCGGGCCTCGGCGCACGGCACTTGGCACAGCGCGGGCACCGAACACGCGGGTGACGGGCCGGGCGGTAGGCTCGCGATCATGTTCGTACTTGAGCTGTCCTACACCGCGCCGCTCGCAGCCGTCGACGCCCTCCTGGAGGCCCATGTCGCCTGGCTGGACGAGCAGTACGCGGCCGGGACCTTCCTCGCGTCGGGGCGCAAGAACCCCCGCGACGGAGGCGTGATCCTGGCCGTCGCCGACGACCGGGCGCGGATCGAGGAGATCGCCGCGGGCGACCCGTTCGTCACCGCGGGCGTGTGCGCGTACCGCGTCACGGAGTTCGTGGCGACGAAGACGGCACCGGGCCTGGAGCGCTACCGCGAGACCCTGGGCTGAAGCCCGGAAGCCCAGAGGGCCTGAGGGCCTGAGGACCCGGCGGGCCCTGGGGACTTGTGGCCCCGCGGCCCCTGAACGCCCTGTGGCCCCGGCCGGGAACCCTCCCGCTCCTCAGCGCTCCAGCCGGGCGATCCGCCCCTTCTCGCCGGAGGCCCAGCAGCCCAGGTCCGCGGCGCAGTCGACGGTGTCGTACGAGCCGGTGTCCACGGTGCGCCAGGTGCGGCCGCCGTCGGTGGTCAGGTCGGTGCCGGTGGGGCCGACCGCGAGGGCCGCGGTGCGGCTGTGCGGAAGCCAGGTGACGCCGGAGCGGTAGGCGGGCGGGGGCCGGTCCGCGGGGGTCCAGGTACGGCCGCCGTCGCGGGTGGTCGCCGCGGCCTGCGGTGAGGCCTGGCCGGCGCGGTAGTCGCCGCCCACCGCGATGCCGTGGACGCGGTCGCGGAAGGCGAGGGCGAAGACGCCGCGCGCCGGGTCACCCGCGGGGACCGGAGTGTCGGCGGCGGTCCAGGTGAGTCCGCGGTCCGCGGAGTGCAGCACGCGCGCGCGGGCGCCCCCGCCGGTGGCCAGCCACACATCGCGGGGCCCCGAGGCGACCAGACACTGGCCGCTCGCCGCGAAGCCCGCCTCGCCGTCCTGCGCGGCGGGCATCTTGTCGCCCGGCAGCACCTTCCAGGAGCGGCCGCCGTCGCTGGTCGACAGGATGCGGAACCTGCCGTCCACCGGATCGCTCATCGCCAGACCGTGCCGCCGGTCGAGGAAGGTGAGGCAGTCGTAGAAGGCCTTGGCGTCGGTGTTGCGGAACGACTCGGTCCAGGTGGTGCCGCCGTCCTCGGTCCGGTAGACGCGGGAGGCCTCGCCCTCGCCGATGGCCAGGACCACGGCACGGCGTGCGTCGAACGCCTCGATGTCGCGGAACTCCAGGTCCGCCGCACCGGGCGGCGACACGTTCCGCCAGACCGCGCCGCCGTCGGTGGTCCGCAGCACCGTGCCCTGGGAACCGGCCACCCACGCGGTGTTGCGGCTCACGGCGGACAGTCCGCGGAAGCGGGCGTCCGTGCCACTGGCCTTGAGCGCCCAGTGCGGGGTCCGTGCCGTGCCGTGCGCCGGTGCCGCCGTCGCGGGCGCCGCCACCACCAGCGCCGCGGCGAGTGCGGCCACAACAGGTCCCACGCCGATCGCGCGGCTCGTGCGTCTCGTCTTCCCCAAGCCCCTCATGGCGGGCGAAGCTAGTGCACTCCCCCGGCGGCGTCCAGACGGCCTCCGTCCCCCGATGGCGTCCATATCGCTGTCGGCGGGAACCTCGGGGGCCGCCCGGGTGTCCTCCTCGGTGTCGGGCGAGTGCGGAACGGAAAGGGATCACCACGATCGGAGAAAGTGGATCTAGCGGTGCATGACCTCGGTGACAGAGGTCACTCGGGTCAGAGGTGCACGCGCCGGGTCGTTCTTCCGTCTCTTCAATTGACCGGCTTCATCCGCCCGGAGTTCGTCCAGCCGTCACAAGGGAGCAAGGCGTTGTCCACCGTCATCGAGCAGCCCGTAGAGGCCCGCCTCGTCGCCGCCGCGCCGCGGATGCCGAGCATTCCGGCCACGCTCCACTACGACCGGACCGACCCGTTCGCCGTCCGCATGACCTTCCCCGCCCCCGCCACGCTCGAAGGCGTCGAGGTCTGCTGGACCTTCGCCCGCGACCTGCTCGTGTCGGGACTGGAGGACGCGGTGGGGCACGGGGACGTGCGGGTGCGGCCGTACGGCTTCGACCGCACCGTCCTTGAGTTCCACGCCCCCGAGGGCACCGCCGTGGTCCATGTGCGCTCGGGAGAGGTGCGGAACTTCCTCCAGCAGACCACCGACCTGGTGCCGGTCGGTCTTGAGCACCTCCAGGTGGACCTGGACCACGATCTGGCGGAGCTCATGCGGGGCACCTGCTAGCGGCGCTCGCGGGATCAACCGGCGCGCCCCATCAGGGCGTTGAGAGCGGCGTAGTCGAACCCGCCCGCCAGGGTCCCGTAGGTCCCCGTGCCCAGCAGCTCCCGCGCGGCACGCCGGACCAGGCCGTGCGCGGCCGCCGCCATGCTCGAACCCGTGCTGATCCGGGCCACGCCGAGCGCGGCCAGTTCACCGACGGACGGCGCTCCGGGGCCCACCAGGATGTTCAGCGGGCCGTCGATGCCCGCGACGAGCGCCTTCACGGTCGCCGGATCGGTGGTTCCGGGCACGAAGACGCCGTCGGCACCAGCGGCCAGGAAGGCGGCGGCCCTCTCCAGGCTCTCCCCCACCCCGCCCGCGCCCCGCAGGAAGGTGTCGACGCGGGCGTTGACGAACAGCGGCACCCCGGCCCCGTCGGCGGCAGCCCTGGCCACGGCGATGCGCTCCGCCTGCTCCCCCACCGGACGCAGCGGCCCGGCCCCGTCCTCGGCCCCGTAGAGGGCGTCCTCGATGTTGACGCCCACCGCGCCCGCCGCGAGCACCGCGCGGACGGTGTCCTCCACGCCCTTCGCCTCGGACGCGTACCCGTTCTCGATGTCCGCGCTCACCGGCACCCGGACGACGGCGGTGATCCGCGCGACGGCCGCGAGCGCGTCGTCCCTGTCCAGCCGGTCCCCGTCGGCGGCGCCCAGGGCCCAGGCGAGGCCCGCGCTCGTCGTCGCCAGCGCCGGAGCGCCCTCCTCCTCGACGATCCGCGCGCTCACCGCGTCCCAGGCGTTCGCCAGGACGAGGGGACGGCCTGGCACGTGCAGGTCACGGAAGGCGAGGGCGGACGCACGGAGCTGCTCGGTGTCGGTCATGGGGCCAAGCCAAGCACGGCGGGCGCACGGCCGGCTGGCAGGAAACCGACACATACGTGAGGCACACAGCTGAGGGACACAGGTGAGAGACGCATGCGAGGGGTGTACGTGCGGGGCCCACATGGCGGACCGACGTGGGCCCATCCGTCCGTGGGGCCCTTCGCCATGCCCTTCGGTTCGCCGTGGTCGCCGCCATGCCCTTTCGGTTCGCCTCGGTCGCCGTCGCGCTCGTTCAGTTCGCCGTGGTCGCCGCCTCGCCCGTTCAGTTCGCCGTGGTCGCCGTCGCGCTCGTTCGGTTCGCTGGTCGCCGTCGCGCTCGTTCAGTTCGCCGTGGTCGCCGCCGCGCTCGTTCAGTTCGCCGTGGTCGCCGTCGCGCTCGTGGAGGCGGCCGTGGTGGCCGCCACGACCACCGCCGTGCGGACGTCCTGGATGACCTTCCTCAGGGCGGGAGCCGCCGCGCCGCCGCGTTCGGTGAGTTCGTCGATACGGGCCCTGTGGAGCTTGCGTTCCTTGGGCGAGGCGAAGGTGCGCAGCTCGGCGGCGGTGGCCAGGGCGACGAGGGCCGCGTCGCGGTCACCGACGTCGGCGACGGGTACGGGACCCTCCAGCACCTCGCGTGCCCGCGCGCGCAGGGCCTCGACCGCGGGCACCCGGTCCAGCTCGTACTCGACGGACGGGAACAGCCCGAGGACCCGCTTCCGCTCCGCCCGCAGATATCCCTCGGCGGCGAGCTGGGCCCGTACGGCGTCCAGGGTGAACCGGGCCCGGCAGGTGACCCACGTCTTCCACCCCCGGGGCCGGGACTCGTACACGAGTTCCAGGAGCCCGTCGAGCACGACGTCCCCCGTCCGCGAGTCGGGGTCGACGGGGGTGACGATGCCGTCGTCGTCGACGAGCAGCCCGCGCTGGGCGAGCTCGGTGAGGGCGCCGGCGCGCACCAGGTGGTGGAGGTGCGTGGACCCGGTGATCCTCCCCTTCGTGGTGTCCCACGCCAGGAGGTGGAGCCGGGCGGGCAACGAGAGCGGGCCGTTCGGCACGGGGTCTCCTCGGTTCGTCGGTGGGGCGCGTTAATCCTTTGACAGCCCTCGGGACCGTCCCTACGGTGTACAGCGGTTCTGTTGCCGTCGAATGGAGAAGGACGTTGCTCGTCTGAGGTCTGAGACACCGCGTCACACCCGGCTGGTCCTGTCGGACCCCGTGTGTGCGCTGCGTGCGACCTCGGCGTTCGAGCCGTCCTGGGTGCCGAGCCTTCCTCTCGCTCTCCTCCGAGCCGGATCGTCGTGGTCTCGCGGTGTCCCCTACGCGTACCCCCGACCGCATCCAGCATTCGCGAGGCCCTCATGTCAGCGTTTCCCACGTCCATCACCTGTACGTCCCTGTCGTTCGCCTGGCCCGACGGCACCGATGTCCTCGACGGGCTCCAGGTCGCCTTCGGACCGGGTATCACCGGGCTCGTCGGCGTCAACGGATCAGGCAAATCAACCCTGTTGAAGCTGATCGCCGGAGAACTCGCCCCGGCCGACGGCACCGTCCGGGTCGCGGGCGAGGTCGGCCATCTGCCGCAGAACGTCACGCTCGACACCGCGCTGCGGGTCGACGAG
Organism: Streptomyces sp. NPDC024698; assembly: GCF_055559015.1. Lineage (NCBI taxonomy): Bacteria > Bacillati > Actinomycetota > Actinomycetes > Kitasatosporales > Streptomycetaceae > Streptomyces > Streptomyces sp. NPDC024698. The sequence continues at coordinate 28,245 of NZ_JBVHLK010000028.1, read as the reverse complement.
GCCCTCGGCATCCGCGCGGTCCGCGCCGCCCTGCACGCGATCGAGGCGGGCGACGTGTCCGAGGAGCACTACGACGCGGTCGGCGACGACTGGGACGTCGAGGAGAGGGCCCGAGCGACCCTCGGCGAACTCGGCCTCGGGCACATCGACCTGGACCGCACGATCGGCGAGGTGTCGGGCGGCGAGTCCGTGCTGCTGCGGCTGGCCGCCCTCCTGCTGCGCCGTCCCGACGTCCTCCTGCTCGACGAACCCACCAACAACCTGGACCTGTACGCGCGACAGCGGCTGTACGCGGCCGTGGAGGCCTGGTCCGGGGTCATGGTCGTGGTCAGTCACGACCGTGAACTCCTCGACCTGGCCGACCAGATCGCCGATCTGCACGGCGGCGAGGTCAGCTGGTACGGCGGGAACTTCTCCGCGTACGAGGAGGCGCTCGCCGCCGAACAGGAGGCGGCGGAGCGCATGGTGCGCGTGGCCGAGTCCGATCTGAAGAAGCAGAAGCGTGAACTGGTCGACGCACAGGTCAAGTTGGCCCGGCGCAAGCGGTACGGGCAGAAGATGAACGACCAGAAGCGTGAGCCGAAGATCGTCATGGGGGCGCGCAAGCGGGCGGCCCAGGAGTCCGCGGGCAAGCACCGGCTCCTGCACGAGGGCAGGCTCGGCGAGGCGAAGGAGCGTCTCGACGAGGCGGTGGAGGCCGTACGGGACGACGATCTGATCCGGGTCGACCTGCCGTACACGGCCGTGCCGCCGGGGCGCACCGTCCTCACTCTCGACCGGCTGGAGCTGAAGCACGGCGCTCGGGTGAACGGGGTGTTCGATCTCCGCGGACCCGAGCGCGTGGCACTCATCGGGCGCAACGGAGCGGGCAAGACGACGCTCCTGCGCACGATCGCCGGGGAGCTGGACCCCGTGTCCGGCGAGGCGCACGCCCATGTGCCCCTGCGCTTCCTGCCCCAGCGGCTCGACGTCCTGGACGACGCGCTGAGCGTGGCCGCGAACGTGGCCCGGTTCGCGCCGGCGGCCACCGACAACCGGGTCAGGGCCCGTCTCGCCCGATTCCTGTTCAAGGGGGCGAAGGCCGACCAGCTCGCGGCGACGCTCTCCGGCGGCGAGCGCTTCCGCGCGGCGCTCGCGGCCCTGATGCTGGCCGAGCCCGCCCCGCAGCTCCTCATGCTCGACGAACCGACGAACAACCTGGACATGGCGAGCGTCCGGCAGCTCACCACGGCCCTGGAGTCGTACGAAGGGACGCTGATCGTCGCCAGCCACGACATGCCGTTCCTGGAGTCGATCGGCATCACGCGACGGCTGCTGCTGGAAGGAGGAGAACTGAAAGAAATCGCCCGGGAAACTGTCGGGTATTCCTCATAGTGCGGGAGGCGGGGGCGGCCTAGCGTCATGGGAGGCGGGTACCCGGCGTCAGGCCGGGGGCTTCTGCACGCGTGAACCGCGCCGCATGATGGTGCGCCGACACCCCCAGCCGATTCGGAGACCGCTCGTGCCCAGTCAGAAAGCGCTCGTGCGCCGGCCCGGCCCCCGCCTCGCCGAGGGGCTGGTGACCCACCTGGAACGCAGGGCGGTGGACGTCGATCTCGCGGTCGGGCAGTGGGAGGCGTACGCCGAGGCGCTGCGCACCCACGGCTGGGAGACCGTGGAGGTGGACCCGGCCGAGGACTGCCCGGACTCGGTGTTCGTCGAGGACGCCGTCGTCGTCTTCCGCAACGTCGCCCTCATCACCCGTCCCGGCGCCGCGACCCGCCGCGCCGAGACTCCGGGCGTGGAGGAGGCCGTGGCGCGCCTCGGCTGCTCGGTGAACCGGATCCGGGATCCGGGCACCCTCGACGGCGGCGACGTCCTGAAGGTGGGCGACACGATCTACGTGGGCCGCGGCGGCCGGACGAACGCGGCCGGGGTCCAGCAGTTGCGAGCGGTCTTCGAACCGCTCGGGGCGCGGGTCGTCGCGGTCCCCGTCAGCAAGGTGCTGCATCTGAAGTCCGCGGTCACCGCGCTGCCCGACGGCACGGTGATCGGGCACGAGTCCCTCGTGGACACCCCCTCGCTCTTCCCGCGCTTCCTCGCGGTGCCGGAGGAGTCCGGGGCGCACGTGGTGCTCCTCGGCGGCGGCAGGCTGCTGATGGCGGCGTCCGCCCCGAAGACCGCTGAACTGCTCGCCGACCTCGGTCACGAACCGGTCGTGGTGGACATCGGCGAGTTCGAGAAGCTCGAAGGCTGTGTGACATGCCTCTCGGTGAGACTTCGGGGGCTGTACGCCTGACCGAGTGAGCGAGCCATCCGAACGGCCCCGGGCTTCCGACGCCCCGGGTCCCTCCGTCGTGGGCCGGGAAGTGCGGGCCGGCCGCCCGCATCGCCGCTGATCAGGGGCCCTTACGGACTTCTTAACCTACGGAGGCGTAACCTACGGAGACGTAGCCTACGATGCCGTAGGTTAGCTTTACCGCTCGTTGTCCCGTCCCTCCCTGGAGTACCCGTGACGATCACCTCTCCCGACCTCGCCGGCCCGTCGTCCGCCTGGACCGACGCCCGCCTGCTGTACGCGCTGGAAGAAGTCGTCGAGACGGAGCTCAATCGCCACCTGAAGGTCGCCAAGGACTGGATGCCGCACGAGTACGTGCCGTTCAGCGACGCCCGCAACTTCCCCGGGATCTTCGAGGACGGCGAGGCCTGGGAGAAGGAGCAGTCCAAGGTCACCGAGATCGGCCGGATCGCTCTCGTGGTCAACCTGCTCACCGAGGACAACCTCCCGAGCTACCATCACGAGATCGCCTCCCTGTTCGGCCGCGACGGCGCCTGGGGCACCTGGGTGCACCGTTGGACGGCGGAGGAGGGCCGGCACGGCATCGTGATGCGCGACTACCTTCTCGCCTCGCGCGCGGTGGACCCGGACAAGCTCGAAGCCTTCCGGATGCAGCACATGAGCGAGGGCTTCGAGTCGGACAACCGTCACTCGATGCTGCACTCGGTCGCGTACGTCGCCTTCCAGGAGCTGGCGACCCGCATCTCGCACCGCAACACCGGCCACCAGTCGGGCGACCCGGTCTGCGACCGCATGCTGGCGCGCATCGCGACCGACGAGAACCTGCACATGGTCTTCTACCGCAACCTGCTGAAGGCCGCGTTCGAACTCGCCCCCGACCTGACCATGCAGGCCGTGCGTGATGTCGTCGTCAACTTCCGCATGCCCGGTCACGGCATGCCCGGCTTCGAGCGCATGGCGGCGCAGATGGCCATCGGCGAGGTCTACAACATGCGCATCCACCACGACGACGTGCTCCAGCCGGTACTGCGCCACCTCAAGGTCCTGGAGATCGACGGCCTCGGCCCCGAGGGCCTCAAGGCCCAGGAGGAGCTCGGCTTCTTCATGGGCGGCCTCGACGCCGAAGCCTCGAAGTTCGACGAGAAGCTCGCCGCCCGCAAGGCCCGCATGGCGGCCCGCGCCACGGCGTGACGCCGCCCGCGTACGCGCGAGGCGACTGACGTGAACGGGCGCGGGCGCTCCGGCAGGGTTCAGGTCCTGCCGGGGCGCCCGCGCGCGTCGTGGCCCCGTGGGTGCGTCTAGTCGGGCAGTCGGTCCAGGACCCACTCCCCGATCTCCGGCGTCATGATCGCGTGCGGATCGTTGTCCCCCGAGAGCAGGAAGTCGTCGAGCTCCGACTCCTCAGGGGACAGCCCGTCGATGTCGACGTACAGGTTCTCCTGCCGGTCCAGGTCACGGACGGCCACCGCGCTGACCGACGGGACGAAGCACACGGACCGGTGGACCATGTCGACGTTCTCGCCGAACGCCGTGAGCGTGTCCCCGACGATGCCGAACGATTCGAGGGTCCCGCCGGGCGCGCCGTCCAGTTCGGGGAACCCGCTCGTGGTGATCGTGTGCGGTCCACCGAGGACACCGTCGAGCACGGCCACCTCCGCGGCCTCGCCCTTGGACTGGGCGAGGAAGTACGTACCGTCGAAGAGCGGTCCGGCGCAGGTCAGCGCCTTCGCCCCGGCGCGTACCCCGTTGCCCACGCCGTCACCGCGCCCGCTGGACACCCCGATCAGGCGCGGGATGCGCGGCCAGCCGCCCACCCGCTCCAGCTGCTCCTTGAACTCCTTGCGCAGCGGGCTCTCCTTCGGCGTGCCGTCGAGAGCGTCCAGGTGGCGCCAGAGCATCTGCTGCGAGGCCGGGCTGCCGATCTGCCGCAGGTAGGTGTCGTCGCCCGCGGCGGCGAGGTGGTGGGCGAGGGCCTGGAGTCCGATCGGCACCCACGCTCCCCGGTGCGGGCTGTCGAACGACGCGTAGACCCCGACCCGGTGGTCCATGCGCTGCATCTCCATCTTGGCCAGCGCGTAGCGGGCGACGATGCCGCCCATGCTGAACCCGCCGACGAGCAGGCGGGCGTCGCCGAGCTGTTCCCCGATGGTCCGCATGATCGCGGCGGTCATCGTCTCGGCGTTGCGCAGGATGGACTCGCTGCGCTCGTCGAACCCGACGAGAATCAGCGTGCGTCCCCGCCGCCGGAGTTCGCTGATGAACGGGAACCTGCCGTTCTCCAGCCCGTCCCACAGCCAGTCGAAGTCGGACGGCCCGAGGTTGAACCCGTCGGCCAGGACCACGGGGCGGACCACACCCCGCTGGCCCTCCCCGTAGTACACCCGGGCACTGCCGCCCGGCAGTGCCCATTCCTCGTCGGCCCGGGGTGCCTGCCCGGGCACGGGCTTGTCCATCGGAGTGACGAGTCCGATGGACCCCGCGGCCTTCTTTGCTCTGGTGGCCTTGCTGTCGGCCATGACGTCCCTTTCGGTGTCGGTGACAACGATCAGAGGACGTCATACGCAGATTTGGCACGGTCCAAGCGCATATGCCAGAGAGCTCACTCCGATGAACCACGCGACCCGCGGCCGACCGCCGGGGCCCGGGTCACTCCAGGGCGCGTCGCAGTCCGAGCCGTTCCTTCTCGGAGAGTCCGCCCCACACACCGAAGCGCTCGTCGTTGCTCAGCGCGTAGTCGAGGCACGCGGGACGCATCGCGCACATCCCGCAGATGCGCTTCGCGTCACGGACCGAGCTGCCGGGCTCGGGAAAGAAGAAGTCCGCCCCCGTCTGCGCGCACAGCGCCTGCTCCTGCCAGGCGAGGTCGGACGGAGTGATGGTTTCCGAGTACATGCCCATGAGCGTGCCCCGTCGCGAAAAACGTTCGCTCAACACGGGATCAACGCCGGGCGCCGAGGCCGCCGGCCGCCTCGATGATGGCCCGCCGGACGGCGCCGGGCACGGCGGCGCGCGGAAGGGACGGCGACCATGAGAATCCCCGCGCACACCCAGAGTGACGGGCGCGGCCACTCCCGGCGATTCGCGCGCATCGACGGCGATTGTCAGTGGGCGGTGGAAGAGTGGGGACCAAAGGCAACGGGACCCCTCAAAGGAGGGCAATCATGCTCACCACCCGCTTCGTCAACGGCTCCCCGAACTGGCTCGATGTCGGCACCTCCGACATCGAGGGCGCCATCGCCTTCTACGGAGGCCTCTTCGGCTGGCGGTTCCGGTCGGCGGGGCCCGACGCCGGTGGCTACGGCTTCTTCCAGGTCGACGGCAAGACCGTGGCCGGGGGCATGCAGATCACCGCCGAGCAGGGTCCGCCGTCCTGGCACGTCTACTTCAGGACCGAGGACGCGGAAGCCACCGCAAAGGCCGTCGAGCAGGCCAAGGGCACGGTGCTCATGCCGCCCATGGACGTGATGGGCGAGGGACACATGGCCATGCTCGCCGACAGGGCGGGCGTGACCTTCGGCGTCTGGCAGCCGGGCCGGACCAAGGGCCTGGGCCTGGCCGGTGTCACGAACTCGCTGTGCTGGGTCGAACTCGTCACCCCGGACATCGCCGCGGCCGCCGCGTTCTACAACTCGGTCTTCGGATGGGAGACTTCGGCGGTTCGGTTCCCCGGCGGGATCTACACCTGCGTCAATCCGGCCGGGACCGAGGAGGAGAGCATGTTCGGCGGCCTGGTGCCGCTGGCCGACGATCCGGTCGAGTCACGGACGGGGGCGTACTGGCTGCCGTACATCGAGGTCCCCGACACCGACGCCGCGGTCGCCAAGGCCCAGGAGCTCGGCGGCACGGTCCGTATGCCCGCCACGGACATGGAGGGCGTCGGCCGCATGGCCAGGATCGCGGATCCGTACGGCGCGCACCTCGCGGTGATCAAGAGCGTGCCCCAGCAGAACTGACGTCCGGCCCACGGGACTTCACCTGACGGCGGTCCTAGGCCGAGGCCCGTCGCACCACCGTCGTCGGCAGGACCACTCCCGAGGTCTCGGACACCGGGCCCGGGGCCCGGTCACGGCCCTCCAGTCCGCTGATCAGCAGACGGGTCATCAACCGGCCCATCTCCTCGATGTCCTGACGTACCGTCGTCAGCGGGGGGTCCGTCTGCTCGGCGATCGGCAGCATGTCGTCGAAGCCGATCACGGCGACGTCCTCGGGCACCCGCCGTCCGTGCTCGCGCAGGACGCGCAGGACACCGAGGGCCGACAGATCGTTCGCCACGAACACCGCGTCCACGTCGGGGCGGCGCTCCAGCAGTTCCCGCATCGCGCGTTCGCCGCCGGCGGGGGTGAAGTCGCCCGTCGCGACGAGCGCCGGATCGCCGTCGGCCATGACGTCCCGGAAGCCGTCGAGCCGGTCGACCGCCGACGTCTGGTCGAGGGCACCGGTGATGTGGGCTATGTGTTTCCGTCCGAGACCGAGGAGATGACGAACGGCCTGGCGGGCCCCGCCGCGGTTGTCGCAGTCGACGTAGACGGCCTCGCGGACGCCGTCGCCCCAGCCGGGCCTTCCGCCGAACACGGTCGGCACGCCCGCTCCGTGGATCAGGCCGGGCAGCGGGTCGTCGAGGTGCAGCGAGAAGACGAGCGCGCCGTCGACATGGCCACCCGCGAGATAGCGGGCGACGCGGGCGTGGTCGTCGCGGCCCTCCGTGAGCAGCAGGACCAACTGGGAGTCGTTGGCGGCCAGTTCCTTGCTGATGCCCCGGAGCTGGAGTGCGAAGAAGGGGTCGGCGAAGACCCTGGTCTCCGGCTCGGCGATGACGACGGCGACCGCGTCGTGGCGTCGGGTGACGAGGCTGCGGGCGGCCTGGTTCGGAACGTACCCGAGCTCCTCGACGGCCCGGCGCACCCGCTCGACCAGCGGCTCGCGGACCCCGTCCCCACCGTTCACGACCCTCGACACGGTGGCCCGGGAGACCCCGGCCCGCGCGGCCACGGCCTCCAGCGTGGGGCGCGACACTGTCTCGGTCACCTCAGGGCACCTCCTCGGCGGATGCCGATCAGGATAGCCGCGCGACCGCCCGCTCCGTGGACGTGCTTCCCGATCACCGAGAACGGCTCGAACCGATCTCTCCGAGGGGTTCTCGGACGGGGGTCCCCGACCCGGAAAGGCCGCCGGGATCAGCCGCCCGACGGCTCGGTGTCCTCGTGCTTCGCGCGGCTCGGCTGCACCCGCTTGGGCTCGCCCGGCATCTTCGGGTACTCGGGCGGGTACGGGAGATCGCCGAGGCCGTGGTCGTGCTCGTCGCGGCTGGCGAGTTCCAGCAGGGCCTCCAGCGAGAAGGCGTGCTCGTCCATGTCGGCGTGCACGTCGCCGAGTTCGGCGAAGCGCTTCGGCATGGTCGCCAGGTCGAAGTCCCGGGGTCGGGCGTCCTGCACCTCGTCCCAGCGCAGCGGCGCGGAGACCGGGGCGTGCGGGCGGGGCCGTACGGAGTAGGCGGAGGCGATGGTGCGGTCCCTGGCGGTCTGGTTGTAGTCCACGAAGATCTTCTCGCCCCGCTCCTCCTTCCACCACGCCGTGGTGACCTGGTCCGGCATACGGCGTTCGAGCTCGCGCCCGACGGCGATGGCGGCCCGGCGCACCTGGGTGAAGGTCCAGCGCGGCTGGATCGGCACGAAGACATGCAGTCCGCGGCCTCCGGAGGTCTTGGGCCAGCCGCGCAGACCGCCGTACTCGTGCAGGACCTCACGCAGTTCGTGGGCCGCGCGCACCGCGTCGGCGTAGTCCGTGCCCGGCTGCGGGTCGAGGTCGATGCGCAGTTCGTCGGGGCTGTCGACGTCGTCGCGGCGGACCGGCCAGGGGTGGAAGGTGAGCGTGCCGAACTGCGCGGCCCACAGCACGGCGGCGGGCTCGGTGGGACACATCTCGTCGGCGCTGCGGCCGCTGGGGAAGGTGATGTGGGCCGTCGGGATCCAGTCGGGCATGTTCTTGGGCGCCCGCTTCTGGAAGAAGGACTCGCCGCTCACCCCGTCCGGGTAGCGCTCCAGTGTGGTGGGGCGGTTGCGCAGGGCGCGCAGGATGCCCTCGCCGACGGCGAGGTAGTACTGGGCGAGATCCAGCTTGGTGAAGCCGCGCTCCGGGAAGAAGATCTTGTCCGGGCTGGACAGCCGAACGCTCCGCCCGGCCGCTTCGAGTTCCACCGCATCGCCCATGCGAGCCACGGTAGGCGCAGCTCGCGGGCCCCGCACACCGGGCGGACGGCCGGGTCACCGCGCAGAATCGAAGTATGGATCTGCCCGTCATGCCCCCCGTGAAGCCGATGCTCGCCAAGTCCGTGGCGAAGATCCCGCCGGACATGCACTACGAGGCGAAGTGGGACGGATTCCGGGCGATCGTGTTCCGGGACGGGGACGAGCTGGAGATCGGGAGCCGTACCGGCAAGCCGCTGACCAGGTATTTTCCGGAGCTCGTGGAGGCGTTGGTCGAGCGGCTGCCGGAGCGGTGCGTGATGGACGGGGAGATCGTGATCGCCAGGGACGGGCGGCTCGACTTCGACGCGCTCACGGAGCGGATCCACCCCGCGGACTCCCGGGTGCGGATGCTGGCGGAGAAGACCCCGGCGTCCTTCGTGGCCTTCGACCTGCTGGCACTGGCCGACACATCCCTGCTCGACGTCCCGCTGGGCGACCGGCGCGCGCTGCTGGTGAAGGCGCTGTCCGGGGTGAGCGCGCCGGTCCACGTGGCGCCCGCGACCACGGACCGCGAGGTGGCTCAGCTCTGGTTCGAGCAGTACGAGGGCGCGGGGCTCGACGGGGTCATGGCGAAACCCCTCACGCTGCCGTATCTGCGGGACGAGCGCGCCATGTACAAGATCAAGCACGAGCGGACGGCGGATGTCGTGGTCGCGGGGTACCGCTTCCACAAGAGCGGACCGGTCGTCGGCTCACTGCTCCTCGGTCTGTACGACGGCGGGGGCACCCTCCAGCACGTGGGGGTGAGCGCCGCGTTCACCATGAAGCGGCGGGCGGAACTGGTGGAGGAGCTGGAGCCGCTGCGGCTGGAGGACGTGACCGGGCATCCGTGGGCGGCCTGGGCGCAGGAGTCGGCGCACGAGAACGCCCGGCTGCCGGGCGCGCCGAGCCGCTGGTCGGCGAAGAAGGACCTGTCCTGGATCCCGGTCCGGCCCGAGCGCGTGGCCGAGGTGGCGTACGACCACATGGAGAACGGCGCCCGGTTCCGCCACACGGCCCGCTTTCGCCGATGGCGTCCCGACCGCACCGCCGAGAGCTGCACGTACGGACAACTGGAGGAGCCGGTCGGCTATGACCTGGCGGAGATCCTGGGGCCGCGGAGCTGACGCACCGGGCACGGAACCACATCGTCCGCGACCCCGTTCGCCCTTGTACGGATCGTTTCGCCGAGCCGATCACCTCATTCCCCGCGCGTCATCAGAAACGATCGGGTATGACCACCGATGAACTGTTGAACGCACAATCGATGGCACGGGACAGGTGGCACGGTGGGCATGCGGAAGACGGTACGGAGCGGACGAGGCGCGTGGACGGCGGCGCTGCTGGCCCTCACGGTGACGGGTGCGCTGGTGACGGGGTGCACCTCGGGGGGCGGACGGGCCGACGACAGCCGGTCCCCGAGCCCGAGCCGGAGCCCGAGCGAGAGCGCCACCGCGAACGCCGGCCCGGTGCTCGCCGTGAAGATAGACAACGCGCCCGACGCACGCCCGCAGACGGGGCTCGACGCGGCGGACGTGATCTACGCGGAGCAGGTCGAGGGCGGTCTGAGCCGGCTGATGGCGGTCTTCGCGAGCAATCTGCCCAACGCCGTCGGCCCCGTACGCAGTGCCCGCGAGTCGGATCTCGAACTGCTCAGACAGTTCCACGAGCCGACGCTCGCGTTCTCCGGGGCCCAGCGCAAACTGCTGCCTCTGATAGACAGCGCTCCGCTGGTTCCCGAGCCCGCGGGGAAGGTGCCCGACGCCTGGTACCGCGGCACGGGCAAGGCCGCGCCGCACAACCTGTATCTGCGCCCGCGGCGGCTCATGGACTCCGCGCCCGGTGACGCCGCGCTGACCACGGGCTTCCGTTTCGGCGCCGCCCCCGCGGGTGGCACGCCCGAGGCCTCCCGCACGGTCCGTTTCCCGTCCGCCCGCTTCACCTTCACCTGGTCCGCCGACCGCGGACGCTGGCTGGTGGCCATGGACGGCACCCCGACGGTGACGACCGACGGCAAGACGGTGGCTCCGGCGACGGTGGTCGTCCAGTACGTCAAGGTGACCAGGTCGAAGTACCACGACGTGCTCGGCAACAACTCGCCGTTCTCGCAGTCCGTCGGCACGGGCAGGGCCCAGGTGCTGCGCGACGGCCGTTCCTTCGACGCGAACTGGAACCGTCCCGAGGCGAGCGACGGCACACGGTTCACCACACCGGACGGCGCGCCGATGAACTTCGCCCCGGGCCAGGTGTGGGTGGTCCTCGCCCAGGCGTGAGCGGCCTCCGGTGCTCAGTGCGGCGCGCGGAGGGGTTCCACGGGATCGCGGAGCTCTTCGGCGGCGTCCGAGACCCGTTGGACGAGGTCGAGGAAGAGGCTCTGTTCCTCGGCGGAGAGCGGGGCCAGGAAGACCTGGTTCATCCGCGCGGTGCGCACGGTCAGCTTCCGGTGGACGCGCACCCCGTCGTCCGTGAGGCGGAGCAGGAAGCGCCGCCCGTCCTGCGGGTCGCGCACCTTGTCGAGCAGCGCGCGCCGCCCGAGCCTGCTGACGACCTCGGCGATCGTGGACCGGTCGAGCCCCACGCGCTCCCCCACCGTCCGCTGGTCGAGGCCGGGTTCGGCGACGAGGGCGTTCAGGACCGCGAACTGCGGCGAGGTGGTCTCCTCGGAGACCATCGTGTTCCACAGCAGGTGGTGCGCCTGCTGGAGTCGCCGGGCCAGGTGCCCGGGGTGGGTGGAGAGGTCCACCGCGGCCATGTGCGCTCCTCGGGTCCGGTGCGCGCCGATGCACCGATGTGTCGATGTGTCGAACGCGTTGCATATTCGTTGGTGCACTGAACAATAGCGGGCGACCGTGACGACTGTCCCGCCTCCCTCGACACCACGGTCTCGGCATAGAGCCTCCCCTATCTGGAGTCTTGACGGACCGAAGTCCGGGTGACAGCGTGTTGAGCATCTCGACGGATTAATCAGTGCCCTGATTAATTCGCGGCGCGGGACACTCGGGAGAGATGGGGCTTCACGGATGGACAAGGTGGTCGCCACCGCGCTGGAGGCGGTGGCCGATGTACCGGACGGCGCGACACTGGCGGTCGGCGGATTCGGCCTCAGCGGCGTACCGAACGTGCTGATCCAGGCCCTCCACGACCGTGGCGTCCAGGGGCTCGGGGTCGTCTCCAACAACTGCGGCGCCCTGGACTCCGGGCTCGCGACCCTGCTCGCCGACGGACGCATCGCCCGGGTCACCGGCTCGTACATCGGCGCGAACAAGGAGTTCGCCCGGCAGTACCTGGCCGGCGAACTGGAGGTCGAGATGATCCCGCAGGGCACGCTGGCCGAACGGCTGCGCGCGGGCGGCGCGGGAATCCCCGCCTTCTACACGCCCGCCGGGGTCGGCACCCAGGTCGCCGAGGGAGGGCTGCCCTGGCGGTACGACGGCCGGGGCGGTGTCACCGTGGCCTCCCCGCCCAAGGAGGTGCGCGAGTTCGACGGCACCGCGTACGTGCTGGAGCGAGGCATCCGCACCGACTTCGCGCTCGTACGGGCCGCCAAGGGCGACCGGCACGGCAATCTCGTCTTCAACAAGTCCTCCCGGAACTTCAACCCGCTGGCCGCGATGGCCGGCCGGGTGACGATCGCCGAGGTCGAGGAGCTCGTCGAGCCGGGCGGGATCGACCCGGACGCGGTGCATCTGCCGGGCATCTTCGTGCAGCGTGTCGTGGCCCTGACCCGTGAACAGGCGGAGGCCAAGATGATCGAGAAGCGGACCGTCTCGGCACCCGCGGCGAAGGCCGGGGTGGGCACGATCGGGGCAAAGGCCGGCGCGTCGGTGGGCACGGCCGGCGGAACGGGTGGCGCGTGATGGCCTGGAGCAGGGAGGAGATGGCCGCCCGCGCCGCGCGCGAACTGACGGACGGCCAGTACGTGAACCTCGGCATCGGCCTGCCGACGCTGATCCCCAACCACCTCCCCCCGGGCGTCGAGGTGATCCTGGAGTCGGAGAACGGCATCCTGGGCACCGGTCCCTACCCGGCCGACGACCAGGTCGACCCCGACCTCATCAACGCCGGCAAGGAGACCGTGACCGTCCTGCCAGGTGCCTCGTACTTCGACTCCGCGCTGTCCTTCGGGATGATCCGCGGCGGGCACATCGACGTCGCGGTGCTGGGCGCGATGCAGGTGTCGGCCGGCGGCGACCTCGCCAACTGGGCCGTCCCCGGCAAGATGATCACCGGCATCGGCGGCGCGATGGACCTCGTCCACGGGGCCCGGACCGTCATCGTCGTGATGACACACACCACCAAGGACGGCTCGCCCAAGATTCTCCGCACCTGCGATCTGCCGCTCACCGGCAAGGCCTGCGTGAACCGGATCGTCACCGATCTGGGCGTCCTCGACATCACCCCCGACGGACTGCTGCTGGTCGAGACCGCGCCCGGTGTCACGGCCGGGGAGGTCGCGGCGCGGACCGCCGCCGAGATCCGCCTCGAGGAAGGGGTCCGGCCATGAGGGACGTCCACTTCGTCGAGTCCTCGCACCGCGCTACAGCCGTTACGGGCACGGGAAGTGACGGAGCGTCGGACAAGACCTCGGACGCGGCCGTCACTCCTGCCCTCGGCCCCGCCCTCCTCCTCGAACCCCAGGAAGCGACCATGGCTCCCACCCAGTCGGACATCGACGCCGAGATCAAGGATCAGCAGGACGCGTACGACACGGCGGTGGCCGGCGGCGCGCCCGTACGGCATCACCCCGCGCGCGACTACGCGCCGTACCGCAGTTCACGGCTCCGCCACCCCGAGCGGCCGCTGGTCGCGGTGAGCGGCGGCGACCCGGAGACGGTCGAGCTGTCGGGCCCCGTCTTCGGGCTCACCGACATCACCGGGGTCGACAACGACCTCACCCTCCAGCACCGGGGCGAGCCGATCGGCGAGCGGATCACCGTCTCGGGCCGGCTGCTGGACCGCGAGGGGCGTCCGGTACGGGGCCAGCTCATCGAGATCTGGCAGGCCAACGCCGCCGGACGCTACGCGCATCTGCGCGAGCAGCACCCGGCACCGCTCGACCCCAACTTCACCGGCGTGGGGCGGACTCTGACGGACAATCAGGGGCGGTACGTGTTCACCACGGTCAGACCGGGACCGTACCCCTGGGGCAATCACACCAACGCGTGGCGGCCCGCGCACATCCACTTCTCGGTCTTCGGCACGGCGTTCACCCAGCGGCTGGTGACCCAGATGTACTTCCCCGGCGACCCGCTCTTCCGTCACGACCCGATCCTGCGGTCCGTGACGGACGCGGCGGCCCGCGACCGGCTGATCGCCGCCTACGACCATGAGCTGTCGCGTCCCGAGTTCTCCCTGGGCTACGCGTGGGACATCGTCCTCGACGGCCCCTCCGCCACCTGGATCGAGGAAGGCCGTTGAGCATGACCGAGCGGTTGCTCCCCACCCCCGCCCACACCATCGGCCCCTTCTACGGCCACGCGCTGCCCTTCCCCGGCGGCGGCGACATCGCGCCGCAGGGCCACCCCGACACGATCACCCTGCGCGGCCATGTGTACGACGGCGCCGGCGCCCCGGTCCCCGACGCCCTGCTCGACTTCTGGCAGGCCGCGCCCGACGGCTCCCTGACGGGCCTGCCGGGCTCGTTGCGCCGGGACCCGTCCACGGGCGGCTTCCTCGGCCGCAACGGCGTCGACTTCACCGGTTTCGGCCGGGTCGCCACCGACGCCGACGGCCACTACGCGCTGCGCACGCTGCCGCCGGGCAACGCCGGGCAGCCGTACATCGCCGTGTGCGTGTTCGCGCGCGGTCTCACGCACCATCTGTTCACCCGCGCCTATCTGGCCGACGGCCCCGACCCGCTGCTCGACGCCCTGTCGGACGAGCGGCGCGCCACGCTGATCGCGACCCCGGGCGCGCCGCGGACGTACCGTTTCGACATCCGCCTTCAGGGCGAAGGCGAAACGGTCTTCCTGGAGTTCCCGTGACAACTGCCGACCCCGTCGCGACCGACTTCGGTCTGCTCGCTCCCGGCCGGGCGGGCTCCCCGGCGTCGGCCGCCACGAGCGACTCCGCCTATCTGCGGGCGCTGCTCGACGCGGAGGCCGCACTGACCCGGGCCCAGGCGTCGCTGGGGCTGGCCCCGGCCGAGGCCGCGGCGGCGGTGACCCTCGCCGCCCGTACCGCGGACTTCGACCTCGCCTCGATCGCGCTGCGCGCCCGGGGCGGCGGCAACCCGGTCATCCCCCTGGTCGCGGACCTGACGGCCGCCGTCCCCGCGGAGTTCGGTCCGTACGTCCACCGGGGCGGGACGAGCCAGGACATCCTGGACTCGGCCACCATGCTCGTCGCGGCCCGCACCCTGGACCTGGTCCTGGACGATCTGGAGCGGGCGGCGGACAGCCTCGCCCGGCTCGCGGCCCGGCACCGGGACACCGTCCTGCCCGGCCGCACGCTCACCCAGCACGCGGTGCCGACGACCTTCGGGCTGAAGGCCGCGGGATGGCGGTCCCTGGTGCTCGACGCCAGGGACCGGCTGCACACCGTACGGACCTCCCTTCCCGCCCAACTGGGCGGAGCCGCAGGCACCTTGGCCGCCTTCACCGCCTTCGGCGCGGACGACACCCGGGCCCTGACCGCCGCGTACGCCAGTGAACTGGGCCTCGCCGAGCCCGCGTTGCCCTGGCACGCTCTGCGCACCCCGGTCGCCGACCTGGCCGGGGCGCTGGCCTTCACGGCCGGCGCGCTCGGCAAGACGGCCGTCGACGTGCTCACGCTCTCGCGCACCGAGATCGCCGAACTGGCCGAGGGGACGGGGGGCGGTTCGTCCACGATGCCGCACAAGGCGAACCCGGTCAGGGCCACCCTCGTCGCCTCGGCCGCCCGGCGCGCTCCCCTGCTCGCGGCGACGCTGTACGGCGCGATGGCGGCCGAGGACGAACGGCCCGCAGGGGCCTGGCACGCCGAATGGGAACCCCTGCGCGATCTGCTCCGGCTGACCGGCGGAGCGGCCCGCGACACGGCCGAACTGACCGCGGGTCTAAGGGTCGACGCCGACGCCATGCGCGAACACCTGGGCCTCACCCACGGGTTGATCGTCTCCGAACGGCTGGCCGCCGAACTCGCCCCGGTTCTCGGCCGGGAGCGCGCCAAGGAGCTGCTGACGCGAGCCGCCGCGCGGGCGGCCCGTGAGCGGCGGCCCCTCGCGGACGTGCTCGGCGACGAGCCCGGTCTCGACCACCTCCCCGGTGCCGGCCTCGCGGACCTCACCGACCCGACCCGCTACACGGGCTCCGCCGGAGTCCTCACCGACCGTGCTCTGGAGCGACGTTGACCGCGAACCTGCTCACCCATCGCGCCGAGGGATCCCCGTCCGCTCCCCCGCTGCTCCTCGGGCCGTCGCTCGGGACGTCGTACGCCCTGTGGGACCGGGTCGCGCCCGAACTGTCGACCGGCCACCGGGTGGTGCGCTGGAACCTCCCCGGGCACGGCGGGTCACCGGCCGGTGCGATCGGCCCCGGAGCGACGGTCGCCGACCTGGCCGCGCTCGTACTGGAGCTGGCCGACTCCCTGGGCGTCGGGCGGTTCGCCTACGCCGGTGTGTCGCTGGGCGGCGCGGTGGGCCTGCACCTGGCCGTGCATCACCCGGAGCGGGTCTCGTCGCTCGCCGTCATCTGCTCCTCGGCCCACTTCAACGGGGCGAAGCCATGGGAGGAACGGGCCGAGCTGGTGCGCCGCGAGGGTCTGGGACCCGTCGTCGCGACCGCCGACTCCCGCTGGTTCACCGCCGGTTTCACCGTGCCGGAGCTGGTCCGGGACCACCGCGACGCCGATCCCGCGGCGTACGCGGCCTGTTGTGACGCCCTGGCCGCTTTCGACATCCGGGACCGGCTGGCGTCGATCACCGCCCCGACGCTGCTGATCGCCGGGCGCGAGGATCCCGCGACCCCGCCCGCGCATCTGCGGGAGATCGCCGACGCGGTGCCGGGCGCGGCGCTCGTGGAGATCCCCGGCGCCTCGCACCTGGCGCCCGCGCAGTGCCCGGAGGCCGTGCTGACGGCGCTGCGGGCACACTTCTCGGGGGGAGTCGCCCGCCTCGGCACGGCGGTGCGCCGTGAGGTTCTCGGGGACGAGCACGTGGACCGTGCGCAGGCGCGCCAGACCCGGTTCACGGCCCCCTTCCAGGACTTCATCTCACGGTACGCCTGGGGCGAGATCTGGACCGACACGACACTGACCCGGCGCGAACGCAGCATGATCACGCTGACGGCGCTGGTGGCGCACGGCCACCTCGACGAACTGGCCATGCACGTCCGGGCGGCCCGGCGCAACGGTCTGACCCCGGACGAGATCGGCGCGGTACTGCTCCAGACGGCGGTCTACTGCGGTGTGCCGGCGGCCAATTCGGCGTTCGGGGTGGCCCAGCGGGTGCTGGCGGAGGACGACTCCGCACCGGAGTGAGGCCCGGTGCGAGTCACCCCGGCCCGGGACTCATCCCCGGCGGGACGTCGTCCGGGGCGGGACTCATCCTCGGCACGCGGCCCGTCCGGGGCACGACTCACCCCCGGCGCGCGAGCCCGTCCGGCCCGTTCGCCGGTGTTCGTCACAGGCCCCTCAGCGCCGCCTCCGCCTTGGTCACCAGGCCGTCCGCTCCGCAGGTGCGGGCCAGGGTCAGGCCCTTGTTCAGTTCCATCACCGAGCGGGAGGCGATGCCGTACTCGATGCGGGCCGCCGCGTGTTCGTACTGGCAGGGAGAGGCCTCCAGGTAGGTGACCGCCTGGGCCGCCAGCCGGACCGCGCGCTGCCCCGTCTCCAGGGCGGCGGCACACCGCAGCGCCTCGCCGATCGCCGTGTCGGTGCCGAACCGCTCCGCCTGGCGGCGGGCGTCACCGGCCAGGGAGGCTGCGCGTGACGGGTCCTCGTTGGCGAGCGCCCGCGCGAGGTCGACGGCCCAGGGAGCGAGCACCGTGTTGTGGTGGCCCCGGGCCGCGGCGGCCTTCTCCGCCGCCTCCAGTTCGTTGATGCCCTCCTTGGTGCGGCCGACGGCGAGCAGCAGACGGCCGCGCACCGAGCGGGTGTCGGGAAGGACGATCGTCGTGGGGTACGGAGGCGCGAAGCCGTAGCGCTCGGCGATCTCCGCCGCCTGCTGGACGTGCCCGCGGGCCAGCAGGGTGTCGATGAGCCCGCAGGTGGCCGACCAGTACAGGGGCAGCCCGCGTCCGACCCGCTCCGCGAGGCGCAGCGACTCACGCTGGTAGTGCTCCGCGTCGGCGAGCCGGCCCCGCCTGCGGAGGGCGAGTCCGAGGTAGGCGTTGGCCAGGGAGAGATGGCCGCCGCTCCAGCCCGCCTTCACATAGGCGTGCAGGGCCTCGCTGAACAGGCTCTCGGCCCGGTCCAGCCGGTCCGTGTAGGCGTACGCGCTGCCCAGCATCAGCAGGAGTTCGACGCCCCACTCGCTGTCGGTCCAGGCGAGTCCGGGCGCGAGGCGGCCGTTGACGAGCGCACGGTCGCAGACTTCCGCGACCTCCTCGGCGTTCTCGCCACGCGTCATCGCGTCGAAGCCGCGCAGTATGAGGAGCGCGCGCTCGGAGTTGTCGCGCCCCGTGCAGGTCGTGACGAGTTCGGCCAGGCCGCTGGAGTGTCCGGCGCGCTCCTCACCCGCGTGGATGCCCTCCCACATGTAATGCACGGCCTGGAGCCGCATCCGGGCGGGCCCCGGCTCCAGCCGTTCGACCTCGGCGTCGACCGTGCGGACGGCCTCGTCCAACTGGTTGTTGTGGAGCAGGGCCTGGGAGAGCCGGAAGACGGCGTCGACCCGTTCGGTGTCCTCGAGTCCGGGCCGGTCGAGGGCGGCCCGCAGATGGCCGATGGTCGTGGACGGCGCGGTCAGGAGGGTGGCGCAGCCCAGTTCGTAGAGCACCCGTGCGTGCACCTCGGGAAGCGGCGGCTCCTTCAGGGCGCGCTCCAGACAGCGCCGGGCCGCGTCCGGGGCACCGACGGCGAGGTGTTCGCGGGCGGCTTCGCGCATCTGCTCGACGAGTTCGGGGTCGTCGTCCGGATGCACTTCGAGGAGGTGGCGGGAGGCCGCGGCGGCACCGCGTCCGGATTCGGTGACCGCCCAGGCCGCCTGACCGTGCATCGCGGTGCGCAGGGCGTCCGGGATCGAGCGGTAGACCGCGGTCGCGATCAGCGGGTGGACGAACTCCAGCTCGCCGTCCGGCCGGTGGCCATTGGCGGGTGCCACCGTGGTCAGGATGCGGGCGGCGCCGAGCAGTTCGGCGCAGCGCGAGGCCTCGTCGTCCGGCATTCCGGCGAGTTGGGCGGCGAGGTCGAGGGAGATCCCGGTGCCGAGGATGGCGGCCGCCCAGGCGAACCGGGTGGCGTCGATGCCGAGTCCCTCCAGGCGGGCGACCAGTCCACGGCCGCGGGCGGAGCGGTTCAGTTCGCGCAGTTCGGCGGCCGAGGCCTCGACCGGGTCCAGTTCGCTGTCCTGGACCTTGGCGAGCAGTTCGACGGTCTCGTACGGGTTGCCGCCGGTGACCGCCCACACCTCCCGGCAGAAGGGCGCGTCGGCGTGCTCGCCGAGCGTGGCGCGGGTGAGTCCCTCGGTGGCGGCCGGGGTCAGCGCGGTCAGGGTGGAGAGGGGACGGCCCGCGGCGGCGACCGCGTCCAGCAGCCGGGCGCTCTCGCCGCTGACCCCGCCGGGCCTGCGGGCCACCACGACCAGGACCGACAGGTCGTCCAGGCGTTCGGCGAACGCGGCGAGCCAGCGCAGCGTCTCCTGGTCGGCCCAGTGCGCGTCGTCGATGAGCAGGACGAGCGGCCAGTCCCGCTTGGCGAGCCGCCGCACCGCGGCGACCAGACCGTCGCAGACGCCCTGCGGGTCGGGCTGGCGGGCACCGGGTTCGGCTATGCCGAGGGCGGGACCGGCGACGTCGTACCAGTCCCCCAGGTACTCGCGTGCCTCCTCCGGGAGCAGCGAGACGAGGGCGGGCTGGAGCAACTGCCGTACGACATTGAAGGGGACGGACGTGACGGTCTCGCCTCCGCGTGCCGACCACACGGCACAGCCCTGGCTCTCCGCGATCCTGCGCGTCTCGGCGAGGAGGGCGGTCTTGCCCATTCCCGCCTCTCCGCCGATCACGAGCAGGGTGCCCGAGGTCGCGGAGTCCGCGCGCAGCGCGATGATCGCCTCTTCGAGATCCGCGACCTCGGCGTCGCGCTCCCACAGGGAAGCCGAGGCGACCGTTCCTGGCCGTGCCTCCGTCATCCCGCTACCTCCCCAGGTCGCCCAAACGACGTAACTCCCCTGAGCCTAGCCTCATGGAAGCCGCGACGGAGGCGGGACCCGGCACCAGTTGCCGGGACGGGTGACGGTGATGCCGCGAAGGTGCGGACACGGAACACCTGGTGGCCGCGAAGGGAAGTGACGGGCAGTCAACTGCGGGGAAAATGAAGGTAATTTTCCTCCTCCGTCCATCGGCCGGCACGGCGGCCGCCCGATCCGCGAGCTCCCTTCGGAGGTACCGGCACGAACGCCCCCGCGCGCGACCGTGACCTGCGCGCCCTCTCCTCCCGGGCTCCGGACGGGCGCTCCTCGCGGGCGCGGCGGACGTCTCGTCGAGGCCGCCGGGGCCGACGGTCATGGCACTCACCGTCACCCGCCGCCTCGCCCCCGGAGGGGGACGGCCGGCCGGAGCCGCAGCCGAGGCGTGTCCACCCTTGGCACAGGCGTTCTTCATCCGTCCGGTGAGACTCCGCGTCCGCCCGGCCCTTTCATTGCCATGCCCGCATCAAATAGCGAGGGGCGGAGGGGCCTCGGGGGGCCTTGGGGGGAACCCTCTCATCCGCCTTTCACCCTGGGCTCATACGGTGGACCCATGACGCAGGTGACTCCCCCCGGCTGGTATCCCGACCCCGGGCAGACGAATGACGCTCCCGCCACCGAACGCTGGTGGGACGGTAGGACATGGACGGACCAGGTCCGCCCCGTCGGGTCGGCGGCCGCCTGGGGTCCCCCCGTGCATCCGGCGGGGACGAGCCCCTACCCGGCGTACGCCCCGAGCGGCCCGCGGCGCGGGCTGCGCACGGGCATAGCGGTGGCGGCGGCGGTCGCCGTCCTCGCGGGCATCGGCGGCGGCGTGTACGCGCTGACGAACGGCGGCGGACACGGCGGGAGCGCGGCTTCCGCCGACCCCGCCGGGCCGAACGGCCAGGGCGGACCCGGCGGTGGCCAGGAGGGCGGACCGAACGGGGGCTCGGGCGGCTCCGGTGGCCCCGGTGGGCAGAGTCCGGCGCCGGGCGAGTCCGGCCGGCCGCAGACCGACCCCGGCTACGCCACGGACGTCTACAACGGCATCAGCATCCCGGTTCCGGACGGCTGGACCGGTCAGAGCCTCGCGGGCACGGCCTCGGTCTCCACCAAGGACACCTATCAGTGCCCGGGCGACACCACGCAGAAGTGCCAGCGCGGCGGTGCCTACTCGGCCCCGGCGAGGGCGCAGAAGCTGAAGTCCACGACGGCGGAGGCGGCGGCCAAGGAGGACATCCCCAAGAACGCCACCGAGTCGTACGGCAAGGGCTACGGCTCGATCACCTCGCACGAGGAGCTGGCCTCGAAGGCGGTCACGGTGGCCGGCGAGAAGGGCTACCTGGTGCGCTGGAAGGTCGTGACAAGCAAGGGCGACGACGGTTACGTCGAGTCGCTGGTGTTCCCGTCCCCCGCCGACCCCTCCTCGCTGGTAGTCGTCCGCTTCGGCGTCGACGCGGGCACCAAGGCCCCCCAGCAGACGATCATCGACACGATCACGAAGGGCATCAAGGTGGCACCGGGGACCGGCGGCAACGGGCAGAACGTCTAGGGCACCCCGTCCGGGTCCGACCAGGCCTGACCGGGGCAGATGGGCCTGACCGGGTCCAGATGGGCGTGGCCGGGTCGGCCCTGGCCCGACCCCTGCCGGACGAGGCCGGCCGGGGTCGGCCGGCGGAAATGGATCGGCCGGATGGTGCGCCCCTCCGCTCAAGGGGCACACCACCCGGCCGGGGGTGTGCGCCGCCCCCGTCCCCACGGTGCGGCGCGTGACAGGCCGACGTCCGGTCATCCCACAGACGGCGGCCTGAGACTCAGGTGAGGCCGAGCGTCGGCAGCACGACGGCCTCCACGAAGCGTGTGAGATACGCCGCGTCCGCGTACTGGCCGTCGAGCAGCGGGCGCACCCTCAGGACCCCGAGCATCTGGGCCGGAACGAACTCCAGCGCCGGATGGCCGGCGTCGACCTCGCCGCGCTCGACGCCGCGGCCGATCATCTGCCGCAGCTCGGCGACCTCGGGTTCGACGAGCGCATCGCGGAGCGCCTGCTGGAGCTCCTTGTCCTGCATCACGGCATTGCCGAGACCCTGGAGCAGCTGCGTGCTGTCCCGGGCCGACCACTCGCCGGCGGCCGTGGCCGCCGCGCGCAGGTCCCCGGCCAGCGAGCCGGTGTCGATCCCGGTGAACCGGGGACAGCGGTTGTTGCGCAGCGCCGCGGCCACGAACTGAGGCTTCGACTTCCACTGCCGGTAGAGCGTGGACTTGCTGCACCGCGTGCTCGCCGCGACGCCCTCCATGGTGAACGCCTCGTACCCGCACTCCCGGATCTGTTCGAGCACGGCGTCGAAGAACTCCTGCTCACGCTGAGGCGTGATCTTGGAGCGGCGCGAGGCGACGACCGAGTCCGGTCCGTCCGCGGCCTGCGACGTCATGGCGCTTCTCCTCGCTCGATCCGGTCGGTGCCGGTGCGGTCTTGGCGCAAGTGTAATCGATACGCAAGGGTACCGGTACGCATCCGTATCGGTACACTCGCGTATCGGTACTCACCCGTATCGGTACACTGCCGTATCGATGGGCCTCGGACAGGATCCACTCCTCCCCGCACGGGGAAGGCCGAGTGGATCCTGTCCTGGGCTCACCGCGCTTCGCACGACATCAGACCGCCAGCAAGGGGGCCGGGGGATGGATTCCCGAACCGAGCCTGCACGATCCGCGTCCGACTCCGCGCCGGACCCGGAACCACCCGACACGGGCATACCCGTCGACACGGGCACACCCGCGGCCGCCTCACGCGGAGCGGCCGCCCCCGCGCGCCCGCACGCACCCACACCCTCTCCCGTGGGCCAGAGCGCGCGCCCGGACGACACCGCGGCGCACCCGGACCAGAGCACCGCACATCCGGACGGCGCCTCCGCCCGCGCGGACCAGAGCACCGCACGCCCGCCGCTGCTGCGGGAACTGCTGCTCGTCGTCGGGCTCTTCGTCGTCTACAAAGCCGGCCGGCTGCTGGCCACCGGCCGCACGGACGAGGCCTTCGCGAACGCGCACCGCGTCTGGGGGTGGGAGCGGACCCTGCGTCTGCCGGGCGAGGGCGCCGTACAGGCCCCGCTGCTGCACAGCGACACGCTCGTCCACATCGCCAACACCTATTACGCCACCGTCCACTTCCCGGCCACGGTGGCCTTCCTGGTCTGGCTGTACCTGCGGCGCCCCGCGCACTACCTGTGGGCCCGCCGGGTCCTCGCCCTGGTCACCGCCGCCGCCCTGGCCGGGCACCTGCTGTTCCCGCTCGCACCGCCGCGACTGCTCGCCGGGACGGGCCTCGTCGACACCGGCCGGGTCTACGGGCCGACGGTGTACGGCGCGCACCCGGCGGCCGACGCCCTGGCGAACCAGTACGCGGCGATGCCGTCACTGCACTTCGGGTGGGCGCTGATGGTCGCGATCGGCCTGATCGCCGCGACCCGTTCCCGGCTGCGCGTCCTGTGGCTGCTGCATCCGCTGCTCACCCTGCTGGTGATCGTCGGCACCGCGAACCACTACTGGCTCGACGCGATCGCCGCGACCGCGCTGCTCTGCGTCGCCCTCGCCGTGGTCCACCCGCCCCACCGGAGGGCGGCGGCACCGGAACGGCAGCCGGGCCGGGAACCCGCGGGGTTCCCCGTACCGGAGCGGCCCGAACTCGTGGGAGCGGGGCGATGAATCCGACACTCGTCGCCGTCGTCCTGTCCCTCTTCTCGGCCGTCGCCTACGCCTCCGCGGCCGTCGCCCAGGAGCGGCTCGCCGCCCGGTCGGCCGGCTCGGGCACGCTGCGGCTGCTGGCCAGGGGCGCCTGGTGGTGGTCGGTGACCCTGAACGCCGGCGCCGCACTGCTGCACGTCGCGGCCCTCAAGTACGGAACGCTCACCCTGGTCCAGCCGCTCGGGGCGCTCACGCTGGTGGCCGCCGTGCCCCTGGGCGCGCGGATGGCCGGACGGCGGGTCAGCGCGGTCGAGTGGCGCGGTACGGCGCTCACCCTGACCGGTCTCGCCGCACTGCTCGTCACGGCGTCGGGGACGGCGCCCGACGAGGTGCTGAGTCTGCCGCAGGCGCTCGGCGTCGCGGGAACGACGGCCGCCGTCATCGGCGTGCTGGCGCGCGGTGCCCGGCCGGGACTGCGGCACGCGACCGGTTCCGGGATCGCCTCGGGCGTGGCCTCGGCGCTCACCCAGACCGTGACGGTCGCCGCGACGGACCGTTCGGACTCGACGCCGATCGTGCAGGTCGTCGTGGTGTCCCTGCTCGTGGCGGCCTTCGCGGCGGGCGGGCTGCTGCTGTCGCAGACCGCCTACCAGGGCGGGCTCGGCGCGCCGCTGGCGGTCGTGACGCTCGCCAATCCGCTCGCCGCGGCGGTGATCGGGCTGTCCCTGCTCGGTGAGCGTCTTCAGGGCGGCGCGTCCGGTCTGTTGCTCGCGCTCGCGGGGGCGTCGGTCGCCGCGTGGGGCGTGGTGACACTGTCCCGCTCGGCGCCCGAGCCGCCCCCGGCACCGGCGGATCCGCGCCTGGGCGGTCTGGGCGGTCTGGACGGCTTGGGCGGCCTGGAGGACGACGACCACCCCGTCGCCGCGGTGCTCGCGCTGGAGTCCGGACCGGCGGCGTACGAGCCCTCGTTGATGCCCAGGCAGCCCAACTCGGGCCATCTGACGTCACTGTAGGACATGCCGGAAGGGCGGCCGCGGAGAGTTCCGCGGCCGCCCTTCCGTAGGTGCGGGGCCGGTCAGCCCAGTCCGCGGGCGTCCTGCTTGAGCGCCGTGTCGACGGTCAGCGCCGTCGCGACGACGAGGCTCAGCAGCGGCTCGGGGAGCTGGAAGTGGATCTGTAGGACGTAGTTGTCCGCGCTCGTGAACAGCGTCTTGGCGAGGCCTTCCCAGGTCTTGGTGATCCGGGCCACCTCGTTCTCGGACTGGTCGACGATCGCGAAGTTCCAGGCCCGCCAGTTCTCCGCCTTGATCGCGCCGACCTTCTGGCCGTTCACGTTCATCGCGAAGTTGATCTTGCCGATCATGTTCTGCTGGACGATCTCACCGACGGCCGAACCGTCCGGACGGGTCACGATCACCCGCGACTTGAATATCTTCGCGGGGCGCGTCAGCAGCAGCTGCGGCACGCCGTGCGCGTCACGGATCTCCAGCCGGTGCGTCAGGTACTGGTCGATGCTGGAGACGAAGCGCAGGATCTTCCTGAACACGCCCTGGCCGACCTCGACGACCGAGCCGACCGGGTTGCCCTGCTGGTCCATGACCTTGTACTCGTTGGTCAGCTCGATCAGCTTGGCCTTCTGGTTCACCACCAGGACCGGTTCGGTGAAGAGCGTGCCGCCGCCGACACCGCTCGGGGCCACCCCGGCCTGCTGCTGCACCTGGCGCTGGACGCGCGGGTCGGGGGCGCCGGCCTGCTGCGGGAACGGCTGCTGGGGCGGCGGGCCCTGGTGCGGCACCTGCTGTCCGGCCGGAGCCTCCTGGTCGGTCCACTGCGAGCCGTCCCAGTAACGCTGAGTCTGGGGCTTCCCGTTGGGGTCCGGGTACCAGCCCGGAGGAGTGTTCGATTGCGTGGTCACCGGGGCACCCTACCGTGACATGGCCGGAAATCAACGGGCAGTTGTGGATCCATCAGACCGTGATGAGAGCGGGGTCGCTGACTCCGGGACGGCCATTCTCCACATGTCCGGCGAATCGCCGCAGGAAGCCCGCCTGACCGTCGGCGACCACGCTCAGGTCGTACCAGCGGCTGCTCGCCCGCAGGTCCACCGTGTGCTTCACGGTCGCGCCCGCCTTGACCCGTATGGCCTGGGAACCTCCGCCGTAGCCGTTCGTGAGCGTGAGCTTCGCCGCGGCGGCGCCCCTGTTCACGAACGTGAGCTCCACGTCGCAGCCGGTGTGGCGGGCGGTGACCTCGACCCCCACCGTCCTGGCGACTCCCCTGAAGGTGCGCAGGAAGCCGTTCGGACCGTGCACCGTCAGATCGTACGAGCCCGCCGAGTAGGCCGAGTTCCAGGTGTCCGAGACGGTCCTGCCCGCCTCGGTGGTGTAGGTCCAGGGGCCGTCGGTGCGGTTGCCCGAGGTGACGAGAAAGGCCGCGCCCGCCTGGGCTCCTGAGCCGAACGTCAGCGTGAACTTGCCGGCCGCCGTGTCCGCCGAACCGTCCACGAGAGGCGCGTACGTGAGCGGGCGGGTCGGCCGCGAGCCGCGCTCCTGCCGGGGCAGGACGGGATGGGCGGGCGGGGTCGGCACATAGTCGGGGTGCCGGTTCGCGTCCGGCGGCCGGTACCCCTCGGTGGCGGGCAGGCCGACCGGCGCGGTGTCCTTGCGCGCGAAGTCGAAGGCGGCGGTCAGGTCGCCGCAGACGGCACGCCGCCAGGGCGAGATGTTGGGCTCGCGCACCCCGAACCTGGCTTCCATGAACCGGATGATCGAGGTGTGGTCGAGCGTCTCGGAGCAGACGTAACCGCCCTTGCTCCAGGGCGAGACGACGAGCATCGGCACGCGCTGGCCCAGTCCGTAGGGTCCGGCCGCGTGGCTCGCGTCGCCGGGGTGGAGGTCCGGGCCGACGTCGACGGTGGACTTGCCCTGAGCGGCCGACTGGGGCGCGAAGGGCGGCACGACGTGGTCGAAGAAGCCGTCGTTCTCGTCGTACGTGACGAACAGGGCCGTCCTGCTCCACACCTCGGGGTCGGAGGTGAGCGCGTCCAGCACCTGGGAGATGTACCAGGCGCCGTAGTTGGCGGGCCAGTTCGGGTGCTCCGTGAAGGCCTCGGGAGCGGCGATCCAGGAGATCTGGGGCAGCTTCCCGCCCCGCACGTCGGCCCTGAGCTGATCGAAGAAGCCCTCGCCCTTGCGGGCGTCGGTGCCGGTGCGGGCCTTGTCGTACAGCGGGTCACCGGGCTTGGCGTCGCGGTACTGGTTGAAGTACAGCAGCGAGTTGTCGCCGTAGTTGCCCCGGTAGGCGTCGGGGATCCAGCCCCAGGAGCCGTTCGCGTCCAGCCCGTCGCCGACGTCCTGGTACACCTTCCAGGAGATCCCGGCCGCCTCCAGCCGCTCCGGGTACGTCGTCCAGCCGTACCCGGCCTCGTCGTTGCCGAGGACCGGGCCGCCGCCCTTGCCGTCGTTGCCGGTGTAACCCGTCCACATGTAGTAGCGGTTGGGGTCCGTCGAGCCGATGAACGAGCAGTGGTACGCGTCGCAGACGGTGAAGGAGTCGGCCAGCGCGTAGTGGAAGGGGATGTCGTCCCGCGTCAGATAGGCCATCGTCGTGGCCGACTTGGCGGGCACCCATTTGTCGTACCTGCCCTTGTTGAACGCGGCGTGCCCGTCGCTCCACCCGTGCGGGAGATCCTGGAGGAACGCGAGACCCAGGTCGTCCGCCTCCGGGTGGAAGGGCAGGACGTCCTTGGTGCCGTCCGACTGGTACCACACCGGCTTGGTGCCCGTCGTGGTCGCGGGACGCGGGTCGCCGAAACCGCGGACACCTCTCATCGAGCCGAAGTAGTGGTCGAACGAACGGTTCTCCTGCATCAGGACGACGATGTGCTCGACATCCTGGATCGTGCCGGAACGGCGGTGCGCGGGCAGCGCGGCGGCACGCTGGACACTGCTGGACAGCGCGGTGAACGCCGCTGTGCCACCAGCGAGTTGGAAGAACCGGCGCCGATTCACTTGAGGCATGTGTGGGTGACCTCTCGTCCTGACGGCCCTGCGGCCGGAGGTTGACGGAACGTGCGTGATGGAAGTTTTCCAAGCGCACCGAACGTCAGGAAAGGGCCCTCTGTCCCTTGCGTGAAGGTCGGCGGTACGCCGGACGAACGATTCCGGACAGCGCCACCCGAGGCGGAGCGCTCTCGACGGACCATGGGCACGACGGACGCTCTCGGACGCGCTCGCGCGGCATCATCTCCGGGCGTCGCCGGGATGCGAGGAACGGACGGCTGTCCGCCGTCCGCCGGACCGGGTCGAGGACTATGCTGCTGTACGGGCGTCCCAGACCCTGGCGGCTTGTCGTTGCTCGACACAGATGGCTGTAGGGAGCGGACACTTCGTCTGTGACCCGGCGCATCCCTGGAGGGAACCGAGCGGGTCCCGCGTGCCGTCGCACGGGCTGACGGACAGGCCGCTGCTCCGCCTCCGCCGAACGTACGCCCTGCCGGCAGCGCGCCAAGGGGCCGGATTCTCCGGCGTCACCGCGTCCGCTGCCGGATGGTCCGCCGAATCGAGGCATCATGCCCCGGCCGCAGCTCGCCCTCTACCGCCATGACCGAGGAAAGCGGGTACTGATCACCCTTGCCGGTGAGATCGACCTGGAATCGGCCCGGCTGATAAGCACGGCGCTGGCCCGGTGTCTGAGCGACGGCATCCGCGCCATCGACATCGACCTCACCCCCGTCACCTTCTGCGACTGCACCGGCC
>NZ_JBVHLK010000027.1:0-80689 GCF_055559015.1 Streptomyces sp. NPDC024698 | reverse complement strand
CGAGCACGACTACCGCGAACTCAAACACGGCCTCGGCCTGGACCACTTCGAAGGACGCTCCTGGACGGGCTGGCACCACCACGTCACCCTGGTCACCGCCGCCCATGCATTCCTCACCGAACAGCGACTGGCCCCAAAAGCCGATACGGCGGACTCACCCTCTACCAGACCCTCGATGCCCTCCAGGACCTGCTGAACTGCTGGACCGGCACATGCACCACCTGCCACCAGCCCCTCCCTGCCAGAACACGTTCGACACCAAGAGCGAGACAGACCTAACGGAGTCCTACTAGGGACGTCTTCGACATGACCCGGCGCCAGTACGCGGAGCGTGGAGGGTCAGGGAGGGAGCGTCTGATGGAGCAGCTGTTCAGCGTCCATGCATTCTCCAACAAGCCGGAGTACGCCCCGACTCGGGGCGGCGTCCACCTCGTCTCGGACCTCACCGGGACCCAGGTGGAGGACCTGAAGGCCCGGGAGACCGAGGAGAACCCGGACCGCTGGTTGCGAGTGGAGGCCCAGGGATGAGCGCGCGATGCCCCGAATGCATGGAGCCGGCCCAGGAGTCCCCGGCCGTCGACATCGCCCCGTGCTGGGGCGACCCGCCCGCCTGGTCCCACGAAGACGGCTCGGCCCTGCGCCCGGTCGTCGGCGCCAACGGGTACGAGCCCGCTCAGCCGGAGTTCTCGTGAAGGGCCTCGTCATGATCGCCCCGGAGGCCCCGGGCGGTAGGCGGCCAGTGAACTACGGCCTGGTGATCGAGGGCCGGAAGGTCCGCTCCACGGCCGTGCAGAGGTTCATCGACCGACTCGCCAAGGAGCGGATCAGGGCGACCGAGGAGGAGGCGCTGATGAGCGCTTGGGTGCGGCGGGAGCTGGCCACGGCGCCGAAGCGCACGGTCCTCCAGGAGCAGATGCTCCGGCGGGTGAAGGGCGACTTGGTCAAGATCGCCCGCTCTGTCACCCGATAGTGGGGAACCGCAGGGAGACGAAGGTGCGTCGTGCTCCGCAGCATCTTCGGCGAGAGGACCTTCGGTGACCCGCACCAATCTGCCTGCCGCGATCCGCACGCTTTACGCGGACCTGCACGAGGCTATGACGACGATCCCGCTCAAGAGCGGGCTCAACTTCCGATACAACTCGGTGGAAGTCGAACTGGCTGTTGAGGTCGGGGAGTCCAAAGAAGCTGGGGCTGAGGCGTCGATCTGGGTCGTCAAGGGCAACGGCAAGCGAGCAGCGGACGAGCGCTCGATCCACACCGTTCGCATCAACCTGACGCCAGTGGCGGAACCTGGCAGTCCACTACAGAGCAACCCGCTTGCCTTCGTGTCCGCTTGCGAGACGACCGCTCCGCTGCACATGGCAACTCACGCAGACGAGTTGTTGACACTGCAGATTCTGGCTGAGGGAGCCTCTTCCGTCATTTCCAACGAACCTCAATCCGACCAGGGTTGAAAAGGTTGTACAGCCTGGTCGCGGAGTGGATGATGATCTCCTCGGTCAGGCCCCGGGACACCGCCTGCTTCCGGGCCACCGAGTAGTCCTCCCACGCCTCCCACAGGTCTTCCACGTCCACATCCAGGACGTTGGCCTTCACGGACAGCTTCGCCAACTCCTGCTGGACCTTGGCCATGCGCCCCTTGATGCGCCGGATCGAGTTCATGATCTCCCGAACCGAACGGTCGCCCTCGTCCAACTCCGTCTCGTGCTCGGCGAGTCGGATCTCCATCTTCTTCAGCTTCTCTTCGAGAGCCAGCCGGGGGTCGTTGGGGTCCTCGCCCCCTCACCTTCGCCTGCCTGCTCTGCCTCGCCGACCGGGAAGAAGGAGCCCAGTTCTGGTGGCACTACGCCGCAGGCGCTGGCAGCACCACCGCCGCCCTCAGCCTCCACCTGCTCCAAGGCGACATGCGCGACGCCCATTTACTGGGCCGCTCAGATCCACTGTCTCAACCACCTGAACTGGAGCACCTACACCCCAGTCCCCCACCAAGCAGACGGCAGCGACGCCCCTCCCCCCGTCAGGTCCCGCCGTCCGCGATGACGCCGTCAGGGGCAACATCGACGAACTACAAGCCCCCACAACGGGTTCCTGGGCCCTGCCCCCTCCCATTCCCGACCTCGCTGACCACACTGGGACGAACTCGTCGCCGCATGACGCGAAGTCCGTGCCTCAGTCTCGCTGCACTCATCCGAGCACCGACGACAGCAGTCAAGCAGCATCCGGTCGTCGCACCGTACGTTGCCGTAGCGGTGAGGAGGCGGCGTACTCACCCCTGCCGGTGCCCGATCCCGTGGGAGAGCGGGTCATGGTGGGGAAGCGGCGCCGGGCTGCGGGGGATGGCACAGCGGGCAGGGCGGGCACGGGTGGGCCGGATAGCGCACCTCGTGGGCTCCGGCTCCCCCTTCCGGAGCACCCTGCAACCAGACCTTGCTGAGCTGTCGCCACTGGGAGCGGTCGGTGCTCCAGCTCACCGGCCGTTCCAGGCCGAGGGCGTCGATGAGAAGGCCGCGGTGTACGTCGAAGGCGGATTTGACCAGTGACGCGTAGGTGAGGGC
Source organism: Streptomyces sp. NPDC024698 (assembly GCF_055559015.1). Classification (NCBI taxonomy): domain Bacteria; kingdom Bacillati; phylum Actinomycetota; class Actinomycetes; order Kitasatosporales; family Streptomycetaceae; genus Streptomyces; species Streptomyces sp. NPDC024698. Next base: position 78,134 of record NZ_JBVHLK010000027.1, on the reverse strand, counting down.
GGCGTGTACGGCGCCGCGGTAGGTGATCCACCCCAGGAGCAGCGCTCCGCCGCAGCACGTCGCCGCGGCCCACCACGGCAGGAAGGCGGTGGCGAGGGCTCCGCCGGCTCCGGCGAAGAGCACGGTCGTCCGTCCTGGCCGGTCAGCAGCTGAGCCAGCTGGGCCTGGTCGCCGGCCACGAGCTGGAAGGAGTCGCCGGGTGTGCAAAGGCCGGTGCAGCCCTGGAGGAAATTGATGACCTTCCAGAAGTTCTCGTGGACGTCTCCGACGTCGACGAGCGCCTTCACGGCCCGGGTGGTCCCGGTCTCGGGCACTGTCTGCGTCGCGGAGACCTCCCCGGCCTTCCTTTTGTCCTTCTTCCAGAGCTTGATCCTCGGCGTGAAGGTGTCGCCCTTCTTGATGATGGTGATGCTGCACAAGGTCGCTACCTGCGGCCGGTCGTCGAGGACGAAGTCGGTGATCATCCGGCGTGCGCGGGTGTCATACAGATAGTGGAACCCGCTGCCGTCCTGCGAACCACGGATCTCCAGGTCGGTGAAGTCCCTGGCGGTGACATCGAACTCGGTGCTGGAGAAGGGCAGTCGCAAGCCTCGAATGATGGGCGTCGCGGGTGCAGCGGCCTGGGTGCGCCAGTCCGGTGGGATGGTGGGCAGCGGCCGGGTATCGCCTTCGACCACAAGGTCCTGGACGTCGATGCGCCCGAGCGGAGTGAGCACGGACTGCAAGGTTCGCCAGAGCACGTCCTTCGCCGCCGGGGTGCAGGCGGGCAGGAGTTCGCGTTCCACCGTCAGGACCGCCTCGTAGGTGGCCTCCGTCCAACGTTCACCCGGGGTGGGGTGGTAGATGCCGCCGTCGGGGCGCAGGGTCAGGACAGCTGTGCGCAGCAGGTCGCGTGCGCTCTCCTCGCCGGCGCAGTCCAGGAGGCTGTAAGCCTGTCCGAGGACCAGGTCGAGTTTGCCGGTGTCGTCGTCGTTCAGCGGCAACGGGATCAACGGACCCGTGGGCGGAACCCGGACCGGCGTGTAGATGGGGCGGCCCGAGAGGAAGTCGTAAGAACGCAGGCCCCATCCGTCCGGTGCCAGCAGCCGGTTCAGCTCCTCGACCTGCCTCATCGCCTCCTCGACACCGGCCGCAACCTCGGGATGGACGGTTCGCGCCAGGAACGCGAGCAGCACCTCGTCCGGCCCCTCGCACAGCTCCAGCCGAGAGTCCTCGAAAATCCAGTCGTCATCCAGGTCGTAGTTGTTCAACCGGTGCTGCTGGATATCGGCACGGACCGTCGGAATCCGGCTGTCGGACGAAGGCCGGTCCAGATCGTAGAGGCCCTCCAGGAACGCGACCTCGTCCAGCCTCCCCCACCACGGGCTCGATATCCCGCGCAGGTAGCCGAAGACGTCGTGCCGGGTCACCGCAGTGATCGACGGCTGCACATGTACCGGGGAAGAGTCGCTGGACGCCATACGCCCAGAATGAAGCGCAGAGCAGCCACATACCGGCCGATCAGAACTTTCCATCTCCCGGCAGAGGCAGAAGAAGATCGCCTCCGTCGTCTTAGCAACGAGCTCCCGGCTCCTGCCGGGTCCGGGTCCGGTCGGCCGCCAGTGGAGCTTCTACCGCCCTGCTTAGGACCCGGGACAGTAGGTCATCGGGAGGCTTGTAGCCGCCCGGTACCGGCCAACCCTCGGTGCCCTACAGGCTGGTCATGGCCAAGGTGGTGACCAGTTGCCCGGCCTCAAGGCGGTGACTGAGGTCGAGTCCGCTTTCGATCATGGTGAGGACGGCATGATGCCGGGCAGCAGGGATAGCGGCGATCTGGCTTCCGTCGCGGTTGACCCTGATGATCGCTGGCTTCTTGCCTGGGTGAGTCAGGGTGACCGGCCCATCTCCGATGCCCGGGCCTACCCGTGCAAGAGGGATGGTCACCGGACGGCCTCGCAGCAGTTCGTTGAGCGGGTTGGCCGGGTTGCTCACGTAGTCGAGGAGGTCCTCAACCTCGTACGTGTTGGCCTTGTACGCGGTGATCCAGCCGTCGATCTGCTGATCGGCGAGCCAGGTGCGAAGCTCGCCGGAACTGATGCGAGCATCTGCCGCGGCGCGGCCGATCTGGTGGGCCAGACGGCGGGAGGTGATGCCGGAGGTGAGCAGGGTGATCGCCTGCTCGGTATCGACGCCATGCCGGATGTGCCAGGCCGTGTGTGCGAACAGGCGGGGCGTGGTGGAGGTCAGCAGGGGGTGGGTATTGACGAGGTTGACCAAGGCGCCGGCTGTCCAGCTGATCGCGTGCTCGAAGGCCTTGCTGATGCTGTGCACGGCCAGCTCCAGTGGGTGGGGATCGGACGGCGAGCTGTCAGGCATCCAGGTGCGGGCCAGGTCCGGGATGGAGGTGCCGGAGATCCAGTCCCGGATCGCGCCGCTGATCGGCACCTCGGGGGTGAAGCCCCCGTTGAACGTGCCGGTGAACTTCCAGCACCCGGCGGTCTCGGGCAGCCTTAGAAGGCTCTCGAAGACGTTGTGCTCGGCTAGGAAGCTCAGGGTTTGCTCCAGCGGCCATTCGGGCGGCCCGAAGAAGACGCTGATCTCGTCCAGGGTGTCTGCGGGGACCGCTTGGGCGACCAGTTGCTCCGCGAGGTGCTGGGCGATGCTGTCGAGAAGGCGCGCGGATCCGATGCTGGTGCCGGTGCTGGCCCAACGACGTGCGGAGCCGGGGTCGGTGGTGTCGTAGACAGTGGCGACCTTCTCCGCGAGCGCCATCCAGCGGGCCGGGACCGACTCGTCGTCGGCCTGTTCCATCGCGAGCAGCGATCGCACCGGGCCCAGCCGGTCGCTGGGTGCCTGGAGGGTCTCGGCGTGGGTCTGCAGGACGAGCCACACGAACGCGGCGAAGTCGGCCGCGATAGTCCCCAACACGCCGAACAGGTTGTCGAGGGAGTGCTGCAGGTCCCATTCAGCAAGGGCCAGGGCCCGCAGCGCTTCCTCGCTGAGCAGTTCGGAGGTGACGGTGAGCTGCTCGCTGTCGGGGGTGAGTGTCTCGAACTCCGCTGGCCGGGGCGGGTAGGGGCGGGTGAGGATGACCCACCCCTCGCTCTCACGCCCCGCCCGGCCTGCCCGGCCGATGGCGTTCAGCAGCTCCGCAGGACTGAGGCTGCGCTGATTCTCGCGGGTCGGATCTCCCTTGACCGTGTGACTGACGATGACAGTGCGTACCGGAAGGTTGACGCCGTCGGTGAGGGTGGTGGTGCTGGCGATGGCCAGCAGGTCCCCGTCGCGAAGCCCCTGTTCGACGGCGTGGAGAACGTCATCGGGAAGGTCACCGTGGTGGAAGGCAACGCCGTGGCGGGTGCAGTCGACCAGGGGGTGCTGCTCGCCGAGGGTCTCGGCCAGGAACTCGGTGAGCGCCGCCGCCTCGGGGCGGACATCCAACTGCTTGGCCATGGCGTGCGCGGCGTTCCTGGCGATGACTTTGCTGGCGACGACCATCAGGACGCTGCCCGCACGGGTCAGGGCAGCGGCGCCGGCGGCAAACACCCCGTAGTCCGGGATGCCACCGGTCAGCTTGGTGTCCTTGTTCCACTGCCAGGCGTTGGGGGAGGCGTACGCCCTGGTGCCAACGCCGGGGATGGTAAGGCCGAAGGTTCCGCTGGTGGCGGTCGGGCGGACGTCGAGCTGGGAAGCAACCGGCACAGTGGCCCGGGTGGTGGAGGAATGCTTCTTGCTCGGCTTGCGCGGGGTGCGCTCGGCCTGGTCCTTGAGCAGCTGCGGGTACATGAGGCCGTGCAGCCGCCGGGGGCCGCGCCAGTCGTCGGTGAAGTACACCTCCTCCGCCGGCCGCGTCGGGTCCAGCCACGAAGCCAGGGCGGCCCGGTTGCCGACAGCGGCGGACAGCAGCACCAGCCGGATGTCGGGGCGCGTTCGCAGGAGGGCGAGTAGGCTCTCCAGCACGAAGCCGCGCCGTCCTTGCGTGAGGTGGTGGGCCTCGTCGACGACGATGAGGCTGACGTCGTCCAGCGCTCCGCCGGGGTTGTTGCGGATCATGTGCATGAGCCGTTCCGGGGTCACGACGTCCACGTCCCCGACGAGGGACCCGCTGCCGTCGGTGAGCGGGAAGTCCGGCTGCTCGGCGACCAGCTTGCGTTCCATCAGCCGCAGCCGGCCGCGCAGCGCGGCCCGCATCTCCCGGCCGAGGCTGCGCATCGGCGACACGTAGACCACGCGGCCGGGCCGCTGCGCCAGATGGGAGCAGATGACCAGCTGGGCCATCAGCGTCTTGCCCGCGCTGGTGGGCACGCTGATCAGGCTCCGGCCGGTGTCGGGGGCGACCGGGTTGCCCCGCTCCAGGCTCAGCAGCTGGCGCTGCGGGCGCCAGAGGGTCATCACCGGCGGGTGGGACACCGTAAAGGTCCGGGCAACCGCGTCCGGCGTCCCTTCCGGGAGCAGCGTGTACAGGCTGCTGGCGGCCATCTCGTCGCTCAGGCCGAGTAGGTGGGCTGCGACCCATCGGGCGGTCGGGTCACTGCGGCCGGCGCGCCCGTCCAGCACGGTGCCCAGCAGGTTCTGTGCGTCGTGTAGACGGTCCAGATCGCCGAACGAGAGGAACAGGCGGAGGAGGTGGACCGCTTCGACGACGGCTTCGGCAGGGCCGTACATGGTGCCCGCCAGCGGTTCGTCGTCCATCAGCGTGCGCAACTCCGCGAACTGGCGGCGCCAGGCGGACAGGGCCCGGTTCAGGTCTGGCCGGTCGAATGCCAGGAACACGACGCCGGCCTCCAGGGCCAGGGTGTCGAGGTGCGCCGGAAGCGAGGAGGTGAAGTTCACCAGGTTCTTGACCTGGCGGTAGACGGCGGTGGCGTTGGGCTCTTGCTCGCATCTGCGGTACCCGGCCTGGGCGGCGAAGGCGATCCTCAGCCGCTCGGTCGGGGAGTGTCGCTCGTCGGCCAGCGCCAGGTCCATCACGTGCGCGCTGACCGCGAGGGCCTGCCGGATCCGCATCGGGTCGAACCCTGGCGTCTCGGGCTCGACCGCGGCCAGTCCGTGCAGGAGCCACGCCGTCGCCAGCACGTCGTCCGGGATTTGCTGGTCCCTGCCGAAGGCGGCGATCTCCAACTCGGTGATGGCCGCCAGCAGTTCCTGCGCCGAGGGCAGGACACCGCCGGGGCGGTGCTCGCCGAGGGCGGTCGCGAGGATAGCTGGATCTAGAGTGCGGTCCACACGTACTTCCTCACCTCATGGGCGAAGCCCTCGAGATCGTCGATCGCCACCACCAGGCCCTGCAGCGCGCCGGGGTGCTTGTGGGTGGTGAAGTGCTCGTGAGCGAGGTGGAAGGCCTTCTTCGGGATCGCCGTGGCGTTCAGCGCGACGCTGACGCCGCCACCGGCCGACTCCTCCTCATCGACCCATTGCTCGGTCAGACTGCCCACGAACTCCCGGGTATCGTCGGCGAGCAGTTTGTCGCCCCAGGAGAGCATTCCCAGGTAGGTCGCCCCTTTGGTGCTGAGTTGCGTCCAGCCCTTGCGGATCGCCCCATCCGGCAGGTTCTCCTTCCCGGTGTACTTCTTCATCTCCCACAGGCGGAAGGAGAAGCCCCGGGCTGTTCCGTTTTCCCGGTAGACGACGAGTCCGTCGCCGCCTCCGTCGTTGACGGCGGCCTTCGGCGGTCCGATGAGCTCGACGGCGCGCGCTGGATCCTCGGGCAGGTCGCGGGTCAGGAGGTACCAGAGCCACTCGCCCACGTACCCGGCGAGCCCGTGGTTGCCTTTCTTCTTCGCGGCTGCCGCTGCGAAGACGGGCTCCGCGAAGGCCTTCACCAGGACGTGATCCCTCCCGGTCAGTTTCGCCCCGCTCAAGGTGGCCTCGCGCCATTTTCCGTAGGTTTGTGGACGCCCGCCGGTGCGTTCCCGCATGATCTCGTCGGCGATGATCCACCCGGCGGCCGCCCGGTCCTCGGGGCTGCCGCTGAGAGTCACGACGAGTTCCCAGCGGCACGTCTGGTCGTCTCCTCGGGGCTCCCGTCGTACCAGGTCGGCCACCCGCCCACCGACCGCCGTCGCTCGAGCCAGCGCCTGCACGGGCGAAACGTCAGCCACCCGAACCCCCTGCTCGTCCCAGACCACCCGCACCGAACGGGGTGGGTGCAGGGGGCCGAGGCGGCCCTCGGCAAGATCACCCTATCGAGCGGTCCACGCTGGTCCTCGAAAAGGCCCAAGGCGCGACGCCACCTCACTACTCATCCGCGGTCGCCCTTGGACCTCGGTCCACGTGCCGTCCCGGCCACCGCTAGCAGCCGCATCAGGCGACACCAAACCTCGGGCACCAGGATGTCATCGACAAGGATCACTGCTTCCTGGAGCTGATGGGCCACGGCATCGAGATCGTAGGCAGCACAGCGGCGATGCGGCCCGCTTGCACCCCGAGCACCGTGTCCGCACCGTTCTTGCGAACGGTGCGGACACGGTAGCCGTCCTGGCCAGCAGTCAGGGCAGCCGCCGCTGTAGTGCTAGCGGATCTGGATGACTACGAACGCTGTGGTGACGAGGATGCACGCTGTAATGGCGAGCATCATCCGCATCTGGTAGCGGTATACGGCGGCATAGTCGGGTTCGCCTACGGTGGCGATCAGGGGTGGAGGGGTGGTGCGGTGGCGGATGTCTGAGATCTTGATGCGCGTCACCGTGTAGTGCCAGATCAGCGTCCGTTCCTGCTCGATGCCGCAGGCTTGCAGGAAGATGTTCAGCCACTCGGTCGTGGGCAGTTCGCGTCCGTTGAGGACGCTGGCGAAGGTCGCGCCGGATATGCGGTAGATGGGCGTGCTGCGCCGTTCGAGATCTCCTATGGTCAGACCTTTATCTGCCACGAGTTGGCGCATCACGGTCAGGACGTCGGTGGGGGTGGTGCACAGAGCCAGTGCGGTGTGTACGTGGTCGACGGTCAGGTTGCTCACCCGGCGGATCTCGTCGGGAAGGCGGGCGTCCAGTTGCAGGTGGGCATCCATGAACTGCTGGATCAGCGGCAGTAGTCCGTCGGGCTGCGTGGGCATGGTGGTCTGCGGGTCGACAACGGCCTTGCGCAGCGCGGTGGGAAGGCGCGGCTGGTGGGGTTCGGGGCGTTCCTCGATGGCTGCTGTGTCCGTGCTGGCGGTCTCGGCTGCGTGGAGCTTCGTTTTGCTTGCCGCTTCCTCGGTCGCGGCGCGGGCTTGTGCGTTGTGGTGGAGCCGGAGCCAGATGGTGAGGTCACCAGTCTCGCCGCAGCCGCGTACGAAAGACTCCACGACTTCCCACTTGGGTACGACCTTGCCGGACGCCGCGGTGGACAGGGCGGCTGCGGAGTAGTGGGACTTGGTGGAGAGTTGTTTGAAGGTGAGGCCGCTGGAGCGGCGTAGTGCCCTCAGGTTACGGGCGAGGTCCGCTACTTCCAGGGGCGCCGTTGCCGGGATGTCCTTCTCAGGGCGCGACATGGCTGCCTCCCCGCTGCTGTGCCTGGGCGCCCCGGGTGCGGCGGACGAAGCGCTGTGCGCCGCGTTGGAGCTGGCGATGGCGCGGGTGAATCGGTGCGTTGCCCCTGCGTGCCGCGCGCTGTGAGGGGATGGGGGTGTCGGGTCCTTGGCAGCAGCGCGCATAGCTGTGTGCGGCGGGCCGGCGGCGGTGGGCAGGAGACGGCTGGGGCAGAGGGGTGGCCGCGCCCGGTGGGGCGGTCCGCACGGTGTGGGGGCTTCGTACTTGGAGCGGATCGAGCCGGGCGCGGCCTTCGTCGGCCCGAGGGGTGTGCCCGTGAGAAAGCTCGCCCGGACGGGCCGGCTGGCGGCGGTTGTTGCGGGCGTCCAGGAGCTGGAGCAGTACGTCGCCCACTGCGCCGGAGACGATCGTGCCCAGCAACACGCTTGTCACGGGATCGGCGACAGCCGCGTGGACGGCGAGGCCGACTGCGGCTCCTGCGCCGTTGGCTGTGAAGGCTGCAGCGACCAGCCATCGTCTTTTCGTACGGTCTTGCGAAGGCATCTCTACTCCCGGCTGTGGGGGCTCGTCTGAGTCCCTGTAGGTATCCGTGCGCGGGTCGCCGGCTCGGGGCGACCTGTGCATCCGCCCGCTCCGGAAGTTCCGGAGCGGGCGGGTGAGCGGCCTGAGTGCTCGTTGCGTATTCAGTTAGAGACGGACGTGGCTCGGGACCGGGAGGAGGAGCGCCAACTCCCCGACTCCCGCTGGTGACCCGTGGGTCACTGGAGCTTCAGTGCGTGCGGGACAAGTCTGCCGTATGCGCCGGACAGCGGGTACCTGCCGCATGCGGCAGTGGCGTTGGCCGAAGGCCGCTGGAACAACTCACGGAAGCGACACGCTGGGCTTAACGCAGCGTGAAGAATGCCGATCTGATAGAGCGACAGGATGTCGGACAGCATCGCACATTCATGCGGTTCGTCCGCTTTGGTGCCTGTTGTTAGCGCGATCGGGTGCAAAGACAACACTTCGCGAACAACCCCCGCCAGGGATGTCCACGCAGGTCAGCAATATGATTCGGTTGTTGAGGTTGTTCAGCCGTGCCGCACGACCCCGCTCAACGGGTCCCCATCCCTTCCGCGGCACGCCACCATAGGGCTGCGGCCAGCGCCAACTGCGCCGCATGGAGGAGACATCTCAAGGCCTGAGTGCTCCTGAAGGCCCCCCGCTCCGGCGGGGGGCCTTAAACGCCACCCGCCCCTCACGGGACCTCCACAAGCAGGCCGCCGGCCCTGATTTGTGAACAACGACCGCCGGGACGGTTCACCGCGCGAACCATCTGTGACCGATGTCACTTGCTGCGCACGCTTCGTGGCCACCAAATGTGACCGATCGTGGCAACATCCGTTCGAATCTGCGGTGCGGCGACCGAGTGGTCTACTGGCCGGCACGCCGCTGGCCAGCAGCCAAGCCCTCCTTGGTCCTGACAGGCCTCGCCGCCGCAGCACCACAAGGTGCGCCGGCACCGTCTCCGCACCCCGGTGCCGCAGGCCCCCGTGAACCAACGCGGCCCGCCCCGCGGGAGCAGCCGCCGCCCGGCGCGAGCTCTAGGCCTCGTCAAGGCTCGGCTGGCTCCACGGCTGGTCGGGAGGCGGGCCCTGGGCACCGAGGAGCTGGGTGATCTTCTCGGCCTCATCACTCGAGAGATCAGCGAGCAGGCGCGCCGTCGTGCCGAGGAGGGCATCCAGCTGCACCTGGGTACGCGCGCGCGGGCGCTGGCGATTCCGGTGCCGAACAGGCACTGAAGAGTCTCGCCGGAGGAGATGCGAGCATCAGCCTCGACGCGGCTCCAAGCAAGCCTGGGCAGCGGTCCGTCGGAGCAGCTTGCCCTGCAGCGTCTGCTGAGGCACTGAAGGACAGCGGGAGCAGGGAACTGCGCGGAGCGCTGTGATGTCTGGAGAGCCATGAACGATGATCTCCTCAATGCTGCTCTTGGTGCCGCAGGCGCTTTGGTCGTCGGGCTCTTGACCCTGTGGGCTACGGAACGGCTGACACGGCGCAGGGAAGCCCGTAAGCAACAGGCAGATGATCGGGCGCAGCTGCAGGCTCAGGCCGATGAACTGATCGCGGCAGTGCTCGCGCTGAAAGTGACAGGCGGCGTCCACGACCACCTGGTGGGCGGCTGGAGGGCACGGCTGACCGTCGGCTTGCACGCTGCGATTCGGGCGGGTGCCGGCTGGGCCCGGTCGGCGCCTGACGCTTCCAGGTGGCTCGCCGGTTACGGCGAGGCAGCCGAGGTAATCCGCCAGTGGGACCAGGCAAGCGCGGCTTCGGCAGCCGGTCTGGCCGCGCCCCTGACTCGTCTGACTGCCGCCGTTGCACCGTTGCTCAGCCGCCCGGAACGGGCTCTGGCTGACGCAGCCGAGGCGGTGTTCTCCACAGTCGTCCAGCATTTCAGCGACGAGGACCGCGTGGCGCAGGAGCTGACAGCATTCCGTGAGGCGCTGCTCCCCGCTCTGGACCCGCCCCCGGTGCCCAGGCGCCGACTGTCCCTGCGCCACACCGCGCACCCTCTTCAATCGGTGACCGCCGGTACCGGGCAGCGGGTCCGAGGCTGATCCTGTCCGGACCCGCTGTCGTCGGTCAGCCGAAGTCGAGCATCTCCCGTGTGAAGTCGGCCGTCCGCTCGTCCTGACCACCGGTCGCGGCAGCAGGGACAGTAACCGTACGGCTGTCGGTGCCGCGGACGCCCTTTCAGACACGGGCTCAGGTACAGGTCTCAGCGCGTCGTCGTACAGGGGCGGTCAGATCCGTTTTCCCTGCGGACAGTTTCGGAGGTTTCTGTTCTTCGGGGGAGAACGGGGAGGGGCCGACCGTCGAGTAGGTGAAGGCGCCGCCAGGCGCCACTGAAACCCGACGGAGACCAACTCACATGACGTCGTCCTTGGACTGGGCCGGACTTGTCTCGGCTGTAACGGCTACCGCACAGGCAGCGGCCGTCATGGGGCAGGTGGTGTCCTGGGGCCGGCGGCAACGCGCTACCAGGACGACGGAGCACGACCGCCGCAGTCCTCATCACGACAAGGCCTCCTTGTCCAACACTCGTGTGGTCCGCGTACAGGTCAGGGCCGCAGCCCATGCCCGCACGTGGGTCACGCTGACCGTCCTTGTCGGAGGCGGCACCCACGGTGTGGACCCGCTTTCGCTGCCCGTGAAGGAATTCCGCCGGTGGTAGCGAAGGGAGCTGCAGCAGAGTCCGCCGTCCCTGCGGATGGGGTGCCCTCCGCAGGGGCGACGGTAGACCTGGGCAAGAGGCTGCTGGACTACTACGACACGTTCATGACGCAGGAACCGCAGTTCTTGCGCAGTATGTGTAAGGGCGAACTCTCGGAGCAGGCCTGCGAGGACGTCGCCCAGGAGGCGTTTATGAGGGTGGCAAGGAAGGCTGCAGCCGCACAGCTGGGACCCGACGTGAAAATTGGGGCCTACCTGCGTACGACCTCATGGAATCTGGCCATCGACGCGCTGCGTGCCCAGAAGCGGACCGACCTGACGATGGACACCGCGCTTGCGGCGGCGCCCGCCCCGCACAAAGAGGACGTCGATCCGCTGAAGGAGCTGGTCCGGCCCGCGATCGAGGCCATGCCACTCAGCAGACGCCGCACGGTCGTGCAGTTGCAGAGCCAGGGTCTCGACGACGCGCAGATCTCCGCGGCCTTGGGCATAGCCCCGGCCCGGATCCACCGGGACCGGTATGCAGCTGTCAGCGAGTTGCGCAGCGAGCTGGGCAAATTCATCCGAGATGGGCACTGCAAGACACGACGTGCGAAGAAGGACAGGTGATGATTGTGCGCCGCTTCGCTGAGGGCGGCTGCGTCCGCCCGATGCCGGCGGTACCGGCCGATCTGCTGACACTCATGGACAAGCTCGGCGGACCACCCGATGCATGGGATCGTCCTGACGGCGACTTCGGCCCCTTGAGCGACCTGTACGAGCTGGACGTCGAGGCCCGCCAGGAGGCGAACTCCCTGTACCGGCTCGGCTCCAAGGCTCTGTGCCGCGATGAGCTGTCCACGGCCGCCGGCTTGCTGGGGTCGGCGGCCGCCGCCGGCCATCCCGGCGCGCTGTTCCGGCTCGCTCTGGTCGCCCTCCGCTCGGGTAAGAACTGGAAAGACAACGCTTGGTTCCTCGTCGCCGAAGCCGCCCGGCACGGGCACGGTGATGCCCGACGGCTTCTCACCGCATCCGCCGGCCGCCACCCCTCCTCCACCGACAGCGCCTCCCCAATCGAGGACACGTGCTTCTTCGAAGAGGTGCGTCTCCTGCTCGGAGTCGCCCTCCCCTGCCTCCAGCCGGCCCCACCCGGAGCCTCGCCAGTTCCCGGTCGCCAGCCCGATACGCCAGACAACCGCCACACGACGGACACAGACAACCCACCGACCGCGCCCAGGCCCGTCCTGCCCACTCGTTACGGGCCTGTACCGCCGGACAACCCGCCGAACCGGAAGCGGACGCACCTGACCGCGCTGCCCGGCAGCCTGGCCCTGTCAATGCCGGACATGTAGCCCCCTTGTCCACGTACGCCCGCTCGCTGTCCGACGCCGGTGCTGCACAGCCCTGCATGCGAAGCGGTCCAGCCTGTGACCTACGCAGTCGCCAGGAGTACCGGCGGCTTGCGCGCCGACTCCGCCGCCGGGCTGACGGAGGATCCGAATGCGCCGACGCCCTCGGACATCTTGTGGGCGTCGACGCGGCAGCGGTCAGCTGGCCATCATGGCTTGGAGGTCGCTGAGCGACAGCTCGTTCGTGCCACGGTCTTTGCTCTGCGTCCACGCCAGGATCGCCGGGTGAGCATCCTCGTAGGGGGTGCCGGCGGGTGTGGTCCCTAAAGAAGTCTTCCGCCGAGCGGGGGAAATGGCCGTCTGCACCGCTCTGGCCCAGCGGCTCAAGGACGCACCGACGAGCTGGCCCTACGGCCGGTTCTCCGTCTACTGGAAAGACTACGACAGCCAGGACGAGGCAAATATCCTCGGCTTCGGTAAAGCCACCGACGGCTGCTACACGGACGAAGCAGGCCAGCGCCAGGGCTCGGACGAAGGCATGACCACCGCCGAGATCCCCAGCAGCAACAAGGACGAGATACGCGTCGCCTCCGGCACACTGAAAGCGATCACAACTGCCTGGAACACCCGCCTCAGCCAGGGATACGGTCTGGAGCCTTTCGACCGCGACGATGCCATTACTCTCGGCTTCGACCCAGTCGAAAAGATGATGTACGTGTGGGCCCACGACAGCTCGGGTGCCCTTGGCAGCCGCGCCCAGCAATCCCACTTCCAGGATGTCGTCAGCAAGACCGCCTGCCCCAGACTGCTGGCCGAATACAACACGAACAAACAATGGAACTACACCCACTGGGTCATCGCCGCCTATCAAGGAAACAGCGCATGGCCCCAAATCTTCACCTCAGGCGACTGCCTGCCCACGGAAAGCCGCCACTGAGCGGCGGCAACCGTCATGACGTCACCCAGCTCCTGCCCCTGCTGGATGCCGTCCGTCCCGTCGATCCGGGGCCTACGCGGACGCCTCCGCCGCAAGCCCCGACGCCTGTACGCCGACCTCTGAGGCGCTGGCCCTGCGACCCGTGGCTGATTGGTAGCTCGTACATACAACACCCAGTGCTGCGGGGAATGCGGCGTAGCACAGGCAGGGGATGCGCGAACGCTGGCAATCGTTGTGGGAGCGTCAGATGGCTGCCATTTTGCTTGCTGCCGGGCCTGGTCGGTTTCGGTTGGGGCAGCCGTGCGAGGCCGCCCCAACCGAGGGCCCGCGGGCGCGGGTTAGGAGTAGTCGCCGTTTCCGGCCCGGCGCAGGATGTCGCGTTCCCGGCCGGTCTGGATGTCGAGCGAGTCCTCGTGGTCGATGACGATGGTGTCGCTGGCCGGCCGGGCTCGTACCTCGGCTCCGTAAGCGTCGGTCGCATGCACCAGGAGGGCATCCTGGTGGGCGGCAGGCCAGCTTTGGATCAGGTAGGACTCCACGACGTCGTCCGCGGTCTGGTCGACAGCTGTGTCCCTGCCGAGCGCGTGGACGCGTAGCCGGTAGGGGCCCGGGCCCTGGGATGCCAGGGAGGGCAGATCGGCGGGGTCGTCCATCATGGGCTTGACCAGCACTTCCCCGGAAGGGGAATGGCATGGCATCTCAGCGATCTCTTCCCAGCCCGGAGCGGGGTCGGGTCGCTGGGAGTGCGTTTCGACTGTGACACGGACGTTGCCGGTGTGGATCCCGGTCGCCACCTCGATGACGCCGCCGACAGCGGATACGAGCCCGTTGTGGGTTGCGTCGAGGTCGTCGGCCACGGGGCCTTGGAGGTCCGCGATCTGGAAGAGGTGGTACTCGGCGCGTACCAGGGCTGTTGCTCGGGCTGGCTCATCGTTCACGGGTGTTGTCTTCCGGTCTCGTCCGCCTGGGGTCTACCTGATCCATACCAGGAACCGGTCTCCGTCGAGGACGCGGCTGTAGGTGTAGAAGCCGTTGAGCGCCCTGCCCGCATCTGTGTTCTGCGTGGCGTTGATCATCCGGCGGCTGAACGGGCCACCGCTGTACCGGGCCCCCTGCCAGGTGCTGGCGAAGGGGTACTCGTCGCACGATTTACCCGAGGGGCGTGGCAGGCTGCTGGGGCAGGCTTTCCTGCGGTTCTCGGTGATCTTCGAGCCGTTGGTGAGCCGCGTCAGGTAGTTCGTCGTACCGTATTTGCCCGGCAGGCCGGTGGCCTGGGCGTCCTTGATGTGCCTGGCGAGCTCCGGCCACGGCCCTGTCAGGCTGTAGCTGATCACCGGAACGGCCTGGGTGTTCACGCAGCCGACCTGACGAGGGGCACCGGGCATGGCGTTGTCGCAGCGGACATCGACGGTGGACAGCTTCGTGGCGTCTGACGGCGCGACCCATTCCGGGTTGCTGAACCGCCAGGACGCGATGCTCCTGCCGGTCCCCCTCTGCTTGGTGGCAGCCGTGTTGATGGTGGTGTTCATGAAGAACTGCCCGTAAGGCTCAGCGCGCGAATTGATCGCCTGTGCAGGGAAGTCTTTGTGGGTGACTTTGCACTTGCCTGTGCAGGAGGCGCTGCCGTACACCTTGGTGCCGGTCACCGCCCGTCCCCACCGGGACACCTCCAGCATCTGGGTCTGGTAGGCCCAGGTCTTGGAGTCCCGGGCGGAGAAGGAGTACCCGATGACGAGGTACCTGATGCCGCCGATCCGGCTGCCGGTGCGTACATCGATGGCGCTGACCTCGGCGCGCCAGATGCCGCAGCCGCGGAGGCGTTCGATGTACCAGGTCATGTCCACGCCCTCGTCGCGGCACCACTTCGGCTCTTTCCAAGGCGACCTGGCCGCCGCCGCGGAGGCGTCAGAACTGTCTTCTGGCGCAGAGGTCGGCGTGGTGTCGTCCGTCGTCTCCTGGAGGGAGGCTTCCTGGTCGGCCTGTCCGGCGTCTGGAACGGCGGCCAGGACAGCCGATTCGGTGGCTGAGGTGTCGGCAGGGGTGTCGCCTCGCGACAGGGCAGCACGCTCCTCGGAACTGATCTCGCCCACCGGTTCCAGAGGCGACGCACAGGCCGCGTACTGAGCGTCGGAAGTCTGTGCGGCAGACTTCACCTGGTCATCGCACGCGGCCTGCGGATCGGTCTCCAGCCCGATGGACTGTCCGTCCTCGGAAGTTGCCGACGCTGCCGCGGGGTTGCGGACTGTGCCTTCGATGCCCAGAGCGATGTCCTCTGCCGAGGGTGCGGTCTCCGGGTCGCTGTCGGTCTCGTCCGGTGCCGGTGACGGGTCATCGGTGACTGGGTCGGTGGCGACTACGCCCGTGGTCAGGGAGGTGTCCGGAGTTGCTCCGGAGTCGTCCGCCGCCTGAGCACTGCTCAGACAGCTGCCCAGCAGCCCTAACGTGACGGCAGTCGTGGACAGCAGTTTTCTCAATTTCAATTTATGCCCCCTGTGTTGGTCGCAGCAGCAGGGCTCGCAGCGGTCAACTTGCGTTCACCCCCGCCGCTTTCACGTCATCCAAACACAGCCACCACACAGACTGCATACCAATATGGACGTTTCCAGTCACAGTTGGACGCACTTCCGTGGAGAGCATCTGTTGGCCCACCCACGGAGCACGAAGCTACTCGCCCGCCTGGAATCCTGGCGGGCAGGCTAGGTCTACGTGCTGGCTCAGCGGCTCACACAGCGCAGGCGAGTGCCTCGGCGTCGACAGGCCTCCTGGACCGCTATATCGAGGGAATGTTCACCTGGATCGAACGCCTGGTGACGGTCAGGCCACGAGTGTCACGACCTTGCGATCAGGGACGGACAGACCCCCGAGGGAGCCGCCCGGCGGTGCATGATCGCGTCTCCGAGTCGCTGAATGGAGACTTCATGCTCACCAAATTCCGGGGCGCTGTGGCTACCGTCGTCATGGCCGGCGCACTGCTGGCGCCGGTGGTCACGGCCACCGATGCTGCGGCCGCGTCGTGCGCCCGGCACACGACAGGCGTCTGCAAGGCGAACTCGCCTCACCCGCGCGGGGCAATGGCGAAGTGCAAGGACGGCACCTACTCCTACAGCGCCCACTTCCGTGGCACCTGCTCCCACCACCGTGGCGTGAAGTACTGGTATCGGTAGAAAGGCGGGCGGCGCCCCCTAACCGTCGGGGGCGACGCCTAGGTTCATGCTCAGAAGGGCGCTGTCGGCTGGCAGGGCTCACCTGACGGGTCTGCCCTCTGGGTGGCCGTCGATCCAGGAGAGGCCGCCCATGTCCAGACGCTGGCGGGTGCGTGTGACGGCTACATAGGCGAGGCGGGCCTCGCCGTCCTCGATCGGTCCGGGAACAGCATGCCCGTTGTCGTCCCGTTGGTCGCTGTCCTTCGGCGGGGTGAAGTCGTCCGCGATCCTCACACGGGCCCATTCGCGCCCTTTGGCCTTATGGGCGGTCGAGACGATCACTTCGGCCGACTGTTCGGGGACGAACTGGGCGACCGCGTCGAGGATGGCTTCGGCACCGTGGGTGTCGACGAGGTCGACCAGCGGCTGCAGGTCGCGTCCCGCTGGGTCGTGGGAGGCGTAGTCCTGCAGCTCTCCCCAGGTGGCAAAGAGTACGAGCTCGGGGTGGGTGGTGCGACGGCCGTTCTTGAGGTCGCGGGCGGCCAGCGCCAGGGCGCGCAGGCTGTCGCCTCCCCCGACCACCCCGACTCGTTGGCCGGCGGCGAGGAGGTTCATCGCCTGTGCCATGGCGCCGACGTTGGTGCGGCACAGAACCGCGTCGGGCAGGGCGACGGGTCCCAGGTCGGTGGGCACGGTCTCGGTGCCGGTGAGACGGATCGGGGCGTCGGCGATGGCCAGCCACCGGTTGGCTTCTTCTGCGAGCTGAGGGCCGAAGCGGAAGGACTGGGACAGGGCGAGCTGGGTACCGTCGAAGCCGGTCATGACGTCTTTGGCGCCGCGCCAGTCGTAGATGGCCTGGGCGGAGTCGCCGACCATGACGAGCTGGGCGTGGTCGCGTTGAGCGAGGAAGATCTGTTCGACGACGGGGTTGGTGTCCTGGGCTTCGTCCAGGAACAGGTAGTCGGTGTCGATCCTGGGCTGGGTGAGGGCCCAGATTTTCAGGTAGTGGTCGTGTTCGAAGCGAGCTGCGCCGTCGTCGGGGTTTTGCAGGTCGGTCCAGGCTTTGCGGGCGAACGGCACGATGTAGTCCGCGAGTTCGGTGTGCAGTTTCGTGTCTTCGAGGCCGCGCAGGCGCGGGACGTGGTGGCGGGCGACATCCGCATCGGCGGTATAGCAGAAGCGGGCCACGGCGCGCAGGGTGGCGTTGGAGAGGGTCTTCTGTGACAGGTCGCGTTCGCCGATGCGGATGGATTTGGTAATGCCGAGGGCGTGGCCGGTCTGCCAGGCGGGGCGGCGCGGGGAGTTGAGGCGCAGGGTGTAGCGGTGGCCGATGGCGGCGTAGGCCAGGGCATGGGCGGTTTTGCAGCTGACGGTGGGCGGGAAGCGAGTGCGGGCGCCCTGGGCGATGGCACGGTTGTAGGCGAGGTAGCGGCCGCGGCGGCGGGTGGCGCGGGCGAGTTCGGCGAGTGTGGTGGTCTTGCCGGTGCCTGCCCCGGCCTGCAGGGCGAGATGCTGGCCGGCGTGGAAGGCGTCGGCGGCGGCTTGCTGTTCGTCGGTGGGCTTCAGCACGGGGCTGCTCCGGTGGTGTGGGTGAGCGCGCGCCCGACGGCTGCCAGGAGATAGGGAGGGGTAGTGCTGGTGAGCAGGTGCTGGAGTGCGCGGTCGAGGCGGTCGGCTTCCTCGGTGGCGTGCCGGGCCAGGGCTCGGTGAACTGCTTCTTGCACGAATAGGTGCGGTGGTCTTCTCGTGTGCTCTGCGGCAGTTTCGAGAGCGGCGTATACGGCGGGCGAGAAGGTGACGTTGAGCAAGATCTGTCCACGCTGGTCGGGGTAGTGCGTGGTGATCACGTCGATGGGGAGCCGTCCGCCGATCTGGTGGCGCAGCCGGTTGAGGGCTTTGGCCGGGGTTTTGGCGTGAACGAGGGCCAGGAGGCGGGTGGTGTCGTGGTTGGCTGCGAGCGGCATCGTGCGGGCGGCCCGGTGGAGTTCGGCCGGTGTGAGGGCTCTGGTCAGGGTGATGTCCAGGGCGTGGTGCGGCATGGTCATGCCCGCTCGCGGTGGGCGGGCGAGGTGTGGGGCAGGCGGGTGTGGAGGTGGGCCGCGTGCAGGATGGGGTCAAAGACCTGCCATCCTGCCGGCGCGAGATCTGCGGCGCTGGGGGTTGCGGCATGGGCGGGGCAGCGCTGGGTGCGCCAGCGCAGCTGCTCGGCATAGGGCAGCCGGCTGAGGTCGTAGACGGCCATGAGCGTTGCCGGCAGGGCGAGTTGGCCGCGCTGCGGGCTGGCGGGCAGTAGTGCCCATACGCCTCGGGGGCTGGTGGGATCGAGCACGCGGTGGGGGCAGCGTTGGCGCTGGCAGGTCTGGGCCACGCACCGGATGGCTCGGAGGGGCGCCTCGGCGAGGTAGCGGCCCAGCAGTAGCTGTACGACGGGCCGGGTGGGGCGGTCGCTGCCTGCGGGTGGGTCGCAGGCGGCGGGAGGGGTGGGGGTGAACTGGCCCGTGTCGATCAGGCGGCGGGTGCGGACGGCGAGTTGGCGGCGCAGGGATTCGATGTACGGGCCGGTCTGCGCGGTGGGGGTGCGTCCTGGGCAGAGCGCATGGTGCGGGATGCGGCACCAGGGGCTGCCGTCGCCGTGGGGATAGGCGATGCCGCCGCTCAGGTGCCAGCGGCAAGGGGCGGGGATCTGGGAGGCGTCCAGTTCCGCGGGGTGCAGGGCGATGGGTTGCTGGTCGGCGCACTGGTACCGGTCGATGAGGTGGCCGCACTGGCGGCAGCGGCTGCTCTGGCCGGTGCGCAGCAGGCGGCTGGGGCTGGTGGCGGTCACCCGCAGTGGGCGCCGGGGGTGTGTGGTGCGTGGGCTGCCGTCCCAGTGGCAGCTGGCGGAGGCGGTGTTGGGGTGCATGGCGGGACCGTGCCAGGCGACACCCCGCGATTGAGGAGAAGGCCGGGCCGGGGTCGCCTGTACAGCCGAACGGCACCGAACATCCGATCCAGTTGGCGCTGAAGCGTTCGATGCGTGCTCGCCGGTTCGGGTGATTCACGACCCGGGCGCGAGTGGGTGTTGCAGTGCGGTCAGGAGTTCGGGGCGCCGGGAGGGGTGTGGTCGTCGCAGAGGGTGTTCAGCAGTTGCTCGATTGGCACGTCGAAGGTGTGGGCGAGGGTGTGCCAGGTGGTGAGGCTGCCGGTGGTGCGGCCGTGTTCGAGGTCGATGAGGGTGCGGCGGGCTAGGCCGCTGCGGTCGGCGAGTTCATCGAAGGTCCAGCCGCGCTCGCCCCGCAGGCGCGCGAATTCGATGCGCAGCGCGGTGAAGTCGGGGTCGGGCGGCAAGATCGTCACTCCACCATCCGACGGTGCAGGACCCTGCCCTGTCAGTGCAGACTTCTGCACTATCTGCCGGTACGGGAGTGACGTTCGCAGTGCAGGGATCTGCACTACGGTGCGTGCGTCCTGGGTGCCTCCGTCTGGAGTTCCCAGCATGGAGGCGTGGACAGACAGGAGGACGACGGGCCGATGAGGCTTGCCGGCGCGCATCCCGCGGTGCGGCGTATCTGGACAGTGGAACTGTGTTCACGGGCAGGCGGCCCGAGGCTCGTCTGTCCGCACTGCACCGTGCACTCCCCTCCCCTGCAGGCCGCCTCCGCACGGTCTGCCGCCCTGGCGCATCTGGCCCGTCATGCGCGCGCCGACGCGCTGCCGGCGCATCTGCGCAGCTGCCAGTGCCGGGCGCAGGGCTGCTCCTGGCATCTGCGCCATCGCGGCTGCGCCGGGCCGGTACTGCTCGCCCTGACCCGCGACCGCAGCGGCCGCGCCTGGCGTCTGTCCGACACGTGTGCGGCCTGTGCGGCCGCCACTAGCCACACCGCCGTCGTCCCGGCCACCCTGCTCGCGCCCCGGCGGTCCGAATGCCCCGGCCGCCGCCCCAAACCGCTGGGCGGCCCGGCCGAGCGAACCCGCGTACGGGAGATGCTCACCTATCTGTCAGCAGTACTCCCCCAGTTCACCTCCCCCGCCGCCCGCCTGCTCGCGCTGCAGTGCGCCCTGCGCGCCGACACCCGCGGCTGCGTCCGGCTACCCGCAGGCCTGCTGCGCGGCATGCGGTTGCACGGCCGCACTGAGCTGTGGGAAGAGCTCGAGCACACCGGCTGGCTGCGCCGCAGGACAGGCAGATATCCACATGTGGAGGCCCAGCTACTGGATGCCGCACTGCTATACCAACAGCCGGGCAGCCGAACGCGGGCCTGTGCCGCGCAGTGGGCTCTGCGCCCCGCTCCGGTTGTCGTACCGGTCGGGTGGCCGCCAGCTGTGCAGTTGGCCGCACTGGCTCTGGCTTCCCACACCGCGGGCGATGCTGGCAGTACGGACCTCGATGTCCTCGCCCGCCTGTGCGGGCACGCGCCCCAGCAGACCGCGGAACTCCTCGACCGCCTTGCGGCATCGCACGTCCTGACCGCGTGGCGGCACAACCGGGAGTCCGACGAGCTCTTCTGGTGGCTGCCGCCACTGTCCAAAGCTGACCATTGAGGGGGCAGTGACGGCTGGAAGTGAAGCAGGTACGGAACGCAGGGATGCTCAGAGGGAGGGCCATGAAGAGGGGGCGTGAACCGTCGGCAGAACGGCTGGCACGGCCCGCGCTCACGAGGGCGGGCAGAGTGCCGCTATCGCACTCCTGTCATCGCGCGAGCGTGACCTCGATCGGCTCGTTAGGGCAAATGCTGAGGGTCCTGGAGAGAGCGGCTTCCTCCCCGGGGTCAACGGACAGCTGGTAGCGGGTCTTGTCGGCGACCCAGTCGGTGACGTACTGGCAGCGGTAGCCCGCGAAGGGAGGCAGCCAGGTGCTCGGGTCCTGGTCCGACTTGGAGCGGTTGGACGCGGCGGAGACGGCGATCAGTGCACGGGCGTCGTCGAGGTCATTGGCGTAAGCCTCGCGTTCCTTCGCCGTCCAGGCGGAGGCTCCGCTGTCCCACGCTTCGGCGAGCGGGACGAGGTGGTCGACGTCGAGTTTCCTGGCGTTGTCGAAGTAGGCGTCGTCGTACGGGCTGTACCAGGATCCACCGGTGAGCACGCAGTTCGGTCCCTGCTCCGGAGCCTCGACCGCCTCCTCCAGGAGGACTTCCATACGCGTGTTACAGCCGTCCCGGTCGGCGTCGATCCAGTGCCGAAACTTGGAACGTTCATACCCGGCACGGCTCTCGTCCTGGACCGGTAGCGCCTGGAGGGCGTCGCGGACCGGCATGGTGATCGTGTCACCGGGGCTCGCGGCGCGGTCGGGTGCCGCTGGAGCGGCGTGTGCGGTGCCGGCCTGGGTGATGAGCACGGCAAGGGCGGCGACGGCAGTGCGGGGGAAACGCATAAGACGTCCCTTCGAAGATCAAGAACTTGTCGTGATCTTCGTAGCCGTTTACTCGGCGACCCGCCCGGGCTCCCGACCGCAACTCACCCGTCCGTGGCGGGAAGTCAGATAGTCGCGCGGCGGAGCAGTCTGGCGGGACACGGCCGTCGACGCTGCGGCAGCACAGAGCGCTCCCCCCGTTTCGCTCTGAGCAGGCCAACAGGCTTGCTGAGCAGGCTAGTTGACCCTCATCGAGAAGGTGCTACAGTACTGCTCCATCGGGCGCCCAGAGCGCCCGAACTGCTTGTCGGGCTCTCCTTTCCTCGGATTCGAGGAGCGGGGGCCTTTTCTCTTATGCGCTGTCACAGGCCCCCGGAAATCGCCGGGGGCCTTCGTCGTCCTTTGGAGGCCATTCATTGACCACTCTGTCCGTTCCTGTCGGCGCCGCCGCGTCCGGAGTACCGATCTGGTTGGCTGCTCTCGGTGCTGTCGCCGTGGTGGTCATCGTTGTGCTGTGCGCTGGTGTCGCTGTTGCGGCGCTGAATCGAACCGAGCGGGCAGATGTTGCTGAGACGCTGTTGGGGCTGAGCTATGTCATCTCGGCCCTGTCCGGGCTGCTGCCGTGGGGACGCCCGTCTTCACCGCCTGCCCTGCCTGCTCGCCGGGCGCCGAATTCCTCCTCCAGCGCTGAACCGACGGTGCAAGAGGGATCTGCGAGGCTGGAGGACCTGTGCGTTGGCCTTGAGCCACCGCCGGCCGAGCAATCGCGCAGGCCGATGCGGCCGTGTCCGGGAGATGCGGGACCTACGGCACGGTCTTCGTCGGTGCATCGCGGCTGCAGAGAGGCCGCCTCGCACGGACGGCTACTTCGTTAGTCCCGGCACCTCTTGGGCCACGGTTCTCCACGCGGATGAGCTGGCCTGGGACAGCTGGGTCTCTTCCGAACCGGTCACGTCTGCTGCCCGCGAACTCGCGGGCAGCACGGGCTGCCGGTGTCGATCGCACAGCGGAGACCGGGACCGGCTGAGGGGTGAGTCTGCACCGGTCATGCCTAGGCTGCGGGCGCGGCGTCCTCCTCGGTCCAGTCGCCCTCGAACAGGCCCCCGGGCAGGAACAATGCCCGGTCAGCTGCGGATGCTGCTGTCGAGGAAGCTGAGGACCATGCGGACTGTGTCGCGGCTGAACCAGGCGGTCTCGGGGTGCTGTTCGAGGATGTCCTGGATGTGGAAGGTGACCTTGGCCCAGTTGCGGAAGTTGCCGTGGCAGGCGGCGTCGTTGATCCACATCAGGTCGTCGGGGGCGACGTTCTGCCACAGGGCGTGGTAGGTCGGCATCAGGGCCAGGACTTCGTCGGGGGTGAGTGGTTGGTACTGCTGGTAGATCGGGATGCGGGAGAAGAGGCCGGAGCAGCTGCGGATGCGCTGGAGGCAGTTGTCGCCGCCGGCGAGGATGACGGTCAGCTGGGTGCGCCTGTTCTCCCAGAGAGTCTGCAGGTACTCCAGGGAGCTCCTGGTCAGGCCCTGGGCTTCGTCGCAGACCAGGACGCGGTGCTGCTCGGCGAAGGCCTGCACGAGGAGTTGGTCGAATGCGTCGCCTTTGGCGGGAGGGTCCCCGGGCAACGCCAGCGCGCGATAGAGGGCGGCTCGCAGGGTGCCGAGCGGGGCTCCTTTGCGGCATTCGAGCCAGAGGGTGTTGTCGGGGGCGAGGTCGCGCAGGCTGGTGTTGACGGCGAAGGTCTTGCCGAGTCCGACATCACCGTGGACGCAGAACAGGGCGCGGGCCTTGATGACGGTGGCCAGGTGGCGTTGGGTCAGACGCGAGGCGGTGGTGGGCAGGAGGCGGGCTCCGGCGAGACCGAGGTAGTGGTCGTTGGCTGGGGCGGTCGTGTCAATCGTGTGGTTCATCGGTGGGCTCCTCGGGCGGGGTAGGCAGCGGGGCGGGGTTCCAGGAGGCGGTGGGGTCGGGCAGCGGCGGGAGCAGGGGGTCAGTGGAGCCGCTGCGGCTTTCGGCGGGGCTTTGGGTGTTGTTCCAGGTGTTGGTGGGGTCGGGCAGCGGGATGAGGTCGGGGCGTGCTTCGCTGGCGTGTTCGTCCTGGCGATGACCGTCGAGGATTGCGGCTGCCTGTTCCTGGGTCATGTCGCTGACCGGGCGGGGGGTGATGGGGACGGTGTCGCCTTCGAAGCGTTCCTCACGCTGGCGCTTCGCCTTGTCCAGGGCGGTGCGCAGGCGGCCGGCTTCGCGGTCGGCCGCGTTCCGTACTGCACTCCGTTCCTGGGGGTTGGCTGCGTTCTGCAGGACGGCCGGGCCCAGGTAGGTGCCGTCTTTGGCGTCGAAGAGTTCGACGGTGCGTTCCTGGCGGGGCATGTAGCGCAGCACGACCTTGGTGCCGCGGAGGCCTTGCATGTAGGGGGCGAGGTAGAGGCGTTTGCCCCAGTGGACGCCGTCTGAGTTGATCGTCAGGTGGGTGGGATGGACTTCGAGGGTGAAGAGGAGGTCTCCGGGGTCGGGGTCGTAGATGGGGGTGAGGTCGTCGTGCCACAGCTCGTAGGGGGTGCGGTTGTCGCGGGTGCGGATGCGGTGCTCGTGGTTCCACTCGTGGACCCATTCGAGGAGGCTGCGGATGAATGCCTCGTAGGTCAGGAGGCATTCATCGAGGTCTTTTTTGGTGCGGCGGCTGGTTCGGGGGGCGTGGACGAAGCCGGGTAGGCCGGGGAAGTGCATCTTTTTGACGGCGCGGTTGAGGGCTTCGACGGTTCCCTTGAGCTCTGGGTGTCTGGGGGGAAGGTCGACGACGCGGACGCCGAGGATGCCGAAGGCTGTTTCGACGGTGTCGCTCAGGAAGTCTTTGCCTCTGTCGACCCGGACGAGGCCGGGGCTGCCTCCGAAGGGGCCGTGGTCGCCTCCTCGCAGGACGGCGGCCCGGATGGCGAGGAGGATGTTCTCCCGGCTGGGGGTCTGTGCGGAGATGGACAGGCCGCAGATGGCGTCGCTGGCGCAGTCGATGAACCAGGTGATCCAGGGTTTGCGGCGGTGTCCGTTGACGTTGACCCAGACGCTTGCTTCGACGTGGTCGGCTTCCCAGGCCTGGTTGCGGTGTCCGATGTCGCGGGTGAAGTGGACGTCGAATTTGCGGCGTTCCTTCTCGCCGCCGCGCAGGCCGGCGAGGAAGCCGGGGGTGTAGGCGGTGGTGACGGCGCGGTGGAAGGTGGCGTAGGAGACGGGGTCGTCTCCCAGGTGGCCTCTTTTGCACAGGTCCCGGTAGGCGGCGGCGATGTTGCCGCAGAAGAGGGCGACGGCGTCGCGCATCACCTGGGTGAGGGTGAAGGAGACGGGGCGTTGTGGGGTGTAGCGGTCGTTGTGCTGGGCGGCGTTGTCCATCCATCGGCGCACGCTGCGCGGGTGGACTCCGAAAGTCTCGGCGACGGTTTTGATGTGGTCGGTGGTGAGGCTGTTTTGCTGGGCGAGGTACATGAGCCGACTGGTGGCTGCCCGGCGCAGGCGGGTGTCACGCAGGGGCTGTTCAGGGGTCACGAAGTGTCCTTCCCGGGGGATGGCTGTGCCCGGTGTGGTGGTGCTGGTCAGACGGGGGCGAGGCTGAGCAGGCCCGCGCCGTAGGACTGGGCGCGGCCGATGCCGCGGCAGATGCTCTGGGCGAGGAGGCGGGCGTCGGTGATGCGGGCGTGTCCGTCGAACTGGATGAGCTGGTGGTCGAGTCCGGGCCGGTGGGGGGTGTGCGGGGAGCGTTCGAAGGTGCGGGGGGTGAGGCTGATGTCGGTGAGGGCGAGGCCGGCCTGGCTGGCTCTGCGCTGCCACCACTGGGCGGCGTCGTGTCCGTGCAGGGCGGTGGGGGTGCCGCGGCGGCGCAGGAGGCGGCCGTCGGGTTGTCGGCCGCAGGGGGGACCGGGGAGGTGGCGGACGGGGACGGCGGTGATGCGGTAGCGGACGTGGCGGCCGGGGGTGAGGGCGTGCAGGACGGGGGTGAGGTCGCGGGCCGCGACGAGGGTGCCGTAGCGGGCGGGCAGGCCGGCGAGGTTGGGTGGCTGGGTGGTCTGGACGAGCAGAGTGGGCGCGTCGTGGTCGGTGTCGAGACGGAAGAGGAGGCCGGCGTCGCGGCGGGGGTGGGGGCTGGGGGTGCCGGGGGTCAGACGCATGAGCGTTTTGTGGAGCTGGACGCGGTCGGCCAAGTCACGGCGTACGGCGTGGTGGGCGGTGTTGAGGCGGATGCAGGTGAGGGTGGCGGTGGGGGTCATCGCTGCTCCGGGTGCATGTAGGCGGCGAGGGTGGTGAGGGGGTCGGGGCCGGCGTAGAGGGCTACGGGCAGGGGGATGCGGGTGCGCCAGACGCTGCGTGGGTGATAGCGGCGGCCGCCCGGGGTGAAGTCCACTGGCTGGTCGCACAGTTCGTAGTGGTCGATGGCGGTGGACGGGTCGGGTGGGGGGTCTTCGTGGATGAAGTCGACGTTGACGGTGGTGGTGTGGGGGCGGGGTGGGCGGGCGAGGCTGAGCGGAGTGCGGTGGGTGAGTTCGTCCAGGGGGTCGGTGACGGCGGTGGCCAGGACGAGGGGTTCGGTGGGAACGCAGGTGCGGCGGCCGAGGTAGGGGGCGTTGTGGGGGTGGCGGAGGTGGCCGGCGATGGTCTGCAGGAGTGGGGTGGGGCCTGTGACGGCGACGGTGAAGACCGGGTCGGCGAGGTAGCGGCGGTGGGAGACGAGGGTGGACTGCGCCTCGGGGCGTTGGGGGCCGCCGCTGGTGCGCAGCTGCTTGTCGCGCGGGTGGCCGCCGCCGACAGTGTGGAAATCGGTGTGGGGCGTGCCGGGCCGGTCGATGCGAATGAGGAATCCCAGGTCCTGGTAGCAGGGCTGGCCGGGCAACTCGGTGAAGGGGTCGAGGGCGTGGTGGGGTGCGCGTCCGGCGCAGTTGGCGAACATGCCGATCAGGGCGGAGCGGGTGGGGTGGGGGGCGGTGTCGCGGTCGTGGAAGGCGGCGCTGGTGCCGAAGGCGGCCAGGGGGCCCGCGAGGCGCAGCAGCAGAGCGCTCACGCGGCGTCCGCCGGCGTTTGGCCGGTGGCTTGCGCGGCCGCGTTGGTGAGGGCTGCGGCGATGAGGGCGTCGAAGCTGTCGTGCCGGGTGCCGAGGTGGGCTGCGTCGCCGGTCTGGGCGGTGGCGTAACCATGGCCGACGAGGTCGCTGGTTCCGGTCAGCCGGTGCGTGATGCCGGCGCAGGTGTCCAGGGCGTGGTAGCTGGGGGTGAGGTAGCCGCCGCCGGGGGCGGCTTGCACGGGTTGTTCGAAGGCGCTGGCGTAGGTGACGGGGCGGCCGTCGCGGACGGCGTAGGCGACCAGGTCGGGCACGGTGTGCGGGGCGGTGGATGTCTGCTTCGCGGGGAGCACGGTCATGATGGCCGCGCGCATGAACAGGCCGGTCAGGTGCAGCGCCTGGTTCTGGTCGCCGTCGAGTTTGCGGGTCAGGTCGGTGAGGTTGACCGTGGTGAACCGGTAGAACACTCCGCTGGTCAGGAACGAGGTGTCCATGAAGGCGCTGCCGCGGTCGCCTGTGCCGAGCCAGTCGTCCACCGCGGTCACGAAATCCGGCTGCAGATCGCTTTTGTGCGTGGTGAGGGCGGGGGCGGTCTGCACGGCGCTGGGGACGTCGGCGTCTGTCAGGCCGGCGAGCATGCGGCCGAAGAGGTGGATGGTGGCCGTGGGCCGGCTCAGGCAGGCGGCCACCTTGTCGGTGGGCAGCAGGGCGGGCGGCTTGCCGCGGCCGGGCTTGGTGTCGTCGCTGTCGTCGGGCTCTTGCTTCTTCTGGAGGCGGGCCAGGCCCTTCTCCAGGTCGGCACGGTGATCGGTGCACAGCTCGGCGAGGTCCTTGAC
The DNA here is from genome assembly GCF_055559015.1 of Streptomyces sp. NPDC024698. Classification (NCBI taxonomy): domain Bacteria; kingdom Bacillati; phylum Actinomycetota; class Actinomycetes; order Kitasatosporales; family Streptomycetaceae; genus Streptomyces; species Streptomyces sp. NPDC024698. Next base: position 50,871 of record NZ_JBVHLK010000027.1, on the reverse strand, counting down.
GATGGAGTCGGCGGCGACCAGGAGCATGACGTTGGTGCGGTGGCCGTTCCTGGGGTCGGTGTCCAGGCCCTTGGCGGTGGCGGAGCGGGCGATCTGCCCGGCGGCGAAGTGGGCCAGGTCCTCGGACCAGCCGGCTGCGCGCAGCGCCTCGGCGACATGAGGGGGCAGGTAGCGGGTGCGGGTAGCGGGCTCTTCGAGCGTGTCCTCGAGTGCCAAGCGCAATGGGCGTCGTTGGGTCTGGGCGGGGACCATGATGCGCTTGGCGTTGCCGACGGTCATGGTCTTGGGCACGTTGTGCTGGTCCCGGTTGAGGCAGGACGGAGGCCTGTGCTCAAGCATGTGGATGTCGAGGTAGCGGGTGTGCATCACAGCTCCAGGAGGGTGTCGGGGACGGTCAGGAAGAAGGCGTGACGCCAGCGGCCGGCGACTTCCAGCGGGTCGAAGTCCCACTGGGCGAGGTCCTCGAGCAGCAGGGCGAAGTCGCATGCCAGGCCGAGATTGAGCAGCCGTCGGATCGTGTGGGGCAGCCGGGTGTGCAGCAGGTCGGCGGAGAGCACGCCCATCACTTCCACTTCGCGCTGCCAGCCTGCGGCAGTGTGGGGGTGTGCGCGGGCGGCGTCGGCCAGGGTCCGGCCGAGGTTGGGGCGCCGCGACCAGCCGTCCAGCAGCGCTGATTCGGATTCCAGGGGGCCGTCCAGGATGAGGCCACGGTGCGCTGGCAAGGAGGGGGCTGTTTCGGTCCAGTCCGGGACGGGACGTTCCAGGGCGATCAGGGAGGCGATCGTGTAGTGGGCGCGGCGGGCGCCGAAGCCCTGGCAGGGTTTGACGAGGTAGGCGTCCATACGTGGGCACTCGGTGAGGGGCTGGCCGCGGCCGTTCTCCAGGCGGCTGCGGATGCGCGGGGTGCGGCACAGGCCGCGGACGTGGGCGACGAAGGCGTCGTAGTGGCAGCGACGTTCGTCACGGCTGGGCATGCGGTCCTCCGGTCGGGCGGAGCGTGTCGTCGGGGGCTGTGCCGGCGCGTCGCAGGCTCTGCGCGGCGCGGGCCAGGGCCGGGCCGGCCTTGGGCAGGCGGTTGAGGGCGTCGCGGGTGGTCTCGGACAGTGCCGTGATGGCCGCGGCGGCGAACACCCCGTAAGCGGGCCGTGTGTCGTCGACGAGTTGCCAGAAGGCTTGCTCGGCGCGCGGCCAGTAGCCGGCGAGTGCTTGGCTGGCCCACAGACTGGCGTCCCTTTTCCCGGCGCCCTTTCGGGGTCGGGCTGCCGTGCGCCGGGTGAGGCCGGTGTCCTTCCAGGCCTGGTCGGCTGCCTGGCGCAGGGCGGCGCCCAGGGTTTCCGCGGCGGCGCAGCATTCGACGATGCGGGAGGCCTTGACGGGGTCGTTCTCCTGGGCCAGCGGCCAGATCGGCGGGGTCAGGCTGGTGTACCAGATGCGGTTGTTGACCTGGCCTTCCTGGTCGAATCCGCACACCCACACGCGCAGGCTGGTGCGGGTGTCCTGGGGAAGGCTGTTGATCGTGGTGAATGCCTCGGGCCGGCAGCCCGGCCGGTGTTCGTCACCGGCGAGTGCCAGCGCGGGCAGGGCCCGGAACTTGGCGTAGTCGGCGTCTGCGCGGCGCGGGCTGCGTCGGCGCTCCGCGGGTGCCGCGGGGTTGATGTCGTAGACGAGGTAGGGGTCGGTGGCCTCCAGCGGGGGGTGCTGGGTGGCCCAGGTCAGGTAGGCGTCAGTGACGTGCTCGCCGCTCTCGTCGGGAACCAGGAGTGCGGCGTGCCGTGAGCGGCCGGTCAGCAGCCGTCTGGGCCAGGTCGCCTCCGGCGGTGCCTGCAGCGGATCGGCGGCGGGCTGTTCCCAGGGGCAGGCGTCGCTGCCGGGGGCCTGGTCGTCGCCGCGGTAGGGCACCTGGTGCAGCAGGAGGGTCTCGTACAGGGTGCGGCCGCGGGGGTGGAAGGAGACGGTGGAGCGCAGCGGGCCGGCTTGCAGCTGTCCGCCGCTCACACCGTCGACGGTGCGTACGGTGGCCCGCCCGGAGGGCCCGTAGTAGTGGTAGGCGAGCAGGTTCCACAGTGCTTCCCTGGCGGGCACGGGCTGGGGATCGGTGTCGGTGTGACGGGGGTTGAACCAGACCAGGTTGCGGCCGGCTGCGCGGCCGTAGATGAGGGAGTTGATCCCGCTGCGTTTGGAGCACTGGACGGCCAGTGCCACGTCCTGCCACCACGGGCGTACGGGGTGGAAAAGGTCGAAGGCGTCGGGGTCGGCATCGAAGTAGGCGTGCACCCTGTCGGGGTCAAAGCCGTCTGTGCGTCTGAGCAGTTCTGTCCGGTGCTCCAGCCAGTCCTTGATGGGCTGGTCCGGGTCGTCGAGTTCGGTGATGGGGGCGCATATCGCGGTGAGGAGGCGGTAGAGGGCGGACTGGGCGGGCGGCAGGGGCAGGGCCAGGTCGTCGATGCGGTGGGCGTCCGTGAGGAGCTCACGTAAGCCGACGTACTCGATGTGCTTGCCGCAGCGCACCGGGATGCAGGGACTCAGGTCGATCCGGTAACTCGGCGGTGGCATCACCAACACTCCCTCTTCGCTTCCTGCCGGGCTGTGCGGGGCCATGGCGAGGAGGCGGGACGACGCGCTCGGGCAGAGCGCTACGGACTGGATGCGGCGTGGAGGGGCGCGCCCGGGCTGGGTCCGTGGATGACGGGTTCCTGGGGCGGGAGCAGATCCGAGGGATCACAGAAACGGCAGAAGGAAACATTCCGTGACGAGCGATACGCACCGTCACATGGATCAAGGGAAACATCCGCGGTGAACTGCCGTACAGAGCCTGCGAACTAGTGTGATCAACGGCTGGCGTACGGGCCGGGCGCGCGACGGGGGACGCTGCGCGCCGTGTGCTCCGCCGTGCGCTGTACCCGGTTCGCATGTACCTCAGCAGCGCCGGACCTCCACGGGCAGGGTGAGGCCGGCCATGACTGTGTCAGGGTTCTGCGACCTGTCTTGCGGCGGGCCTCAGTGCGCCGCGGGGGCCGATTCGCCGTGGATGAGGCCGAGTTCGTCGTCCATGTGCAGCTGGTGGCGGCCGAGCTGGACTGGGCACGGACGGTCCGGGTCGTGCGGGAGGAGGACGAGGTCGGCGAGCAGGGGGTGCTGTTGCCAGGCGTCCGGGCCGTGGTGGTCCTGGGTGGCGGCGGCTGCCCAGGCGCTGGGGACCGGCACGGTGTGCTGCAGGACGGTGCGGATGGCGGCTGGGCGCAGGTGAGGTCCCTGGGGCAGGGGAAAGCGGCCTGCTGCGTCGAGGGTGGGCGGGTGGCCGGGGCGCTGGTAGGAGGCGAGGATGCGGCGGGGCCGGTCGTGCGGGCGGGTGGCGGCCTGGGCAGCGGTCAGGTTCTGGCGGTGCAGGTCGGACAGGGATGCGACACGGTCGTGCGGGGGGATGAGGTGGGTGTTGCTGGTGTGCTCCTGGGCCCGCTCGGCGGCCAGGTGTTGCTCGTGGAGGGAGGCGAGCGGTCCGGACCAGGTGGCCGGCAGTCCGGACTGGTGGATGAGTTCGACCAGGTGCTGGGCGTGCTCGGGCAGGGTGATCCGCTGGGGGCCGGGCAGAGTGAGCAGGTGGGCGCTGGCGTGCTGGAGGTAGGGGTGGTCGGTTGTGGCCCAGGCGTCGGGCAGCAGGGTGGTGCGGTCGTGGTCGACGGGGTGCATGACGGTGAGGCGGGGGCCGCGGGCCTGGATCCAGGGCGGACGCGGGGTGATGCCGGGGGGACGTTCGTTCTGCCAGGCCTGTTCGAAGCGCCACAGCCGTCCCGCGCGCTGGATCAGCCGGGCCAGCGAGGTGAGGTCGCTGACCACGAGGTCGGCGTCGATGTTGAGGCTGAGTTCCAGCAGACTGGTCGTGACCACCACCAGCCGTTCGGGGCGCGGCCCGAACGGGCCGAGCTGGGTACGGACCTGCGCCAGTGCCCGTTCGAGGCAGTGGCCGGGGAAACGGGCGTGTACCAGCAGCAGGTCTTGCGGGCCTGCGGGCCATTCAAGGAACTGCTGCAGGTAGCGGTAGGTGTCCTGGGCATCGGCGACCGTGGCGCACACGATGACGGCGCATCCGCCCAGCCGTGCCACGGGGCCGACCTCCGCGGCAATACGGGCCAGCCGCTCCCCCGTTCTGGCCCGGCGTGCCGGAACGTCGAGGCGCCGGTAGCGCGCCGGGGCCAACCGGATTGTGACGGTGCGCTGCTGGGCGGCGGCGTGCCGCGTGCGCACATCCGCAGGGATCACGGCGGCCTGGGCAGTGGCGGCGTCGGCGAACAGCCAGCCCGGGTAGGGCACGGTGAACTCGTCCTCGCGCGCGATCAGATCGCGTCTGCGGTGTCCGGCACCGGTCAGGTAGGAGTACACGAGTTCGCGTGCCGTCTGTCCCGGCAGTGTCGCCGACAACACGATCACCGGAGTGCGCAGGCTACCGAGCCAGTGCAGCAGCCGCAGCAGGATGCGCCGGCTGAACGCGGTGAGCGCGTGCGCCTCGTCGACGACAACGCACTTGCCCGACAGGGACAGCATCCGCAGGGCGCTGTCGCGGACCGGGAGCGCGGCCATCAGTGCCTGGTCGACGGTGGCGACGGTGAACTGGGCCAGCAGCGCGCGGTCCCAGCCGCGTACCCAGCCGTCCGGGAGGATCCGCCGCCAGGTCCCGCTCTTCCCACCGTTGCCGGTCGGCCGGCAGTCGTCGTCATCGTCTTCGTCGGTGTGGGGGTCGTCGCCGGTGCAGGCGGGGACGTCGCCGGGGGCGAGCATCTCATCGGAGTAGGCGGCGTTCAGCCAGCTGTGGTTGTGCACGAGCGTGAGGACGGCCGGGGTAGGTCGGTGCGCATGAAGGTAGCCGCACAGCGTGTCGTAGACGGCGTCCGCGGTGGCTGTGGTGGGCAGCAGGAAGCACAGTCCCCGGCTGCCGCACGCGTCGTTGAGGATGCGGGCCGCTTCCAGGGCGGTGACGGTCTTGCCCGCGCCGGTACCGTCGGTGACCAGCAGGATCCCGGCGCCCCGCGCACCGGCCAGCCGGGGAAGGCTGTCCAGGATTGATGCCTGAAGTGGGTTCGGGGCGCGCAGGTGGGGATGCGCGGCGGTAAACGGCAGCACCGGCAATTCGATACGTGCCAGCCGTGACTCCTCCACCACCTCACGGGCCTTCCACCGCGCCCAGGCGAAATGCTGGGCCGCACCGTAGGCGGGCGCATCCGCCCGCGGCGCCCACACCTTGCGCTGGCTGGCCAGCCGGTCGGCGGCCATCACCAGCCCGGTCATCAGCACCGCCGCCGTGACCGACACCCGCTCCGGCACCGCTTCGGCACCCGTCAGATGCCGCACCTGAGCGGCGTAGCGGTAACGGATCTCCTGCCACAACCGGCCGCCGAGATCGACCTGCACGCGCCGCACGCTGGCCGCTCCGTACACATCGAGCTGCGGGAATCGTCCGTGGTGACCGCCGGCAATCTGCGCCATCCGCACAGCCGGGCTGACATCGCCGGACAGTTCGTAGCCCATCTCCGCGAGGATCCCAACCAGGGCATGCGCGGAAGCCCGCTCGTGCCGCATCAATCTCCAGCGGCCCGCATCGGCCCGGAGCTCATCGCTGACCCGTGCCCACGCAACCGGCTCGCAGGCCTGGAAACGGCTTACTTTGCCCAAGTCATGCAGGCCTGCGATGAACATCACCACGCGGCGGGCCTGCGCCTGGCTCATCCCCAGCCCCGCCGCAACAGCGGCGCGCTGCGGCCCGGTCAGCAGCCGGTCCCACAACTCCCCCGCCACCGCAGCCGTATCGAGCATGTGGAACAGCACCGGATAGATCAGCCCGTGCCGAGCACAGTACTTACCCCACAGACACAACGTGAGTCCGCCGATCCGGCCATCTTCCACCACCCCCATACTCGCCCCTCCTGACAGCTGCCGAAACCGGACACGTCGCCCTCTACCCCGCCACGCCCCGGCAGGTGCCGACTGCTTCCCACAACCGCCCTCTTGAGTGAAATAGCCACAAAGACCGCAATATCGGCTCTGGAAATAGGACAGACTGCCTCAGTCACGCCGCCCACACCGACATCACACAACGGCAAAGTCACCACACAAGCGCAGGTCAAAGAGAGTCCGTCCCGCACACGCGGAGATGCACCGGTGCCGAGGAAGTCGGCCTCGGTGGTGTCGGCGCCTGTCCCGCACACGCGGAGATGCACCGACCGTGTCGCACATCGCCTCGTAGGTTCCGGCGTCCAGCCCGCACGAGCGGAGATGCACCGTGATCGCCCGGGTCATCGACATCGCCCATACCGGCCACCCCGCACGCGCGGAGATGCATCGATGACCGCCCCGGGAGCCCTCCTGGCCGTCCCGTCCACTCCGCACGCGCAGAGATGCACCGTACGACGCGGCCTACCAGCGTGCCGAGGAAGGCCCCACCCGCGCACACGCGAGATATACCGGTCCGTCCGCCCTGCCGCTTCCTCAGATGCGGATCCACCCCGCGCGCGGAGATGCACCGTTCGGGCACTTCGAGGCTGGTTGCGATGCCGAGTTCACCCCGCAGCGCAGCAATACACCAACCGTGAGGCGGGGTAGGTCCAGCTGGCGCGTGTCCGCCCGCACACGCAGGGATGCACCGATCGACGGAACGAACGCACGGATCGTCACCCTGCCCACTCCGCGCACGCGGAGATGCACCAGACGTGACGGATGCACCCAAGAGCCTACGCGCGTCCAGTCCGCACACCCGCAGAGATGCACCAGTCACCAGCACCTGCACACCCCGGGGATATTTCGCCTATTCCGCACACGCGAAGGTGCAGCAGCACTCGCCCCCATCACGGCCGACCAGGGCGGGTTCGGGCTGTGCACGCAGAGACCTACCGCGGCGGGACGCGATCCGCCGTCCCGCCTCGAAGGCCAGCGCGCACACGCAGAACGCACCGTCACCGAAGACCGTGACGCTCACACACGAACCAAGATCAAATCTTCTACGCGATTCGCATCGGAATGTCCTGAGCATTTGCGCGACTTGCCACAATCACCTTTCATGCAATGTCACGTCATAGAACCAACACGCCAGCTCAACAGAGCTCTCCAGGTGACATTCCGGTGAGAGAGATCTTGGACGTTTCAGTGCGAGACAACACACCGCGATCGCCCGCATCCAACAGGTCAACGCGGCCCTCGACTGCTCGATGGAGACCGAAACAGAACAGCTCATCAACCAGCTCCTGCACCGCAGAAACAAACAGGAGCCGGCCTCATGACCGCGACCGCCGGAAAAGACCGGCAGCGCACGGGCACGGGAACGGCCTTCCCTGCCGGGCTCGGCCGCCCGCACAAACTCCTGATCGGCGTGGTCGTCGCCGGTGCGCTCGTCATCGCCGGAATCGGCTTCGCCGGTTCGTACGCGGCGGTCCGTGAGCTGGCGCTCAAGAAGGGGTTCGGGAATTTCAGTTACGTCTTCCCGATCGGCATCGACGCGGGCATCGGCGTACTGCTGGCCCTGGACCTGCTGCTGACCTGGATCCGCATCCCGTTCCCGATGCTGCGCCAGACCGCCTGGCTGCTGACCGTGGCGACGATCGCCTTCAACGGCGCCGCCGCCTGGCCGGACCCGCTCGGCGTCGGCATGCACGCGGTCATCCCGGTGCTGTTCGTGGTCTCCGTCGAGGCCGCCCGGCACGCGGTCGGCCGCATCGCCGACATCACCGCCGACAAGCACATGGAGGGCGTGCGCTACACCCGCTGGCTGCTCTCCCCGATCCCCACCTTCCTGCTGTGGCGCCGGATGAAGCTGTGGGAGCTGCGCTCCTACGAACAGGTCATCAAGCTCGAACAGGACCGGCTCGTCTACCAGGCCCGTCTGCACTCCCGCTTCGGCCGCTCCTGGCGCCGCAAAGCCCCCATGGAGTCGCTGATGCCCCTGCGCCTGGCCCGCTACGGCGTCCCCCTCGCCGAGACCGCCCCGGTGGGCCTGGCCGCGGCCGGCATCGACCAGTTCACGGACGACAGGTTCCCGAACGCGGTCGCCCTGCCTCATTACGTCTTCGAGCACGACAGCGCTATCACCGCAGCGGGTGAACTCCCCGCAGCACAGGACGTACAGGCCGCGGCAAACGCACAGCCCGACAACCTCGACGATGGAGAGTCAGCCGCCGACGAACCGTCGGCCGACCCCACCCATCCCAGAGACGGCTTGGATCACGGCCGCGCCTCGGCACCACCCACAGACGCGAGAGCGCACCCTGCCAAGGCAACGCGCAGCACACAAGTGAACGCGGACGTCGACGAGCAGCAGGAGCCAGAGGCGAGAAGTGACAGTGGTCTCACTGTGGTCGACCGGTACTACCTCGCATGGAGGGACTACCAAGAGGTGCACGGCGAACAGCCCTCCGGCAAGGAACTCTCCGCACACCTCGCCGGCAAGGGCATAACAGGGCGCGGCGGCAGCCCAGTCAACCCTTCCACGCTGCGCCGGTACCTCCTGCCGTTCCGCATCTACGAGATCTGGGCGGACCACCGGCTCGAAAGCACCGTTCCCTCACCGCACACCGTGGCCCAGATCTGCGCCCAGCGCGGAATCACCGCCCAATACAACAGGCCCATCACCACCGACGACATCCTCAACCACACACACGGCTACGAACGCCGATGGCAGAACATCCGGAAGCACCAAACGGAAACCCAGTTCTGATCCATCCCTGCCCTCCCCGCCGCCACCGCCCTCCTGTACACCGTTGCCGTCAAGGGACTGCTCAGCGAGTTCCCCGACACCATCGCCGCGACCACCGCTGTTCGCACTCAGGGACGCGTCGCCCCGCCAAGTACCTGAGCTTTTGGGCCGGTTCCGACCTGTGGGTCGGCGCCTGGGACCGCGCCATCGCCAACAGCCTGGAATGCGAACAGCTCGCCATCACATCCGAGGAGCCGGAATGGCGCCTGATGGCCCTTGGGCACCGGCACGCCACAGGCGCCGTCCGGATAGCGCCAAGCGCGGCAGGGTCGCGCTCGGCGGCGGGTACGGGACGACCTGCCGGGTACGGGACGGCGCGGCCACCACCCGGCTGATGCGGGCGGCTGCAAGGCCCACGTTGCTGCCCAAGACGGTCCCAAGGCTGGCATTGTCCGGGCCTCTCGCACATCCGACTGCAGCGTGTGCACGCGCGTCGTCCGAACCGGTGACCTCGAACATTAAGCACCAGCTGCTCAGGAACGCGGGGCTCGAGCCGAGCACCATCGGGTTTGGAGGAACTGCCCGACCGGACCCCCCATCCGCATCGGACAGAGCCGTCCGCGCCTACGACCTCGTCTGGATGCTCGCTCACGAGGGCTGGCATATACCGCTGGGGGACGCGGTCGCGTACTACGTGCGGATCGCCAAGACTCTGCACATCCTGCGCTTGGCGGACGAGCCTGGGTACGGCCGCCAAGGTGCAGGCCAACCTTCAGGAAGGCCGCCACGCGCTCGCCCGTGATTTCCATGGCCGCTCCGGACAGCCCCACCAAAACTATCAAGACGCAATGGAAAACGAGATAGGCCCTCGGCCTCGTGCTCAGCGCCCTCGTGCTGTTCACACCCGCTACATGGACGCCGCCGTTGCCCAGCTCCGCATGGACGGGTTCAACATCCGCGACGAGGACGTGACCCGCCTTTCGCTGTTCGTCCGCCACCACATCAGGCTCAGCCGCTATTCCTTCCAGCTGCCTACCTGCCGGAAGGTTCATCGCGTCCTACCACACTGCACGGCTCCGTCGCTGGTTGAAGAGGTGTTCTCGCCGGCCAGACACCATCTATGAACTCAGTCAGGGCGATGTGGACACGGCTTCGGAGCAGGCGGAAACATCGTGAATCGTCCAGGATAACGTCGACGCCTGGTTACGTGTTGAGCGCCAGCTTCCCGGGCACTGCTCCTAGTCCGGACCAGGTCCAGCTGAACAGACCAACGACGAGGTGTCGATGACCAGGTAATTAACGGGATCACACCCGAACAGTCCTTGAACAAGCTGGTCGCGGAGCGCTGCGATGTAGGTGATTGCAGCCCGGCAACTGTGGCCAGCAGCGAGGTTTCGCTGAGGTGGCCAACGTCCATCACCAGTGCGCGATACACCCCGTAGACGCTAGCGTGACGAGCATATTCATCCGAGCGGAAAACTATGCAATCCAACCCCGAGATGATCAAAGTGTCATTGATTGCACTCTCAGAACCCTACACAAGGCAGCTTTACCTCGGAGAGAGGTAACCCCAAGGATACTCTCCCCGCGGCATGTCATCCGCATACACGCGACAGCCCCCTGCACAGCGTGAGGACTCGCGGTCATACATCAGCAACTGAAGCATCGCCAGGCGCGAGAAGCGGAAACCTGCCAGGATGCAGCTGGCACTGCCCAGAATGCAATAGTCCGCGCAGTTAAACCTGCTACCAGTGTCCCCAACTGGAGGAGAGATCGCGGCAGGTCCTGAAGCGACGCAACCTCAGTGAGCCTTCTCGTAGGCTTCTCGAATGTTGGCGGGTACACGTCCTCGGTCATTGACCGGATGATCGTTCTCCCGGGCCCACGCTCGAAGCTCCTCGGCGCTGGGTCCGTCGGTCGACGCTGCGTGAGTTCGAGCCGCCCGCTTTGCCCGGCCGAGCTTGCGTCCCTTTTCAATGAAGGGGGCCAACGCTTCGAACAACTTGTCGTAGTTGTCCGAGACCAAGTCGATTTCGTAATTTACACCATCCAGGGAAAAGGTGTGCGTCCGCACCTCTTCCGATTCCGCGCCAGTGAGGTCATCCGTGTATACGGTCACAACTTTTTGAGCCATAGACGGATGGTACCCAGTTTTCCTGAGCTGTCCACCTCGAGCCCTCATTGAGGGAAGCACGAGAACAAGCCGTGACATTTTCCCAAAACAAGGGCCCGACCCTCGCACCCAGAGTGAGGACAGTCTGGGAACGCACACCCTTGCGAGAATCGCCGTTCGTGCGCGCTCACATCGCGCTTGTCATAGCCGAGACGGTCCGTGATGTCGCCTTCCCGGGCCGGGCACCAGCAGCCTGGAACCGCTGCAGCTTTCCCTCTCCGGTCAGCTATAGGCCCTCCCGCCTCGGCCCGGGCACTGCCCTCGCTGACACAACGTTCGCTGGATCGAAGGCCTTGGCCTCGGACCGTTCTCGGGCACCTCCCCGGCTTTGTTGATGCAGGTCGTTCTGCGGGTTAGTACTGGTAACAGATTTGGCCGGGGCGTGAGGTGTGTGCTCATTGCCAGAGCTTGTCCTGGCCAGTCGTATCCGGTGTGGTGCTCCCATTTGCGGAGGGAGACAACAGCAGAGATTTCGGACATGCTTCCCCAGCCGGCGACGGCGTACCGGACGCCAGCAATGACGTTGCCGACGGGGTTGAAGATGTCGCCGTGGCCGGGGAGTCGGAAGCGGTCGAAGGTGTTCTCGATGACCTGCGCGGGGTCGACGGAGGGTGTCCTCGCGGGGTGTTGCTCTGCTCCACGCTCTTGCATTGGGTATGGACTACTCAGGGTTTCGGCACCCGGAGGGAGTGTGCTGGAAGCACCAGGAAAGCAGTTCCAGTCTCCGCATCAGGCAGTGAGCACGATGACGACCACCACGATCTCCCACCCGTCGCAGTCACGCACGGTACTGCGGGCCGCTGCCGCCGGTGAGCGCGTGTTCGGTCTCCCCCTGGAACACACTCCGCTTGCGCCTGCCACTGCCCGACACGAGGCACGACCGGTCCTGGCCGCCTGGGGGCTGCACGAGGACCAGATCTACGCCGCCCTGCTGGTGATCTCCGAGATCGTCACCAATGCCGTCACCCACACCCTTCCGCCTATGGTCCTGCATCTGACGAATACCACCGCTGACAGTTCAGGCGGCATTCAGGTACATGTGAGTGACGGTGGCCCCCGGAACGCTCCTGCAGGCTGGGCGGCCTCTCGACCCGCGGACGAGCACGACGGCCGCGGTGGCACGATCATCAACGCACTCGCCGCCAAGACCGGGGCCGGCGCGGACCCCGAAGGCCTCATCGACCACTGGGCCGATCTTGCCGCCGCCTGACACCCGCAGCCGACCCGGACATACGGTTGTCGACCGCAGAGAGTCTGCAGGCCCCCTGCCCGGCGGCGCAACCAGTCGCGTCGTAGCTTCGTCTCGGCCGCCCAGGCCGCCAGGCCAGGGGGCGAGCGGACTGAACCTCGGAAGTCCGCTCCTGCAGGAGACGTGGACAGACAACGGGACCCGGATGCATACAAATACTTGGTTCAAAATTCTCGACTCCTCGATCTCGGCGGCTTTGGCCCGGAAATGCAAACCCGCCCGACACCACATGAGGGCTAATCCAGTCAAAAGCATCCGTAGCCGAAACGAGCACACGCATAAAGGTTCCGACTTCGCAAAATTCCGACCCTGCGCCTTACTTCGCTACGGTCTTTCCCTAACGAGCCAGGAGAACCATGTCCTTGGAAATGCGTGACCGTTGCGAACGATGCGAACGTCCGCTCCTTGCAGATGTCTCAGCCGCCCACATCTGCTCGTACGAGTGCACATTCTGCACGTCCTGCAGCGACGCCATGCAGGGCACCTGCCCCAACTGCGGCGGAGAACTCGTCACCCGCCCCCGCCGTCACTGTTGAGCCACCGATCAGCCGCCCGGACTTGTGATGGTCGGCCGCGACGGCGTGGCATCCCTGCGATGCGCCAGCGCCGAAGCCACCGAGACGCTCCAGGCCCGGACCTTCTTTACTCCCGAACGGGCAGGGCAGCGACCACTGACGTCGTTTGATGCGGACTGCATCGGGATGGTCGCCTCATCAAGCTGGTCGGAGATTTTGGCCAAGTTTTGGGGTCATCAATTTACTGGCGAGGGGATCAAAGTGTCGACACGTGTAAGTCCAACTCCTGGACAGCGCTCTCCTGAAGGTGCAACACTTTTTCGCGTAAAATCTCTTGCTGCATCTATTAAGCGAGCTCCTCTGGTGAGCTTCTTTATTTTGGCCTGCGTAATGTCTTGGTGGCCGGCTGTGCTGTACGCGGAAGGGTGGTCGCCACAGCCAATCGCCGGATTTGGTCCCTGCGCCGCAGCCGTGACGGTGCTCAGCGTGACTGAGGGCCGCGAGGGAGTCAGGCGATTGTTTCGAGCGATGATGCTTTGGCGCGTCAGGCCGCGCTGCTACCTCGCTGCAATCAGCGTGCCTTCGCTAATCAGTGGAAGTGCGATCGCAGTCAACCTAGCCACAGGTGCAGCAAGGCCAGCCGCCGCAGATTTCGCACTGTGGACCGGAATTCCCACCGCACTGCTGATTGGGCTCCTAATCCCTGGCTTCGGCGGAGCATGGGAGGAGCCAGGATTCCGAGGATTTGCTTTGGGCCGGATTGAGCAACGTGCGGGTCGGCTCGCAGGCCCTCTCGTTCTAGGTCTACTATGGGTCTTCTGGCACGGTCCCCTATTTCTTACAGGGCAGATTCTGTGGTCAGATGTCATTGTGGTCATGGCTGCCAGTGTCGTAGTCGCGGCAATATTTCATTCGGCACGCGATAGCGTTTTCATCGCAATGCTGTTTCACGCCACTAACAATACAGTGGGTGGCGGTTTCGCCAGCCAGCTGTTCGACGGCCAAGACCAGTTCCGTCTCGGTGTCTTCACCGCTGCGGGATGGTGCCTATTGGCGATCGGGGTCATGGCATACGGTGCTCGACGCCAGCGGGCGAAATTTCCAGATGGAGCGACCCGGGGCGTACAAATCATCAACTCGTCTTCTTGATCTTCATCCAGGGCCGAACCGAGCTCGCTGTTGATGCCCAGCGCGGCCTGTCCGTAGGTCCGCTTGCCCAGACGCCACGGCTTGCCGAGCGGCAGGCGCACCTCCGTTTCGGGGGGTGGGTCTGTCAAACGGGCGGCTCTGTCTCACATTCGGGATGCTGTTGGTGATCTTCACTCGGTGTGGTGAAGGCTTCCGGCTGTGTCCCCGTCGATCTATTTGTGGTGGTCCGCTGGTGAGGCGGGGTGGAGCGAGCGGTCGGAGGGTGACGGGAGTGTAAATCTAACGGCGGATCCGACGATCATGGGAGAGACGTCGAGTGACTGACACCGCCGTGGAGTTGGAGACCGTGGAGCCTGTAGAGAAGGACTTGTCCGGGCCGCCCGTGCCCGTGTCGGACGAGCAGTTGGTGGCGATGCTGGTGGAACGGGCCCGGTCAGAGGGACTGCGGCTGACCGGGCAGGGCGGGCTGCTGCAGCAGCTGACCAAGCGGGTCCTGGAGTCCGCCCTGGAAGGTGAGATCACTGATCACCTCGGCTATGAGAAGCACGACTCAGCCGGCCGGGGCAGTGGCAACTCCCGCAACTGTGAGTATGTGCGGGTGCTGATCCTCTCGGCGGGCTGACCTGTCCCGCAACTGGCCTCGTGCCTTGGTCCCGATCTGTCGCCTGCCGGGTGCGGGTCAGCGCTTGGTGCCGGACCGGGCCCGCGTGTCCAGATAGGGGCCTCGCAACAGGCACCGTCACAGTTCTGACCGCAGGTCCGGTCCGGCACCAACCACCCAGCCCTGTTGCCGATCGAGGTGCCGATGACCGCCGCAGTCCTGTCCCTGCCCACCGTGTCCGTCCAGCCGGAGACGGTCCTGGGCATCGACGCCCACAAGGACGTCCACGTTGCCGCGGTCACCGACCAGCTCGGCCGTGTCCTGGGCAGTTCCCCGTTCCCGGCGACGGCAGTTGGGTATGCCGAGCTGCTGAGCTGGGCAAGGAAGTTCGGCGACGTCCGGCGTGCCGGCGTCGAGGGAACGGGCTCCTACGGGGCCGGGCTGGCCCGGTACCTGCTCAGCCAGGGCGTTCAGGTGACCGAGGTCAACCGCCCGGACCGGGCCAAGCGCCGCTCGCGCGGCAAGAACGACACCGTCGACGCGGAGGCCGCCGCCCAGGCCGTGGTCAGCGAACGTGCCACCGCGGTGCCCAAGAGGGGCGACGGAGCGGTCGAGCAGATACGCGTCTACAAGATGTGTCGCCGTACGTGTGAACGCGGCCAGCTACGTACGAGTGAAAAGGGCCGCTTGTTGATGCGGTGAGTCCTGTTGCTCGGCACTCTGCTGCTGGTTGGTAAGGGGCGGCGGAGGGCAGCTGACGATGGTCTTGGACCCGCAACGCTGGTTGGAACTCCGGCGCTTCCGTGCCCTGTTCGAGTCCGGTGCGGTGACTCTGACGGAGGTCGCCAAGGAGACGGGCCTGAACAGGAAGACGGTCCGCAAGTATCTGTCCGGGCAGGCCCCGGCCGCGCCGCCGAGGAGGGTGTCGAACGGTCGGCCACGCAAGAGGGCGGTGGACGAGGTCGCGCCGCTGATCGACGCGATGCTCAAGGCGGAGATCCTCATCAAGGGTGCGGTGGTGCACGAGCGCCTGGTGAAGGACTACGGCTCCACCATCAACTACCAGCGCGTCAAGCTCTATCTGCAGGAAGCCCGTCCACGAGTCGCCGAGGAACTGGGCATCGCGCCGCGGGAGTTGGCGGGCATGCACCGCCGCTTCGAGGTCGTGCCCGGGGCTCAGGCCCAGGTCGACTGGGGCGACGAAGGCAAGGTCCTCGCCCACCTGGGCATCCCCAAGGTCTATTCGTTCCACATGACCCTGTCGTACTCCCGCGACCCGTTCTGCTGCTTCACCACCAGCCAGGATCTGCAGACCTTCTTCGACTGCCACCGGCGGGCGTTTGCCCACTACGGCGGGGTGCCAATGTCGATCATCTACGACCGGACCAAAACCGTCGTCCGCCGGCATGTCGCGCCAGGTGAAGCGGTCCCGCTGCATCCGGAGGCGGTGGGTTTCGCCGGCCATTACGACTTTGACATCGACGTGCTGGCCGCCTGCCGGCCCACCGGCAAGGGCCGGGTCGAGCGCCAGGTCCTGATCGTCCGCGACCACGTGCTCGCAGGACGGGCCTTCTCCTCCACCGAGGAGATGGACGCCGCGTTCATGGCCTGGGTGCCGCAGCGACGCGCCCGCACCCATGCAACCCACCACGAGGTCATCGGACATCGGGCCGCCCGCGACCACGCGGCCCTCAAGCCGTTGCCACCCACCCCTTATCTGGTGGCCGAACGGCAACTGCGGCATGTCGGCAAGGACTGCCTCGTCGCCTTCGACGGCAACCTCTACTCGGTCCCGGCACGCAAGGTCCGCCCCCGCCAGCTGGTGGAGATCCGGGCCACCAAGTCGCAGATCAGCCTGCACTCGGCCACTGCGGCCGCCAGCAGTGACAGTTTGCTGGCCGTCCATGCGAGGGCTGTCGGCCGTGGTGTCCGCGTCGTCGACGAGAGCCACTGGAGTGGACTGCCCGAGGGGAACAACCGGCGGACCACGACCGAAGTGTCCTTCTCCCCGCCGCAGCGGAACGCCACCTCCGGGCAGGGCGCCGGACCGCTCCAGGCACTGCTCAACAGGGCCGCGGCCACCCGGATCGAGGTTGGCCTCCGGCCGCTGTCGGTCTATGACGAACTCACCGGCACCCGGCCCTTCAACTCCCTTCCCCAGAGCAAGGAATCGTCTTGAGCGAGCTGACCGGCAACCGCATCCGCACCACGGCCACCAAGCTCGGCCTGCCCCATCTCGCCGACGGGCTGGACCAGTTGGCCCGCCGGGCGGAGGAGGGCAAGCTCGGCTATCTCGACTTCCTCGACCTGGTGCTGTCCGAGGAACTCGCGGTCCGCGACGACCGCCGCTTCCGCCGGTCTCTGCTGTTCTCGAAGCTGCCGCACCACAAGACGCTGGATGACTACGACTTCTCGTTCCAACCCGACCTCGACCCGCGCAAGATCAAGGACATGGCCACTCTCTCGTTCATCGAGGCCAAGGCCAACGCGGCCCTGCTGGGTCCGCCCGGGGTGGGCAAGACGCACATCGCGGTCGCCCTGGCGGTCGCTGCCTGCCGAGCCGGGTTCTCGGTCTACTTCACCACCCTCGACGACATGGTCCGCCATCTCAGGGCCGCCGAGGCAGCAGGCCGGCTGACCAGCAAACTCGGCTCCTACCTGCGGCCCGGCGTTCTCGTGGTCGATGAGGTCGGCTACCAGCCCCTCGAACGCGCCGAGGCGAACCTGGTCTTCCAGGTCATCTCGAAGCGTTACGAGAAGGGCTCGATCATCCTGACCTCGAACAAGAAGCAGCTGAGTGCGAGACGTGAGGCCCTCTCGGCAGCGTGGAACAACCACGGGCACTGTAGGCGGTGGCGTGGGCCAGGCGGCCCCGCTCGGGAAGCCTGGGCGGCGCAATTGGAATGAACGCAGCGCCAAAGCGTTGCACTCATCGCAGATCGGGAGCTGCTGGGTGCCGGTTGCGACACAGCAGGCGTCACCCAACTGCTGGACGGTCTTCCGGTGCAGATTCTCGGCCGTCTCAGTTCCGGAGAAGCCATAGGTCCGACATGGGGCCGCCGTTCCACCTGAAGAACAAGACGTTCCCGTTTGACTGGCGGAATAGTTGCAGTAGGTCACACTCAAGGTGATTTTTGTTGGCGGCCCGCTTCGTATTCAAGGGCTTTTGCGAGGTCGGCCCGGGTGCGTACGCCGAGTTTGAGATAAATGTGCTGGAGGTGGTTGTCGACGGTTCGGACGGAAAGCGTGAGGTGTTCGGAAATCGTTTTGCTGGAATTCCCGGCGGCGGCCATCAGGGCGATCTCTTGTTCGCGTTTGGTCAGGCGGACGGAGGGGGCGCCGAGCGTGGACAGGAGCGGGGTCCGGGCGTCTTCGCACTGGGCAGCGAGGGCTGCGGCCCGAGTGGCGTCGGCGGTGGCTTTGCGGGGGTCGCCCTGGTGGGTCCAGGCGCCGGCTGATGCGGCTGATGCTTCAGCGGCGAGGATGGGCGAGCCCATCTGCTGGAAAGCGTGTGAGCACTCCATGAGGCGGCCTGGGTCGTTGTCGGCGAGGGCGGTGGCAAACCGTGCGCGGGTGTGGGTGAGGGCTCCGTCGCACTGGGTCGCGAGTTCGGTGAGGCGGTGCTGGACGCTCACGGCGTCACCGAGGCGTGCGATGTCGGTGAGCAGAAGGACCTCGGACAGGGTGTGGCCGGTGCGACGAGCGTCGTCGGCCGCGGTGCGCAGGACGTCGCGGGCGCGGCTGAGCTTGCCCTGGGCGGCGTGCAGCCAGGCAGTGCCGAGAGTCTCCTCGCCGGCCATGAACCCGCTCGGTGCGTGTTGTTCGAGTTGCGGGAGCAGGGACTCGGCCGTGTCGATGTCGCCGGCCAGTGCCGCGCAGGCGATCAAACCCGATACGTAGAGCCTGGTGGTCCTGGTGTGCTGGTGCGTACGCGCGATGGCGGCGGCTTCCGCATACCAGCGGCGGGCACTGGAGGGGCGCCCGGCCAGCCACTCCGTTCGCGCGATGAAGTAGGCGAGCCACTGGCGGCCGAGGGGGGAGGGCGAATCATGAAGCGTGTCAAAAGCGCTCAGGCAGGTCTCGCGGGCCTCACCGATCAGACCGGCCTCCGAGAGCGCCAGCACGAGCGGCGCCAGTTGGATCGCGGGATGCGGCAGAAGCGTTCCTCCGCCGATTGCCTGGTGCATGGTGTGCCCGTGCTCGGCCAGCGCCCTGGCCTGTGCCACGCGGCCGACAGCGGCCAGGCCCAGGGATTTGCTGGTCGCCGCCAGCAGCCAGATGTCAGGGCTCTCCTGATGCGGGGCTCCGGGGAGGCTGTCGAGCAGTTGGAGCCCGGCCTTGGGCAGCCCGGAGACAGCCTGGAAGGCTCCTTCCAAGTAATGCAGCTGTTGCTTCGCCATCCGGCTTCGCAGCACTGTGCGGGCCTCGGCGCACACGGAGAGTGCTTGGTCGAGTCGCGGGCTGGACCAGAACAGGTTCATGCTCCGGGCGGTTACTGCGGTGATCTTCTCCTGATCGTCGCGGGCGTGGGCGTCGGCGTCGGCGAGGACCGCTTCGGCGCGTTCCAGGCGGCCGGTGTACGTCAGCACTCTGCCCAGCAGGATCCGGGTCTCCAGGGTGTGCTGGTCCGGTTTGATCGCGGTGAGCAGCTGGATGACCTGTTCGCTGTCGTTGGCGTTCATGGCGATGGCGGCGGCCTGGGCCAGGAGGGCGGGGTCGGCGGTGCCGATGGCCGCCAGTCGCCAGGAGGCGACCTGCAGGGCGTCGTCGCGGCGTCTGAGTCCGTGGGTTTCGAGACGCTCGGCCAGGCACAGACCGAGGTCGTAGCGCTGTAGGGGTGAGATACCAGCGGCTATGACCTCGCTGTACAGGGGGTGGGACAGCGCGACGGTGATTCTTCGTCCGTTCGGGGTGACCCGGATGATGCCTGAGCTCTCGACTTCGGCCAGGTGAGCGCGGTCGATGAGAGATGCGGCGTCGGTCACGGACAGGGGGCCGCAGAGGGCAAGGGCTTGCAGGAGCGGGAGCGCCGCGGGCGGCGCCGCCGCGATCTTGGCGGTGATCAGATCGTTGAGGTGAGGGGTGACGGCGAGCCAGTGATCGGGGATCTCCCAGACTTCGCCGTTGAGGCTGAGGGTGCCTGCTTCGACGGCTCCCAGGACGAGTTCCTTCAGGAAAAGGACGTTTCCACCGCTTGCGGTGTACAGGGCGTGCAGGGTGCGGCGGCCGACGAGGCCGCCGAGGACGCGCTGGACGAGTGTCTCGACCTGGGTGCGGTCCATGTGGGACAGGTCGATGCGGCGGACGCGGTCCCCGCGTCGCAGTAGGGCCTCGACAGCGTCACTGACTGGTTCACCAGTGCGGGCGGTGCCGACCAGGACAATGACTTGGGAGTCCAGGAGCTGGCCGAGCAGGACGGCTGATGAGCTGTCCAGATGGTGCATGTCGTCGACGAAGACCACGGTGGGCTTGCCTGGCTCTGCGGCCATGGTCCGGGCGACGGCTCGGAAGCCGCTGACCGGGTCTGCCAGGTCGACGTCCGGGGGCAGCAGGTGGGCGATCGCACTGAGGGGTACCTGCCCGGCAGCCTTGCCGACTACGGCCCTCGCAGTGCGTCGTCCGCTCTGGGCGGTTGCCAGTTCCAGAAACTCGTCAGCCAGGCGGGTCTTACCCACTCCGGCCGGCCCGCAGATCATCCAGCCTCGGGTGTGTCCGTCGGACAGGTCCCGGGCGAAGGAATCCATGAATGGCTGTCGCCCGATGAGCGGCCATCTGTCTGCCCAGCCCTGCATTCGACTGCTCCCTCAAGGGGCGACCGGTCAGACAAATGCTACCGGACCGCATGAGCGGCATGGTGATTGAGAGGCAGGGGATTCGCCGTCGTAGGCCTCGACATCGCTTTTCCACCGGCAGCGGAGTTTTGCCTGGTGTGCTGCTGCCGGGGGCTGTTCTGCGGCAGCAGCACAGAACTCGCGCTCGTCGGGTTGGGGGTTCGCAAGGGACCACAGGATCGGCATGCCGGTCGGGTGCACACCAGGTAGTTGTCGGACCGGAAGTCGGTGTCCGCGGCGAGCAGGCGTACTGCCCGCTTGACCGGTGGCAGCGCTGCCTCTTGGGCGCCCTGTCCACACCGCCGGGCCGCGTGCGCTGTGGGCGGCACCCGCCAGGCGTACCGGTTGCGGCCTTTACTGTGCGCCGAGCGTCATCCACTTCTCGGGCTTTTCAGCAGCACGCGTCGCAGCCCATAGGGCGCGAGATACTCGCAGACGGCGGCGACCAGAGCGTGCCCCAGGCCCTTCGCCCGGCTGCCGCGAGCGATGTAGACGTCGCACAGCCACGCGAACGTGGCCTGGTCCGTGACCACCCGGGCGTAGCCCAGCTGAACACCGGTTGCGCTGTCATAGACCCCGAAGTTCAACGAGTTGGCCATGGCCGCGTCCTGCTTCTCCCGCGGGTTCCCAGAGCTCTTCAAGTACAACTCGTACGAGGTCCGACGGCTCACAGCTCCATCAAGAGTGGACTCGAGCAAGCGGTGAATTGAGTCCTGGTTGAGGTTCTTCAGGTTTACTTGTCGGAAACCGTATCCCACAGCAAGGGAATCCGTGTCTGAATTTTCACGCTCTCCGTCGCGTATGGTCGATATCAGAAATATCTTCCCTGCATCGGAAAGCCGTTGAACGATGATGAGAGAGGACTGATCCAGCAGGGGAATATCCTCCACGAGAAGCAGAGTCCCTTTCCTCTTCTCCTCATCGAGACTGGACTCAACTCCGGTGAACACCGCGGCAATATCGGTAGCAGCCACTCCGACCGGAATGAGGTGCGCGATAGCGCCGAAGGGGACGGTTGAGGCCCCCCTCGTGGCAGTTACCCGGAGCGTTTTCCATCCCCCCGCTGCGCCTACTTTAAGGCATTCATCTGCCAGTCTCGACTTTCCGACGCCTTGCGGTCCGAAGATCGCGAAACCTCTGCACTCCGGGTTGGCCAGCGCAGTTCGATAGAGGTGAAGTTCGGAATCGCGCCCTGCCAGCGGGCGCTGTCCGACACTGATCTTCTTCATCCTCGGCCCTTCCTTGCCGACGGCCCGCAGAGCCATCACATGCAGGGCAGGTGAGCACCTTGCTCAGAGCCAGCTCGGGGCGCACTCAGCATACGTGTCCTGCTCTGCCCCATTTCATCGTTTTCTGGTTCATGTTCTGGCAAAGCATCGTTGCCATGCCATCCCAGGGCCCGCATCCGCGCCTCCGTGGCACGACGGGCGATCAGCGCGCAGCCAGCTTGCCCTCCGGGGTGAAGGCGTCCTGGGCGTTCATGTCACCGCCAAGGTCCCGATCTTCCCGAGCGCCGTTCCTCTGGCGACTGGTGGAGCATGTCGCGGTGCCGGTTGGCGATCCTCGCGTGGACCTTGGCGACCTTGCGCCGGGCCTTGGCCCGGTTGGCTCCGTCACCGGCGACCTTGCGGGACAGTTCCCGCTGGGCCCTGGCGAGCCGGGCGCGGTCACGGCGCTCATGCCGGGGGTTGGCGACCTTCTCCCCGGTGGAAAGGGCCAGCAGGTGGTCGAGGCCGACGTCGATACCAACCGCACTGTCGGTGGCAGGACGGGGCTTGGTGGTTGGGTCCTCGCACAGTATCGAGACCAACCAGCGGCCGGCCGCGTCCTGGGACACGGTCACCGTCGACGGCTTCGCCCCTCCGGAAGTGGACGCGACCAGACGATGTCCAGCCGCTTTGCCGTCTTCGCAAGGGTCAGCCTGCCCGCACGGAACCGGAACCCGCTGGTGGTGTACTCCGCCGACTTCCGCGACCTCTTCCGCGACTTGCAACGCGGATACTTCGTCCGCTTCGCGAAGAAGTGGCTGAACGCTATCTGTAGATGCCGCAGCGCCTGCTGGAGCGGCACCGACGAGACGTCGCCCAGATAGCCAGCTCCTCGGTCTGCTTCCACCCTGTCAACATCGCCGACGTCGGGCCGCAGTTGACCCGCTCCTGCCGCCCCCACGCCTCAGTACGGGCGGCGAGCGCCAGGTTGTACACCTTCCGGACACAGCCGAACGTACGCGCCAGCTCGGCCGTCTGCACATCGCTCGGATAGAAGCGGTATTGAACGCCCGCTTCACACGATCCCCGGCCACGCCCACAAACTGGCCAGACCACCACGTAGAGATCAAACCTGCCGGTCAGCGCACTGGGATCCGCCCTGACGGCGAATCCCAGCTCCCTGCCCTGCTCCGCAGGAGTTTCGTTTCCTCCCCCGGCTGAAGCCTGAGGTATCCACGAAAAAACTCCGATGATCACGACCTACGACTGGAACTCTGCGCTCACCTTGACTGCGCGCCGGCTAATGGCAACAGCCCGCAAACGAGAGAGGGGGCTCTTTCAGAAGCAATTCGAGGAGGTCGGAATTGACATTTCCACCACTGACTACCGCTACGTGCGCAGCACCGGCCGGGAGGTCGCGCTCGTGATACAGATATGCTGCCGTTGTGACTGCCCCGGAAGGTTCGGCGATCATGCCGGCTTGATGTGCCAAGATTGCTACGCTCGAGCAGATCTCCTCCTCGGTTACGGTGATGATGTCGTCAACAAGTACTTGCATGTGCTCAAAGGGATGCACGCCTACGGTACTCATCTGCATTCCGTCAGCCAGGGTTCTGCTGACGCGCTGAGTCGGCCAGGTCACTCGCCTGCCGGCGCGCAGGCTTTCCCGCGCGTCGGCCGCCAGCTCCGGTTCGACGCCCACTACTCGAACTCCGGGCCTCGTGAGCTTCAGTGCCGCCGCAACACCCGAAATCAGACCGCCTCCGCTGACCGGCACCAGCACCGTGTCAACGTCCAGTCCCCGAGCAACCGCCTCCTCGGCGATTTCCAAGCCTACCGTTCCCTGGCCGGCAATGATATCGAGGTCGTCGAAAGGCGGGACGATGACAAAGCCATGCTTTTCGGCCAGCTCGTCAGTCACCCTGGCGCACTCTTCGAGGGGGGCGAACTTCACCTCGGCCCCGTATTCGAGAACGGCGTCGACTTTGGCCTTGGCTGCAGTAGCAGGCATAACGATCGTGACCTTCACGCCTTCTTGGCGCGCCACGTAGGCGAGAGCCTTGCCATGATTTCCGCTTGACCGCGCGATGATCCCCCGGGCTTTCTGGGCTTCGGACAGCCTTGACAACCGGTTGTAAGCGCCGCGGATCTTGAACGAACCTGTGATCTGCAGGTTCTCAGGCTTCAAGAGCAGAGAGCGGTGGGCGCACGAGGCCCAGGACGCCTCGAGCAACGATGTATGGGACACCGCATGCGCCAGGCGCTGACTGGCCGCGTAGATGTCATTGAAAGTGACGAGAGCCATTAGCCAGCCTCAATTCGATGGTTTCTCATGGTGTCCACTGTGGCCCGGAATCGTTGGCTATTGATGAGTAGTGCGTACTCGACCACAGGCCACGGAGAGCATTTGGGCGTCCTTGATGATGGCTGCCGAGCCGGTCACCGTTGATGCGGACCCGCACGTCTGTGCTCAGAGCTCGTAAAACGATTTCGTCGAGGTGTCCTGGTCGGACAGGGCCGATGGGACGCTTCACCCGGGAGGGCGCGAGTGCTCCGTGGTAGGGGGAGCCGACATCGGTCCGTCGCCGGTCGGCCGGGGAAGACGGGCGGCAGACGCCACTTGACTTGTGACGCGGCATCCCGCTCCAGGCCGTCACCACCGCGGCCGACGTCAACGACGGCAGCCGGGCGTCCCGCCGCCGCCTCACCTGGGACCGCGGGAAGGAACTCTCCGGTCATGCCCAGTTCGCTCTCGATACCGGGACGAAGGTGTTCTTCGCCGATCCGCACTCGCCCTGGCAACGACCGACAAACGAGAACACGAACGGGCTGCTGCGTCAGTACTTCCCGAAGGGCACTGATCTCTCCCGCTGGTCGTCCACGGACCTCGAAGCCGTCGCCATGGCGATCAACAACCGGCCCCGCAAGGTCCTCGGTTGGCGGACACCGGCCGAGGTCTTCGAAGAGCAGCTACGCTCGCTGCAACAGCCCGGTGTTGCAACGACTGGTTGAACTCGCCCAGTTCCGTTCTCGGAAGTTCGTCCGGACCCTCGATCGCCACAGGATGTCCGGATCGATAGGGAGAGTTGGGGCGGCCGGCGACAACGCGGCCATGGAGTCCTTCTTCAGCCTGCTGCAGAAGAACGTCCTCGACCGCCGGAGCTGGGCAACCCGCGAGGAGCTGCGGATCGCAATCGTGACCTGGATCGAGCGGACCTAACACCCGACGCCGCCGTCAGGCCTCGCTCGGCCGACTGACACCTGTCGAATACGAAACCGTCATGACTACGCCGGCCCTCCAGGCCGCGTGATCGAACCTGTCACCCAAACCTGCATCAGACCCGGCTTCTGATGCGCGGCGTGACCTATTCGATGGGCGTCTCATTGGACGGCTACATCGTCGGGCCGGACGACGGCTTCGACTGGACGACGCCCAACGAGGAGGTCTTCCGCTTCGCCACCGACGAGGTGCGAGAGGTCGTCGTCCACCTGCTGGGACGACGGCTCTACGAGACGATGCTGTACTGGGAGGCCGTCGACCAGAATCCATCCCTCGACGACTCGATGCTGGAGTGGACCGCGATCTGGAAGGCGCTCCCGAAGGTGGTGTTCTTTCACCACGCTGTCGGCGGTACAGGGCAATGCCCGCCTGGCTTCCGGCGGCCTGGCGGAGGAGATCGAGCGGTTGCGAGCCGAGCCGGGTGAGGGCGACATCGCGATCGCCAGCGCGGCTCTCGCCGCCGAGGCGGCCGCGTCGGGTCTGATCGAGGAGTACCGGGCCAGGGTCTACCCGGTGCTGGTCGGCGGCGGCATTCCGTATCTTCCCCCGGCATGAGCGCCGGGTGGATGTCGAACTCGTCGAGTTCCGCACCTTCCGCTCGAGAGTCGTCTACCTCCGTTACCGCGTGGCGCGTTAGCCGGCTGGTCCGCCGCGCCCTGGGAAGAACGGGCCGGCCAGTGACGTTCTCTCAGCGAAGCGACCTGTGCGAACGGTGTGAACCACCGTCTGGCGAAGGTGAGTCGGACGGACTGCACCCGACCGCAGACGCACGTAGAGCCCCTGGTAGGGCAGACCTCACCACAAGATCATTGCCGTAACCACCAGAGGCTTCACGTTGGACACCTACATCGCCACACTCGACGTCCCGCGTCACGTCGTGGAGTACCTGGCCCGGTTGTTGGCCGTGCACCGTCGACGGATGAACCCCGAAGGGGGCGCGGGCGCTGGGCCCGTTCCGTCAGGCGGTGCTGGTGCTGCGCTGGTTCGGTGAGCGAGGCTGTGTGTCTGCCTCGCCCGGGACGCCGGGGTGTCCCAGGCGACCGGCTGCCGGTACCTGCACGAGGGCATCGACATCCCTCGCAGCCCAAGCCCCCCACCTGCATGCGGTGTTGGACCGTTGCCGCGTCGAGGGCGTCGCAGAGGCGCCGGGCGCTGTCAGTCGTCGCCGTGGAGTGTTTCGCGGTGGGTGCGCCAGCGTTCCATCATCGCGGCGATCTCGCCGTCGATGAACTCGAAGAACGTCAGGGTCTCAGAGAGCCGGCGCCCGGCCGGGGTAGCGGGACCAAGGCTGTCGACGCCGGCGCGCAGGGCGGTCTCCCAGCGCTTGAGCACCGCGTCGCGGCTGGTCAGGGCCTCGTACCACTGGTCGCTGTGCACGCGATACCGCTCGCGCCGCGAGCCGGGTTCCCGCTCGCGCGAGACCATGTGCTGCTGCGCGAGATAGCGCACCGCACCGGAGACGGCGGCCGGGCTGACCCGGAGCTGTTCACCGAGTTCCGCCGAGGTCATCGCGGCAGAGTCGGAGGCCAGTAGCGCCGCGAACACCCGCGCGGGCATCCGCTGCATCCCCGCCTCGACGAGCTGCGCCGCGAATCCCTCCACGAACTGCGAGACCGGCTCCGGATCCCGCTCCACCGTGGTCGCTTCCGCCATCTGTCGATCATCTCCCCTGCTCATGCCTCATCGTCGAGTGTAACGCGGTTCATACTCTTCCTTAACTTCACAAATTTCTGAAGTAAGCATAGTGTCTGAAACATGACGAAGGTAATCAGCGTCTCCGGACTACAGAAGAGGTTCGGCAGGACGCACGCGTTGAACGGCCTCGACCTGGAGGTTGAGGCCGGTGAGGTGCACGGCTTCCTCGGCCCGAACGGATCCGGGAAGTCCACCACCATCCGGGTCCTGCTCGGCCTGCTACGCGCCGACTCAGGCGCGGCACGGATGCTCGGCATGGACCCATGGGCCGACGCGGTCGAACTGCACGGCCGGATCGCCTACGTCCCCGGCGACGTCACCCTGTGGCGCAACCTCACCGGCGGTGAGGTCATCGACCTCTACGGGCGGCTGCACGCCGCAGGCCGCACCCGCGGCGGGCGAGCCGAGAGGCGGCGAACCGGCGGGCTCAACCCTGCCCGGCGCGCCGACCTCATCGAGCGCTTCGAACTCGACCCCACCAAGAAGGGGCGCACCTACTCGAAGGGCAACCGCCAGAAGGTCGCCCTCATCGCCGCCTTCGCCTCGGACGTCGACGTGCTGATCCTCGACGAGCCGACCTCGGGCCTGGACCCGCTGATGGAAGAGGTCTTCCGGCGGTGCGTCCGGGAGGAGCGCGACCGGGGCCGCACCGTTCTGCTGTCCTCGCACATCCTGAGCGAGGTCGAGGAACTCTGCGACCGCGTCAGCATCATCCGCAAGGGCCGGACCGTCGAGAGCGGCTCCCTCGCCGACCTGCGCCACCTGACCCGTACCAGCGTCACCGCCGAACTCAGCGGTGGACCGGGCGCGTTGGCGACCCTGCCCGGAGTCCACGGCCTCGACGTACAGGACGCCGGCGTCCTGCCCGACGGCGTTCGGAGCCGGGTCAGGCTCCAGGTCGACACCGAACACCTGAACGCCGT
Source organism: Streptomyces sp. NPDC024698 (assembly GCF_055559015.1). Taxonomy (NCBI): domain Bacteria; kingdom Bacillati; phylum Actinomycetota; class Actinomycetes; order Kitasatosporales; family Streptomycetaceae; genus Streptomyces; species Streptomyces sp. NPDC024698. The sequence goes on along the minus strand of NZ_JBVHLK010000027.1, from coordinate 23,573 downwards.
ACTGCGCTCGCTGGCCGACTCCGGCGTACGGTCTCTGACCTCGGCTCCGCCTACCCTGGAGGAGCTGTTCCTGCAGCACTACCGGGACGAGGACGAAGGCGAGGACCAGGACGCCGCCCTCCGGGCCATGTCCGAAGAGGCGGCGGCCCGATGACCACCACGACCGCCGGCACCTTCACCGTCCGCGGCGGCGGTACGCGCCCACTGGCCGGCACCGGCACCTTGCTGCGGTTCACCCTGCGTCGCGACCGCATGACCATGCCGCTGTGGATCGGCGTGACCGGACTGCTGGTGCTCTCCCTGCCGGGCTCGCTCAAGAGCGTCTACGCCACCCCCGCTGAACGCGCTGACGTGGCACGGCAGATGCTCACCAACAGCTCCCTGCGCGCCACCTACGGGCCGGTGTTCAGCGACTCGCTCGGCGGGCTCACCGCCTGGCGCATCGGCGGCTTCGCCGGCGTGCTCGCCGCTGTGATGAGCCTGATCATCGTGGTCCGGCACACCCGCGACGAGGAGGAGAGCGGACGGCAGGAACTCGTCTCCGCCGCGATGGTCGGGCGGCGCGCCCCGCTGACCGCGGCCCTGCTCGCGGCACTCGTCGCGAACGGCGCCCTCGCTCTGCTCGTCGCGGCTGGCCTCGCCGGTCAGGGCGGCGCCGGTGCCCTGGCGCTCGGACTGACCGTCGGCGGGATCGGAATGGTCTTCGCGACCATGGCGGCCCTCGTCGCCCAGTTCACGGAGAGCGCGCGGCTCGCCAAGGGGCTGACCGGCGCACTGCTCGGCGCAGCGTTCGTCCTCAGGGCGGCGGGCGACGCGGCGAGCGACGACGGCTCGTCGGTGCTGACCTGGATCTCCCCGATCGGCTGGCTGGAGAACATCCGTGCCTTCGCGAACGAACGCTGGTGGGTCCTCGCGCTGTTCGTCGCGGCCATCGCCGCACAGGGCGCCGCCGCCTATGCACTCGCCGGACGCAGGGACGTCGGCATGAGCTTCCTGCCCAGCCGGCCGGGGCCCGCGACCGGCCGCCTCGGCGCGGCCGGAGCACTGGCGTGGCGGCTGCAACGCGGCGCGGTGCTCGGCTGGAGCCTCGGCTTCCTCGCCGCGGGCGCCGCGTTCGGCGGCATCACCAAGGGGGCGGCCGACCTGGTCGGCGACAACGCCAGGACCCGCGAGATCATCGAGCGGATGGGTGGTCAGAGCGGGATCACCGACGCGTTCCTCGCCGCCATGGTGAACATGCTGGGCCTGGTCGCCGCCCTCTACATCGTCTCCTCCGTACTCCGGCTGCACGCAGAGGAGACCTCGCAGCGCGCCGAACCCCTGCTCGCCGCCGTCGGCCGGCTGCGCTGGGCCGGCGGACACCTTGTCATCGCCTTCGGCGGCGCGGTCCTCATCATGCTGCTCGGCGGGCTCGGCCTGGGCCTCGGCCACGGATCGGACCTCGGCCCCATCCTCGGTGCCTGCCTCGTCCAGGTCCCGGCGGTCTGGACACTCGGCGGCCTCGCGGTCCTCCTGTACGGCCTCTCTTCTCGGCTCGCGCCCGGCGCCTGGGCCGCGGCCGGCCTCGCCCTCCTCCTCGGCTGGATCGGCCCTGCCCTGGACCTGCCCCAGGTCGTCCTGCGCCTCTCCCCCTTCGGCCACGTGTCGAAGCTGCCGGGCGGCACCATGGCCTGGGCACCGGTCCTCCTCCTCACCGGGATCGCGGCGGGACTGACCGCGGCGGGACTGGTGTCCCTGCGCCGGAGGGATCTGAGGACGTGAGCGCGTCGGGCCCGCGTATACCGCCTCGCCACGAGAAGCCGCCCGCGCCCCTGCCCCTGGTTTGCCCTCCCCCTTCAGTGGTCTTAAGATGGCAAATATTTTAGCTCGCGAGATAAATCTTCTCGCTCGCTTCGAGGAGACTCATGAGCGGTCTGCACGGAACGCACGACCTGGGCCACACCGTCGCCGGATGGACCGGCACCGCCATCACGGTGATCGGCTGCTGTGTCGCGGGAGTCGCTATGACGAGGGGCTCGGCGCCGGGTCTTGCGCTCGGCACGGGGGTCATCGCCGTCGCCGGGCTGGTGACCTGGGTGCTACATCTGAGCGGCTGGGGTAAACCGAGCGGGCCCCGGCCCGTCCGTGAACAGAACTGGCGCGTCAGAGACCACGAAGCCGCCCAGGGGCACCCCAACTGCCTCGGCTGCCGCATCGCCGGACGAACGGGCACCCGCCGCGGCGCCGCCGCGTCCTGGAGCACGCCGCTTCCGTCCGCTCGCACCTCTCAAGGGAGCTTCCCCATCCGGTCAGCTGTGCCGGCAGGGGCTTCAGCGGTACGGAACGAGAGTGGGGGCGAGCACTGAGCCCGCCCGGACACTCAGTCCTGTGCGGGTGACGGGCCCTCGGCCCGGGCGGCGTCGCGCATGTCGTCCAGACTCTTTTGCATCGCCGTCCTGGCCTTGGCAAACCAGTCCGCCAGTACGGCGACCTCGTCGCGGGTGAAGTCGGAGACCAGAAGGCGCAGGCGCTCGTAGAAGGGACCGTAGACCTCGAGGATACGTGCCTGGGCCGACTCGTCCATCACGACCCAGACTCGTCGACGGTCCGTCAGGTCGCTCTCCCTGCGGATGAAGCGAGACTTTTCCAACCGGTTGAGCACCCCGGTGACGGCACCTGTGCTCAACCGGGCTCGCGCGGCGAGGTCGCTCGCGCCCAGGGGCTCACCGGCCAAGGACGCCTCGATCACGAACCCGAGACAGGTCAGGTCGGTGACGTTGAGTCCGAGCCGTCCGGCGATGTCCTGCTGTCCGAACTGCGCCAGCGCGATCAGGCGGTCCATCTCGTACAACGCCTGCTCAGCGGTCGCTTCGGGACGCGCCTTGCCCTCCATGTATCACCCATGACATCACTACACCAAGCCGAAATCGGACTGAACAAACCCTAACGTTCATTCACCCAGGCCACAGACCAAGCCGTGGGAACCGACGAGCACAGGTGTACGGCGACTGGGCGCGTAGATCGCCGGTGCCGCTGAGGCGGATGAGCCCAGAAGGGCATGTGCGTAAGCCGTCGGCCGCTCTGTCGATCCAAGTTCGTCCAGTGATCTGGCCGAGTCTGAGAGGCCACCTCGCTGGGAGCGGTCTTGGTCCGCCAGGTGTGTCGCATGCTGTCCGTTGCCCGCCCGGCAGCGGTCTTTCCCCAACCAACCAGGAGAGCCATGCCCTTGGAAATGCGCGACCGCTGCGAACGATGTGGAGGTCCGCTTCTGATACAGACCACGTCCGCCCGCATCTGCTCGTACGAGTGCACATTCTGCGTGTCCTGCAGCGACGCGATGCAGGACACATGTCCTCACTGCGGCGGAGAACTCGTCACCCGTCCCCGCCGTGCGCCCTCCGCCACTGTCGAGCCGACGATCAGTCATCCAGGCCGGTGATTGCCCACCACACCGGCGTCCAGGCTCTGGTCGCCGACCGGCGACCACCGGGACGGTCAGCCAGGGGCGCCGGCTCCGTGGCGGCGAGGATGCGGGTAGGGTCTCGCACTCGTCGGACTTCGCCATCGACGCGACGGCGATCGGCAGGCGGCCGCTCGCCAGGGGCTGTGTGCGAAACGCAACCGCCTCGTCTCGGAGGTGAAGCCGAGCATCGCCTGCACCACAGCCCAGGTCACCGACTCGGGACCGCGGGGATTCGGCGATGTCAGGCCGCGGCGCGAAATCATCCCGCTCCCCTGCCGACTCCTGCGAAGGCACCCCCAAGACGGGTAGCGGTGAGGCTGCCGGCACGACTTTCGCGGAAGAGTGAGCACCGTTTACTCAGGTGCTCACATCGCTACCAGCCCACCGTAAGTAGCAAGAGGACGTGTACATGGATGGTCTCCGCGTTCCGCTCGCACCACGTCTGCGGACGCAATCACCACGGCGCGTCTTCGACAGTCCCCACAATCCGACCGGGAGCCTCCGTGGCTACGTTCCTCTACCTGCTGTCCAGGGCCGCCTTCCGGCGCCGCCGTCTCGTCGCCGCAATCTGGGTGGCGCTGCTAGCCTGTGCCGCGGTGGGCGCAAGCGTGGCTTCCAGCAACGTCACGTCCTCCTTTTCCCTTCCAGGGACCGAGGCCCAAAAGGCTGTTGGGCTTGTTGAAACGCGGTTTCCCGGGAGCAGCCCCGATGGTGCCGTGGCGCAGATCGTTCTGAAGGCTCCTGCGTCGGAGAAAGTGTCTGACGCTGCCCCCAAGGCGACGGTCGGGAACCTCGTGAAAGAGCTGAGGTCGAAGTCGGACCAGGTGGCCGCCATCACTGATCCGTATGAGGGAAAGAGCGTATCGCCGAACGGGTCAACCGCCTTCGTCTCCGTCACCTACAACAAACCGCCGGGGTCTCTGACAGACGCGACACTCAAGTCACTTGATGACGTTGCCTCTGACGCTCGCAAGAGCGGTCTGACGGTCGAAGTAGGCGGAACGGCTCTGCAGGCTGCGCCGGAGCCCGGCATCGGCGAAGTGATCGGCGTAGTCATCGCTGCCGTGGTCCTGATCATCACTCTTGGGTCACTGGTCGCCGCTGGACTGCCCCTGCTGACCGCGATCTTCGGGGTCGGCATCGGCATCTCCACCATCACCGCACTGGCGAGCACCTTTGACCTCGGCTCCACCACCTCTACGTTGGCGATGATGATCGGGCTCGCGGTCGGCATCGACTACGCGCTCTTCATCGTCTCGCGTTACCGGGCCGAGCTCACAGAGGGCCACGACCGCGAGGAGGCAGTTGGCCGGGCCGTCGGCACGGCCGGCTCCGCCGTCGTCTTCGCGGGCCTGACCGTGGTGATTGCCCTGGTGGGACTGGCAGTCGTCAACGTTCCTATGCTGACGAAGATGGGCTTCGCCGCCGCCGGCACGGTGGTCATCGCCGTCCTCATTGCCCTGACGGCGATTCCTGCCCTGCTCGGCTTCGCCGGCAGGCGGGTCTCGCCCCGCAAGGCAAGCAGGCCCGCAGGAAAGCCCAACGGCGGCGTTCGGTGGGCGCGCTTCGTGCTGCGTCGCCCGGCCACTGTGTTGGTCGTGGGCCTGATCAGCCTCGGCATCATCGCCATCCCCGCCGCGTCCCTGAAGGTGGGCCTTCCGGATGACGGCTCCCAGCCGGTCAGCACCACTCAGCGCAAAGCCTACGATCTAATGTCCGAGAGCTTCGGTCCGGGATACAACGGCCCCCTGCTGGTGGTCGTCGACGGTGACACAGACGCCGCGTCTCACACCCGCGAAACGCTCCAGGGCCTGGACGGCGTTGCCTCGGTCACCCCGGTGACGGTCAACGAGGCCGGCGACACCGCGATGATCACCGTCATCCCCAAGGATCGGCCTTCCTCGGTCGCCACCGAAAGACTGGTGCACTCCATCCGGGACACCACCGCCGGCAATGTCTTCGTCACCGGCGCGACGGCGATGAACGTCGACTTCTCGCAGCGCATGAACGACGCACTGCTGCCGTACCTGACGCTGGTCGTGGGCCTTGCGTTCCTGCTCCTGATGCTGGTCTTCCGGTCGGTACTCGTCCCCCTGAAGGCCGCTCTCGGTTTCCTGCTTTCTGTAGTGGCAGCGCTCGGTGCAGTCGTTGCAGTCTTCCAATGGGGCTGGCTGGGCTCCCTGTTCGGCGTTGAGCAGACAGGCCCGATCATGTCGATGATGCCGATCTTCATGATCGGCGTGGTCTTCGGGCTCGCCATGGACTACGAGGTCTTCCTGGTATCACGCATGCGTGAGGCGTATGTCGGCGGAGAACAGCCGGGGGCCGCGGTCGTCACCGGCTTCCAGCACGGAGCCCGGGTCGTCACCGCAGCCGCAGTGATCATGATCGCGGTCTTCTCCGGATTCATCGGCTCGAGTGAGCCGATGATCAAGATGATCGGCTTCGGGCTCGCGATCGCGGTGTTCATGGACGCATTCGTGGTCCGGATGGCGATTGTTCCGGCAGTCCTTGCCCTGCTCGGGCACAAAGCCTGGTGGCTGCCCCGCTGGCTGGATCGACTGCTCCCCAACATGGATGTGGAAGGCGAGAGGCTCCGCGAGAGGCTGGGTTCCGCCTCAGAAAGCATCGCGCCAGGAGATCCGGACGAGGAGCGTCGTCTTTCTCCGGTCTGACGCCCTGGGTTCCGAGGGCCCCGCCATGAGCGGTGGCTGGGCCCCCGGTTACGTGACGGCCTCCGTGGGGACGGGACCGTCACGAACGAACAGGTGGTCGTGTCGACCCCGCGAGGAAGCTGGTTGACACGGCCACCTGTATGCCCCGCAGCAGCCCGTGGACTGCTCACTGACCACGGCACCATCGCCCCCCCCTCTGCCCAACTGGGCGACCTGACTCACACCCGCGGAGCCCACCATCGGCACCCACCCCGCTCGTCACCTCCGATCACCTCACCTTGTCAGCCGCCCGGCAAGGGTTCTCCTTGTCCCGTACGGAAGGTACGCATGGACCACCTCCCTGAACACACCACCAAGCGTTGTACGTCATCGCAGATCGACGCACCGCTAGGGACCGAGGTCGCCACGCTCACCGAGGTACGCCAGCTCGGCGGCGCCTCCGCTGAGGTGACGTTGTCTCTTTCCCCGCTCGGATTCTCCCCGGACGAGATGCGCGAGGTCGTCGACCTCTATGAGAGCAACCCGACATACTGCCGCGCCGCCGGCGAATACGATCCCGAGTGCATAGAGCCCGACCGGGTTCAAGCAGACCTGTATGAAGAGGCCAGCAGCGACAGCTGCGAGGTCCTGGTCGCCCGAGACGGGCAAGGCCAGCTTGTTGGCCTGGTGTGCGTGCTTGAACAGCATCCTGCGGACGGCTATCCCTGGATTGGGCTGCTGCTCGTGCACGGCAGCCTTCACCGCCAAGGTGTCGGCCGACGGCTGGCCTGCCTCATCGAGGACCGATTTCGTGACGACGGCCGGGACGGAATCCGGCTAGCCGTCCTGGAGGCCACCCCGACCTCTCTGGCCTTCTGGAATTCCCTGGGCTGGGAGGAGTGCGACCGCCGCGCCGACATCCAGCGCGGGCGACCCTGCATCGTCATGCACAAGCAACTCGTCTGAGCTCTTCGGAACTATTCGCTGCTCGCTCGTGCTGGCCGAGCGGCACCCTCGTCGCGTCGGCGTCGGGTACGAAGACCCGCGTGTGGGATGTGCTCACGAGGCGGCTCCTTCAGAGGCGGACGACGTGTTGCGCTGAGCGCGTGCGACGGCCCGGGCGGCACGCCGGGCGGCGAGTTCCTCGGCCTCCCGGCGTTCGAGGCGCGGCACGACGGTGAAGACGTAGACCGTGACCAGTGCGGCGCAGCCGAGCACGACAGCGAGGGGGATCGGGAGGATGCGCTCGCCGACACTCACAGAGGCAAGCAAGCCGAGCAGTCCGAACAGGACGGTGAAGACGAGCGCGAGAGGGGCGCCGCCCCGCACGCGGAAGGGCCGGTCGGTGTCAGGTTCGCTGCGGCGCAGTCGCCAGACCACGAAGCCCGCCACCGCGTAGATCATCATTTCCAGGGCCGCGCAGACCGAGACCATGACGGTGAAGGACCCGGTGAGAGCGACCACGACCGCCAGGACCAGCGAACTGCCCCCGAGGAGACAGACTGGCAGGGCGGGCACCGCCCGGTCGTTGAGCCGGGTGAGAGGGCGGGGCAGCTTGCCTTCGCGGGCGACTGCGTAGATGAATCGGGAGAGGGTTACGAAGCCGCCGTTGAAGGTGTTGACGGCGGTCAGTGCGGTGACGGCGAGCATTACCAGCATGCCGGCGTGGCCCATCGCCTGCTGCGCGGCGAGGAGTTGGGGGTAGGCGCTACCCAGCGACGCGTTGTCGAGGGTGGCGCCCATGGCCACGGCGAATACGGCCTGACTGGCGGCCAGCACCAGTACGGAGACCAACATCGCGCGCGGTACGGCCTTCGGCTTGGTGACCTCCTCGGCGTTGGTGGTGACCCATTCGAAGCCGGTGTAGACGAAGATCCCGAGGACCAGGGCCTGCAGCGGGGAACTGTGGGTGCCCGCCCCCGGGTGTGACACATGGCCGGGGCTGGCGATCGCGATGACGCCCACGCCGACGGTGACCAGCACCACGACGGTGGTGACGATTTTTTCGGCGGCGCCCGCGAGTTTGATGCCACGCAGGTTGAGCCAAGTGGCGACGGCGAGCAGCAGGGCCACATAACCGACCGTGACCAGAGGGCCGCTGTGGAAGGCGTACGCCATGGCCTCGCCGATGATGTAGGCGTCCGCAGCGATGACCAGCACGATCGCGGTCATGTACGTCAGCGTGATGATGAGGGCGAGGCGGTCGTTCATGGCCCGTGCCATCCAGAGCCGGATACCCGCGGCACTGGGATGCATCCCGTTGAGTTCGGAGAACAGTGCCCTGACTCCGAGCATGAGGACAGCGGCGCCCAGGATCGCGATCCATGAGAGCGGACCGCTGATGTACGTGAGGAGCTGTGCGATACCCAGGAAGTTGATGGCGGCGAAGGCCAAACCTGTGGAGATGGCCGATGCCCCTCCGAGCCCCAACGCGCGGCTGAGGACGGGTGGTTCGCTCATGATGACTCCGGGGTCACTGGCCGAGGAAGATGAACATGGCCATCGCGTCCAGGCGCATGACGTCGTCCGCCCTGCCCTGTGTCCGGATGGCTCCCTGCATGTAGTTGGAGACGGGGTTGGCGTCTCCCCAAAAGATCTCGGCGAGGTCCATGCTGTTGCCGCGCACGACCAGGTCCGGCACGCCCTCAGCGCCGCGGACCGCGGGCGAGGTGTGCCCTTTGTCGATGACGAAGGTGAAAAGGGCGTCCGGCTGGTCGGTCGCCTCGATGTGGATACGGCACGACCAGGCGGCCAGTGTCTTCGCCACCCTCGGGCTCTGGTTGGCCTTCTTCGCGTAGTCGACGAGGGCTTCGTGGAGCTCCGCTGCGTCAACGCTCTGCGCCGCGCTCATCGGCCGGCCTCGGCCAGGATCGCCGCTGCTGTCGTCTCGCCCGAGCGCACTGCCCCGTCCATGTACCCGCTCCAGACGGTGGCGTACTCCGTACCGGCCCAGTGGATGGGTCCGACGGGAGTGCGCAGGACCTGGCCAAGGGTGGACCAGGTGCCTGGGGACAGGATCCCGGTGTAGCAGCCGCGCGACCACTCCTCCTCCATCCACAGCTTCTCGTGGACGTTGACGGGGTGGCGGGCCTTCTCGCCGAAGTAGGTCACAAGGTCCTCGATGACGTGGGCGCGACGTTCTTCAGCGGTCATCGCAAGGGCTCGACGGGCCGAGTTGGAGTCAACGAAGCAGACGAGTACACCCTCGGGGCGGTCAGGATGTGTCTGGTCGAAGGTGACCTGGACCAGGGTGTTGTCGCCCATCATGTGACCGCTGAGGCCGTCCTCACGCCAGAACGGCGTCGCGTAGGCGACGCTTATCTTGACGGAGGAGCCCATGAATATGCGCTGGGTGAGCTGGTCGCGCAGGCCAGGCATGGGTGGGCTGTAGCGGATGCGTCCGGCGAGGGTCGGGGCCAGTGCCACGACCGCACGGCGGGCGCGTGTGATGCCGCCGTCGTGGTGGACGGTGACGCCGCTGTCCGTGTACTCGATGCGACTGACGGGGCAGCCGAGCCGGATGCTGTCGCCGAGCAGTTCGGCCAGTCGCTCGGAAACCTGCATGGACCCGTGGGTTATCCGGGTCTCCTGGGCACTGTTGATGGTGCCGATCATCTTCTCCAGGCCACCGCCCGAGCTGATGTAGAAGAGCGCGTGCAGGAGGGAGATCTCCCCGGGCTCGGCCGGGAACAGCGCACGTGTCATGGCACGCAGCCACACCTTGGCGCCTTCGCAGTACGGCTGCTGCCGAATCCATGATTCGACGGTGAGGCCGTCCAGTTCGGTAGCTCGCGGGTGCTTCCACGGTTCTGCCGTGTCCACCTCCAGGGCGGCGGATGTGAGGTCCACCATGGCGTCCATCAGGTCGGCGGCGATGAGCGGATCACCGGTCGGAACGGCTCCGTGGTAGCGCAGCAGCTTGCCGTCGACGAGCTGCAGGTTGTCGCCGTCGGCGTACTGGGTGAACGTATCGAGCCCGAACTGCTCGATCAGCTCCAGCATCCGGTCCTGGGTGGGGCCTACCCACTGTCCGCCGTACTCGACGAGCCTGCCGTCCTCCTCGATGACCGAACAGGTACGCCCGCCGACACGGTCACGAGCCTCCAGCACCACGATGTCCTGGCCTGCCTCTGCCAGCACCCGGGCTGCCGAGAGCCCTGCAAGACCCGCCCCGACGACTACGACGTCAGCTTCGTTCTCGATCATGAAAACCCCTTGTTGGTTAGTTGACCAAGTCAGTTGCCCAAGTGAAATAGGGTAGTAGGAACACGTCAAGGGGCGCGGAGCGACTTTCCCCGCCCTTTACTGAGGAGGTGCGATTCCGCTGGCCCGCATGAGTGTCGAAGCACGTCGTGAGCAGTTCGTGAAAGCGGCGATCGAGGTCATGTCCCGGGAGGGGCTCGACCGGGCCACCACAAGGCGCATCGCCGAGTACGCAGGGGCACCTCAAGGGGCAGTGCACTACGCCTTCCGCGACAAGAACGAACTGCTCACCGCCGTCGTGGGCGAGATCACCAATCAGATCGAGCAGGTGCTGCGCGACGCCGTCGACCCCGCAAAAGGACTCGACGCGGCGATCCACGACGGGCTGCACGCCTTCTGGGCCTATGCCGTGGGCGACGACGGACTGCAGCTCATGCAGTACGAACTCACCATCTATTGCCGCCGGACCCCGGGTCTCGAACGGCTCGCAGAATGGCAGTACACGCGCTACTCGAGAACCGCTCAGGAAGCCTTCCAGAGCGCCCTCGACCAGGAGCCCAAACGCCGGCCCCTCGGGATCGATCTGACGGAACTGGCACGCCTGACCGTGGCGATGATGGACGGCCTCGTCATCCAGTACGAGGTCCATCATGACCGGGAGCGCTCGAGGATCGACCTCGGCCATGCCATCCGTGCCGCCGTCACTCTGGCGAAGGCACCGGCGGGCGACGACTGATCGGACAGCCCCGGCCGGGGAAGAAGATATCCCACGCGCCCGACGGCGCTCCTTCTAGGCCCCCGGCTCCTATCTCTGACCCACGGTGAAAAGTAGCTGTCAGCCCTCTGTCCTCCCCGTTGCTTCGTGCCCGACCTCTTCGTTAGGCCGAACGAGTGGTCGACGGAGGGGTGGGACGTTCATGCGTCAGGAGTGGTTGCCCGAGGACGTGGTGGCGTGCTGGACGCCGGTTGGTGGTGACTGGGACCTGGTTGCGAACAAGTCCGGCCCGACCCGGCTCGGTTTCGTGCTGATGCTGAAGTTCTTCGAGCTGGAGGGCCGGTTCCCCAAGTTCGTGGAGGAGTTCCCGCCAGCCGTGGTCGACTACGTCGCCGACGTGATCAAGGTGTCGGCCGAGGACCTGGCGGAGTACGACCTGTCGTCCCGCTCCGCGAAGGGCCACCGTACGCAGATCCGCGAGGCCCTCGGGTTCCGCCCAGCGACCCGCGTCGACGAGGAACGGCTGACCGCCTGGCTCGCAGATGAGGTCTGCCCGGTGCAGCTGGTAGAGGACCGGCTGCGCGAGGCCCTGCTCGTGCAGTGCCGCAGCGAGCGCATCGAGCCCCCGGGCCGTATCGAGCGGATCGCGGCCGCGGCTCGGGCTCGGGCCGACCGGGTCTTCTGCGCGCAGACTGGCGCCCGCCTGGGCGACGCCTGCGCCCGCCGCCTGCTGAACCTGGTGGTGGAGGGCAATGAGGACGGCACCGCTCTGCTGGCCTCGCTGAAGCGGGACCCGGGTGCGGTGGGCCTGGACTCGCTCCTCACGGAGATCACCAAGTTGACCGGCGTACGCCAGCTTGGCTTGCCGGAGGGGCTGTTCGCGGACTACTCGGAGAAGTTGGTGGCCGCCTGGCGGGCGCGGGCGATCAGGATGTACCCCTCGGACTTCCGGGACGCGGGAGAGGACGTGCGGACTACGCTGTTGGCCGCGCTGTGCGCGTCCCGTCAGGCGGAGATCACCGATGCCCTTGTGGAACTGCTCGTCGCACTGGTCCACAAGATCAACGCCCGTGCCGAGCGGCGGGTGGAACGCCAGCTGACAGCGGAGCTGAAGAAGGTGAGAGGCAAGGAGGGCATCCTCTTCCGGCTCGCCGATGCGGCGGTGGGCCAGCCGGAGGGGACCGTGCGCACGGTGCTGTATCCGGTGGTGGGTGAGAAGACGCTGCGTGACCTGGTTGCGGAGGCCAAGGCGAACGAGAAGGCGTTCAAGGCCAAGGTCCGCACCATGCTCCGCTCCTCGTACAGCTCGTACTACCGGCAGATGCTGCCGCCGCTGCTGAACACGCTGGGCTTCAAGTGCAACAACACTGCCTATCGTCCGGTAATGGACGCGCTCGCGCTGCTGGCCAAGTACGCCGACGTCGACGGCAAGACCCGCTTCTACGACGCCGGTGATGTGGTGCCGATGGACGGCGTCGTACGCAAGGACTGGCGCGAGGCAGTCGTCGACGACAAGGGTCGCATCGAGCGCATCCCCTACGAGCTGTGCGTGCTGGTGGCGCTGCGGGACGCGATCCGGCGGCGCGAGATCTATGTCGAGGGCGCGGCCCGGTGGCGCAACCCGGAAGACGACCTGCCCGTCGACTTCGAGGCCACCCGCACCGTGCACTACGCCGCGATCCGCCAGCCCGAGGACCCCAAGGAGTTCGTCACCGGGTTGAAGCGGCGGATGACGGACGGCCTGGACCGGCTGTCCGGCGCGCTTGCGGACGGCTCGGCGGGCGGGGTGAAGGTCACCACCCGCAAGGGCGAGCCTTGGATCACCGTCCCGAAGCTGGAGCCGCTGGACGAGCCCACCGGGCTCCAGGCCCTCAAAGACGAGGTCGTACGCCGATGGGGCGTGCTCGATCTGCTGGACGTGCTGAAGAACGCCGACTTCCTCACCGGCTTCACCGGCGAGTTCTCCTCGGTGGCCGCGTACGAGCGCATCGACCGTCCCACCCTGCAACGCCGTCTGCTACTGGCCTTGTTTGCGCTGGGGACGAACATGGGCATCCGCGCGATCGTGGCGACCGGCGAGCACGGCGAGAGCGAGGCAGCGCTGCGGCACATCCGCCGGCACTTCATCACCGTCGATAACCTGCGCGCCGCTTTGACGAAGCTGGTGAACGCCACCTTCACCGCCCGCGACACCACATGGTGGGGCCAGGGCACCGCGTGCGCGTCGGACTCGAAGAAGTTCGGGTCCTGGTCCTCGAACTTCATGACCGAGTACCACGCCCGCTACGGCGGCAACGGCGTGATGATCTACTGGCACGTGGAACGGAAGAACGTCTGCATCTACTCCCAACTCAAGAGCTGTTCCTCCTCCGAGGTTGCGGCCATGATCGAGGGCCTGCTGCGGCACTGCACAGATGCAGAGATCGAGTCGAACTACGTCGACACGCATGGCGCCAGCGTGGTCGGGTTCGCCTTCACTGAGCTGCTGAACTTCCGGCTGCTGCCCCGGCTGAAGAACATCGGCAGCATCCGCCTGTACCGCCCGGACGACACCCCGCCCGGCTGGCCCGCCCTCGGAGCCTCGCTGACGCGCCCGATCCGGTGGGAGCTGATCGAGCAGCAGTACGACCAGATGGTCAAGTACGCCACCGCGCTCCGGCTCGGCACGGCAGAGGCCGAGCAGGTGCTGCGGCGCTTCACCCGCGGCGGCCCCAAACACCCCACCTACGCCGCGCTCGAAGAACTGGGCCGCGCGGTCCGCACGGTCTTCGCCTGCGACTACCTCGCCAGCCCCGGCCTGCGCCGGGAGATCCACGGCGGGCTCCAGGTCGTGGAGAACTGGAACTCGGCGAACACCGTTTTGCACTACGGCAAGGATGGCGCCCTGACCGGCCCGGACAAGGAGCACGCCGAGACCTCGATGCTCGCCCTGCACCTGCTCCAGTCCGCCCTCGTGTACGTGAATACGCTGCTGCTTCAGCAAGTCCTCGCCGAACCGGCCTGGGCGGACAGACTCAGCGACGAGGACCGACGCGGCTTGACTGCTTTGTTCTGGTCGAACATCAACCCCTACGGCACATTCCACCTCGATATGAACAAGCGGCTCGACCTGCCGCTGCCTACTGTGCCGGGTCAGCGTTCGGCTTGGGACGGCTCAGCTGCAGCTCCGGCGGGCTGAAGGTATGGCGCCCTCATCTGGCTGTCACAGGTGCAGCGATGAGAGCCACCACAGTGCACAGTGCAGCAGTCCACATCAAGGTGGCGGCGGGGGTCGGGACGGCTGTCAGGGGTGGGTGAGTTCCAGGACGGCGATACCGGCCACCACCACGGCGCCGGCCGTGAGTCGTCGGCGCCCGAAGGGCTCGCGGAATATCACCAAACCGATCAGCGCGGCGAAGATGATGCTGGTTTCGCGTAGGGCCGCGATCGTGGCCAGATTGCCACGATCTTGCGCCCACACCACGAGTCCGTAGGCCAGCAGGGACAGCAGCCCTCCGATCAGGCCACGCCGGCGTTCTGGCCTGAGCCGAGCGGCTAGGGAGCGGCCTCGCAGCACCCAGGCGAGCAGCGGCAGCACCGGACCCTGGCACAGGAAGAGCCAGGCGATGTAGCCGGTGACCGCCGTCGACGACTGCCGCACTCCGCTGCCGTCGACGAGTGTGTAGGAGGCGATCATCACGCCGGTGCCCAGGGCGGTCGCCAGCGCCGGCAGCTGTGCGCGGCCGGGTAGGCCGTCGGCCAGCGCCAGACCGAGTAGGCCGAGAGAGATCACCAGCACGCCGAGGGCTTCCTCGGCGGGCAGTGGCTGGCCGAGTGCGGTTGTGGAGACCAGCGCCACGAGCAGGGGCGAGGTGCCGCGGGCGATCGGGTACATCTGGCCGAAGTCGCCGAGTCGGTACGCCTGCAGGAGCAGCATTTGGTAGGTGACTTGCAGGGCGGCTGAGGTGGCGAGGAACGGCCAAGCCCTCGCATCCGGTATTGGGGTGAAGCACGCCACGACGGCGGCACACCCAGTCGCGGCAAGGTTCATCAGCACGAAGACTGCCAGTTGGTCCTTGGCTCCGTGCGCCAGCGCGTTCCACACCGCATGCAGCAGTGCCGCGGCGAGCACCACCGCAGGCACGGCCGCCGCACCTGTCATCGGCGACATGGCCAAGGACATCGACGCCCTCCTCACCCTCATGGAATGTGATTCCCTGATACTATTAGGTCATGGAATCGCATTCCACATCGGGCCAGCAGCTTGCGGCACACATCCGCGCACACCTGCCGCAACTCCGTGACGCCGAGGTCCGCGTCGCCCAGGTCCTCCTCGACAAGGGCGCCGAACTGGTGCATCTCAGCGTCAGCGATGTTGCCGTCCTCGCCGGGACTGCACCCTCATCCGTCGTCCGCGCCTGCCAGCGCCTGGGCTTCCGCGGATACCAGGAACTGAAGATCGCCGCGGCCCGCCAGGCCCCGAATCCGCGCCCCTCCCGCGATCTGGACCCTGCCGCCCGTGCGCTCGCCGATACGGTGCGAGCCGCGATGGAAGCCTTGGACGGACTGGCCTCCACCCTCTCCCTGGACGAACTACGCACCGCGGCCAGGACACTCCACCAGGCACCACGCGTCTTGGTCGTCGGGGCGGGACTGTCCGGCGCCGTGGCTGCGGACGCCGCCTACCGACTGCGCGCGCTGGGCTGCGCCGTCGATGCGCCCTCCGACGCGATCACCGCACAGCTCTCCGCAGGCCTGCTGCCCAGGTCCGGCGCCTGCCTGGCCATCAGCCACACCGGCTCCACCCGCAGCACGGTCGACGCCGCCCGCCGGGCCCGCGCAGCAGGAGCCGACGTCATCGCCCTGACCAGCTACGCCAACTCCCCGCTGAGCAACACCAGCACCTGCACGCTGGTCGCGGGCGGCCAGGACCTCATTTTCGGACTCGAGACTGTCGCCTCCCGCCTGGCCCACCTCACCGTCGTCGACGCCCTCTCTCAGACCCTGCTGACCATCCGCGGCACCGACGCCGAAAAGGCCCTGGACCTGTCGGCCGACGTCACCGCCGACCACACGTACTGACCGGACCCCCTCGGCTGCGGCTGGTTGAGATGCCGCGAACGAACGTGCTACCAGCCCCAAATGCAGACCATCTTGGACCGCTGGTTGCATCCGGCAGGGCGAATTGTCGATGATCGGATGGTCGCCTCATCGGTGTCGGAAAACGACCGTCTGCCGACACTCGGCACTGCGATCACGAACCCGCAAGTGGGAAGTGTCGGCAACTCGCGTCGGAATTCAATGTCGGAGAACGGTCCGTCAGGTAGATTCCGGCACATGCTCATCGGCTACGCGCGTGTGTCCACTGCGGACCAGAACCCCGATCATCAGATCGACGCACTGCTGCGGCACGGAGTGGACCGCAACGACATCCACGTCGACACCGCAAGTGGCGCGAAGGCGTCCCGCCCGAAGCTCGGACTCGTCCTGCAGTTGCTGCGGCCCGGCGACATGCTGAAGATCACCCGGCTCGACCGGCTCTCCCGGTCCGTCCTGCACTTGGTCACCCTCGGCGCGAACCTGCGCGAGCGCGGCATCGGCCTGCACGTCATCGAGCAGGGTATCGACACCTCCACCGTGGAGGGCCGCGCGATGTTCGGCATGCTGTCGGTACTCGCAGAGCTCCAGCGCGAGCTGATCGTGGCCAACACAATGGACGGCCTCGCCTCCGCCCGGGCCCGCGGCCGCGTCGGCGGCCGGCGCCCCCGCCTCAGCCCAGAACAGGCCGCACTCGCCCAGCAGCTCTACGACGCCCGCGAGAAGACCGTCCAGCAGATCGCCGACCTGTTCGGAGTGCCGCGGTCGACGGTGTACGGGCACCTCGACAAGGCCAAGACCGTGCCCCGCCAACCCAAGAAGACCACGGCCACGAAGCCCTGATCGCTACTTTGCACCTTGGGCCAGAGATAGGAGCCGGGGGCCTTCTATCTCGGTCCAGCGGGAACCGGGGTACTTTGCGCTTGTCCGGGCGGTGTTACGGACCTTCATGGCGCGACCGTGCTCGGCCAGAATCGCGAGGGCCAGCGTGTTCGACGGGGTTCCAGTAGTTCTCGCCGAAAAAGCAACGCTAAGGACTGATCCCCAGGTCAGGCTGTGGGATCCAGAGTGGCTGTGGCTGTCTGCTCGTCGTGTTCGCGCAGCATGCGCATGACGGTGGCCGGCGCTGGGCGCTGGCCACGCTTCTTGCCGGTGCGGATAACGAGGCGGGAGGCGATCTCGCGCAGCGAGAGGCGTTCGTCGTCGCGCAGGCGCAGGGCGGTGGCGAGCATGTCCTCGTCGGAGACCTTGACGCCACCGATGGCCTTGCCGTTCTTGCGGGCGGTCTCCTGTCCTTCGAGGGTCTTGTCGCGGATGTAGTCGCGTTCGGACTCGGCCATGGCGGCGAAGAAGGCGAACAGGGCGGCCCCGTGGCCGGACGGGTCGTGCTTCCCGGCGAGGGGGCCGGTGAGGAACTCCAACTCGATTTCCGCGCCCCGCAGTTCCTCGGCGACCTTCAGCAGTTCTAGGGCGCCGCGACCCAGACGCTTCATCTCGTGCACCACGAGGGTGACCTTCGCTCCCAGAGAGCGGTATTCGCGGGCCGCCGCCAGGGCCGCCTTCATTTCGGGGCGCTCGCGGACCCGGGTGCTGATCTGTTCCTGGAACAGCCGGTGTACACCGGAGGCTTCGAGGGCGTCGACCTGGGACTGGATTTCCTGCGTCCGGGTCGAGATGCGGGCGTAAGCGAGCCGGACTTCCATCGGCACGGCCGGCGCGGCGAGCTTCTGCATCGGCAGGGCCGTCCAGACGGAGCCGGGATGGCGTACGGCCGGGGTGGCGACGTGCAGTTCCGAGCGCAGCGCGGGGACGAGTTGGAAGCGGGCGGTGTGGTACTTGAGTGCGACCTTGCCGGAGGTGGTGCGGCATGGAGAGCCCGCCGGGGCCTGGCAGGTGGACATCGGGCAGACGTGCGACTCGACGAGCCGGTACGGGTCGGTGATCACGCCGGGATCGTTTCAGGAATGCGTTTCACCGGTCAACAGGAAGGAAACGACCGATGAAACAAATCGACCTGCGGCGATGCCGTCTGTGCCCGGTGTTGAAACGGGGACCACCTATGGAACGCTGCCGCCGATCGTTGACGGCACTGCGGCTCACGCCGGACCCACCGCGACGTCAGAGCCACCAGCGGAACGGATTCACTGGCGCAAGCGCTGTTGTGCCTGTTCTTCGACGGCGTCAAGTGCGGGTTCGAGTGTGGCGAGCGCGGAGCGGAGCAGGTCTGGTAGCCGGTCTCGGGGAACAGCGGTACAGCGGTTGGCGCCGAGAACGATCATGGTCAGGGTGTGAGTGCGCTGACCCGGTTCTCGTACTCGCGGCGGGCCTTGCGCTGAGCTGGTACCGCTGGGATGCCCTGGGTGCCGTCGAGCGGCTGGCACCGGGCGAGGAGCTGGTGGTGCACCGCGGGGACGGCGGTCACACGCAGCGTGTAGCCCTGGCCGCGCCGTACGGTCGCCCCCTGGTCGAGCGCGGCTCGTTCGTCGGGCTCCAGCTCGGTGGTGCGGAGGTAGTCGGCGACCTTGCCCGGCATGTCGAGGGTGACCGGCAGCTCCGGGGCGGGGGCGTCCTCCTCGATGGCGGTGTGGTCGGGCAGGAGGTCGGCGACGGCTGTGCGGATGGCGCCGCGGCTGACCCGGTGGTCGCGGGCGAGGGCGGCGATGGAGCGGCCTTCCAGGTACGCGGTGCGCACGTCGGCGGTCTTCGCGGCCGCCACGGCGGGGCGGCGTCCGCTCTTGCTGCCCTTGGCCTCGGCGGCGCGCAGTCCGTCGTAGGTCAGCTCACGCTGGAGGTCGCGCTGGAGTTCGCCGGCGGCGGCGAGGGTCTGCACCATGAACTTCACGGTGGACAGCAGCTCGCCGGTGCGCGGGTGGCGGGCAGTGAGGTCCATCGCGGAGAACGCGCCGTCGTGGATGCGCAGGGCGAGACGGTCGCGGTGGAGGACGTCGAGCACGTCGAGGATGTGCCCGGTGCCGCGTACGAGGCGGAACATCTCGGAGATGTGCACGGTGTCGCCCGGCCGCGCGTAGGTGAGCAGTTCGCGGAACTTCGGGCGCTGGAGCGGGTGGAGGCGGCTGGAGGTGCCGGGGTCCTCCTCGAAGACGACCGGGTCTTCGATCCCGGCCTCGTCCAGGACGAGGTTCTGCCGGGCGGTGGACTGCTGGTCGGTCGAGACCCAGTTGTAGACCAGGTTCGCCACTCGTGGGCCCCTTCCATACGGAGGATCGGATCCTGTCTGTCGTCAAACCCTGTCAGCAATCCTCATCGGACCTGATTGGATTCGCGCCACCTCGAACCCCCGGATTGCACGGGTTCATTGGACGAGTCGCCCGCCTGTCGGCAAACGATGGCACCCTCAAGGGATCAACGCACCACCCACGGATGATCATGTGATCGTGGAGGCACAGGTGCGTGATAGCGGGTGAGGTGTCGTGCCAGGCAGGTGGCATGATCCGGCTGTGGCGATCACGGTCAATCGGTCGGTGTTGGCGCATCGGCTGTTCACGGGGCTCTCTCGGCGTCATCTTGCTTGCCTGGTCGAGGAGTTGGCCGTGCCGTGGCAGGCCGGGGTCGAGGGTCGTCGCCATGCCGCGCGAGGTGGGGTCCGGAAGCGGGCTGAAGGGGCCGGCGCCCGCCACCAACTGGTGTTCGTCGACCGGCTGGTGGCCACGCTGATCCATTTGCGGCACGACCTGCCGCACTCGGTGCTGGGACTGCTGTTCGGCGTCGACCGTTCCACCGTCACCCGCGCGATCGGAGAGGTGCGCACGCTCCTGGCCGAACGGGGGTGCGCGGTCCCGGACAGCCCCGGCCTGCGTCTTCGGACACTGCCGGATGTCTTCGCTTATGCCCAGGCCGAGGGCATCGAGCTGCGGCTGGACGCCACCGAGATCCAGGTCCCTCGGCCGCCTGCCGGCCGCGGCGGGCGGCGAGCGTTCGTCTCCGGCAAGAAGAAACAGAACACGATGAAGGCCACCGTCATCGCCGACCACCTGGGCCGCACTTTATGGGTCGATGCCCTGCGACCTGGGCGGATGCATGACGCGACCGCCGCACGCAACGAAGGTATCGGGATCTGTTTCCAGCACTTTCCCGATGTCGAGGTCCTTCTGGACGACGGCTATCTCGGGCTCCGTCGTGATCACCCAGGACAGGCGGTGACACCGCCGAGAAAGGGCAACAGGATCAGCCCGCCCGAGGTCCTCGAAGCCCGTCGGCGAGCCCGCCACCGACACTCCTCGAAACGCATCACCGTCGAACACGCCCTCGCCGACCACAAACGCTGGAAACAACTGACGCGCTGGACCCACCGACGCGAGACCCTGCCCGCCACCTACCGAGCTATCGCCAGCCTCGTCTCCGACCGCACCACCGGCTGACAACAGCCACGACCGGGAGAAACACACCTCACCCGCTATCACGCACCAGCTCGTTATAAGTGGTGGCGTCCTTTGAGTGTGATCTTCCATGCGGTGCACCCCGGACCAGCGCTTGGCGGAGAGCGTCGGGCCGGGATGTGGAGTTGCCTCACAACGCTGGCAGTGCGGCGTGCAATGCCGCAGCCACCCGCCGCGCGTCGGCTTCGGTGGTCCGCCAGTTACTGAAGGCAGCCCGCAGCGCGGGCACGCCGTCGAGGACAGTGGGGGTGAGGAAGGCATCGGCGGCTAGCTGCTCGGCGAGTGCGGCAAGCCGTTCGGTGGTGGGGTTGTCGGCGAGGGTGAAGCAGACGACATTCAGGCGGACCGGTGCCAGGAGCCGCAGGCCTGGTGCGCTCTCGACGGCGTCGCCCAGCGTACGGGCGCAGTCGACGCACCTTTCGGTGATCTCGCGCTGGCCGTCCCGGCCGTAGGCCCGCAGTGTGAACCATGCCGCAAGAGCGCGCAGCCGGCGGGAATTCTCCGGGGTGAGGTGGGCCATGTCGGGGGTGTCCCCGAGCGGGCCGAGGTAGGCCGCCGCGTTCTGGAAAACGCGCGTCTGCAGGTCGGGGCGGCGAGTGAACTGCACGGCGCTGTCGTAGGGAACGTTCAGCCACTTGTGCAGATCGATGCAGATCGAGTCGGCCAGGTCGAGACCGTCCACCAAGTGGGCGTGTTCGGGGGACAGCGCAGCAAAGGCGCCGAAGGCCGCGTCCACGTGCAGCCAGAACGAGTAGCGCTCGCGCAGCGCGGCGATGCCGCGCAGGTCATCGAAGTCAACGGTGTTGACCGTACCTGCGTTGGCGACCACGATGCACGGGCCGTCGCCCTCGCCTTCGGCGAGCGCACGCTCCAGGGCCGCCAGGTCGACCGCTTCCCGCCCGGTGCGTGTAGGCACGCGTACGAGGGCCTGACGTCCCAGACCCAGCATCGACAACCCCTTGGCCACGCTGGAGTGCACGGCCCCTGACAGTACCCGTACGGACCCGAGCGCACCCACACCATGCTCAGCCGGTGAGATGCCCTGCTGTTCTCCGAGCCATTCGCGGGCGATGGCGAGGCCGACGGTGTTGGACATGGTGGCGCCGCTGACAAAGGTCCCGTGGTGGTCTTCGGAGAGGCTGAACAGGGTCCGCAGCCAGCCGATCGTCTCTCGCTCCAGGTGCTGTCCGGCCCCGTCCAGGGAGGACATCGCGTTCTGGTCCCAGGTCGCGGTCAACCAGTCGCCGGCCAGCGCGGCCGGCGTCACGCCCCCGGTGACAAATCCCAGATAGCGCGGTCCGGCGCTTGCTGAGAGGGCCGGCTCCCAACGGGCGGCAAAATCGTCCACCGCTGCCTGGAGCCCTGCCCCCTGTGCGGGCAGGGGGTCCGGATCCGGCAGCGACGCTGAGGGGACGACCTCCCGTTCGGAGATTTCTTTGAGCAGGCCGACAGCGTGTTGACGAACAGTCTCCAACAGGAGCGGCAGTCCGTCGCGGTCGGCGGCAAGTAGCGGGTGCATGCTACGTCTCCTTCGTCGTGTGGTCACGACTGTATGGAACCCACTGCTCCGATTTTTGGTCCAATTGTGGGAAACTGGACCAGTGCGGATAGGAGACGACCAGCTGGTGCGGGCCGTGGGCCCATGGCGGAGTACCAAGGCACCGCTCAGTACAGCGCTGGCTGACGCGGTACGGGCAGCGCTGCTCGATGGCCGTGTCCGTGCCGGGAGCGAGCTGCCCGCCGAGCGCCGTTTGGCTGCGGCTCTGGGCGTGAGCCGTGGCACGGTGACGGCCGCCCTGGATCGGCTGCGCGATGCCGGATGGGTCCGCACCCGGCACGGCAGCGCCAGCACCTTGCAGCTCCCCGCCGTGGCCGCACAACGCCTCGCCCCTCTCTCGGCAACGGGCGAGGCCGGGGATCTGATAGACCTGCGCCGCGCCGTTCCCGCCGCGCCCCAGGAGCTCTACCTGGAGGCGACGAAGCGAGCGGTCGAGCGGGCGGGACCCCTGCTGGCTGAGCACGGTGAGCCCGGCCCGGGCATAACGGAACTGCGCACCGCGATCGCTGCCCGGTACAGCCGTGAGGGCACCGCGACACGACCCGAGCAGATCCTTGTCACCAACGGCGCCAGAGCCGCACTGACCCTCCTCGCGGCGCATTTCCGGCCTCGCGTGGCGGTGGTGGAGATCCCCACGTATTTCGATGCGCTCCGGGCCCTGCGGGCAACCGGAACGAGGCTGGTCGGCTGCCGGGTCACCACCTCGGGCTGGGACCTGGACCAACTGCGGGACGCCTTCGCCGCCGCGCGCGGGAACCTCGCGTACCTGGTGCCCGACTTCCACAATCCGACTGGAGCGCTGATGTCCCCGGACGCCCGCCGGACCGTGAGCCGGCTTGCGACCGAACATCAGGTGACCCTCGTGGTGGACGAGACCATGCGCGACCTCGATCTCGCCGACCGGCCTGTGCCCATCCCTCGTATGCGCGGAGCACTGCTGATGGGTTCAACAAGCAAGTCCATCTGGAGCGGATTGCGCATCGGCTGGATCCGAGCCTCCGCCTCACTCATCAGGAAACTGCAGGCCCATCCTCTGGCCGGACCACTGTCCCCGCCCCCCATGCAGCAGCTCGTCGCAGCCGAACTGCTCGGCGACCTGGAACCGGTGCTCAATCGGCGCAGGCATGAGCTGCGGCAGCAGCGAGACCACCTCAGCAACCTGCTCGTCACTGGCAGCAAGGACCGTTGGCACTTCACCCTCCCGCCTGGCGGGCTCACCCTGTGGCTTCAGCTGACCACCACCCTCGCCGACACGGTCGTCGAACGAGCAGAACGAAACGGGGTCGCACTCGCGGCAGGCCCACGCTTCGCGGCAGACGCCACACTCCTCCACCATCTGCGCGTCCCCTACACGCCGCCCCACCACGTACTCGATCAGATCGCCGCCGTTCTCGACGACGCCTGCTGAAGCAGAGCACGAAGCCTCGACCCGCGCCGGTGGCGATCTCGAGGGCCGCGAAGAGGGTGGTGGTGCCGGCGCGGACGTAGTCGTGGCTGCGACGTTCGGGAACTCCGGGCATCATCGGCA
>NZ_JBVHLK010000026.1:0-80871 GCF_055559015.1 Streptomyces sp. NPDC024698 | reverse complement strand
TCCTCCACGGCTACAACTACCATCGCTGCCACACCGCCCTCGGAGGCCAGCCACCCATCAGCCGTGTGAACAACGCTGCGGGTCAATACACCTAGAACCTGGGCGCGTTACGGGACCGCTGCACCCGCGAGGTGCGGCGGTCCTTCGCGTTCCAGCACGCCTTGTGCCAGTGCCGCCGCTCGTCGACGCCCGAGTGCTCCGGCCAGGCCACCACGTGCGGAACACCGGAGGGGATCAACTGGTCGCAGCCGGGGCACCGGTAGGTCTTGCCCTGCGCGCTCGCGCCCGCCACGTGGCGCACGCTCCACTCCTCGCCCTGCCAGCTCTCCGTGGACTGCCAGCCGCCGTAACGGTCCGATGAGTCCTCCTCGGGGCTGCCGCCGGACGAGCCGGCGTCCTTCGGACGGTTGCGACGCGGGGACAAGGGACACCTCACGGAGCTATACAGGGGGCAGGGGCCGACTCAAGCCTACGCGGGACGCACACGGGTACGCGTACGCCGCCGACCCGCGCAGATCCCCCCTCGGACCGTCCTCGGGCCGTCTCCGGACAGCCCAATTCCCAGACAATCCGCAAATCTCTCCGCAAGGCCGTGTCTTCGGCACGTGTCAGGCGGTTATGCCGGTCGGGGGAGCTCCGTGTCGGAGCCGAGGAAGCAGGAAGTTCGATGCACGTTGGAAGCTTTGTACTGGCTGCCCAGTTCCCGGGCCAGGGCCAGGGAGAGGCCCTGCACCGCGCGGTGCGGTCGGCCGAGGTCGCCGAAGAGGCCGGCCTCGACGCCGTCTGGCTGGCCGAACACCACTTCGTGCCGTACGGGACATGCCCGTCGGCCATCACACTCGCCGCGTATCTGCTCGGGCGCACCGACCGGATCCGGATCGGCACGGCGGTCAGCGTGCTGCCCACCGTCCACCCCGTGGCGCTCGGCGAGCAGGCCGCCCTGCTGCATCTGACGTCCGGCGGGCGGTTCTCGCTGGGCGTCGGCCGCGGCGGCCCCTGGGTCGACCTGGAGGTGTTCGGCACGGGTCTCGCGGCATACGAACACGGGTTCCCGGAGTCACTCGATCTGCTGATTCGCTGGCTCCGCGAGCCGTCCGTCGCCGGCGCCTCCGAGCGGTTCCCGTTCCGTGAAGTCCCCGTCGTACCGCGCCCGTCGGAGGCACTGAGCGGGGCTCCGGGCCCCGAGGTGGTCGTGGCGTGCACCTCGCCCGCGAGCGTCCGGCTCGCCGCCGAGCGCGGACTGCCGATGCTTCTGGGCATGCACGTCGGGGACGAGGAGAAGGCCGAAATGGTCGCGCTGTGGCGTCGGCACGCGCGCGCCGCGGGCCGCCCGACGGACGAGATCCTCATGGCCGCGCACGTCTCCGCCGGCGTCTGCCAGATCGCGGACCGCCGCACCGACGCCGTCGAGACGCTCGTCAAGGCGATGCCGGGCTGGCTGAAGCAGGGACTGGACGCCCATGTGACGGTCGACGGCCGCGCCCGCTCGATGCGGGACCCGGTGGCGTACACCGAACTGCTCTGCGGGCTGCACCCGGTGGGCACCCCGCGGCTGTGCGCCGACCGGCTCGCGGCGACCTCGGAGCGCACGGGCATCTCACGCTTCGCCCTGCTCGTCGAGGGTTCGGGCGACCTGGCGGCGACCGAGGAGAACGTACGACGGCTCGGGGCCGAGGTGCTGCCCCAGCTCAGGTGAGCGCACGGGGTCCGGCCCCGACGGGCCGGACACGCGGGGAGCTTGCCGCCCCGGTACCAATGCACCTCCCGCGTACGGAGCGGCAAGCAATGCGGCATCAGTGCGTCAGCAGTCCCTGAACTCCGGGGACTGGTTGAGCAGCTGACTGCGGACCGAGGTGAAGCGTGCCAGTGTGTCGTCCACCGAGTCGTCCAGTGGGAACACCGCCACCCGGTGGCAGTTCTGGAAGGCCAGCCGCACTCCGAAGTGCCGCTGTAGCGCGCCGCGTATCGCGTCACTCGCGAGCGCACGCAGCAACTGGCCACGTGCCTGCTCGTCCGGCGGAGGCGTCTGGTTGTCGGCGAAGTTGCCGCCGTCCACCTTCAGCTGGGCCACCAGGGAGCTGATCATCTCCCACGCGTAGGGCAGGGAGGTCCGGACGCAGTCGACGAATTCAGCTTCATCGACCTCGCCTCGCTCGGCCTGTTGGAGTAGGGCCGGTGAGACGTCGAGCGACATGGGTACTCCTCTCGCACCCCCATACCTCGGGGGTTGCCGGACAGGGACGGGGATCGCGATATCGAACACGCTGAGTACATGTATCGCGACCTCCCGTTCATACGGTAAGCATCGGCAGGTAACGGCACCAGGAGAATGGGCACATAGCGAACTCCCGGTAGGCCGACAATCGGCCACGCCGGAACACGGGACCTTCAGGATCAATGGGGTGACCCGCGAAAACGCCGGCCGGGCCGAGTGGCTGGGACCCGGGGGACAATTGGGGCGAACCACAGGTTTCTCCGCGGGTGCCGCTCCGGGCGGCGATCGCGGGAAGGGATACGGGAATCGCGTACGGCACCGCCGGTCGAGTAGCGTTGCCGACCATGCGTCTCGTCATTGCCCGCTGTTCCGTGGACTACGCGGGCCGGCTCACCGCCCATCTCCCGTCGGCGCCCCGCCTGATCCTCGTGAAGGCGGACGGCAGCGTCTCGATCCACGCGGACGACCGGGCCTACAAGCCCCTCAACTGGATGTCGCCGCCCTGCACACTGAAGGAGGGGTCGGGCGACGACGAAGGCGTCTGGACCGTCATCAACAAGGCGGGCGAGAAGCTCATCATCACGATGGAGGAGATCCTCCACGACTCCTCGCACGAACTCGGCGTGGACCCCGGCCTGATCAAGGACGGCGTGGAAGCGCACCTCCAGGAACTGCTCGCCGACCGCATCGAGACCCTCGGCGAGGGCTACTCGCTCATCCGCCGTGAGTACATGACGGCCATCGGACCCGTGGACATCCTGTGCCGGGACGCCGAGGGGCGGACGGTCGCCGTGGAGATCAAGCGCCGCGGTGAGATCGACGGCGTGGAGCAGCTCACGCGCTATCTGGATCTGCTCAACCGCGACCCGCATCTCGCGCCGGTCCGCGGCATCTTCGCGGCCCAGGAGATCAAGCCCCAGGCCCGCGTCCTCGCCACCGACCGCGGCATCGGCTGCGCGGTCCTGGACTACGACGCCCTGCGCGGCATCGAGGACGACAAGCTGCGGCTGTTCTGAGCCCCCCGCGTTCGTATACGGCGAAGGGCCGGGTCCGTCATCGGACCCGGCCCTTCGCCGTCTCTCCGTACGGTCAGATCACCGCGCCGCTCGACGTGGCCGAGGTGTGCGTCGCGCCGGTGGGCACGGGGCCGCTCGCTGAGTCGGAGGTGCCGGGGCTCGACGAACCGGTGGGCGTCGCCGACGTGGGCGGCGGAGAGGTCGGCGGCTTCGTGGACACGGAGGCCGAGGGGCTCGGGTCGGGGGTCGAGGACGGCCGGTGCGTGGGCCGCTTCGAGGGCGTCCCGGACGGCGACTTCGAGGGCTTGGCCGTGCTGGTGTGCGTCGCGCTCGCCGCGCCGGTCGGCTGCCGGACCTTGGTGGCCGAGGGCGTCGGGTCGTCCGAGGTGCCGTACGTGCCGTCGGGGCCCGGGTCGGTGGGCTTGGCCACGGCGCTGGGCGAGGAGTCGTCGCCCTTCTTGGGCGTGTCGGCGCCCAGGCTGTCGTCCTGGGCGTCCTGCGTGGCGGACGGGTTGACGCCGACCTTCTCGGACGGGGTGTCGTCGTGGTGGTCCGACGTCGCGCCGAGGGTCACCACGGTCCCGAGGACGGCGACGAGGAGCGCGCCCGCGCCCGCGGCGACCAGGTTGCGCCGGGTACCGGCGACGAGCCGTCCGGCGACGCTCCGCGGCTTGTCCGCGGGAACGCCGGGGCGGCCCGGACGGGAGAGCATCACCGTGTCGCCCGACGGGCCGGTGACGACGTACGCGGACGGGACGACCCCGGGAGGCGCCATCGACTCGTCGTGACGCGCGGCGGGCACCTCCTCGCCCGCCGGGGTGTGCCCGCCGGTCAGCTGAGGGGGCCCCGAGCGGTCGGCGACCAGCGCGAGGGCACGGCGGCCGGAGGTGATTCCGCGCTTGTCCGCGAGTTCGCCGCGCAGGGCGACGGACGCCTCCAGTTCGGCGCGGGACCGGTCCAGCTGGTGGCCGCAGAGCGCTAGGACACCCAACTCGTGGTGGAAGTAGGCCTGTTCCGCGATGTCGCCGGCCAGTTCCGAGGCCTCGACCCCGAGCCGCAGGACACGCTCCCAGGCGCTCCAGTTCAGCCCGGAGGCGAAGGCGGGCGCTGCGGTGCGGGCGAGCCGGACGGAGACGGGCTCGTCGCCCTCCTCCAGCGGCGCGGTGGTGACCGGGACGAGCACGTCCAGGGCGGCGAGCACCGCGTCCGCCTCGGCGCAGACCCGCTCCGGGGTGACCGAGGGGTGTCCGGCCCACCAGGTGTAGTGGCGGGCGGCGGCCGACGCGCTCTCCTGGAGCGTCTCCGCGTATCCGGAGGCCTCCAGCTGGGCCTGCACCCCGGCGGCCAGCCGGTAGCGGGAGCCGGCCGGGGAGACCAGCGCGGAGGCGGCGAGCTCGGCGAGCGCGGCGTCGGCGTGGGTGTCGCCCACGAGCGCGGGCAGATGGGCCTGGTGGGGCACCTCGCCGCCGAGCGCGACGGCGAAACGCAGGGTGGCGCGCGCCGACTCGCTGAGCCGGGAGGCGAGCAGCGCGGCGGGCGCGGCGCCCTCGGCGAGGGAGGGCAGCGGTACGTCGGCGCCGTCGCCGGCCCGGAACGGGGCGTCGGCCGGGGCTTCCTGGAAGACCCCGTAGTCGTCGAAGGCCTCTTCGCTGGCCTGGAGCCGGTCGCGCTGCCTCAGCAGTGCTCCGGCCTGGATGAAGCGCAGCGGCAGTCCCTCGGACTCGAACCAGAGGTCACCCGCCCAGTTCGACTCGTCCTCGCTCAGGACGCGTCCGACGGCACGCTCCAGCAGTTCGAGGCCGCCGCTGCGGTCGAGGCCGCCGAGGAGCACCTCCTCCACCTCAGCGTGGGCCGAGGGGAAGGGTATGTCCGGGGTGGCCGCGATCGCGAAGGCGCACTCGGGGGTGGCGTCGAGCAGCAGGTCGAGGGCGCTGCCGCCGATCTCCGCGTCGTCGAGGACGACGACCGCGCCGATCTCGCGGACGAGCACGAGCAGTTCGTCGTGGTCCGGGCGGTGCTGGGGGGCTTCGTAGACGGCGGCGAACAGGTCGTGGAGCACATCGCTCGCGGTGCGCCCGTAGCCGGAGAGGCGGACGACGCCGTCGGGGGCGAGGTCCGCGCAGTCCTCGGCGACGGCGTCCAGCAGGACGGTGCGGCCCGATCCGGAGGGGCCGGTGAGCCGTACCGAGCGTCCGCGGGCGAGGAGGCGCACGAGCTGCTCGCGCTCCTCGTCGCGTTCGAGGAGGGGCAGCCGGGGCTGTGCCGGGCCGGGCGGGGCGGGCGGGCGGGCCGCGCGGTCCAGGTCGGCGCGTTCGGATGCGCCGCGCTTGGCCGGTGTCCCGGGCCGCTCGTGCGGCGGGCAGTTCTCGATCTCGCTGCCGTCGACGGGGTTGACCGTGAGGGCGAATTCGCCGGCCACGAGCCTGACGGTGCGCACGGGTACGGGTTTGTGCTGTCCGAGGTCGGCTGCGAGCGGGTCGCGCGGCGGGCGCGGGCGAGTCACCTGGCCCTCGTCGTCATGGCCGTAGTCCTCGGAGCCCCGGTCGATCGGGTCCATGTTCCAAGCCCCCCAAAAGCGTCGTGTGCCGATGCCCTCCCGGCCTGGCCGCACAGCGCTTCGTCGCTTCTGGTCCGGTGCCCGCTCGTAGGGTTTCGGTCGGCGGGCAGCCGAACCCTAAACCTTCGCACAGTATCTACGAACAGGCGGGGTACCGCGCCGTCCGAACCGTCACAGCTTCGTGAGGATTGTGCACGTGACAGGCCCGGCGCGCCGCTCAGGGCCCCGGCTCGGCATGGCGCCCGGGGCGTGCGCGGTCGCACACGTGGAGCTACGGGGCGCCCGCTCGGGTCACACCCCGGCCGGGGACCCGGGTCCCGCCCGGGCAGGTACGCGCGTCGTACCCGGAGCAGGTGCTCGGGTCACACCCGGGGCAGGGACTCGACCCCGATACCGCCCTCGATCGCCAGGATCCGGTGCAGCCGGGTGGCCACCAGCAGGCGTTGCATCTGCGGCGGCACTCCGCGCAGCACGAGCCGCCGGCCGCATCGCCCGGCGCGCCGGTGGGCCCCCATGATGACACCGAGGCCGGTGGCGTCCCAGGAGTCCAGCTCGGACAGGTCC
Organism: Streptomyces sp. NPDC024698; assembly: GCF_055559015.1. Taxonomy (NCBI): domain Bacteria; kingdom Bacillati; phylum Actinomycetota; class Actinomycetes; order Kitasatosporales; family Streptomycetaceae; genus Streptomyces; species Streptomyces sp. NPDC024698. The sequence goes on along the minus strand of NZ_JBVHLK010000026.1, from coordinate 74,519 downwards.
AGCACCAGATCGCCCGCTCCGTCGTCGACGGCCGAGTGCAGGACCGTGCGGGCGTCCGCCGCGCTGCGCACGTCGAGGCGGCCCCCGACGACCAGCTCGGCGTGGTCGCCCCTGATGTACATATGCGCTCCCCGAGAATGCGTCTCGTAGCTCCGCGTGTGTCTGCTTCCGCGTCTTCGCGTCTTCATGGTGTGCATGGTGTGACTGCCTGAGGGCCGCGGAGGTTGCCGTCTGTAAGCGAACCGATACCGAATTCACCTCATGGAGTGACGTCCGAGAGGTGTGCGCGGTGTCCGTGGCACATGCGGCGGCCGGATCCCGGCCGCCGCATGATCGTTCAGTGCTTGTAGAAGCCCTGCCCGCTCTTGCGCCCGATGTCACCGGCGTCAACCATCCGGCGCATCAGCTCCGGCGGAGCGAACTTCTCGTCCTGGGTCTCGGTGTAGATGTTGCCGGTGGCGTGCAGCAGGATGTCGACGCCCGTGAGGTCGGCGGTGGCGAGGGGGCCCATGGCGTGACCGAAGCCCAGCCGGCAGGCGAGGTCGATGTCCTCGGCGGTGGCCACGCCCGACTCGTACAACTTCGTCGCCTCGACGACGAGGGCCGAGATGAGGCGGGTGGTGACGAACCCGGCGACGTCGCGGTTGACGACGATGCAGGTCTTGCCCACGGACTCGCTGAACGCACGCGCGGTGGCGAGCGTTTCGTCGCTGGTCTTGTAGCCGCGGACCAGCTCGACGAGCTGCATCATCGGGACCGGCGAGAAGAAGTGCACGCCGACGACGCGCTCGGGGCGCTCCGTGGCCGCCGCGATCTTGGTGATCGGGATCGCGGAGGTGTTGGAGGCGAGCACGGTGTCCGGGCGGACGATCTTGTCCAGGGCCTGGAAGATCTCGTGCTTGACCTCGAGCTTCTCGAAGACCGCCTCGACGACGATGTCCGCTTCGGCGGCGGCGTCCAGGTCGGTGGTCGCCGTGATGCGCCCGAGCGCGGCCTCCGCGTCGGCGGCGTCCAGCTTGCCCTTGCTCACGAACTTGTCGTACGAGGCCCTGATGCCGTCGAGGCCGCGGTTCAGCGCCTCGTCGGTGACATCGCGCAGAACGACGTCCCAGCCCGCCTGCGCGGAGACCTGGGCGATGCCGGACCCCATGAGTCCGGCTCCGATGACGGCGAGCTTCCCAGCCACTCAGACTCCCTTAACACGCTGCTTGTGTATGCCTCTTCGGCGGAGAGTAGCGTTCGGAAGGGGGCGTGAAACCGGTAAGTAACGCGTGTCACGGTCTCAGGGCGTGAGACACCCGTCACGTCCGGTCCCGACGGTGACCGCCGCCGTCCTCCCGGCCCCGGCGCCCCTCCCCTTCGGGCGGTACCGCCCCCCGCCTAGGCTGGCCCCATGGTCAATCTGACGCGCATCTACACCAGGACCGGCGACCAGGGCACCACCGCCCTCGGAGACATGAGCAGGGTCGCCAAGACCGATCTGCGGATCTCGGCGTACGCCGACGCCAACGAGGCCAACGCCGTCATCGGCACGGCGATCGCGCTGGGCGGTCTGGAGGACGAGGTCGTCCAGGTCCTCACCCGTGTGCAGAACGACCTGTTCGACGTCGGCGCGGATCTGTCGACGCCGGTGGCCGAGGACCCGAAGTTCCCGCCGCTGCGGGTCGAGCAGTTCTACGTCGACCGGCTGGAGGCGGACTGCGACCTGTTCAACGAGCGGCTGGAGAAGCTGCGCTCCTTCATCCTGCCCGGCGGCACCGCGGGCGCCGCGCTCCTGCACCAGGCGTGCACGGTCGTGCGCCGGGCCGAGCGCTCGACCTGGGCCGCGCTGGAGGTCCACGGCGAGGCGATGAACCCGCTCACCGCCACCTACCTCAACCGGCTCTCGGACCTCCTGTTCATCCTGGCCCGTACGGCCAACAAGGACACCGGCGACGTGCTGTGGGTCCCCGGCGGGGAGCGCTGAGCGACTCCCGGTCCCACCCGCCAGACCGCACGAAGGGCGTCCGCGCCGGGCTCGAAGATCATGTCGAGCCCGCTGCCGCGGGCGCCCTTCGCCGTCCCCGTCACCGGCTCCGGCGGAGCGCGGGCGGGGAGGCGAAGGCCCACGTCAGCCGCCTGCCGGGGCGTCGCGATCACGCACCCAACCGCCAATGTGCCTTCCGCTCAACGGAGTTGAGACTCCATCACGAGAGCGAAACAGTGGTCCAGACCTATTGACCCATGGTCCAGACCTTCCTATTCTCACGGCACCGTGGGTGTGAAGGCTCAGTCACGCCCCTCCCCCTCAACTCCCCCGAGGAGGCGCGGAATGCGCTTCAGACAACGCGCGACGGCAGGGCTCGCGACCCTGCTGCTCCCCCTGGCCGGCCTGGTCGGACTCGCGAGTCCCGCCCAGGCCGCGGCCACCGCCACCGCCACGTACGCCAAGACCCAGGACTGGGGCACCGGCTTCGAGGGCAAGTGGACGGTCACGAACACCGGCAGCGCCGCGATCAGTTCGTGGACGATCCAGTGGGACTTCCCGTCCGGCACCTCGGTCACCTCGGCCTGGGACGCGGACGTCACCAGCTCCGGCACCCACTGGACCGCCAAGAACAAGTCCTACAACGGCAGCCTCGCCGCGGGCGCCTCCGTCTCCTTCGGCTTCAACGGAGCGGGCTCCGGCTCTCCCTCCAACTGCACGCTGAACGGCGGCAGTTGTGACGGCGGCACCACCGTCCCCGGTGACAACCCGCCCTCCGCGCCCGGCACCCCCACCGCCTCCTCCGTCACCGACACCTCGGTGAAGCTCTCCTGGAGCGCGGCCACCGACGACAAGGGCGTCAAGAACTACGACGTCCTGCGCGGCGGCACCAAGGTCGCGACCGTGACGACGACCTCGTACACGGACACCGGCCTGACCGCCGGCAACGACTACTCGTACACGGTCCAGGCCCGTGACACCGCCGACCAGACCGGTTCGGTCAGCGGCGCGGTCGCGGTCCACACCACCGGCGGCACCACCGACCCGCCGCCCAGCGGCAAGGCCGTCAAGCTCGGCTACTTCACCGAGTGGGGCATCTACGGCCGCAACTACAACGTCAAGAACCTGGTGACGTCGGGCTCGGCCGCCAAGATCACGCACATCAACTACGCCTTCGGCAACGTCACCAACGGCCAGTGCGCCATCGGCGACTCGTACGCCGACTACGACAAGGCCTTCACCGCCGACCAGTCGGTCAGCGGCGTCGCCGACACCTGGGACCAGCCGCTGCGCGGCAACTTCAACCAGCTGCGCGAGCTCAAGGCCAAGTACCCGAACCTCAAGGTCCTCTGGTCCTTCGGCGGCTGGACCTGGTCCGGCGGCTTCGCCCAGGCGGCGGCCAACCCGGCCGCGTTCGCGAACTCCTGCTACAACCTCGTGAAGGACCCCCGCTGGGCCGATGTCTTCGACGGCATCGACATCGACTGGGAGTACCCGAACGCCTGCGGTCTCTCCTGCGACACCAGCGGTGCAGCGGCCTACAAGAACCTGATGCAGGCCCTGCGCGCCAAGTTCGGCACGGGCAACCTGGTCACCGCGGCCACCACGGCCGACGGCACCTCCGGCGGCAAGATCGACGCCGCCGACTACGCGGGCGCCTCGCAGTACGTCGACTGGTACAACGTGATGTCGTACGACTTCTTCGGAGCGTTCGCCGCGCAGGGCCCGACCGCCCCGCACTCCCCGCTCACCTCGTACAGCGGCATCCCGACGCCCGGCTTCACCACCGCCGACGCGATCGCCAAGTTCAAGGCCAAGGGCGTGCCCGCGAGCAAGCTGCTCATCGGCATCGGCTTCTACGGCCGCGGCTGGACCGGCGTGACCCAGGCCGCGCCCGGCGGCACGGCGACCGGCCCGGCGGCCGGCACCTACGAGCAGGGCATCGAGGACTACAAGGTCCTCAAGACGTCCTGCCCCTCCACGGGCCTCGTCGCGGGCACGGCGTACGCCTACTGCGGCAACAACTGGTGGTCGTACGACACCCCGGCCACCATCGGGACGAAGATGTCGTGGGCCAAGAGCCAGGGCCTGGGCGGCGCCTTCTTCTGGGAGTTCAGCGGTGACACCAGCAACGGTGAACTGGTCGGCGCCATCAACACCGGCCTGAGCTGATCACCGGACCGGACACCGGTCCACAACGCACCAAGAACCGCGGGCAGGCCTCAGGGTCTGTCCGCGGTTCGCTGTTCCGTGGGTCTCAGGCGACGTTCACCCTCTGGCCGGGCGGAGCCGCCTCCAGCCAGGCGAGGAATCCGGTCAGCGCGTCCTCGCTCATCGCCAGTTCGAGGCGGGTCCCGCGGTGGAGGCAGGCCAGGATGATCGCGTCCGAGAGCAGCGCGAGCTCCTCCTCGCCGTCGGCGGCGCGACGGCCGGCCACCTCGATCGCGGAGCGTTCGAGGAGACGACGCGGTCGGGGGGCGTACGAGAAGACGCGGTACCACTCGACCCGGTCGCCGTTGTAGCGGGCCACGCCATAGCTCCAGCCCTTGCCACTGGGGTCACCCTTCTCGGGGACGTCCCAGCGCAGGCTGCAATCGAACGTTCCGCCGGAACGCTGGATGAGCCGGCGTCGGAGGCCGAAGACGAACAGCCCCACCACCACGAGCGCCACTACCACTCCGCACACAGTCAGAGCGAGGACCATCGACACCGACCTCCTCGTCTCCTAGGTAACGGAAAAGAAAAAACGTCCGGATTTGCCTCAGCCGCGGCCAGGGCCGGAGTGATCCGGTCCCAGCCGCGGCTGAGGCAAAGCCTTGCACAGTGCTCCCCCGGCGCTCGACGCGCCGGGGTCGCACCGATCGTCAGTGGTTCGTCACCGCACGCAGACGGACGTCCGCGCGACGCTCGGCGGACGCGTCGGCGTCCGACTTCGCGCGCTCGAGCGCCCGCTCCGCACGCTGGACGTCGATCTCGTCCGACAGCTCGGCGATCTCGGCCAGCAGCGACAGCTTGTTGTCGGCGAAGGAGATGAAACCGCCGTGCACCGCGGCGACGACCGTTCCACCATCACTCGTACGAATGGTCACCGGGCCCGACTCCAGCACACCGAGAAGCGGCTGGTGACCGGGCATGACGCCGATGTCGCCGGACGTGGTACGCGCGACGACCAGGGTGGCCTCGCCGGACCAGACACTGCGGTCCGCGGCGACGAGCTCGACGTGCAGCTCAGCAGCCAAGGTGGGCTCCTCGGGTCACCACCCGGCGTTGCTGCCGGGTGTTGGGTCAAAGTCTAGTAGGCGTACGGAGGGGGAAGGACCGCACCCCGCGAGGTGCGGCCCCGCCCCCTCAGTCAGAACACGAGGTTCAGGAGACGCCGAGCTCCTTGGCGTTGGCCTTGAGGTCCTCAATGCCACCGCAGAGGAAGAACGCCTGCTCCGGGAAGTGGTCGTACTCGCCGTCGATGATCGCGTTGAAGGCCGCGATCGACTCGTCCAGCGGGACGTCCGACCCGTCGACGCCGGTGAACTGCTTGGCGACGTGGGTGTTCTGGGACAGGAAGCGCTCCACGCGACGGGCACGGTGGACGGTGAGCTTGTCCTCCTCGCCCAGCTCGTCGATACCGAGGATCGCGATGATGTCCTGAAGGTCCTTGTACTTCTGGAGAACCGACTTGACGCGCATCGCGGCCGCGTAGTGGTCCGCCGCGATGTAGCGGGGGTCCAGGATGCGGGACGTGGAGTCCAGCGGGTCCACGGCCGGGTAGATGCCCTTCTCGGAGATCGGACGGGAGAGAACCGTCGTCGCGTCGAGGTGGGCGAACGTGGTGGCCGGGGCCGGGTCGGTCAGGTCGTCCGCGGGGACGTAGATCGCCTGCATCGAGGTGATCGAGTGACCACGGGTCGAGGTGATGCGCTCCTGGAGGAGACCCATCTCGTCGGCCAGGTTCGGCTGGTAACCCACCGCGGAGGGCATACGGCCGAGCAGGGTCGAGACCTCGGAACCGGCCTGCGTGAAGCGGAAGATGTTGTCCACGAAGAACAGCACGTCCTGCTTCTGCACATCGCGGAAGTACTCCGCCATGGTCAGACCCGCGAGGGCCACGCGCAGACGGGTGCCCGGGGGCTCGTCCATCTGGCCGAAGACAAGGGCGGTCTTGTCGATGACGCCCGAGTCCGCCATCTCCTCGATGAGGTCGTTGCCCTCACGCGTGCGCTCGCCGACACCGGCGAACACGGAGACACCGTCGTGGTTGTTGGCGACGCGGTAGATCATCTCCTGGATGAGCACCGTCTTGCCGACACCGGCGCCACCGAACAGACCGATCTTTCCACCCTTGACGTACGGGGTGAGAAGGTCGATGACCTTGACGCCGGTCTCGAACATCTCGGTCTTCGACTCGAGCTCGTCGAAGCGCGGGGCCTTGCGGTGGATGGACCAGCGCTCGCCCGAGTACTTCTCGTCCGAGTTCAGCACCTCACCGAGGGTGTTGAACACCTTGCCCTTGGTGAAGTCGCCGACCGGGACGGTGATGCCCGCGCCCGTGTCGGTGACCGCGGCCTGGCGGACCAGACCGTCGGTGGGCTGCATGGAGATCGTACGGACCAGGCCGTCACCCAGGTGCTGGGCGACTTCCAGGGTCAGCGTCTTCTTCTCGCCGGCGTTGGCCGGGTCGGCCACCTCGACGTGAAGGGCGTTGTAGATGTCCGGCATCGCGTCGACGGGGAACTCCACGTCGACGACCGGGCCGATGACCCGGGCGACGCGGCCCGTGGCAACGGCCGTCTCAGAAGTCGTCGTCATTACTTGTCACTCCCCGCGGTCGCGTCGGCAAGGGCTGCGGAGCCGCCGACGATCTCGCTGATTTCCTGGGTGATTTCGGCCTGGCGGGCCGCATTGGCAAGGCGGGAGAGCGAAGTGATCAGGTCTCCCGCGTTGTCGGTCGCCGACTTCATCGCGCGGCGCGTGGCGGCGTGCTTGGAAGCAGCCGACTGGAGCAGCGCGTTGTAGATACGGCTCTCGACGTAGCGCGGCAGAAGGGCGTCAAGGACGTCCTCCGCCGACGGCTCGAACTCGTACAGCGGAAGGATCTCGCCCTCGGGCGCTTCCTCCGCCACCTCTTCGAGGCGAAGCGGCAGCAGCCGGCCGTCGATGGCCGTCTGCGTCATCATCGAGACGAACTCGGTGTAGACGATGTGGAGTTCATCCACCCCGCCGTCCGCCGTGTCCTTCTCGATGGCCTCGATCAGCGGACCCGCGACCTTCTTCGCGTCCGCGTACGTGGGCTCGTCGGTGAAGCCCGACCACGATTCCACGACCTTGCGCTCGCGGAAGTTGTAGTGGGCCAGACCGCGGCGGCCGACGATGTACGTGTCGACCTTCTTGCCCTCGGCCTCGAGACGGACGGTCAACTGCTCTGCCGCCTTGATGGCGTTGGAGTTGAAGGCGCCGGCCAGTCCGCGGTCGCTCGTGAGGAGCAGAACCGCGGAACGGGTCGCCGTCTCCGCCTCCGTGGTCAGCGGGTGCTTGGTGTTCGAGCCGGTGCCGACCGCCGTGACCGCGCGGGTGAGCTCGGTCGCGTAGGGCGTGGAGGCCGCCACCTTGCGCTGCGCCTTGACGACGCGCGAGGCGGCGATCATCTCCATCGCCTTGGTGATCTTCTTGGTCGCGGTGACGGATCGGATGCGACGCTTGTAGACCCGGAGCTGGGCTCCCATGAGTCAGGTCCCTTCCTTACGTCACTTGGCGGCGGCCGGAGCGTCCTCGCCGAGAAGCTTCCCGTCCGAGGTCTCGAACTGCTTCTTGAACTCCGTGATGCCGTCGGCGATGGCGGTGAGCGTGTCGTCCGACATCTTGCCGCCCTCCTTGATGGAGGTCATGAGGCCCTGCTCCTTGCGGTGCAGGTACTCCAGGAGCTCCTTCTCGAAGCGGCGGATGTCGGCGACCGGCACGTCGTCCATCTTGCCGGTGGTCGCGGACCACACGGAGACGACCTGGTCCTCGGTGGCCATCGGCTGGTACTGAGCCTGCTTGAGCAGCTCGACCAGACGCTGACCGCGCTCCAGCTGCGACTTCGACGCGGCGTCCAGGTCGGAACCGAAGGCGGCGAACGCCTCCAGCTCGCGGTACTGGGCCAGGTCGAGGCGAAGACGGCCGGAGACCTGCTTCATCGCCTTGTGCTGGGCGGAGCCACCGACGCGGGAGACCGAGATACCGACGTTCAGGGCCGGACGCTGGCCGGCGTTGAACAGGTCGGACTCCAGGAAGCACTGGCCGTCGGTGATGGAGATGACGTTGGTCGGGATGAACGCCGACACGTCGTTCGCCTTGGTCTCGACGATCGGCAGACCCGTCATCGAACCGGCGCCCAGGTCGTCGGAGAGCTTCGCGCAGCGCTCCAGCAGACGGGAGTGCAGGTAGAAGACGTCGCCGGGGTAGGCCTCGCGGCCCGGCGGGCGGCGGAGCAGCAGGGACACGGCGCGGTAGGCGTCGGCCTGCTTCGAGAGGTCGTCGAAGATGATGAGGACGTGCTTGCCCTCGTACATCCACTGCTGGCCGATGGCCGAACCGGTGTACGGCGCAAGGTACTTGAAGCCGGCCGGGTCGGACGCCGGGGCGGCGACGATGGTCGTGTACTCCAGCGCGCCGGCCTCTTCGAGGGCGCCACGCACGGAGGCGATGGTCGAACCCTTCTGACCGATGGCGACGTAGATGCAGCGGACCTGCTTCTTGGTGTCGCCCGAGCGCCAGTTGTCGCGCTGGTTGATGATCGTGTCGACGGCCAGCGCGGTCTTGCCGGTCTGACGGTCGCCGATGATCAGCTGACGCTGGCCACGGCCGATCGGGGTCATCGCGTCGACGGCCTTGTAGCCCGTCTCCATCGGCTCGTGCACCGACTTACGGACCATGACGCCCGGGGCCTGCAGCTCGAGGGCGCGGCGGCCGGACGTCTCGATCTCGCCGAGGCCGTCGATCGGGTTGCCGAGCGGGTCGACCACGCGGCCGAGGTAGCCCTCGCCCACGGCGACGGACAGCACCTCACCGGTGCGCTGCACCGGCTGGCCCTCTTCGATACCGCTGAACTCGCCGAGGATGACCGCACCGATCTCGCGCTCTTCCAGGTTCAGCGCGAGGCCGAGGGTTCCGTCCTCGAACTTCAGCAGCTCGTTCGCCATGGCCGAGGGAAGACCCTCGATCTTGGCGATACCGTCGCCGGCGACGGTGACCGTACCGACCTCCTCGCGCGAGGCCGCGTCCGGCTGGTACGACTGGACAAAGTTCTCCAGTGCGTCCCGGATCTCCTCCGGCCGGATCGTGAGCTCCGCCATCTGGGTTCCCTGCTCTCCTTGTTGGGCCCGAAGTTTCACTTTGGGGGGATGGGGACTCCCCCCGATGAGAGGTGAATCCTCTGCACGGCCCAACCAGGGCCGTAATTGCGTACTGCTTATGTATGTACTAGCTCGCCATGCGGCGGGCGGCGTCCTCAAGGCGGTCCGCGATGGAACCGTTGATGACCTCGTCGCCGACCTGCACCCGGATCCCGCCGAGGACATCGGGGTCCACGTCGAGGTTGAGGTGCATCGGGCGGCCGTAGAGCTTCGCCAGAACGGCGCCGAGGCGCTGCTTCTGGCCGTCACTCAGCGGCACCGCCGAGGTGACCACGGCGACCATGCGGTCGCGGCGCTCGGCGGCGAGCCTGGACAGGGACTCGAGTCCCGCTTCCAGGCTACGTCCGCGCGGCGCGGTCACGAGGCGCGTCACCAGACGCTCGGTCGTCACGTCGGCCCGACCGCCGAGCAGGCTGCGCAGCAGCTCGCTCTTGGCCGCCGTGGTGGCGGCCCGGTCGGTCAGCGCGGCGCGCAGCTCGGTGTTCGAGGCGACGATCCGGCCGAAGCGGAACAGCTCGTCCTCGACGTCGTCGAGCGCGCCCGTCCGCTGCGCCGCCGTGAGATCGGCGGTGGCGGTGAGCTCCTCAAGAGCGTCCACCAGGTCGCGGGGCTGCGACCAGCGGGAACGCACCATGCCGGAGACCAGGTCGGTGGCACTGCCGCCCACCTGGGTGCCCAGCAGGCGCTGGACCAGCTCGGCCTTGGCCTCGCCGGGCTGCGCCGGGTCGGTGAGGACCCGACGCAGCGACACCTCGCGGTGGAGCAGCGCGGTGACCGCGGCCAGCTCGTCGGCGAGCAGGCCCGCGTCCACGGACGTCGAGTCCGTCAGCGCGTCGAGACGCTCACGTGCGGCTGCGGTTGCCTCGCGGCTCGCTCCGTGCGCAGTCATCGAGCCGCCTCGGCCTTCTCCTCAAGCTCGGAGAGGAAACGGTCGATGACACGGCTCTGGCGGGCGTGGTCCTCAAGGGACTCGCCGACCAGCTTGCCGGCCAGGTCGGTGGCAAGCGTGCCGACGTCCTGACGCAGCGACTGCGCGGCGGCCTTGCGGTCGGCCTCGATCTGCGTGTGGCCGGCGGCGAGGATCTCGTCGCGCTGCCGCTGGCCTTCCGCGCGCATCTCGGCGATGAGCGTGGCGCCCTGTTCCTGGGCGTCCTGGCGCAGGCGCGCGGCCTCGTGACGGGCTTCGGCGAGCTGAGCCTTGTACTGCTCAAGAACGCTCTGGGCCTCGGTCTGCGCGGCCTCGGCCTTCTCGATACCGCCCTCGATGGCCTCGCGGCGCTGCTCCAGAACCTTGTTGATGTTCGGGAGAAGCTTCCAGGCCAGGAAACCGAAGACGATGACGAAGGCGAGCAGGCCGATGACAAGCTCGGGGATCGGCGGGATGAGAGGGTTTTCCTTCTCCTCGGCCGCCAGAATGAGCAAGTGGCTCATGTCAGTGCCTTTCGTCTAGTGGGCTGTCGCTGATCGGGTGGATCAGACGCCGTAGACGAACGGCATGACCAGACCGATGAGGGCGAGCGCCTCACAGAAGGCGAAGCCGAGGATCTGGTTGGCGCGGATCAGACCGGCGGCCTCGGGCTGACGGGCGAGAGCCTGGGTGCCGTTACCGAAGATGATGCCGACGCCGACGCCGGGGCCGATGGCCGCGAGGCCGTAACCGATCGAGCCGAGCGAGCCGGAGACAGCGGCAAGGGTCTGGGACATGCCAGTTCTTCCTTTTCTTTACGGACCGGTGGGGGTTGGCCACCGGACGACTGCGGGGTCGAGAGAGGGGCGCCGCTCAGTGGTGCTCGGCCAGCGCGCCCTGGATGAAGGTGCAGGTCAGCAGCACGAACACGTACGCCTGCAAGGCCTGGATGAACAGCTCGAAGGCCGTCATGACGATGACCATGACGAACGAGACGCCTGCGTAGGCGATCCCGACGCCGTTGAGCAGGTACCAGGACGCGATCGTGAACAGCAGCAGCAGGGTGTGACCCGCGAACATGTTCGCGAAGAGTCGCACCGCGTGCGTGAACGGCCGGACGATCAGGTTCGAGAGCAGCTCGATGAACATGGCCAGCGGGAGAACCGGGCCGAGCGACTTGTCGTAGCCGCTGAAGTTCTTGAACGCTCCGACGAATCCGTGGCGCTTGAACGTCAGGGACACCCAGACGATGTAGACGATGCCGGCCAGTACCGCGGGGTACGAGATGATCGCCGTGACCGGGAACTGGGCGACCGGAATGATCGACCAGAGGTTCATCATCCAGATGAAGAAGAACAGCGAGACGACCAGCGGGACGTACTTCTCGCCTTCCTTCTTGCCGATCGTCTCGTAGACGACGCCGCGCCGGATGAAGTCGTAGCCGGTCTCGGCCACCATCTGGAGCTTGCCCGGGACGACCTTCGGCTTGCGGAAGGCGGCCCAGAAGAAGGCGACGACGACGAGCGAACCGAGCAGCGCCAGGAGCATCGTCTTGTTGAAGTACAAGTTGCTGTCCCCGTCGCCCCAGAGAGGCTCGAACAGGAACGAGTGCAGGCCGGGTGCCGGGAAGCCACAACCGTCGAAGATGTGGCAGTCGGTCTCGAAGGCGAGCACCTGCGTCGGGTCAGCACTCACCGCGGGCTCCTTCAGCGTGGCGCATAGGTACGGCATCCTCGTTGTGTCGGCGCGGCGCGCAGCCGCGGTTCGGCACTTGGCTGGTGTAACGGATGTGGGGGCGGCAGAGGGGCATCAAGCCTCGCGATCGAACAGGCGTCAGCTCAGATGCCCGCGCCCGCGATGCCGCAGTTGGCACCGGACGATAGCAGGATCTCCTACGTGCACTTATCCCGGCCCTACCCCTCACGACGAGTGCCCCTTGTTCTCGGGCTTTTCGGCCTTCGAGGAGTCGGGTTCGACGTAGAGGATCTTGGCCTTCATATGGGCACGCGCCTGCGCGCCGATCCACACGAGGGTGGTGGCGACCAGGGTGAGCGCGAAGGACTTGGGATTGAACAGCGAGGTGTTCTTGAACACGGCGACGAAGATGAAGAGCAGAAGAATCTGCGCCGTGTAGAGCAAGAGCCCCATCGCCTGGAACAAGTGCGGAAGCGATTTGGCGGTGCGCTGCAGAACGTAGAGGCCCAGCCCCATGAAGAGGATCACCACCAGCGTCGCGACGACCGCCCCGAGCGCTCCCTTGCCGCCGGCGACCACACCGCTGACGACGGCGGCAATCGCGCCGACGGCGGCTGTGGGAACAGCGGTCTGAAGGAGGATCCGGGCGTCATTGGACGGCATGGCGGCAACTCCGCTTGCTAAGGGGGGCGTGTCGTCATGGACGAGCGTAGTCCCGGGCTGAGAGAGAACCTCACGCCAAAGGACCGTCGTACAGGGGTCCTTCGGCTCTGCCCTGGGTTCTCGTGAACCGTATCACAAACTATTTGATGAGGTCTTTACCTGGTTGGTGTGCTGACTGTCACACATGAGAGTGAAGCTGCGCGTCTGTGCAGTGCGGGTGCCCTTTTGTCTGGTATTGGGCGGTTTTACTCCCCCACGATTTGGTCACGCGTTAGTCAGATTCTTACCTTCGGCTCAGCGCGAGGATTCGGTCTCGCGCCGGTCCAGGAGGCGCGGACGCGTACCGATCGCCGTCGCTCCGTTGACTCCCGAGACACCCGCCGCCACCGGAGCACGGTGCTCACGCGCCTCGTCCGGCTCGCCCGCGGCCGCCGCCTCGTGGGTCACGGGCGCACCGTCCAGGGCGGCCGCGGCGGCGGCCCTGCGGCGCCGGTAGCGAGGCGGCAGGAGGTGCTCGGCCCAGCGCGGGGCACGCGGCGTGAAGCGCGGCAGCAGAAGCAGCACGAGACCGACGGCGCTGAGCGCCGCGATGGCGAGCACGCTCCACATGGCACCGGAGTTGACCGAGTACGCGAGGGCGCCGAAGGCGATCAGCGCCGACCAGAAGTACATGATCAGGACCGCGCGGCTGTGCGAGTGGCCCACCTCCAGGAGGCGGTGGTGCAGATGCCCCCGGTCCGCGGCGAACGGCGACTGCCCGCGCCAGGTGCGCCGCACGATCGCGAGCACCAGGTCGGCGGCCGGGATCGCGATGATCGTCAGCGGCAGCAGCAGCGGGATGAACACCGGCACCGTCTGGTGCACGGTGTTGCGCTCGGAACCGGAGAACAGGTTCATCACGTCGGGGTCGATCTGCCCGGTGATGGAGATCGCGCCGGCGGCCAGCACCAGACCGATGAGCATCGAGCCCGAGTCGCCCATGAAGATCCGCGCGGGGTGCATGTTGTGCGGCAGGAAGCCCAGGCACATGCCCATCAGGATCGCCGCGAACAGCGTCGCCGGGGCGGCGGCCTCGATGCCGTACGAGTACCAGATCCGGTAGGCGTACAGGAAGAACGCGGCGGAGGCGATGCACACCATGCCCGCGGCCAGGCCGTCGAGACCGTCCACGAAGTTGACCGCGTTGATGGTGATGACCACGAGCGCCACCGTCAGCAGCGTTCCCTGCCACTGGGTCAGCGCGACCAGGCCGACCCCGGGGATCGGCAGCCACAGGATCGTCAGACCCTGCATGACCATCACGCCGGCGGCGATCATCTGGCCGCCCAGCTTGATCAGGGCGTCGATCTCGAACTTGTCGTCCAGCACACCGATCAGCCAGATCAGCGCGGCTCCGGAGAGCAGGGCACGCGGTTCGTTGGAGTTCGAGAAGACCGCGTTGAGGTTCTTCAGGTGGTCGGCGACCAGCAGGCCGGCGCACAGTCCGAAGAACATCGCGATGCCGCCGAGCCGCGGCGTGGGTTCACGGTGCACGTCACGCGCCCGGATTTCCGGCATGGCTCCGGCCACGATCGCGAATTTCCGTACCGGCCCTGTCAGCAGGTACGTCACCGCGGCCGTGATGCAGAGCGTCAGCAGGTATTCACGCACGGGCTTCCCCACAGGTCTCGCTGGCCATCACAGCCCCACACCCTAGCGATGCACGCATATGGTTGAGGACTTTCGGGTAGCGACGATGGTTGCACGAGTGGCTGTGCAGTCCCGTACGCGTACCCCCGGTCAGTCCGGATAAGGCGCAAATCTACCGGTCAGATCGCGCACCTCGTCCCGCGCCCTCCGGCCGTCGATCTCGTCCCGCAGCACCCCCGCGAACAGGGCCGCGACCCGTGCCATCTCCGGCTCGCCCATCCCCTGGGTGGTCAGCGCCGCGGTGCCGAGCCGCAGGCCGCGGGTGTCACCGTGAGGCAGCGCACAGGTGTCGAGGACCATACCGGCGGCGGCCAGCCGGCCCCGCGCGACGCGCCCCTCGGCACCGAGCGGCGCCGGATCCGCGACGAGCAGATGGGTGTCGGTGCCGCCCGTGGTGACCACGAGCCCCTCCGCCTCCAGACCCGCGGCCAGCACCCGCGCGTTGGCGGTCACCTGATGGACGTACGCCGTGAAGGCCGGGGTCGCGGCCTCGCCGAACGCGACGGCCTTGGCCGCGATGGTGTTCATCTGCGCACCGCCCTGGGTGAAGGGGAACACGGCCCGGTCGACCCGCTCGGCCAGTTCGCCGCCGCACAGGAGCATCCCGCCGCGCGGCCCCCGCAGCACCTTGTGCGTGGTGGCGCACACGACATCGGCGTACGGCACCGGGTTCGGCGCCGCTCCCCCCGCGACGAGCCCGATGGGGTGGGCGGCGTCCGCGATGAGATAGGCGCCGACCTCGTCGGCGATCTCCCGGAACAGCGCGTAGTCGATGTGCCGGGGATACGAGATCGACCCGCAGACGACGGCCTTCGGGCGGCGGGCGCGGGCCAGGGTGCGCACCTGCTCGTAGTCGATCAGTCCGGACTCCGCCTCGACGCCGTAGCCGACGAAGTCGAACCAGCGTCCGGAGAAGTTCGCGGGCGATCCGTGGGTGAGGTGACCGCCGAAGGGCAGCCCCATCGCCAGGACGGTGTCACCGGGGCGCAGCAGGGCGGCGTAAGCGGCCAGGACGGCCGAACTGCCGGAGTGGGACTGGACGTTGGCGTGTTCGGCGCCGAACAGGGCCTTGGCGCGGTCGACGGCGATCCGCTCGGCGACGTCGACGATCTCGCAGCCGCCGTGGTGGCGCGCGCCGGGATACCCCTCCGCGTACTTGTTCGCCAGCGGCGAGCCGAGCGCGGCCAGCACGGCCGGTGACGTGAAGTTCTCGGCCGCGATCAGCTGGAGCGTGGTCGACTGCCGGTCCAGCTCACCGTTGAGGATCTCCGCGAGCTCGGGGTCCTGACGGCTCAGTACATCCGCTTCGGGCATGGTGGCGACCGGCATGGTGGACTCCGGACATCTGCGGGGGACGCTTATGTCCAATGTAGGACCGGGACCGGTGCCACGCCCGGTGTCACGTCCGCGCGGGTACCCCCGTCAGGGCGGTGACGACCGGGTCCAGTGCCTCGTTGATCTCGTCCCCGATGGACCGGAAGAACGGCAGGGGCGCCCCGTAGGGGTCGAACACCTCGTCGGCCTCCGCGGTCGGGGCCAGCAGCCAGCCGCGCAGGGCCGCCGCGGCCCGCACCAGGGCGACGGCCCGCTCGATCACACCGTCCTGGAGGGGCGGCAGGGTCGCGGTGTCTATGGCGCGGACCAGCCGGGTGAACTCCTTGAGGGTGAAGGTGCGCAGACCCGCGGAGTGGCCCATGGAGATGACCTGGGCGCGGTGGTCGCGGGTGGCCGTCAGGACCAGGTCGGCGCGGATGACGTGGTCGTCGAGGAGCTCGCGTCCCACGAAGCCCGAGGGGTCGGCGCCGAAGTCGGTCAGGACGGTGGCCGCGTTGGCCTCCATGGGCGCGCCCTCGTGGCCCCAGGTGCCGGCGCTCTCCACGATGAGCCCGCCCCACAGGGGGTCGCCCAGCCGGTCCGCCAGGGCATGCCGGGTCAGCCGCTCGGTGATCGGCGAGCGGCACACGTTGCCGGTGCTGACGTGGAGGATGCGGAAGGACCCGCTCGGGGATCCGCCGGGCCCGGTGATCCCCGTGCCTATGCCACGCATGGGGATGCTCCCTGCTCGGACCGAGCCGGGAGCCCGGAGGGCTCGGGGGCTGTCAATTCGCCACCTCGAGGTCGGGTACGACCTTGCGGAGCTCCTCCGCCGACAGGGCGCCCGCGCGCAGCAGGACGGGCACCTTGCCGGTGACGTCGACGATCGAGGAGGGCACGTTGCCGGGGGTCGGGCCGCCGTCCAGGTAGACCGAGACGGAGTCGCCGAGCATGTCCTGGGCGGCGTCGCAGGTCTCCGGGGAGGGGTGGCCCGTGAGGTTGGCGGAGGAGACGGCCATCGGGCCGACCTCGGTCAGCAGCTCGATGGCGACGGGGTGCAGCGGCATACGGATCGCCACCGTGCCCCGGGTGTCCCCCAGGTCCCACTGGAGCGACGGCTGGTGCTTGGCGACGAGGGTGAGCGCGCCCGGCCAGAACGCGTCGACGAGCTCCCAGGCCATCTCGGAGAAGTCCGTGACGAGGCCGTGCAGGGTGTTCGGGGAGCCGATGAGCACGGGGGTGGGCATGTTGCGGCCCCGTCCCTTGGCGTCGAGCAGGTCGGCGACGGCCTCGGAGGTGAACGCGTCGGCGCCGATGCCGTAGACGGTGTCGGTGGGGAGGACCACCAGTTCGCCACGGCGGACGGCGGACGCCGCCTCACGCAGACCTGTCGTGCGGTCGGTCGCGTCGTTGGTGTCGTATCGCCGTGCCATTTAGCGGGCCTCCTCATACACGTACTGCTGGCTGGGGGTGCGAAGAAACGCGACGCGGGCGAACGCGGTGCGCGGGCGCGCGAGGGCGGCGCGCGCCGGGGCCGGGTGGACCGGGTGGGCCGTGCTCACGGCATCGCCTTGCGGGCGGTCGCGAACCGCGGCCGGTTGTTGAGGTCCGGGTGGTCGGCGGCGTCGGCCCAGCCCCGCTCCTCGGTGAAGATCCAGGGGACCTGTCCGCCCTGGGTGTCGGCGTGCTCGATGACGACGACGCCGCCGGGGCGCAGCAGCCGGTGCGCGGTGCGCTCGATGCCGCGGATGAGGTCGAGTCCGTCCTCGCCGGAGAACAGGGCGAGTTCGGGGTCGTAGTCGCGGGCCTCCGGCTGTACGTACTCCCATTCGGTGAGCGGGATGTACGGCGGGTTGGAGATCACCAGGTCGACCTGGCCGTCGAGGTCGGGGAACGACGCGAGGGCGTCTCCCTGGCGCAGGTCGACCCTGGACCCCTCGACGTTCTTGCGCGTCCACCGGAGGGCGTCCTCGGACAGCTCCACGGCGTGCACGCGGGAGCGCGGGACCTCCTGGGCGAGGGCGAGCGCGATGGCGCCCGAGCCGGTGCACAGGTCGACGATCAGCGGTTCGACGACGTCCATCGCGCGGACGGCGTCTATGGCCCAGCCCACGACCGACTCGGTCTCCGGGCGGGGCACGAAGACGCCGGGCCCCACCTGGAGTTCGAGATAGCGGAAGTACGCGCGCCCGGTGATGTGCTGGAGCGGCTCGCGGGCCTCGCGGCGCGCGGTCACCTCCCAGTAGCGGGCGTCGAAGTCCACGTCCTTGACGGTGTGCAGCTCGCCCCGCTTCACGCCGTGCACGAAGGCGGCGAGCTCCTCCGCGTCGTTGCGCGGCGAGGGCACGCCGGCGTCGGCCAGCCGCTGGGTGGCCTGGGCCACTTCCGCGAGCAGCAGGTTCACGCTGGTCCTCCGGGCTGAGCTGTTGTCGTGGGTCGTGCGGTGATTACGCTGCGGCGAGCTTGGCGGCCGAGTCCGCGTCGACGCAGGCCTGGATGACGGCGTCGAGCTCTCCGTCGAGGACCTGGTCCAAGTTGTACGCCTTGAAGCCGACGCGGTGGTCCGAGATGCGATTCTCCGGGAAGTTGTACGTACGGATCTTCTCGGAGCGGTCGACCGTGCGGACCTGGCTGCGGCGGACGTCGGAGGCCTCCCGCTCCGCTTCCTCCTGCGCCGCCGCGAGGAGCCTGGAGCGCAGGATACGCATCGCCTGCTCCTTGTTCTGAAGCTGGCTCTTCTCGTTCTGGCAGGAAGCGACGACTCCGGTGGGAATGTGCGTGATGCGCACCGCGGAGTCGGTCGTGTTGACGGACTGGCCGCCGGGGCCCGAGGAGCGGTAGACGTCGATCCGCAGATCGTTCGCGAGGATCTCGACCTCGACCTCCTCGGCCTCGGGCGTGACGAGGACGCCGGCGGCCGAGGTGTGGATACGGCCCTGCGACTCGGTGGAGGGCACGCGCTGCACGCGGTGCACACCGCCCTCGTACTTCAGGCGGGCCCAGACGCCCTGGCCGGGCTCGGTCGCGCCCTGGCCGCCCTTGGTCTTCACGGCGACCTGGACGTCCTTGTAGCCGCCGAGCTCGGACTCGGTGGCGTCGATGATCTCGGTCTTCCAGCCGATGCGCTCGGCGTAGCGCAGGTACATGCGCAGCAGGTCTCCGGCGAACAGGGCGGACTCGTCGCCTCCGGCGCCCGCCTTGATCTCCAGGATGACGTCCTTGTCGTCGCTCGGGTCGCGCGGGACCAGCAGCAGGCGGAGCTTCTCGGTGAGCTCCTCGCGCTGCTTCTCCAGGTCCTTGACCTCGGCGGCGAAGTCGGGGTCGTCGGCGGCGAACTCCTTGGCCGTGCCGATGTCGTCCCCGGTCTGCTTCCAGGAGCGGTACGTCGCGACGATCGGGGTCAGCTCGGCGTAGCGCTTGTTGAGCTTGCGCGCGTTGGCCTGGTCGGCGTGGACCGACGGGTCAGCGAGCTTCTTCTCCAGATCGGCGTGCTCGCCGATCAGTTCCTCGACCGCCTCGAACATCTCCGGCTCCAATGGACTGTCCCCGGTTCCGGGAGGGCCCGGGGACGTAGGTACGGCGTGGGGTTCCCCTGCTCGATCGCGTCGAGAGCCCGGGGAGGGGGCTGGACCGCAAAGCGCCGGTCCCGGCGTCCCCCGTGCGGGAGACTCCGAAGACCGGCGCTGTGGGCTCGCTACTTGTTGGCAGCGGCAGCCTTGCCGAAGCGGGCCTCGAAGCGGGCCACACGGCCACCGGTGTCGAGGATCTTCTGCTTGCCCGTGTAGAACGGGTGGCACTCGGAGCAGACCTCGGCACGGACGGTGCCGCTGGAGATCGTGCTGCGGGTGGTGAACGACGCGCCACAGGTGCAGCTGACCTGCGTCTCGACGTACTCGGGGTGGATGTCGCGCTTCAAGGGTGTCTCCTAGTTTCGGGAGGGCGCCGGGTCGCCGCCGCTGGATGCGGATGCGTGAACCGGGGCCGACGTACCAGTCTGCCAGGACTGGCCGTATCCCCCAAAACGGGGGGACGCGGTGATCTATTCCCAGGAGGCCGCGCGGAGCCCGCACGGCACTCGCGCGACGCGGGCGCAGGGCCGTCGTGGGCCCCGTACGCGGCTCAGCCGGGGCTGACGACGCCCTTCGCGGTGCCGGTGGCGGTTCCCTCGGTGGCGGCCTTCGGGATCGGCCGGTCGGCCTTCAGCGCCTTCCAGACCATCGCGGCCTTGGCCTTGTCGACCAGGACGCGGTTGCCGTCGGCGGGGTCGTACTGGACGGGCATCGTGACCATGTTCATGTGGGACGCGCCGATCCCCTTGAGGCCGCCGGCGAAGGAGGCGAGGTCGGTGACGCTGCCGATGTCGGAGTCGGTGGTCACCGTCCTGGTCGCGGTGTCGGCGAGGTCGTACAGCTTTTTGGGGTTGGACAGGAGCCCGATGTGCTTGACCTGGCCGACGAGGGCCTTCATGAAGGCCTGCTGGAGCTGGATGCGGCCGAGGTCGGAGCCGTCGCCGACGCCGTGCCGGGTGCGGACCAGGCCGAGCGCCTGCTTGCCGTTGAGCTTGTGCGATCCGGCCGCCAGACGCAGATGGCTCTCGTGGTCGGAGATGGCCTTGTTCGTGGTGACGGTGACACCGCCGAGATCGTCGATCAGCTTCTGGAAACCGCTGAAGTCGACCTCGACGTAGTGGTCCATGCGGATGCCGGTCACCGACTCGACGGTCTTCACCGCGCAGGCCGCGCCGCCGGTGGAGTAGGCGGAGTTGAACATCGCGCCGGAGACGGCGCCGTGGACCGTGCCCTTGGAGTCGGTGCAGGAGGGCCGCGCGACGAGGGTGTCACGGGGGATGGAGACCACGCTGGCCCGCTTGTGGCCCTTGTACACGTGGACGATCATCGCGGTGTCCGAGCGGGCACTGCCGTCGTCGGCGCCGCCGCCCAGCTTCTTGTTCGTACCGGAGCGGCTGTCGGAGCCGAGGACCAGGATGTTCTCCGAGCCGTTGTCGACCTTCAGGGGCCGGTCGCTGCCGAGCGCCTGGTTGATGTCGACGCTCTTGAGGTTGCCGTTGAGCTTGAAGAACAGATACCCGGCTCCGGCGCCGCCGAGCGCCACGACACCCGCCGCGGTCCAGGCCGTGATCATCAGGGCCTTGCGCCGTGCGCTGCGGGGCTTGCGGCGGCCGCCCCCTGGGCGGCTCGGGGTGCTGTTGCCCGGGCCGCCCGGTATGGCGGGCTCCGGCGTGCTCTCGGCAGGCATATGGCTCCTCGGGTCCTTTGCGGTCGGTTACCCCCTGCTTTCAGGGCCAGGCCCATCTGGTCGTGACGAGGCGTACCGCTCCATGGTCACTCCGTACGGTCAGACGGGGAAACTCGGGAAAGGGTTGCACGACGAAAAGTGCCCACCGCGTGATGCGGTGGGCACTCTGCGTCATCGGCCTGAGCGGGGAGAACCCCACCCACCTGCGATGTCAGCCGAAGATGTCGTACGCGTCGAAACCGGTACCCACCGAGATCCTTGTGGCAAAGATCTCGCTGGTGGCCTTTCCGGTCCCGGGGTACAGGTACAGCGTGCCGGCGGGGGTGCGGGCCAGGAAGTCGGCCTTGCCGTCGCCGGTCACGTCACCGACGGCGTCGAAGGCGTTGTAGCCGGACCAGGTGCGCACCTTGACGCGGGTGGAGAAGGCTCCGCTGCCGGTCTTGCCCGTGCCCTTGTACAGGTACATGTACGAGCCGGTCTTGCTGCGCACGATGAGGTCGGCCTTGCCGTCGCCGGTGAAGTCGCCGTGCCCGCGCACCGAGTTGTACTGGTTCCAGCCGGTGGCGACCTGGACGCGGGCCGAGAAGGTGCCGTTGCCCTTGCCCGGGTACTCCCACAGCACTCCGGCGGAGTCGACGGAGAGGATGTCGGGCAGACCGTCGCCGGTGAGGTCGCCGGGGGCGACGATCCGGGTGCGGGTCTTCCAGTTGGTGAAGAGCTTGTCCTTGGCCCACGTCCCCGTCGCCGGCAGCCAGTGCATCCAGGTGACGTCGCCGCTCGCGCTCTCGCGGACCACGAAGTCCTGGTAGCCGTCACGGTTGAGGTCCGTCTGGAGCACGACGTTCACGCCGTCCCACGAGCTCCACGACTGGCGCGCGCCGAACGAGGTGCCGTTGGAGTCCTTCTCGTAGCCCGTCTTGGTGGCCGCGCTGCGGACCCACAGGTCCGCCTTGTGGTCGCCGTTCAGGTTGGCGTCCTCGACGCGCGGCCAGGCGGCGCCGACGTAGGCGCTGACCTTCGAGAAGACGCTGTACGCGCCCTTCTTGACGCAGTCCTCGACGCCCCAGGAGACGACGCCCACGATGCGCCCGTCGACGATCAGCGGACCGCCGGAGTCACCGTTGCAGGCGCTGATGGTGTGGGCGTCCGTGCCGGATGCCGGGGTGCCCGCGCAGATCATGTGGCCCTCGACGAAGGCGTCCACGCCACCGAGGACCGACCGCATGGCCGTGTTGCACGTGCTGTCCGAGTTGATGGGCAGCGTGGCCGTCTTCAGTACCTCGGAGATGTCGTTCGTGGTCGAGGTGGTGCGGCCCCAGCCGTAGAGCGTCGCCTTGGTGTTGGCCGCGTACGACGCGGTGTCGCCCGAGGTCGTCATGCGGATCGGCTTGGCGGTGACGGCCGCCGACAGCGTGAGGACCGCGACGTCGTTGTTCAGGGTGCTCGGGCTGAAGGACGGGTGGGTCCACTGGCGCGAGACGCCGGTGGCGACACCGCCGTTCAGGCTGGTCTCGGACGGCAGCTGGGAAGTGCCGGTGATGACGGTGCCGTTGGCCGCCCAGTCGTACGTCTTGCCGTTCTCGTCCTTGGTGCAGTGCGCGGCCGTGAGGATCTTCGTCGGGGAGACGACGGAGCCACCGCAGAAGAAGCCGATGTCCTTGGCCTCGTCGTAGTACCAGAGCTGCGCCATCCACGGAGCCGTGGCGATGGCGGTCGTGGTACCACCGATGATCTTCGGATCGACATGCGCCGGCGTCGTGGAGGCGCTCAGGGAGGACTTCCGGGCCGTATGACCCGCGATGTCGTCACTGGCCAGGGCGCCCGCGACGCGCTTCTTCAGCACCGCCTGGGACGGCACGGAGCCGGCGAGGTGTACGGCGGGCAGCGACGGTGCCGCCGGGCCGGTCGCGGCGTTCGCGGACGACACCAGAAGCGCACCGGCGACCACCGCGGCGAGCCCGGCCGCGGCGACCGGGACGGCGATCCGTATACGGCGTCTGTGCCTACCGCCCCCGGACGTGGACGTATCCACTCAAGTCCCCCCTCAGAGATAAGAGTTCAGATCTGATTCAGCAGAAGTTCGAAGGCGCGATCGTACATGTGCCCCGGGCAGGGCAAAGGGCCGCCCCCGTCACCTGGGTGACGGGGGCGGCCCTTTGCGGTTCTGCCCTGCGAACTTCGGTCCTGAGGGACCTCGGTCGTCAGGAGATCAGTCGTTGCCGTTGCCCGGCGACGGCGTGGTCTTCTGGATCTGGAGCAGGAACTCCGCGTTCGACTTCGTCTGCTTCATCTTGTCGAGCAGCAGCTCGATCGCCTGCTGCTGGTCGAGCGCGTGGAGCACGCGACGCAGCTTCCAGGTGATGGCGAGCTCGTCGGCGCCGAGCAGGAGCTCTTCCTTACGGGTACCGGACGCGTCGACGTCCACCGCCGGGAAGACACGCTTGTCGGCGAGCTTCCGGTCGAGCTTGAGCTCGGCGTTGCCGGTGCCCTTGAACTCCTCGAAGATGACCTCGTCCATGCGCGAGCCGGTGTCGACGAGCGCGGTGGCCAGGATGGTCAGCGAGCCGCCGTCCTCGATGTTGCGCGCGGCACCGAAGAAGCGCTTCGGCGGGTACAGCGCGGTCGAGTCGACACCACCGGACAGGATGCGGCCGGAGGCCGGGGCGGCGAGGTTGTACGCACGGCCCAGACGGGTGATCGAGTCGAGCAGCACGACGACGTCGTGGCCCAGCTCCACCAGTCGCTTGGCACGCTCGATGGCGAGCTCGGCGACCGTGGTGTGGTCCTCGGCCGGACGGTCGAAGGTCGAGGAGATGACCTCGCCCTTGACCGACCGCTGCATGTCGGTGACCTCTTCCGGACGCTCGTCGACCAGGACGACCATCAGGTGGCACTCGGGGTTGTTGTGCGTGATCGCGTTGGCGATCGCCTGCATGATCATGGTCTTGCCGGTCTTCGGCGGGGCCACGATCAGACCGCGCTGGCCCTTGCCGATCGGTGCGACGAGGTCGATGATGCGCGTCGTCAGCACACCCGGGTCGGTCTCCAGACGGAGCCGGTCCTGCGGGTAGAGCGGCGTGAGCTTGTTGAACTCCGGCCGGCCGCGGCCCGAGTCGGGAGCCATGCCGTTGGTCGAGTCCAGGCGCACGAGCGCGTTGAACTTCTCGCGGCGCTCGCCGTCCTTGGGCTGACGGACCGCGCCGGTGACGTGGTCACCCTTGCGCAGACCGTTCTTGCGGACCTGGGCGAGCGAGACGTACACGTCGTTGGGACCCGGCAGGTAGCCCGACGTACGGATGAACGCGTAGTTGTCGAGGATGTCGAGGATGCCCGCGACGGGGATCAGCACGTCGTCGTCGGCGACCTGCGGCTCGGCGATCTCGTCGCGTCCACGACGGCCACGGCGGTCCCGGTAGCGGCCGCGACGGCCGCGGCGGCCGCCCTCGAAGTCGTCGTCGTCCTGCGGTCCGTTGTCCCGCGGGCCGTTGTCGCGCGGTCCGTTGTCGCGCGGCTGCTGGCGGTCCTGACGGCCGCCCTGCTGCTGACGGTCCGGGCGCTCCTGCCGGTCCTGGCGCTCCTGGCGCTCGGGACGCTGCTGGCCGGCACCCTGGCCGCCCTGCTGCTCGTCGCCCTTGTTCGGGCGGCGGTCACGGCTGCCCGAACGGTCGCGGTCGCGGCGGTCACGGCGCTCACGACGGCCGTCGGCGCCCTCGGCGTCGCCCTGCGTCTCGGTCTTCGGCTCGCTCTTCGCCTCGGCGGTGACCGTCTCGGGGCTGCCCGCCTCGGCGGTGGCACGGCGACGGCGGCGCTCGGCGGGAGCGTCGTCCCCGCCCTCGCTCGACCGGGAGGGACCGCCGGCCGGCTGGCCGGGGATCTCGATCTGCTGCTGAGACACGGCCTTCTCGGCGGCCTTCTCGGCCTTGTCGACGGCCGGGGCCGCGGCCTCGTCACCCGTACGGGCCTTCGAGGTGGTCCGGCGCTTCGGCTTGGCCTCGGCGGCGTCGGGCGCCGCCTTGGCGGGAGCGCCGCCGCCGGCCTGGGCCTCCTTGATGACCTCGATCAGCTGGCTCTTGCGCATCCGCGCGGTGCCCCTGATGCCGAGGCCGGATGCGACCTGCTGGAGCTCGGCCAGCACCATGCCCTCGAGGCCGGTACCGCGGCGTCGCCTGGAGCCGGCACCGGTGGCAGGCGCGGAGGCGTCCGTGGCGGGCGCGGCGGTCTCCTCGACACGTGCGCCCATCAGATCGGTGGTGTCGCTCACGAAGGGTCCTTCCCTGGAGCGGACGTCGGCCTGTCTGGCTCGGCGACCGGTTGTGCTGTCCGGCATTGGCCCTTGCTGTGTGGACCGTGCCGGGGCGGTGGTCCGCCTGAACGGCGGAAGACATTGCTGGTGATGACGATTCCAAAGCCGTGGCACTGAGGTTCGGTGTCATCGGCTCGGTCACGCCGGTTCCGGAGCGTGCTCAGCACTGCTCAGCGCATAGCACCCAATGCAAGGCACGAAGCAGTTTGGGAGGCTCCCGGAAGAATGGGTGTCCCGGACAGGGACGCGAAGCACCTCGCCATGGTGGGGTCGGGTGCAGACTTGAGGTTAACACTACCGGATCCAACAAACATTCCCCCTCTCAAAATCCGGCGACCGTGCGTCGTCAATCGACCTCGACAGGTGCGAGGGGCAGCACGCACGCCCCCTGGGCGTCGAGGTCCAGACGGTTGGCGGCCCAGCCCTGACCTGCGAGATCAGCCACCTTGTCGGCCGACGCGCGGTCCGCGAGCGCGAGGACCGTGGGGCCCGCGCCGGAGATCACAGCCGGGATGCCGTCGGCGCGCAGGCGCTCGACGAGCGCGGCGCTCTCCGGCATCGCCGGGGCTCGGTACTCCTGGTGCAGCCGGTCCTCGGTGGCGGGCAGCAACAGCTCGGGGCGCCGGGTCAGCGCCTCGACGAGCAGTGCGGCGCGGCCCGCGTTGGCGGCGGCGTCGACGTGCGGCACGGTGCGTGGCAACAAGCCGCGCGCGGTCTCGGTGAGGACGGGCTTTCCGGGGACGAAGACCACCGGAACGATGGAGTCCGCGGGGTCCATCCTGATGGCCCGCGCGGCGCCCGACTCCATCCAGGAGAGCGTGAATCCGCCGAGCAGACAGGCCGCGACGTTGTCGGGGTGTCCCTCGATCTCGGTCGCGAGCTCCAGGAGCGCGGTGTCGTCGAGCCTGCTGTCCCCGCCTATGGTCACCGCGCGCGCGGCGACGATGCCGGCGCAGATGGCGGCCGACGAGGAGCCGAGACCCCGGCCGTGCGGAATGCGGTTGGCGCAGACGATCTCCAGACCGCGCGGCTGTCCGCCGAGCAGGTCGAACGCGGTGCGCAGGGAACGGACGAGGAGATGCTTCTCGTCGCGCGGCAGCGTCTCGCTGCCCTCACCCGCGATGTCGATGTGCAGTCCTGAGTCGGCCACCCGGACGACCACGTCGTCGTAGAGCCCCAGTGACAGGCCGAAGGCGTCGAAACCCGGGCCGAGGTTGGCACTGGTGGCGGGGACGCGCACCCGGACGGCGGCGGCGCGGAACGCTGGACCGGCCATCGCTCGATGACTCTCCTTGAGCTGCGTGATGTACGAGATTTTCGAGGAACTACGAGGTGAACCGCGACGAACGGGCACGAGGGCCCGGAGTCCGCACAGACCGCGCGACACCGCGGCATATGCGGCGGGCGGGTTCGGTACAGCCTATCGAAGGAAGGTTCTGTGGCGACATAGGGCGCACAGGAGGCGCACGATGCGTGTCGTAAGCCCCTCGTGCACCCCCCGTCGGGTCGGCATGGGGATGACCCCACGAGCGGACGGGTTCCGTCGGTGTTCCCGGCGGTTTCCCGCCCGCTCACGGCGAGTTCCCGCGGCCGGACGAGTCCCGCCGGTCCGTACGGGGGCCGTCCGGACGAGGTCCGGGCGGCCCCTTCGTACGAGGACCGAGCCGCTCGGCTAGACGAGTCCGAGCCGCTCCGCCGCCGTCGCCGCGTCCACCGGGACCGTGACCGGCTGCGGAGCCCCCGCGACGGCCCAGTCGGGGTCCTTGAGGCCGTTTCCGGTGACGGTGCAGACGATGCGCTGGCCCGGGTCGACCTTGCCCTGCTCGGCGGCCTTCAGCAGACCGGCGACCGACGCGGCGGACGCGGGCTCGACGAAGACGCCCTCCTGCGCGGCCAACAGCCGGTAGGCGCGCAGGATCTCACGGTCCGTCACCTCGTCGATGAGGCCGCCCGACTCGTCCCGCGCGGCCAGCGCGAACTGCCACGAGGCCGGGTTGCCGATCCGGATCGCGGTGGCGACGGTCGAGGGGTCCTTGACGATCTCGCCGCGCACGATGGGCGCGGAGCCGGACGCCTGGAACCCCCACATGCGGGGGGTCTTCGCGGCGACGCCGTCGGCGGCGTACTCCCTGTACCCCTTCCAGTACGCGGTGATGTTGCCCGCGTTGCCCACCGGGAGGACATGGATGTCGGGCGCGTCGCCGAGCATGTCGACGATCTCGAAGGCAGCGGTCTTCTGGCCCTCGATACGCACCGGGTTCACCGAATTGACCAGCGCCACCGGGTAGTTGTCGGACAGCGAGCGCGCCAGCGTCAGGCAGTCGTCGAAGTTGCCGTCGACCTGGAGGATCTTGGCGCCGTGGATGAGGGCCTGGCCCATCTTGCCGAGCGCGATCTTGCCCTGCGGCACCAGGACGGCGCACACCATCCCGGCGCGAACCGCGTAGGCGGCGGCACTGGCCGAGGTGTTGCCGGTGGAGGCGCAGATGACGGCCTTCGCGCCCTCCTCCTTCGCCCGCGTGATGGCCATCGTCATACCGCGGTCCTTGAAGGAGCCGGTCGGGTTGGCGCCCTCCACCTTGAGGTGGACCTCGCAGCCCGTGCGCTCGGAGAGCACCTGCGCGGGCACGAGCGGCGTACCGCCCTCGCAGAGCGACACGACCGGCGTGCTGTCGGACACCGGAAGCCGGTCCCGGTACTCCTCGATGATTCCGCGCCACTGGTGGGTCATTGCTCGCTACTCCCCTTCAACCCGCATGATGCTGGAGACGCCCCGTACGGTGTCGAGGCCGCGTAGCGCCTCGACCGTCCCGGCGAGGGACGCGTCGGACGCGCGATGGGTGACGACGACGAGGGAGGCCTCGCCGTCCTTGCCCGACTGGCGCACGGTGTCGATGGACACCCCGTGCTCGGCGAAGACGGTGGCGACCTGGGCGAGGACACCGGGCTTGTCGGCCACGTCGAGGCTGATGTGGTACCGCGTGACGACCTCGCCCATGGGCGAGACGGGCAGCTGGGTGTACGCGGAGTCGCCGGGCCCCGTGGACCCGCCGAGCTTGTTGCGGCAGACGGCCACCAGGTCGCCGAGGACGGCGGAGGCGGTGGGTGCGCCACCGGCGCCGGGCCCGTAGAACATGAGCTGCCCCGCGGCCTCCGACTCGACGAACACGGCGTTGTACGCGCCGCGCACGGAGGCGAGGGGGTGGGTCAGCGGAATCATCGCGGGATGGACCCGGGCCGTCACCGAGCCCCCGTCGGCGGCCCGCTCGCACAGGGCGAGCAGTTTGATGGTGCAGCCCATCCCCCTCGCCGAGGCGAAGTCGGCGGCGGTGACCTCGGTCATGCCCTCGCGGTAGACGTCGTCGAGGCGCACCCGCGTGTGGAAGGCGATCCCGGCGAGGATGGCGGCCTTGGCGGCGGCGTCGAACGCCTCGACGTCGGCGGTGGGGTCGGCCTCGGCGTACCCGAGCGCGGTGGCCTCGTCGAGGGCCTCCTGATAGCCCGCCCCCGTGGAGTCCATCTTGTCGAGGATGAAGTTGGTGGTGCCGTTGACGATGCCCATCACCCGGTTGATCTTGTCGCCGGCGAGGGACTCGCGCAGCGGCCTGATCAGCGGGATGGCGCCGGCGACGGCGGCCTCGTAGTAGAGGTCCCTGCCGTGCTCCTCGGCCGCCGCGTGCAGGGCGGCACCGTCCTGGGCGAGCAGCGCCTTGTTCGCGGAGACGACGGAGGCGCCGTGCTCGAACGCGGTGGTGATCAGCGAACGGGCGGGCTCGATGCCGCCGATGACCTCGACGACCACGTCGATGTCCCCGCGTTTGACGAGGGCGGTGGCGTCCGTGGTGATCAGGGCGGGGTCGATGCCCGCGCGCACCTTGGAGGGCCGGCGCACGGCGACGCCGGCGAGCTCGACGGGGGCGCCGATCCTTGCCGTGAGGTCGTCGGCGTGCGTCGTCATGATGCGAGCCACCTCTGAGCCGACAACCCCGCAGCCCAGCAGCGCCACCTTCAGCGGACGCGTACGCATCATCCGACCTCGTTTCCTCATACCGTGTTCGGTTGGACCAGTCTCACTCACCGGACGGGAGTTTCTACCCTTGGTCCGGATCGTGAGACGTCCATTTCATTTTTCTGGAAGGTGACGACAGGAGATCTTCCGTCCGGTTCCGCACCGGCCGATCCGGTCTCCCGCCGTCGGGCTCCCGAGCCTCTTACGACGGACTCCTGAGCCTCACCCGACGTCGAGACGCAGGAGGTCCTCCTCCGTCTCGCGCCGGACGATCACCCGCGCCGCGCCGTCCTTCACGGCGACGACCGGCGGGCGGAGCGCGTGGTTGTAGTTGCTGGCCATGGACCGGCAGTACGCGCCGGTGGCCGGCACCGCGATCAGGTCGCCCGGCGCCAGATCGGCCGGCAGGAAGGCGTCCTTGACCACGATGTCCCCGCTCTCGCAGTGCTTGCCGACGACGCGCACGAGCATCGGCTCGGCGTCGGAGGTGCGCGAGACCAGGGCGACGCTGTACTCGGCGTCGTACAGCGCGGTGCGGATGTTGTCGGACATGCCGCCGTCCACCGAGACGTAGGTCCGCAGCCCGTCGAGCGGCTTGACGGTGCCGACCTCGTACAGCGTGAACGCGGTCGGACCGACGATGGCGCGCCCGGGCTCGACCGAGATCCGCGGTGTGCGCAGCTTCGCCGCCTCGCACTCACGCGTCACGATCTCGCTCAGCGCCTTGGCGATCTCGTGCGGCTCGCGGGGGTCGTCGTCGCTGGTGTACGCGATGCCGAGGCCGCCGCCGAGGTCGATCTCCGGCAGTTCGACCCCGTGCTCGTCCCGTACGGCGGCCAGCAGCGCGACCACCCGTCGGGCCGCGACCTCGAAGCCGGCCATGTCGAAGATCTGCGAGCCGATGTGCGAGTGGATCCCGACGAGTTCGAGCGCGTCCAGCGAGAGGGCCCGCCGTACCGCCTCGGCGGCCTGTCCGTCGGCGAGCGCGATCCCGAACTTCTGGTCCTCGTGCGCCGTGGCGATGAACTCGTGCGTGTGCGCCTCGACGCCCACCGTCACCCGGATCTGGACCCGCTGCCGCCTGCCGAGGGACTGCGCGATGTGGGCGACCCGCACGATCTCCTGGAAGGAGTCGAGCACGATCCGCCCGACCCCGGCCTCGACGGCCGTACGGATCTCGTCGGTGGACTTGTTGTTGCCGTGGAAGGCGATGCGGTCGGCGGGCATCCCGGCCGACAGGGCCGTCGCCAGCTCACCCCCGGAACACACGTCCAGGTTGAGCCCCTCCTCGTGCAGCCACCGTACGACGGCGCGCGAGAGGAAGGCCTTGCCCGCGTAGAAGACGTCGGCGTCGTGCCCGAACGCGGTGCGCCAGGCGCGCGCCCGCTCACGGAAGTCGCTCTCGTCGAGGAAGTACGCCGGAGTGCCGAACTCCTCGGCCAGCGCGGTGACTTCGAGCCCGCCGACGCGGACGGCCCCGTCCTCCCCACGGCTCACGGTGTGCGACCAGACCTTGGGGTCGAGGACGTTGAGGTCGGCGGGCGGGGCGCTGTAGTGGCCCTCGGTGAGGACGTCGGCGTGACGGGGCCCGGCGGGGTGCGCGGAACGGCTCATGTCTGGAGTGCTTTCTGCTTCGTCAAAGGTAGTCGGGTGCGCTGATGCCGAGCAGGGACAGGCCACCGGCCAGCACCGCCCCGGCGGCTTCGGCGAGCGCGAGCCGGGCACGGTGGGCGGCCGAGGGTTTCTCGTCGCCGAGCGGCAGCACGGCGTACTGAAAACCGAGAACGGCGTCGGCGGTCACGACCAGATGCCGCGCCACCCGATCGGGCGCCCGGTCCCGCGCGGCGAGCCGCAGGGCGTGCGGGTAGTCGGCCAGCGCGACGAGGAGCTCGGTCTCGGCGGGGGTGGTGCCGGGGCCGGGGGGTGTCGTCGTGCGGGTGGGGCCGGGGGGAACGGGGGCCGGCGGGGCGTCCGTGCGGGAGCTGTCGGCGGGGGCGGGGACGGCTGCGAGGACGGGGTCGGTGCCGGGGCCGGGGCCGACGGCATGGCTGCGACCGTGGCCGTAACTCTGACTCTGACTCTCGCCGTGATTCTGACTCTCGCTGTGGCTGTGGCTGTAGCCGAGGGTGGCGGCGTTGCGGCGCAGGGCCCGGGTGCGGGCGTGGGCGTAACGGACGCGGAAGAGAGGGTTGCTCTCGCGCTGGAGAAGGTGATCGGCGCTGATCCGGGGCCGGTCGTGCGCCGCGGGGTGGAGCAGTGCCCAGCGGGCGGCGTCGTGTCCGAGGAGAGCGGGGTCCTCGGGCGCGGGCACGGGCCGCAGGTTCACGGGCTCGGCGTGACGGACCTCGGCACGTCCGCCCTGGGTGGCGACGATCCGTACGAGGGAGTCGGCGACGATCTCGGCCCGGGTGTCATAGGGCACGCGCAGCTCGACGAGCTGTCCGGCGAGGGTGTCGCCGTACCCGTAGCGCGTCCCCTGCTCCAGAACCTGCTCGACCAGGCCGGCGGACACGCCACCGGCGAGGGTGATGTTGAGGAAACCGGGCCCGGTGACGGTCACCTCGGCGACACCGGGCTCGCGCTCGATGTACGTCCGCAGGATCCCGGCGACTTCGAGCGCCGGCTGCCGAGCCTGCCCGGCCAGCCGTAGGGCGACGTTGCTCGCGTAGTCCCCGCACCCACCGGGCCCCGGCGGACCGACCGCCACGCTCGCGGGCACGGAGACGTCCAGTTCCCCCACGTCGACAGCACGACGCACCGCGCGCAGCACGGTACGGGAGAGCTCGACGGGGGTCACGGGGCAAGCCTAGGGGAGGAGGGGGGTGGGAACGCGAGCCAGTTTGTCGATGGTCCGGGATGTGGACGGGGCTGATGCGGGGAGGGGGTGCGGATGCCGCTCACGATCGAATTGATGATCGAAAGAAGCCGCGGGCGCCATATGAAGGGCCGATGCACGGCGGCCTATGGAGCTCAATGCCCCCGAGGCACGCAACACCGGGAGGGACTCATGGCTCGGAAGAACTCAATGCCCGGAAGGACTCAGCGTCAGGAGGGAATCCATGCCCGGAGGGAATCCATGCCCGGAGGGGCTCAATGCCCGGAGCGCCCGGCCCGCTCGGCCTCCTCGACGGCATCGTCCGCGCCACCACTCACCTCGCGCGGACCGTCCACCTCACGCCGCTCGATCAACTGCCGTACGAGACTGACGAGTTCGGATGGCTCGAAGGGCTTGGCGAGAAACGCATCGACTCCGACGTCGAGCCCGCTCTCGACCTCGTACTGCGTGCAGGCGCTGACGATGGCGAGGGGAAGATTCCGGGTCCGCGGGTCGGCACGCAGCCGAGCGGCGGTACGGAGGCCGTCGAGCCGGGGCATCACGACGTCGAGGGTGACGACATCGGGCCGGACCTGATGGACGACGTCCAGACACTCGGCACCGTCAGCCGCGGTCACGACCTCGAGACCCTCCAGCTCGAGATTGACCCTGATCAGCTGCCGGATGACCTTGTTGTCGTCCACAACAAGCACCCGACCGGACGCGCCTGGCACAACTCGAGAGTAGGTCCGCGCCCACCGCCGCGTCCGGCTTTTCCCCACTTCCACCCCGCACGGCCCCACCACCCGAGCCACCCTCCACACCCACCCCGCTTCCCCCGTCCCCCACTCGCCCCTCACTCCCCTCTCCCGCCCCCACAACACCACCCCCACCCCGACCAAAACACGTGGCGATCACCCCTGAAAGAGCTGGTAGGGTTCTACCCGTCGCCGCACAAAGCGCCCGACACGCCCCCGTAGCTCAGGGGATAGAGCAACGGCCTCCGGAGCCGTGTGCGCAGGTTCGAATCCTGCCGGGGGCACTCGCCTGTCAGACACCCAGAACCACGATCTGACCAGGGCGGATGCCGACAGATAAGGGCGGGAGTCAGTCTCACTGACTCCCGCCCTTTCTCACTCTCTCCCACTGATTGTGCGTGAGGAGTGCGTGAGCCACGCACGGCTCATAACGCAGCGTCCGGCGATCCCCAACCCATCGCCCTTTCGATCTTCTTGTTGTCCTCTGCCTCGCTGTTGTCGAGGCAGCCCGCATAGTGGCGGTCGATGACCTCAGGAGACGTGCCAGCCCTGCGAGCCACCTCCGCCACCGGGAGGCCCGAACGGAGCCAGTCGGTAATGCACGTGGCCCTGCCGTCGTAGGGCTTCCTAGCGAGCGGGGACGGGATCTTGTGCGGCGGGAACGCGAGGGGGCGCGCCTCCTGCCAGACGCGCCAGTAGCTGGAAGTGCCCACCAGACCGCCCCGCTCATTCTGGAACAGCCGGCCGTCGGCCGCCGTACCGAATTCCTTCACGTGCGCCCGGAGCATCGCGACCAGGACGGGCGGTATGGGCACCGGCCGGTCTGCCTCCGGGTCCCGCATCTTCAGCCCCCGCTTATCGTGCCTCTCGCCGGAATCGGTCCATTTCTTGCCCGACACGGGGCGAGTCTCACGCAGAGTGAGCACACCCCATCCCGTTTCCGGCAAGTGGCAGTCATCCAGTCGCAGCGCTACGACTTCCGCCGGACGCATTGCCGCGTACAGGATGCAGCCGAAGAAGGCGACCAGACGCCTTCCTCTATTTCGGTGCACCGACCCCACATACGAGACGGCGGTTAGGAACTCCCGCCCCTGTACGGCGTTCATGAGTACGCGAGGGTCGATAGGTCCACTGGCGGCAGTGGCGGGCCTTTCCAGCCCGGCAATTGGGTTTGCTTCCAGATACCCCTTCTGAATCGCGTACGCCATGGCCGAGTTGAAGCCTCGCCGGCGGCGCTTGTAGGTGTCTTTGGCCGCGAGCTTCCCGTCAAGCTTGTAGGCGAGCCGATAGTGCACGTCCTCGGCGATGCCGGATTCCCTCAGCGCGGACAGCGGACGGGAGTTCTCTGCGAGCCACGCACAAACCTTCTCCAAGGCCGGTGGAGGTTCTGCGTTCTCATGACTCGGTACCACCGCCCATCTGATGGCCAGACGCACCGCAGCAAGTTCGGGAGCATCAGATCCGTCCCCGAGCATGCCCAAGGCAGCCGCTGCAAGACTGTCCGCGAATCCTTCCCGCGTCTTTGCCGCCGCAGTACGCCAGCGACGCTTCATGAACTCACGCGAGAACTCCCACCATGTGGGATCAGCCTTGGATTCGGCCGCATCTTTTGCCGCTGCTTCAGCTTTTCGAACCTCCGATTCAGGGATACCAGACTCCACGTCGAACGCCTCGCCTTTACGCATGGCTTGCCGTAGCTCTGCGCGGCGATTGTCGGCGAGTGTGAAGGTAGAAAATGACGCATAGCAGCGTTTTCCCGCCACCGCCCAACGGAGTTGATACGGCGCGCTCTTGCTTCTTACTTTGCTGATCCCCCATACGCGAACATCACTAGAGAAGACGTGTTCCTTGCCCCCGGGGCGCCCACTCTCGTGGGCGCCCCGAGTTGCACCGTTCTTACTGATGGTCACGCAGCGTCCTCCCGCTCCGCAAGCCAACGCTCGTATTCCGAACGCCGTATTCGAACGTCTCCGTTCGGGAGCTTGATGGCTTTAGGGGCTTTCCCCAGTTGCCGCCATCTGTGAAAGGTCGAAGGGGGAACCTTCAGATCGGTAATGACCTCTTTAATGGTCATCTTTTCGTCTACCACTCGGGCGCTCATGCCGGCGGCGTCCTCTCTGGAGTTGTGTTGTGGGGCATGAAGTTGGCGTCACATTCCCGTGGGTCGCGGACCATCGCGGACCACCCCTGTTGACCTGCGGCTTTGTTGACGTCGCGTCCGGACCATCGCGGACCACCGGTGGACGGGTGGTCCGCGATGGTCCCGTTTCCGCGGTTGATGAATGCGCAGGTCAGGCAGGGTGGTCCGCGATGGTCCGCGACCCGGCGGAATGTCGGCGGCGCTCTACTCGGGTGCCTCTTGGGAGGGGCGCAGGCCGATTCCGGTGTAGGTGCGGATACGGATACCGCCGTCGCGAGGGCGGGTGAGGATGAGCTGAGGGATGACGGACAGAAGGTTGCGGCCGAAGATCTGCTTCGTGCCGTGGCGTACGCCGTTGTCCTCGGTCCACTCGCGCCATACGTTCCACAGATCGTCCACGGCGACGGTGCATGCCGGGCCAGTGGTGCAGCGTTCGCGGACGAATGCACTGGTCGGCGAGGCGGTGTCCTGCATGGTGGTGATGGCCTCGCGGCTGGACGGTGGCTGTGTAATCCGTCCGTTGCGCTGGAGGCGGGCGAGCCCGTCCAGGGCCCAGTTGAGGATGCCGGGCATCTCTGCGGTGAGGCGGTCGGTGAGGGTGGAATCTTCCTTGCCGAGCCAGGACACGCGCATGCTGAGCAGGATGAACCGGTTAGCGATGACGCCGGAGGAATCTCCGAAGTGCGGCAGCTCGTTGGACAGGATCATTAGCCGCGAGGGCACCCGGCCTGTCCACGGTTCGCGGAACTTGCGGTCGATGTCGATCGTGTCGTCACCGGAGATCGTCAACAGCCGCTCCACCACCTGACTGTTGTCGTTCCCGGACAGACGGGCGTCCGAGATGATCGCGAGGGACTTGCCAATCAGCGTGGACAGACCGAAGTTCGTCCCGAGCCCGGCCAGGGTCGGGCCGGCCAGATTCTCTTTGCCGACCAGCGCTTTCAGCACGCGGGCGATGGTGCCCTTGCCGGAGCGGGACGGGCCGACGATGAGCAGGATCTTTTGCTGGTCGGTCCGGCCGGACAGGACGTAGCCGAACCACTCCTGAAGTGCGGCGATGCTGTCCGGGTCGTCGGGCCAGAGCTGCGCGAGGAACCGTTCCCACGTCGGCGCGGTGGCGTCGGGGTCGTAGGCGAACGGCACGGACACGAGGTTGAAGAATTCCGGACCGTGCGGCAGTAGCGCACGGTCCTGAATCCGCAGGAGTCCGTTCTCACAGGCCACGATGGGTCCCTCATCCTGCCCCGTCGCCCCCTGCCCGTCGATCCATGCCGGGACGTCGGTATCCGTGGGCAGCAAGGTGATCGCCCCGAGCGCGTCGAGCAGGTTGCCGATCTTCTGCTTTGTCGGGGCCCACTGGTGCGGTTCCGGCTCTCCCTTCTTGTTGACGCCGATGTAGATGGCGTGTTCGAGACGGGTGTACATGCCGGCGCGGATCTGTGCGTCGTCCATCTCGCGCCAGCAGGAGCCGTTCCAGCGCATCCACGATGCCCGCCAGCGCCGGCACACGAGCCGTCCGTCCTCGGTCCGCCAGTCGGGCAGCAGCCGGCGGGCGACGGCCAGGGGGTTGGTGGGTGGGGGCAGTTCCTCGGTCTCGGTGTCGGTTGCGGGGCGGTTCCTCATGCGGCCGTCCTCTCTTCGGCAAGCGGAGCGGGTGTGCCGGTGCAGACGGATCGGTGGGCGCGGTAGTCGGCGACCAGCGCGGCCACGGCGTGGGCTCCGGTAGCGGTGCGGGTCTGCCCGCACGGGCAGGCGTAGGCGGCGTTCGGGGTGCTGCCGTGCCGCTTTGACCAGCGGGCCCCGTCGTTGGGGTGGCGGTAGACGGGCGGGGCGAAGATGCGGA
Organism: Streptomyces sp. NPDC024698; assembly: GCF_055559015.1. NCBI lineage: Bacteria > Bacillati > Actinomycetota > Actinomycetes > Kitasatosporales > Streptomycetaceae > Streptomyces > Streptomyces sp. NPDC024698. The sequence goes on along the minus strand of NZ_JBVHLK010000026.1, from coordinate 37,773 downwards.
TGCCGGGGCGGTTGGGTGTGGGGTTGTTCGTGTCGCTCGTGTGCGGGTCAGAGCTTGTTCGGACGCCCTGACGGGCGGCGCCTTTCGGCTCGCCTACGGCCACGGTGTCCACAGGCTGTGGAGCGGCGTGCGGGCCGTCCGGGGTGGTGGTGATGCTCTTCAGAGGGGGATGCCGGGGGGTGCTCATGCCGTCCGCCGGCTGCTCTGGTTGTGGGCAATCGACCAGTCCAAAGCGCTCCGCAGCGTGGAGCGGCATTCGGACGCGGACAGTCCGGCCGCTTCGCCCCCCGCCTGAAGAGCCTGCTCTACCACGTCCCGGGGGAGGTCGCCCCACGCGACGAACCGTCCCAGAGCGCGTGCGGCCCGGAACAACTTCGCTTCCCGCGCCCCGACTTGAGCCGCGGCCACATTCCGCGTCTCCGCGGCAAGCGCTACATCCGCGTATCGACGGGATTGCCCCGCCACGGCCCCTGAAGGTGCCTGTACAGGCTTGGGGGCCGGCCGAAGGATGCTCAGCAGCCATGACGGCACAGGGGACACCACAGGGCCGCTGACGGCTTCGTAGGGTCCGATGGGGGTGATGCTGCCCGCGGCAACGACGTAGCCGCCCCATGCCCGCGTGTCGACCAACGGGGCGATGGTTCCCGCGGTGTTGGTCATCCGCGCCCCCACCGGCGCGGTGAAGTACAGGTGCCCGCCACCGCTTGCGGTCCGCGTCCGATAGGTGTCGGGGACGACATGGCCGGTGCGCTCGCAGAGCGCCCCAAAGGTCGCCGCGCCGTCAGGCGTGCCCTTGTTGCTGTTGTCCTTGGGCACGTCGAGGTCGACCACCAAGAGCCCGGAGGGGCCGGTGGCGATACCGACGTTGAACGGCCCGCGGGACCAGGTGGCGCGGATGCGGTCCGCATCAGTGGTGGCGCGTTGCTCCCACTTGCGGTGGCCGGCCGCGCACACTCCGGTGCGCGGGCATGATGCCTCCCCGTGCAGCGCGGGGCGCTTCGTGGCGGGACGGAGCGGGAAGACGTGCCAGCCGCGTTCCGCGGCTGTCAGGGCCGCGGCGAGTAAGGCCTCTCGCGGACTGTCGGTCGGTTGCGTCATGCTGAAGACCTCCAACAGGTCTGTTGCGGACTGGTTGGCAAGGGCGGCCCCGTTCTTTGGCGAGATGCGGGGGCCGCCCTTGGCGTAGCTAGCTGTAGAAGCGGTTCCGCTTGATCACGGCTTTGCGGATGTTGACCGTGCTGCCCTTGCCGCCGCTGATCGCCCGGGCCGGGGCTCGCAGGGCAAGGACGATGACGGCGACCCACACGAGGGCCCCGCCGCTGATTCCTGCGGCAGCGCTGACGATCTCGCCGACGCCGTAGCCGATCCCGGCCGCGAGGGCACCGCCCCCGAGACCGGCACCTAGGAAGCGTTGGGCGAGCGGGTCCAGGAGCGGGAGCGGGGTGAGGTCGCGCGGCTCGGGGGCGAGGACCGGGGCGGGGGCGAGGTGCTTGGGCATGGGGACCATGCGCCCGTAGGCGTCGGGCACCCACACCACCGGCCCGCGTTCGGCGGCCAGTTCCACGGCGGCCGGGATTGGCGCGTACAGGGTGAGTGATGCCAGGTCGTACGCCGGTGCGGCGATCGGGTCGGTCCGCGGGGCGGGGGCGTGTCCGTTCACGGCGGTCTCCTTCTCTAGCGGCCGGTGCCGGCGAGGGCGCCGGTCACGGCGGTGACGAGTTGGTTGACGGTGTCGGCCGCACCGGTGTCGGCGAGGTAAAAGCCGAAGAGCACGGCGGCGACGGCCGCGCCGGCACCGAGGGCGCGGAAGCGCAGCAGCAGGGCGAGGACGGCGGCGAGCAGCAGGACAAGGGGGATGGTGAGGACCACGGGTGTCTCCCGGCGGGGTCAGCGGGTGCCGGCGCGGTAGGTGCGCGCGGCGCGGTTGTAGATCCAGCGGCCGACGCGTATGCGCTTGCCGGTGGCGTGGCAGCGGTGGCAGTCCCGGCCGCGTCGGGTCCTGCCTTTGCGGTCGGTTTTGAAGGCGTGGCCCATGCCGTGGCACTTGCGGCAGTCGCCGAACGGGCTCAGCCAGCACTTACCGACGTAACCGAGTGTGATGACGAGCAGGCATGCGATAGCAAGGAGGGGAAGGCTCATCAGGGGCCTCTCGGAGGGGTTTTCGAGGGTTTCCGCAGGTGGGCCGCTATCTGCTAGCGGCCTGATCAGGTGTGGTTTGGGTTGCTAGCAGGGTTGCTACCGGTAGCGACGCCCGCCGCTACCGGTAGCACCCTCCGAGACCTATCCGGCGTCCCGCTTCTGGTTGCGCTGCGTAATCGCGGTGGCGATGTCGTCGCGCTTGATGCCGCGCTTGTTGACCTGTTCGCCGTCGATGCGCCGGCTGATCTGCCCGGTGCCGATACCGAACGGCTTGAGCGCGGCCGTGAGCGCTTCCGCCTTGGGCTTGGGCTCCAACTCCGCCCACGGGCCGTAGGTCTCGGGGCGGAGGTCGGCGAGGCGGTCCACGACTGTTTCGGACCACACCTTGGCCTCGCCCTTGCCGAGGACGGCGGCGACGTCGTCCAGGATCGTCGCGGATGTCTCCGGGGCCGGGGCCTCGCCGACGGCGTCGCCGGACAGGGTGCCCTCGGCCTCGCGCAGGGCGGCGGCGCGGGTGAGGATGCGCTCCGCGTCGCGGCCGTCGGCGAGGTAGGTGCGCACGATCCCGGAGTCGTCGGACATGCCCTTGAGCAGTCCGACGCCCTTGTGGGACTTGAGGAGTTTGGACGCGTCCAGCCCCTCGGAGTAGGAGCCGGCGCCGAGGATGGTGTCGGAGACTTGGTAGGCGCCGACCCGCAGGGCGAACCGTGCCTGATGCTGGTCACGCAGCTCCGAGGGGCAAGCCTTGTCGTCCGGCTTCTGCGTCGCCGTCATCACCGAGACACCGACCGCCGGGGCGACCCGGGCGAGGTAGACCATCAGGGACAGGATCTCTTTGCCGTGCTCGGGGTGGGTCAGGTACTCCTGCACCTCGTCCACCACGAACAGCGTGAGCGGCATGTTCAGCTTCGGGTCCCGGCTGATCTCCGGGGTCAGCTTGCCCTCCGGGCAGATGTGCAGCGGCAGTTCCGAGAGCCGGTGGTATCGGTCCTCGACGTCCGCCTTCAACTCCCGCAGCGAGGTGAGCAGATGCGCCACCGGGTCGATGCCGTTCTTCGGCACGATGCCGAACCCGATCCGGTGCGCGACCAGCGCAAACTTGCGCCAGTCCGGCGACGCCTTCCCGTCGAACACGTACAGGCGCACGTACGGGTCCAGCGCCGCGGCGAGCGCGATCGTGCGAGCGGAGAACGTCTTGCCCTGCCGCGGAACGGCGCCGACCAGCAGCGACAGCCACAGCATCGTCGCCATCACCGCGTTGCCGCGCTCGTCCACACCCCACGGGAACGGCTTCCAGAAGTCCACCCGGGTCGCCCCCAGCAGCGGGGACTTGCCGGACGGCACGGCGAGCGGGTCACGGTCGGCGATCCAGTACGACACCCGCCGGCCGCTCGTCTCGTCCTTGTCGAGGAAGAGCTGAGTGGGGGCGATGTCCATGCCGGAGGCGAGGCGGCCGTGAGCCTTCATCGCGTCCTCGAACGTCTTGCCGTAGGGCAGGTCCACCACGACGCGCCATCCGTCGCCGTCCCGGCCGATCGGCCGCGGGAAGGCAACCGTCTGATCCTTGCTGGTCAGCCCGGCTACCTCGTGCGCGCGGATCACGATGTCCGAGGACAGCCGCCGCTTGCGGAACGTCACCTTGGCCATGTCGATCAGCGGCCGGTCCGCCGGCGCCCCGACCACCCCGAGGGTCGTGGTCAGCGCGGCCATGGCCAGCAGGAGCAGCCACGACGGCGCCATGACGTAGAGGGTCAGGGCGGCGGCGAGACCGACCATGGACGCGATGGCGGCGACGATCCCCCGCAGTCGGACGCGGTCGTTGCGCTGCCGCGACAGCTTCAGGTACTCCGCCGCGTCCTCAGCGGCCACGGCCGCGAGCCTGAGCGTCTTGCCCTCCGCGTCGAACACCCACCGGCCGGTCGCGGCCGACCAGCGCCACGCACCGCGAGGCGCGTACAGGCAGATCTTCGGCGTGTAGACCAGCGGCAGACGGACCGCGTGATACCCGACCACAGCCGAGTAGTGCCGGACGGCCCACTTGCGGACGGCCGTGCGCTGGTCAGGGAGCTTGACCCAGTCCGGGAGGACGGGAAGACGGGTCTTGTCCCGCTCCTGCATCCATTCCGCGGCCGAGGGCGGGTAGACCTCGCGCGGAGGGTCGACCGGGGCGCCGTCGGTCAGGCCGTCGGCCTCCGGGTCGTCGGTGTCGGGGAGTTCAGCCTCCCACTCCCCCGGCTTCACCACACCCTCGCTCGGGCCGGTCGGGTCGGGGTCGGTCTTCTTCTTCAGCGGGAACGGCAGCACGGCCGCCGTCGGCCGCTCGATGCCCTCCGGGTCCCCGGCGGGCGTGAAAGTGGTGGTCTCGGTCACGATGTACGTACTCCTTCGGGAGTCGACGGGTCCGGCCGGCTTGCTGTGGAAGGTCGGGCGGCCGGACCCGGAATTCCAGGGATGGTTCAGGCAGCGCGCTGTTCTTCGGGATAGGCGCAGGTCACGCACGATCCGAGCGAGGGCGGGATGACGTATCCGGCATCCCTGCCGCACTCGGGGCAGGTGCGGCGGGCGCGCATCATCGCGGCGTGAGCCCGCCATCGGCCCGGCGTCATCGGCCGCACCGGTTTGGCGAGGTCGACGCGGTACAGGTGGGCGACCAGCGGCGGGCGCCGGCGGCGCGGGCGTTCAAGCGTCGCGGCCACCTGCTGACCACCGGGCCGCAGTCCGCGGGACCGGAGTTGGCGGCGGGTCGCGTAGCCGTCCGGGGCGAGGTGCCACCGGAACACCGGCAGCGTGCTCACGCCGCCCCGCGCCGTCCCGGACGACGGCCCGCCACCGACCCGAGCAGTCGACCGAGGCGGGCCCGGCGAGGACCGGACCGGCCGGAACGCTTGGCCGCGTACATCGCCTCATCGGCGCGGCGCAGCAGCGCTGACAGGTCCTCGCCCGGGTGGTCGGCGGCCCGTACCCACCCGAGCGAGACGGTGGTGTGCACGTCGGGGGCGGTGTCGACCGGCCGGGCGAGGACGCGGGCGAGGGTGTGCAGCCGATCCGGCATCGTGCCGTCGCGGTCGACGACGACGGCGGCGAACTCGTCCCCGCCGAGCCGCCCCGCCACCCCGCCGAGGGTGGTGCCGTGGGCGAGGCGGGCGGCGACCGTGGCGAGCAGCGCGTCACCGGCGGCGTGGCCGTGGGCGTCGTTGATCTGCTTGAAGTGGTCGACGTCCGCCAGCACGACCACGGCGCGCGGGTCGCGCAGCAGGCGACGGGCCCGGCTGGTGAACGCGTCCCGTGTCCACAGGCCGGTGAGCGGGTCGCGGCGGGCCGTGTTCAGCCTGCCGTGCAGCCACCGGGCGTGTGCCGCCCACCCGAGGACGGGCGGCACGGCCGGTAAGAGTGCGGCGAGGGTGTTCATGCCGCCACCCGCTTCCATGCAGCCCGCAAGCGGACTTCGGATGCGGAGTGGCCGGCGGTGCGGAAGCGGGTCGCCATCTCGCGGTAGGACAGGGCCGGAACGCGGCTGGTACGGATCTCGTCCACGACCGCGTCAAGTTCGGCGTCGGTGAGGGCTGGCCCGGATTCGAGGGCGGTGAGCGTCTCGGTGGGTCCCCAGATGGGCAGTTCCCAACTCGGTGTGACGTCGGGCGTGACGCGGCTCGTCACGCTGGTCAGCGCCCTGCCGGTGTCCTCACCGTTGCGTGCCGTCTCCAGGGTCGACCAGGCCCGGGAGAGGGTCTGAGCGGTCTTAGCTTGGACGCGTGCGACGCGGGCGCCGGCCTGCGTCACGGCCGTCAGCCGGGTCTCCTCCGTCGTGGCTTCTGCCCGCAGTTGGGCGCGGGCCACGGCCGCGTTGTCTCGGGCTTCCTGCTGAACGCCACGGATCACGTCGAGTGCGCGCGGGGTGAGGGCGGTGCGCTCCCACATGCCGTGCACCAGCCACAGGGCCTTCGCCGCGATCGGCAGCCAGGACACGGCCAGCCACGCACCCGTGTTCGCCTCCGCGATGAGGGCGTGAGCGACCAGGACACCGGTGGCGACCAGACCGAACGACCAGCCCACGCCGGTAACGGCGTTGCTGTGGTCGCCCTGGGCGGCGAGGCGCCGTTCGTAGGCGAGGGTGGCCAGCCAGCCCCCATCGATACCCAGGCCGACCACGAGTGCGACCGGCCACGGCATTGCCGTGCCCAGCCACATCACGACCACGGCCAGGGTGAGGACCATGGACACCGCCGTCATCGTGACGGCGGGCAGCGCGGTCTTAGCCTTCACGCCGCGCCCCCGGCGGCCATCTCGCCGGCGGTGCGGTTGGCGAGGACGCGGTATTCGGTGAGGACCCGGGCCAGGGCGCGGCGCACGCGGCGGGTGTCGACCTCGTTCGGGGTGTGGTCCATGGCGGTGATCTGTGCGTCGATCAGGTCGACGTCCGCCAGGATCAGCGGCATCTCCCGATCGATCGCGTCCAGCTCCGCATCCGTCGGCTCGTTCCAGTCGGCGAACGCGGTAACAGCTTCCTGAACAGTGACGATGGGACTCATTGGGTCGTGGTTCCTCTCAGGGTGGTACGGCCCGAAGCGGTCCCCGGGGGGCAACCCGGGGACCGCGCGCCGTTGTGGGTGGTGGTGAGGGTCAGCCGTGCTCGTTCTTGCTGCTTCGGCCGTAGGTGTTGTTCAGCTCTGCCGTGACGTCCTTGCACTCGCCGGACACCAGGCGGGCGTAGACCTGCTGGCCCTTCTGCACGTTCTCCGGGGTGGTCAGGTCGGACGGCTGCTGCGACTTCTTGCCGGACATGCGGGTCTCCTGACGGTTCGCGGGTTGGGCCTGGCCGGACGGTTCCGGCCCCGGCTCCCTGCCACCCCGCCCGTACGACCGGAAAGGCCGGACGGGCGAGGGAGGCAACCGGCCGCAGCGCTGCACGCTGCGGCGGCGAGATCGGCTTTTGCCAGCCGGCCATTGCGTGGCAGGCCGGCCCCGAGCCGGTGAATCGGGCGCGTCATCGTCACTGCTCTGACGCCAGCAGGGCGGCGCATACCAGGTGGCAACCAACGGGCTGACCTCCCGTGAGGGAGGGATGATCCCGATGGCTGGTCTCCAGAGCTGACATGCGAGGAAGTGGCCGCCGGCGGCCGTTACCCGGGCCGTTGCGGGGAACGGGGATTCTCCCCCGTCGATTCAGACACACTGTTGAGTTCTCAACCAATCGACGCTCCCTTTGTACTCACCCCCTCGGGCTTTCCTCCGGTGCGCCATACGTGCAGGTCAAACACTTACGAATGCGGTAAGTGGTGCCGTTTTAGGGCCCACTTCCCGACTGACTTCAGATTGACCCATGTCAATCTGACTGTCAAGGAGGTTCGCGAAAGGATCAGAGATTGACCTAGGTCCGGTTACTCTCGAAGCTATGGACCAGAGCCCGAAGGTGGCCAAGCAGACACCCACAGCCAAAGAGATTGCGGCGGAGTTCCGCGCGAAGATCGCGGGACCCGAGCCCGAGTACGAGCCCGGTGGCCAGCTTCCAGCCGCTCGCAAGCTCGCCAAGGAACTTGGCGTGCAGCTCATGACCGTTCAGAGCGCGTACGGTCAGCTTCGAGACGAAGGCTTGGTTCTCACTCAGCAGGGCCGCGGGACGTTCGTCCGTGACCCCTCTGTGCCCCTCGGCACCGAGCCGGGCAGCAGCCCCGCGTTCTCTGCCTTGGCGGCAGAACTCAGCACGATTCACGACGCCCTCAACCTGCTCGGTGAGCGTCTAGATCGGCTTGAGCGACTGGTCGGCAGCGAGACTCCGCCATCGCCGTGAGTTCGCCCGCGCGCCTCAGCAGTCGTTCGACCTTGACTCGCGCTTCGCTCAAACTCGCTTTGATCAAAGCGAGTTCAGCAGGAGTCATACCGTCCGGCTCGCCGCTTCGCTCTTGAATCCCTGACATGCCAATGAGCATGTGGCCGGGAGCGGCAGAGGACCCGGACAGACTGTCCGGGTCCTCTTTCCTTGCTGGTCAGGGTAGTTGACGACTCGTCACCGAGTAGCGTCGTCCACTGCATCCATTACCGCCGCCCACGGGAGTTCGCGCCCCGCCGGCGCTTCCCGTGGTTCGTAGAGCGGCCACACGTCCGGACCGTAGACGACGCGCACCCCTCCCGCCCTGAGAGTGTCGATATGGCGCTGCCACGCCGGGTGGCGAGCATGCGCCGCATTCACCCGAGGGAAGATGACAACGGGCAACCCGAGGGTGCCGATAGCCTCGCCCACCTGCGTCAGCGCCTGGTTGTCCATCAGTCCCGTCGCGAGCTTGGCAACCATGTTGGCCGATGCGGGAGCGACCACATAGCAGTCAACCGGCGGGTGCGGTCGCGCCTCACCCGGCAACCGCGGCTCATCGCGTACAGGAAGGCCGGTTAGCTTCTCCAGTCGTTCGGTCTCACCGCTCATCCGTAGCCACTGACCCGCGGTCGGCGTCAGAGTGACGGCCACCTGCCAACCTCGCTCCATCGCGGGCTCGACGAGGCCGGTACGCAGGGCCTCTACGCCTCCAGCGGCCGACCCGACGACCCCGAGCGTCCCACGCTTGCCTGACTTCACTGCACCGCCCTGCATCGTTGCGCCATCACGAACACCTCAGACGAGCGCGAGCCGCCGGTGACCGGTGACTGTTTGATGAGGTCCCGCAGTGTCTCGCGCACCCGGGGATTGTTTCGTACGAGCTGCGGCGATGTGCGTTCAGCCGTTCGCAACTCGGTGAACGCCTCATCTCCTTGTCCAGCGAGCGACAGAGCGCGCGCGAAGTCGATTCGGTGCGACACGCTGCGTTCCTGCGGCATGTGGTCGACGTTGATTCGCCCGCGCTCCACCACGTACGACACGTTGTCGAGGTCCAGTTCGACCGACAGGCGGTGCAGCAGGACGTTCGTGGGCCCAAATCCGGTCTGCCAGTAGTTCTCATCCGACCCGAGATCGTCCGCGAGCTCTTCGGCTCGGTCCAACAGGCCCGTTGCGGCGGGTCGGTCCTGGTGGCGTGCTGCCGCTACAGCGGCTCGCAGGTGGATCATTCCCAACAGGCTCAGCGCTGCGGGGTCGTTCTCGGCGACCCGCTGCGACAGCCATGCCGCGGCCGTATTGCCCAACTCCAACGCGTCGTCATAGCGGCCGTTGGCTAGCAGAGCGTGAGTGCCGGAGCGAGCGGCGGATGCCAGCACGAGAGGATCATCCGACTCGTCGGCGGCGCGCATCGCACGCTCAGCAGCGAGCCATGAGATATCCGATTCGCCGATCTTCGCGAGCGTTGTTGCTGCAAGGTGATGTGTCCGAGCCGACACGGCCCAGCAGTCGCCGCGGTCCTCACCCCGGCGTGCTGCGCGCTCCTCCAGCTCCTGGGCTGTCTGGAGAAGTGCGGGAAGCGCGGCAATCACGCTGCCGAGTCGCCCGCCCTGGTAATCGTTCCAAGCGTGCTCCACGCGCACGGCCACAGGGGCGGGCGTAGGGAGCTGCACATCGGCCTCGGGGCCGAAGAGCAGACGAGACAGGCGCCGCGGGCTCATGAGCGCGTCACGCACGGCCGGCACGTCGTCCTGTTGCCTGTCGTCCTCCATGAGCACGGTCTGACCGAGCAGGTCCCCGAGAGGGACCCGGAGGATCCGCGACAGCTCCGTGAGCATGTCGATGCGAGGCGGCTTTCGACGCCCTGTTTCGATCTTCGCCAACCAGTCGGTGCTTCGGCCGACCAGTCCAGCTAAGACCTCTTGCGTGTAGCCGCGTCGCTTGCGGTAGAACGCGATCCGCTCGCCGATGCTGAGGTGATCTCCGAGACCACGCATTGCGTGCTGCCTCCTGCTGATTGTGGGGGCTGGAAACACGGTACCGAGCCGGTGATGGGGCGGGTAGTCGGCCTTCCTTGTCATCAGTGCCACGGGGGCGTAACCGGCCCAAAGCGAAGAGACCCGGACGCAGTGTCCGGATCTCTGATCCTGCGGGCGAGGACCTGCCGCCAACTCCCCTGAGAGCGCCATACTCGGCACGGCAAGTGCGTGAGCAGTGCGTGAGCCCTCAGTGCAAGAAGGCGCGATCCAAGCAAACCGCAGGTCAAGCCAATCAACGAGCCTGTCGTACACATGCTCTCCGGAGCCGTGTGCGCAGGTTCGAATCCTGCCGGGGGCACCCCTCATGAGGTGCCCAAAGACCCCGTCACCAGCGGAAACGCTGAGGCCGGGGTCTTCGCGTATCCACAGCCCTGCGCAGCCGAATGCCACCCTGAGCGGCCCTATGTCGGCATCTGTGGACTATTCGTGGACAGGATCTTGGAGCATCTTCCCTGGTCAACTGCCCCATTATCCAAGAGCAGCACGCAGCGTCGCCTCCAGCGCGAACGCGGAACCGTCTACTCCCCCGAGCCCGGGGAATGCGGTGCCCATGACACTGGCGCGCTCACTGCCCGACAATGCCACCGAGTGGTGGATCTTCCTGGGAACGTTCGTCCTCTACGCGCTCGGACGCTGGTTCTTCGCCTGGCAGCAAGCCAGGCGTGAGGGCGACAGCCACCCCATGCGCACCGCGTTCGCCGAAGAGGACGATCCTGCCGCAGGCCACGCGGCCATGATCGGTGCCTTCCGCTCCTACCGGCAGTTCTTCGGCTTCGTCGGAAGCGCCGTCGCAGTGGTTCTTGTCGCCGCTCTGACCGAAGGCTGGCTCCGCCACGCCCTGCTATGGATGATTGTTCCGCTTCTGGTCATAGCGCTTTCGTACCTCGACTTCCGCCAGTCCCTGAAAGAGCGCTCAGAAGCCTGACAGGGGCGTGGACCAGCGACAAGGCACACCGCCCGGCCTCACTCGTACTCGCGCAACAGCTCCTCGATCTTCCAGTTGGCGATCTCCTGCCGCCCGTCAATGCACTTGGCGTAGCGGCCCAGCAGAACCTCAACGCTGTTGCCCGCCCGTTCGGCGACCTCGGTCGGGTCGACCCCCGCGTTGAGCCACGTCGACAGAGCGGAGTGGCGGAGATCGTACGGCCGCCGGCCCAGCGGCGAAGCCACCGCAGCCGGCGGAAGGGCAAGCGGGCGGGCTTCCTGCCAGGCCCTCCAGTACGTCGACGAGGCGACCACTCCCCCACCCTCGCTGTAGAACAGGCGTCCGTCAGCGGCGGTCCCGAAGGTGTCGAGGTGCTCGCTGAGGATCGCCACGAGTTGGGGCGGGACCGGGACACGGCGCACGTCCTCTGCCGGTCGATTCTTCAGCCCGCGGTCGTCGTGGCTCTCCCCCGAATCCGTCCACTGCTTGCCGACGCTCGGACGCGTGCGATGCAGGAGCGCGGTTCCCCAGCCCTGCTCGGGCAGCGTCAGGTCAGCTTCGGCAAGGCCTGTCGCCTCGGCAGGCCGCAGGCCGGCGAAGTACATGCAGGCGAAGAGCCCGACGAGTCGACGGCCGCGGGCCCTGCGGTAGCCACCCACGTAGGACACGGCGTGCAGCAGGGAGCGAGCCTGCTGCGGATTCACCACAACGCGCGGGTCCACCTCGCTGGAGACCTTGGGCTTCTGCCAGCGCACGGCAGTTAGCGGATTCTCCCTGAATTCACCGAGGTCAACGGCGTAGTGCAAGGCGTTGACGAAGGTACGGCGCTTGCGGCGTACGGTCTCGGCCGCAGCGGACTTCCCATCAAGACGGATCTTGAACGAGTCGAGCACCTCACGCGCCGTCACAGGATCGGTCAGGTCATTCAACGGGCGCGACGCCTTGGCGATCCAATGCAGCGTGTTCGCGATCTCGGTAGGCGCCTCCCGCTCAGCCGGCCCGGGGAGGACAAACGCCCAGTTCCGCAGGGCCTGCCTGATCAGAAAGGCGCTTGGCCGTCCCGCGCGGTCGTCGAGCAGCGCGATCGTCACCGAGGTCAGTGATTCGTTGATCCCGTCGCGGGTGTTGGGCGCGGCATGCGGCCATTTCATCGCCAGGTACTTCAAAGCGAAGTCGTACCAGGTGAGCTTGGCCTTCTGCTCTGCCATCGCATCCGGGAGGCCGGTGGCGTCGTCGAATTCCTCACCGTCCCGCGCGGCACGCATGAGCTTGGTGCGGTAGTGATCCGCGAGCGCCTTGGTCCGGAACGTCTCGGAGAAGACCTTGTCAGCAACCGACCAGCGCACGTCGTAAGAGGGTCGCTTTGAAGCACGCTTGCGAACCCCCCAGATCTTCACGTCCAGGGACTTCATGCGGCTTCCTCCCGCTCGCGCAGCCACGCGGTGAAGTCGCTTCGCCACACACGCAGCTCACCGTTGGGGAGCTTCAGGGCTTTCGGTGCCTGCCCCAGTTCTCGCCAGCGGTAGAAGGTACGCCGGGAGACCTTCCCCAACTCTTCGAGGATCTCCGGAACGGTCATCAGTTCATCCCTCACAGGTGCGCTCCTTCCAGGGCTAGTTGGTCGGGCAGGGCTTCGCGTGCGGTTTCGCGGTTGATCTGGAGGTCCCGGGCGATGCCAGCGGCGAGGACGGATTCCCCGGGCGTGTGGCCGTGGCCGGCGTATTGCCAGCTCGCCAGCACGAGGACCGTGTCCGGCTCCGTGTCGTCGAGGCCGCGGTCTTGGCGCTCTTGGGCGGCGCGGTAGTCGGCGCGGATCTGACGCAGGGTGCCGAGGGTGGTCGAGTAGCGGCGGGACTTGGTGGAGAAGTGGCCGCGGAAGCCGAGCATGTGCGCCCAGGCCCGCAGGCGCCGGTCCGGATAGAGGGAGTCAAGGTCGAAGCAGGCTTCGATGAGGCGGCGGGCGTGGTCGGGGACGCCAAGGACGACCGGGGCTTCGCGGTTGCCGATCGGCCGGTCCAGGGTGCCCGTGTTCTCGGCTGCCTTGGTGGCGTACTTGGCGACGTAGGAGGCGACTGCCTGCTCGGTGATGTCGGAGCCGTCACCGAACGCCTTGACTGGGCGGATGTCGAGCTGAGTGCCCCATTGGAAGGAGCGGGCCGGCTGCTGCCCCGCGGCGGGCACGCTGACAGTCGAGTAGCGGTGAACAGAGGCGGCCCGGATGGACTCCGTGAGAAGCGCGGTCGTGGCCCAGGACGGCGGCGGATCGTCCGGGCCGTCGGGTCCGTCGAGGCGGATCACGGCGTGGAAGTGGACGGCGCCGCGCTTCTGGAACTCGGCGACCTTGCCGTAAGAGAGGCGACAGGTGTCGGCGAGTTCGCGTTGGGTGAGACACGCGCGGGCAGCGATCTCACGACACAGCCGCTTGACGAAGCGGTGCCACAGGTCACCGGCGTGGTTGTTGAAGAGCACGGCGCTCGCGTAGTCGTACGTTGTCGGGTCCAGCGCCGTACCGAGCTCGGGATCGTCCTGAACGTGCCGACTGCCACAGCGGCAGCACCCGCGAGTGGGCCGGTTGTGGACGGGCCCGAAGGAAGGGGCAGTGAAGGTGGCGAAGACGCGGGGGCGTTCGCGGACGGTGGCAGGGATGCCGTGGCGGTCGTCTCCAGCGAGGCCCGCGCGGATCAGGTGGTAGGTATCGCCCGCGTACGTCCAGGCGCAGGCCGGGCAGCGGGAGGCACGGCGGTTTCCGCAGGCGATCCGTAACCGTGCGCCCGGCTCTTGCTCGGTGCTGTAGAAGTGCAGCGTCTCACCGGTCGTCCTGTCCTTCGTCAGGGTCCAGCCCGCGAGGTGAATGGGGTTGGCGCAGCCGCCGGTGCGGCGGATCTGGTCCTGCCAGCGGTCGAAGCCCGGGGCCGCGGCCACCCGCAAGGTGTCAGCGAGGGTGGCCAGGTCCAGGTCGTGGATGGTGGCGGCGGTCACGTCCAGCACCACCCGTTGTCGCAGCCTTCATCATCGGCGTCGAAGAGCGGCAGTTGAGTTCCGGCCTTGAACAGGTGGCGCAGGGGGCGTCCCATGCGGGTGAGGTACACGGGTGGCTTGCCCTTGCGGGCCAGGTGGTTGTTGATGGTGTCTTCAACTTCGCAAGCCCGAGCGAAACGCTCGGGGTCTTGCTCTTGCATGGCCTGCCATTCGGGAACCTTCCGCATTGGGCAGAAGTCGCAGGAGCTCTTAGGCGGCACCGGGAGACCGGCCGAGCGGATGATGCGTGGGCAGTCAGCCCGTCGGATGCCGAGGTCAAGCAACGGGTAGACGAGACGCTCGTACGGCATGGCTTTGGATGAGTTGGCGCGGCCAATCTCGTCCAAGCTGATCCCCATGGCCACGATGGCTCGGTGCTCGGGGCTAGCGCCATGTTGCTGCAGCCAAGCCCCAGTAACGAGGATCTTGAACTCCTTCGTGCAGACCCGAGAGCCAGGCTTGCCATTAGTCAAGAAGACCGGGATGGTCTGGCGCCTGCCGTCGCTGGTCATGATTCGCTGACGAATCGTCTCGGTGGCGCCTTTGGCAACCCGGTGCAACTCGATCAGGTCGAGTCCGTGGGCAGCGGCGTAGGGGGCGGCATGCTGTTGGACGTAGCGCAGAGTTGCCGGGTTTTCGCTGTCGGCCCCGACGTTGGCAAAGAGGAAGGTGCGGAAGTCGATTCGCTCCCGGGCAGCTAGAACCAGAGCCGCCGTGGACTGCCAACCGCCACCAAAGCTGAATGTCCGCAACGGGTTCACGCAGCCACCTCCCACACTGCGGCGTGGAGGCGCGGGCGGAGGGGAACGGTGCCGAGCCCTTGGCAGGCCGGGCAGTCAACTTTGATCGTGCGCAGGTGGCCATACGCGTCACGTCCCCCGGAGATAACGGCCGCAGCGGCGAAGCCGTCGCAGTCCGGGCAAATCCGTGACGATACAGCGAGGGCGGGGATAGGGCCGGGCATGATGGGTGTTCCTTTCGGTTCGTTCAATGGATCGGACAGGGGGACGGCGCCCGGAGCGGACGAAACTTGGCGGTAGAGGCCGCTCCGGGGGCCGGTCAGCGTCGGGTGTCGCTGGCGAGGATCGAGCGGACGACGAGCGCGCACACCGCCAAGGAAGCGGCGGTGATGGCGACCGCGAGCAGCATGGAGACCAGGACCACTCCCACGACGAAGACCACGGCAACGCCCGCGCCGGCGACGGCCACAACAGCGCCCGGGGTGAGCTGGACGGTAGGCCGGGACGGTGCGGAAGCCATGGCGGCCGACGCCTGGTGTTGGCAGCCGCAGGCGACGGCCGTGGCGTGGTGGGGTTGTTGGACGGCGGTCGGCGTGACCACGGGGACGACCTGCTGGCCAGGGGTCGGGTTGACCGGGATGCGGGGCTGGAACACGGTGGAACTCCCTTCTGGATCAGCTCATTTGGTGGTGGCGTCGATGGCAGGGGCGAGGAAGCTGTCGGCGAGGAGGTAGCCGCCGATCAGCAGGACGATCACGAGCCAGAGCGGCGGGCGGACGAGCTTGATACCGACCAGGCCGACGCAGGCGACGAAGAACCACAGCGGTACAGACATGGCACCGGTCCCCTTTCAGCGGACGGGGCAGCGGTGGCCCTGGGCGGCGATCATGGCGGGGCTGATGTCGTCGTATTCGACGGCCCAGCCGCAGTCGGCGGCGGCGCAGGCGGCGACATATTTGATCTGGCCGCGTCGTCCGTGGGCGGTGCCGACGGTGACCTTTCCGACGCGGTGCAGTTCGCGCCAGATCTGGTAGATGCCCATGGGTGGTGCTCCTTTCGGGTCAGGTGAGGTGGGCTGCGATCGCGTTCGCGAGATGGAGCGGGACGCCGAGGCGGGCGCGCAGGGTGTCGGTGTCAATCGGGGTGCCGGTGCGGGCGCGGTGGTCTTCGGCGACCTTGCGGGCGTGGTCGACCAGTGCGGCCGGGACGGGCGGAAGAGGATCAGCAGCGGGCAGGGCGGGCGGCTCCTCGGCAGCGGGCACCGAGGCGGGCTCTGCCCCGAGGACCGGCCCTCGCTCGATGTCCAAGTCCGTGTTTGGCGCGGTCGGCGGGACTTCGGTTGCCGGGCCCGTGGGCGCCGGGTCAGAGGGCGCGTAGGAGTGCGCGAGGAGCGTCCCGCCGAGGAAGGCGAGCGCGGGCCATCCGGCGATGCCGAACCGCAGCCAGGCTGGCGGGTGCGCAAGGTCGAGGAATCCGGCCGTAGCCACGTTGGCGCCGAGCGAGGCGACCAGGGCGATCAGGAACCAGCACCAGGCCAGCCGGGACGGTCCGTCGGAGCGGAGGCGCCGCCAGGCAGCGACCAGGAGCAGGTCGACCGAGACCGGATAGGCCCAGGCTTTCCAGCCGTCCTGACCAGCAGCGTCGGCCAGGTCGTGCAGGTGGGCGAAGGACAGCGCACCAGCGATCACGGCTTGAACGAGGACGGCGTCCGGGCGGATCGAGCGGAACATGTCTTCACCTCCTTGGGTGGTGTGAAGCCGGGACCGGGCGGGAATCCTGTCCGGCCGCCCGGTCCACGGCGCTTCAGTCGGTGGGGGCTTCGCCGCTGCCCCAGCAGGTGAGGCAGAGTCCGGCCTGCTGATCGGCGGTGGCGCGGCCTTTGCGGGAGCCGACCCGGACGGCTTCGGTGCTCTCGCCCATGCCGTCGCAGTCCGGGCACTTCGCGGGCTTGGGTACGGCGGTCCTGCGGCGACCGGCGGGCTTCCTGGCCGTGGCCATGGTCACCGGCCCTGGCCGGGGTACTCGGGGCCCTCGTTCGGGTCGTAACCGGGCGGGAACATCCCCGGCGGCGGCTCCGGCAGAGATGCAGCCAGGCACGGGCCGACGGTGTCGATGAACGTCTGGTCGGCGTCGTGGAGTTCGGCGTAGACGGCCAGGGAGCCGAGCATCAGCACCGTGCGGTGGAAGTCCTCGCAGTGCTCACACATCGAGTGGTCCTCCTGTTTCAGGCATGGCTCGGGTAGGGACGTGGCACGAGGCGGTCACGCCAGCCGGTGGAACGCGGACGGGTCAGGCGGCTCGAACTACCACCTGAGCCTCAGAGGGCGCGAGATCCAGCGCGGGCCGGAATCGGGCCAGCTCCGGGAGATCCGGCACCAGGTGGGCGTGCCGGTTGCACGCGGCGACGGCCTGCCGCATCGAGGTGTGCGGCGTGCGGATACGGGTCCAGTCGCCGGTGGAGTAGCCGACCACGGCCATCCCGCGGCGGACGTTGGGAATCTGGGTCGCGGCGAACACCGCGTGCGGGGAGACGTCGCCGAAGGCCATCTTGGCCGTCGATTCGTCATTGACGCGGTGCACGGTCCGGCCAGTCAGCTGGGCGCGGAGCATGGTGATCCCGTCACCGAGTTCGGACCCAAAGCGCTGCCCGTAGATGTCGAGGAACATGCCCGCCGCACGCCCGAGCTGGGCGAGGCGGATAAGGGCGGTGACGATCCGATCCCGTCGCGGATCGTTCCGCTTGGCGCTGAGAGCGAGTTCGGCGATCTCGTCGATGGTGACCACCACCGGGACCGGGCGTAGGGCTTCGGGCAGGTCCCAGATGTTCGCGGCGATCTCGGCATCCGGGGTGTCGGCGCTGATCCGCTGTTCGCGGCGGACCACGTCGTAGATGGACTCCATCCGAGCCACGAGGGCTTCGAGCAGGTCGGCGGCGTCATCGGGATTGTCGGCCAGCGCGGAGAAGCGACGGGCGAACGGTCCGAGTTCGATCTTCTTGCAGTCGATGCCCACCAGCGCGACCGGCTGTGCGGCGAGCTCCTTGATCACGGTGCGCTGAAAGACGGACTTACCGGACTGCGTGGCACCGACCGTGACCGAGTGTGGCACCTCGCGGTAATCCCGGTAGTGGACCGAGCCGTCCTCCACGAGAGCGACCGGGATCTTCAACAAGCCACGGTCGGTCTTGGCGGGCATCTGTACGTGCCTGAGCACGTCGTAGCCGGTCAGGGTGATCTCGACGACGCCCGGCTTAACCTCTCGGGAGGTGACCTGATGGACGCCGAAGGAGTGGCGCAGTCGGTCGGCCGCGGCGGAGAACTCGAAGGCGTCCTGACCGGGACGCATCTTGATCCGCAGCCGGATGCCGGTCCGTGTCGGCCGCAGCCACAGCAGTCGGGGCACCCGCTGCTGCGGTACGGGCTTGTTGAACCACCGGGCGAGCGCGAGCCGCAGGCGCGAGGCCGGCACGGTCAGGTGGCAGGCGTCCATGACGGCCGCGTAGCGGAAGCGGATCCGGAGCGCAGCCAGGGCAACGCCGAAGGTCAGCCAGTACCAGGCCGGGCGGCGCCACCTCAGCAGCAGCGCCACCCCGGCCACGATCGCAAGCGCGATCATTAACCGGGCCATGATCAGGCCGCCTTGGGCTTGGCTGCCTCGGTCACCAGCGAGGTGACGGCGACCGCACGGAAGCTGATTCCGTGCCGCTTTTGGCCGTTGAACTCGTTCTCCCACGGCCGGGCCACCAGACCGGTCAGGGCGACCGGCGTACCCATAACCAGCTCGCCGGAGATGTCGGGCTCTGCCACGGTCACCGTGATGACCTCAGCGTTTCCGTTCATGACGAACAGAACATCCACGGTCACCAGCGCGCTGCCGGTCTCCTGGTCGGTGGCGATCTCACCGGTCCGACGGTCCTTGACCTTGGGCTGCGGGGGCTGCGCCACCATTGCGGTGGCGGACGAAGTGTCGACGGGGATCTGACGCATCGTGCGTACTCCTTGGGTGAGTGTTGGCGCCAAGTAGCAACTGGCTCAAGCCAGTTCAACTGGCTTGCACCAGTAGTACTGGCTCAAGCCAGTAGCGTCAACCCCTTCACCGCAACTGGCTTGAGCCAGGCGATACAGTGACGTCAGCCAGTTAGGAGACTCGATGACGGATCAGGCCGGCGAGAGCAAGCCGCCCAGCCAGCGGATCGCCGACGAACTACGCACCGCGATTCAAGGCGGGGAGTACGAGCCCGGGGAGAAGCTGAAGTCGCAACGCGCGTTCGCGGAGCAGTACGGCGTAGCACGCAACACCGTGGACGAAGCGTTCAAGATCCTCGGCCGCGAGGGACTCGTCACCTCGGAGTGGGGGCGCGGGGTATTCGTGCGGGAAAAGCAGGCACTGATCCGCCTGGGGAACGACAGGTACTCACCCAAGTACCGGGAAACCGGCCTCTCCCCGTTCCTGATCGAGTGCGCGAAGCAGGGGAAGACCGGCCGGTTCGAAGTGCTCGGCATCGAGCGAGTGAAGCCGGACGCCGAACTGGCCAAGCAGCTCAAGGTGCCAGGCAAGACGAAGTCGGTGCTGCGGCGGGAAAACGTGTTCTACGCGGACGACGACCCCGTCTACCGGGTCACGACATGGATCCCGTGGAGCATCGCGGAGGGCACCGGGCTGATCGAGGATGAAGTCCCCCACCAGTACGGCATCCACGGGATTCTCGAAGAGAAGGGTCACGTCATGGCCCGGATCAACGACGAGATCACGGCACGTATGCCCACTCCGGAGGAGGTTCGCTACCTCAGCCTGCCGTCTGGAGTCCCTGTGATCGAAGTTGCCCACACCAGCCTTGACCAGGACGGCGAGCCGTACGAGCTGACGAAGTTCGTGATGCGGGCCGACATGAACGGGCTCAGCTACAACGTACCTGTCGAGTGAGGACGAGATGCACCGCGACGCAGCCGGACAGACCACGACCATCCGCCCACGCACAGAAGCAGACCTGCCAGGGGCGGCGGCGGCTCTTGTCGCCGTTCACGCCGTTGACGGATACCCAGTGGAAGGCGTCGACGCCCCGCTGGAATGGCTGAGCCCCGCGGGCGTTCTTCAAGCGTGGGTGGCGGAGAAGGGCGGCGAGATCGTTGGGCATGCCATGCTCAGCCGGCCTCAGGGCGAGGACGCCGTGGAGATGTGGCTCGAGCAGAGCGGCGACTCCGCGGACCACGTAGCCGTAGGTGCCCGTCTGTTCATCGCACCCGAGGCGCGAGGCGAAGGGCTCGGCGAGCGGTTGATGCGGACCGGGTTCGACTACGCCCGGGACCACGGGCTACGGGTCGTTCTCGACGTGATGACCAAGGACAAGGCAGCCATCCGGCTCTACGAACGGTTGGGGATGCAGCGCCTCGGGACCGCCAAGCACACGTACGGCGAGGGGCAGGAGATCGACGCTGTCTGCTACGTCTCCCCACCCCCCGCAGCCTAACCGGGTGCCGAAGGCGGGTCCGTGCGAAGCCACGCGCGCTTGTGCCGGGCCACCGCGAACAGCGAATCGACCTGGTCCAGAGTGAGCTGCCCGGTCAACGGCGCCAGGGCGGAGACCTCCCGTTCCTGGTAGGTCCGCACGGTGTGCTGCGTCGGTGCGCGCACCACCGAGGCGACATCGACGAAGGCAAGGACAGGCACCACGTCGGGAGCGAAGCCGGCGTAGCGCTCCAACACCCTTCGCACATAAGCGGCTTCCACCTTACTCACTGCGGGGTACGGGTGCGGGAAGCCGTTGACCTTGGCCACCTCGTCACCGACCCAGACCGATGCACCAGGATGCCGCTTCGTGTTGAAGACGAACACCCCGCCGGGACCGATCAACAGGTGATCGATGTCCCCGCCATTGCCCTTGGGGATGCCATGCAGAACCCGCCAGCCATGAACGGTGAGACGTTCCAGCTCACGGCCCACCCTCTTTTCCCCTTCAAGGCCATCGAGCCACGATTCCCAGCCTGAGGGGCGTTTCAGCAACTTGGACCAGACTCGCGCAACAACCGAGGGGCCACGGACGGCCATGTCGCTGAGGAGTACTGCACCGGGAGGGTTCTTCGCCAAGTCATCGGCAACGGTGAGTTCGGGCAGAGACAGGGGACGTCGATCACGCCGCGGCTTCGCCGGGGGCGATGATTGCTGAAGAGGCTTGACCGGCCGAGGCCGACGAGAAGGCGTGCGGTCTGGGCGGTCGGTGCGCACGGTCACCGGATCACCAAGGTGTTGGCGGAGCAGGGCGACAGCCTCGTGCCGATGCTCGGTGACCTTGACAGTGATGACCTTGGAATCCCGGTCCGCCCACGCGACCGGCGTGCCGTCGGGCAGGTTCACATAGAGCCTGTCCTTACCGTGCCGCTTCCACGGATTCACCGTGAGGCCTTCCATCGACTCCGCCCCCCAAGTGCGCATTTGTCCCCAGCACTCATGGCAGCAGCCGACGATGCCCCCTGCAAGGGCGCCATGCGGCCAAACTTTCCCTACTTCATCAAGGCTCGCTGCGCTCGCTCGTCCGGCGGTCAACGGCGCTCATCGATCATCGCCAACCCGGCCGCCGCACACTCCGCCCAAGCACATCAACGGCCGCATACGGCCCGCATGCCACCGCCACCACGATCCGGCCTCAGGAGGGGAAAACACAACTGCGGCCGGACCTCAACGCCCCGCTTCTGGGGCCACGCCGCGTCCCCTTCCACCTGGTTGCCTACATAAGTAGGTCGGATCAACCGAGGGCCGCATCAAGCGCGGCGGCGCCGGCCGGTCGCCGCCGCGCCGCCTCAATGTCTCCGCCACCGGCCGCACGTCGCCGCCCGCCCGTCGCCGCACACAGCGGCCACATTCCAACACGGGCACAGGGACGAACCGTGATCCCCAACGGTGCAGGTCAAAGACACTTTGTGTTCCCGAAAAGGGCCGGATCGTGGTGGCGGTGGCATGCGGGGCCGACGCTGCCAGATGCGCGGGCGTTCGTACGGCCCGCTGATCCCGCACCAGGCCGCTGACCGGACGGCGGGCGCGGCCATGAGTGGGGAGAAACCCCGCTGTGGCTGGGGCGGTCGGCTCCACGACTTTAGCCAGCCACTTTGGCGCGAGCCTCGAAGATCATGGCCCCAACGTCGTGCTTTACCGGGCAGGTCCACAGA
Source organism: Streptomyces sp. NPDC024698 (assembly GCF_055559015.1). Lineage (NCBI taxonomy): Bacteria > Bacillati > Actinomycetota > Actinomycetes > Kitasatosporales > Streptomycetaceae > Streptomyces > Streptomyces sp. NPDC024698. The sequence goes on along the minus strand of NZ_JBVHLK010000026.1, from coordinate 15,949 downwards.
CTGCCCGACGCGCCGGAAGCTTACGGGGCCATGATCACTCGCGCCAAAGCAGCTCCCGGCCAAAGTCGCTCCACCGATCTACATGTGAAGCACTGGCATCGACACCAGCTTGCTGAGCGCCGCGGGTCGCTCTCAGGTCCGACAACCTCGAACGTCTCGCTCCGGATGCACCACAGGCAGAGTCGCACAAGATTCCGAGCCCTGACCGTGCCTCGAGGCAACCACCAAACCGCTGATCACAAGACTCAAGGTGCCCACGCGTGTCAGTGGGCTGCGCTAGCCTGCATCCGTGATTACAGGTGAGCTGAAGAGCAAGATCGATCGACTGTGGGACGCCTTCTGGTCAGGAGGTATCTCCAATCCGCTGGAGGTCATCGAACAGATCACCTACCTGATGTTCATCCGACGCCTCGATATCCTGGAGCAGGCGAAGGAGAACAGAGCCAATCGCACCGGACGACCAGTCGAGAACTCGATCTACGCGGACGACACTCAGGTCTTGCGCTGGTCGATGTTCATCAACGAATCCCCCGAGAACATGCTCACCCGGGTACGTGACGGTGTCTTCCCCTGGTTGCGCACGCTGGGCGGTGAGGGGTCCACGTACGCGCACCACATGAAAGACGCACGATTCACCATCACAACCTCAAACTTGCTCACCAAGGCTGCCGACATGATCAATGGCATCGACATGGGTGACAAGGATACAAAGGGTGACCTATACGAGTACATGCTCAGCAAGATCGCCACTGCTGGACAGAACGGTCAATTTCGCACCCCCCGGCACATCATCCAGCTAATGGTCGAGATGATGGCTCCACAGCCAGGAGACGAGATCTGCGACCCAGCATGTGGCACAGCTGGCTTCCTAGTGGCTTCCGCTGAGTATGTGGAGCGCACTCACCGCGAGGCATTGTTTGAGCCAGCCCAGCGGCAGCACTTCAACGAGAGCATGTTCCACGGCTTCGACTTCGACAGCACCATGCTTCGTATCGGCAGCATGAATATGCTTCTGCACTCAATTGAGAACCCTGACATCCGCTACCGTGATTCGCTTGCCCAGAGCGCAGCCAGCGAGGCTGACCGGTACTCCCTCATTCTTGCCAATCCTCCCTTCGCCGGCAGCCTCGACTACGAGGCGACGGCGACTGACTTGCAGAAGGTCGTCAAGACCAAGAAGACTGAGCTGCTCTTCCTTGCCCTCTTCCTGAGGCTACTCAAGCCAGGTGGCCGGGCTGCAGTCATCGTCCCCGAAGGGGTTCTATTCAGTTCCAGCAAAGCACACAAGGAGCTCCGGGAGCTGCTCGTTGAAAACCACAAGCTGGACGCGGTGGTGAAGCTACCGGTTGGGGCCTTCCGGCCCTACGCAGGCGTATCCACTGCGATCCTCTTCTTCACCAAGACCAACAGCGGCGGCACCGACAACGTTTGGTTTTACGAGGTCACTGCAGACGGCTGGAGTTTGGACGACAGACGCGCGCCTCTGCTCGACAAGGACAAACTCGGACCGCTTGTAGGCGACGTCGAGTTGACCGAAGATGAACACGCCAAAAACAATCTGCCTGACGTACTGGCCCGCTGGAAGCGCCGGAACGGAAGTGAGCAGGAACGGGAGCGCACCGAGCAGAGCTTCTGTGTTCCAGCGGCTGACATCGCTGCCCAAAGTTATGACCTGAGCCTCAATCGGTACAAGGAGATCATTCACGAGAATGTGGAGCACCGCGCGCCGATTGATCTCTTGGACGACCTAGCTCAGCTCGAAGCAGAAATCCAGCAGGAGATGAGCGAACTGAGGGGAATGCTGGGATGAGCAAGTGGCCCCTGGTACCTTTGTCTTCTGTGGCATCAATCGAGCGCTCCGTAATTCAACCTGCGGATATTGATGCGTCAGAATATTATGTTGGATTGGAGAATATCGCTCGGGGTGGCGGCTTTGTCGGCGTGAAGCCAGCCGGAGTTACCGGAATCAATAGCGCTAAATTCATTTTCGATGCCAGGCAAGTTTTGTTTGGGAAACTTCGGCCATATCTTGCCAAGATTGCCTGTCCTGATTTCTCGGGCGTTTGCAGTACCGACATTCTCCCTATTACGCCCGGACCCGATCTCGACAGATCCTATCTCAGTCGATTTCTCGGGCTCCCCGATACAATTGCGCTCGCTACGAGCCGCTCAGCAGGGGCAAATCTCCCCCGGCTTTCCCCTCGGGAGCTTGCGAAATTCATGCTACCGCTACCTCCTTTGAAGGAACAGCAGCGGATCGCGCAGGTACTGGACCGTGCAGATGCGCTGCGCAGGCGCCGGCGCCAAGCCATCTCCCTACTCGATGAGCTGGCCCACTCCATCTTCATTGAAATGTTCGGCGACCCAAGTGAGAATCCTTTGGGGTGGCAGAAAGACAGTCTGGCCAACTTGGCTGACAGCGACGACCGGATCAACTACGGCGTTGTCCAGCCTGGCGACGACCACCCGGGCGGAGTACCGCTCGTGCGAGTGGGGGATCTGGTCGGCGGGCGGGTAGACCGTTCGGCGATCAAGAAAATTGATCCCCAGATCGAGGCGAAATATTCGCGCTCCCGCCTGAAAGGTAATGAGGTACTTGTCGGTTGCGTCGGATCCATTGGGGCGATTGCCGTCGCCAGGGCTTCTGACATTGGATCCAATGTGGCGCGCGCAGTAGCGCGAATTCCCATTTCCTCAGAACCTCGGAGAGAATACGTGGCCGAGCATCTGAGGGCGGCTAGCGTACAGCATTACTTCACGAGTGAGCTGCGCACGGTTGCACAACCCACTCTTAACATTAGGCAGCTTTCGGACACGATTGTCATGGTCCCTCCTGAGGAATTGCAAACAGAATTTGCATTGCGAGTCGCCGCAGTCCGCAGGATCAAGGAAAGCCACACGCGACACCTTGATTCGCTCGACGCCCTATTCGCCACCCTCCAGGATCGCGCGTTTCGCGGCGAGCCGTGGTCACACAATTCCGGATTCGTTGCCTGACGCGCGCTGAACCATCTCAGACTTTCTTAACCTGCACTATCGAAAGGCTGCCACTGTGAGTAACTTTGCGTTTCTTCAGGCCGAGTGGCCCGATCTGCACCGCGAAGCTGTCCACGCAGAGCGACTGGCGCACGCGGACCCAAGGGCATCGGCGTTCTACGCCCGGCGGGTGCTGGAACTCGCAGTAGCATGGCTATTCGAGGCCGATGGCACGCTCAAGCTGCCGTATCACAGCGATCTGGCAGCGCTAATTGCTGAGCCGACGCTGGTGAAGGTGGCTGGCCCTGCGATCCGGGCGAAGATGGACGTCATCCGTCGGCAGGGCAATGTCGCAGTGCATCGCAAGACCCCTGTTGCGCCAAAGGATGCAGTGCGTACAGTCGCTGAGTTGTTTCATGTCTTGTATTGGATGGCCCGTACCTATACACGCGACCCGGCGCGACTGCCCGTTTCCACCCTCTCGTTTGACACCGCGCTGATACCTCGCCCGGTCCCGGCGGAGGTGCGAATCGCCAAGCAGGCCGAACTGAAAACGCAGGCCGAGAAGTATGCTGCACAGGATGCTGCGCTGGCCGCCGAGCGGAAGAAGAACCAAGACCTCGATGCCGAAATTGTCCAGCTGCGCGCTGAGATCAAAGCGGCCAAGGCCGCAAACGAGGCGCAGCCGGACACGCACGACTACAACGAGGCCGAGACTCGCACCCTGATCATCGACCTCCTTCTCAAGGAGGCCGGCTGGGCGTTGGATCAGCCGAGGGATCGTGAGTACCCGGTTGCGGGCTTGCCCACCTCTGCCGCACCTTCCGGCAATGGCAAGGTCGACTACGTCCTGTGGGACGACGATGGCAAGCCCTTGGCCGTCGTGGAGGCCAAGCGGAGCACGCGCGACCCCAAACAGGGCAAGTACCAAGCAACCCTCTATGCCGATGCCCTGGAAGCACAGTTTAAGCAGCGGCCGGTGATCTTCTACACCAACGGGTATCGCACGTACCTGTTCGACGATCTTAAATACCCGCCTCGTGAGGTTCAGGGCTTTTACACCAAGGACGAGCTACGTCTCCTGGTCCAGCGCCGGGCCAGCCGTCGCAGCCTCGCCAAGCTGCCAATCAACGAGCAGATCGCCGGCCGTCACTACCAGTCCCGGGCAATAAGACGGATCGCCGACTCCTTTGAAAAGGACTCGCTACGCCACGCCCTGCTCGTGATGGCAACCGGCTCGGGTAAGACCCGCACCGTGATTGCGCTCAGCGATCTGATGATGCGCGCTAACTGGGCCAAGCGCATCCTCTTCCTCGCCGACCGTAAAGCCCTGGTCAAGCAGGCCACCACCGAATTCAAGAAGCACCTGCCAGGTGCCCCGGTGGTGAACCTGCTGGAGGAGAAGGACCCCAATGCGCGGGTGTTCGTCTCCACCTATCCGACCATGATGAATCTGATCGACCAGACCGACGCCGAGGGTCGCCGTTCCTTTGGTCCCGGCTTCTTCGACCTGATCGTGATCGACGAGGCACATCGCTCGATCTACCAGCGATACGGAGCAATCTTCGACTACTTCGACGCACTCCTCGTGGGCCTGACAGCTACGCCTAAGGACGAGGTCGATCGGAATACCTATCGACGCTTCGAGCTTGAGGACGGCGTGCCCACCGACGTCTACAGCCTGGACGAGGCCGTGGCCGAGGGTTACTTGGTAGCGCCGCGTGCCGTCGATGTCCCGTTGAAGTTCCAGCGCGGAGGCATCAAGTACGACGACCTGTCCGACGAGGACAAAGAGAAGTGGGACGAGACGGAGTGGAGCGAGGACGGCGACATCCCCGACGAGATCACCACTGAAGAGCTGAATAAGTATCTCTTCAACGCTGACACCGTCGACAAGGTCCTTCAGACCCTGATGACACACGGTCTGAAGGTTGACGGCGGCGACAAGCTAGGCAAAACCATCGTCTTCGCCGCCAACAACCACCACGCTGAGTTCATCGCCGAGCGGTTCGACAAGAACTACCCGCACCTCAAGGGAGCCTTTGCGCAAGTCATCACCTACCGTAAGGAGTACGCCCAGAGCCTGATCGACAAGTTCTCCGACGCGGCGGAGCTTCCCCAGATCGCGATCTCCGTTGACATGATGGACACCGGCATCGATGTCCCCGAAGCCGTCAACCTCGTCTTCTTCAAGCTGGTCCGCTCCAAGACCAAGTTCTGGCAGATGATCGGCCGTGGCACCCGCCTGGCGCCCGACCTGTTCGGCCCGAACCGCAGTAAGGATGGCTTCCTGGTTTTTGACCTGTGCCAGAACATCGAATTCTTCAACCAGAACCTGATGCGGGCCGAAGGAAAGGTCGCCCCCTCTCTGAGCCAGCGGATCTTCGAGCGTCGCGCCGACCTACTCCTTGCCCTCGACGGAGTTACAGATCCCAGCCAAGGGGCAGCCGTGGAGGCCGCCGTACGCCCTGAGTACGACGGCACGGTCAGCGAGTCTGGCTTGCGCTGGGACCTCGCCACACGGCTGCATGATGAAGTAACGGCGATGAACTTGGGTAACTTCTTGGTCCGCTCACACCGCGAACAGGTTGAAGCCTTCGCCGACTTTGACGCCTGGCTTGCGTTCACGTCTGACGCACACGGCCAGGTCATCGATCATCTGGCAGGGCTCCCGACCGCTTTCCGGGACAAGGACGACACCGGCGAAGAGGCCAAGCGATTCGACCTGCTGGCGCTCCGTCTCCAACTCACGGTCGTGAATGGAGACCCAGGCTTCACTCGCCTACGAGACCAGGTCCAGGAGATCGCATCTACCCTGCTCGATCAACTGACCATCCCTGCAATTAAGGCCCAGCAGCTCCTGCTCGACGATGTCGCGGGCGACGAATGGTGGCAGGACGTGACACTGCCCCTGTTGGAGACCATGCGTCGCCGTCTGCGCGGACTCGTGCGCCTGATCGAGAAGACCAAGCGCGGCATCGTCTACACCGATTTTGAGGACGAGCTTGGCGAGCTGACCGCTGCCACGCTCAGCGGCATGGAAATCGGCACCGACCTCACCCGTTTCGAACAGAAGATCCGCATCTACCTAAACACGCACCAGGACCAAATCGCCGTCCAGAAGATCCGTCGTAACAAGCAGATTACCGCTACAGACCTGGCCGAGCTGGAACAGATCTTCGTCGAGGCTGGCCTGGGTACCACAGCAGACATTAACTACACCAAGGACGCTAAGGGCGGCCTCGGCCTTTTTCTGCGGTCGCTGACAGGCTTGGAGCGGGAGGCGGCTGCTCTGGCTTTCGATACCTTCCAGCGGGGCAAGACGTTCACAGCCAACCAGCTCCGCTTCGTCAACGAGTTGATCGACTACCTGGCACGCAACGGCACGATTGAAGTCGACGCGCTCTATGAGTCGCCGTTCACTGCGCTGGCACCGACCGGTCCCGAGGCGATCTTTCCAGAGGCTGAGGTGGACGTCATGGTGTCTGTCATTTATTCAATCCGCTCTACCGCTGTCGCCTCCGAAAGTGCGGCGTAGTCAACCAGACCCGGAGGAGAAGCAATGCGTCAAAGGAAGTCACCGAAGAGTGCCCTGGGACGGGACAGGACGGGTACATGGACGAAAATGCGCCTGGCGACGAGTGGTACGTGATCTGCCCGGTCTGCACAACGAAGTGGGCAAGAGGCAGCACCATCATCGAGCCCCACAAGGACTGGCGGATGCGCTGACCCGTCAGCGGACTGCCGCTGCTAAATGGCCGCTGGGGCTAGTACCACGCCTAGCAAAAATCGACCTTCCCAATGTCCGCAGGCAGCCTCTGAACCTTGAGGGTAAAGCGAGCGGCTTCGACACGAAACCCGGGCTTTCACGGCGTTCCTGCCGTAGGGACGACTGTCAACAAGGTGGTCTGGAGCCTGTGGACCACATGTGGACAAGCCTGCTAGTACGGATCTCACGCGAAGCCACGACCTGCAGCGATGTCCCGCACACGAGGGCCCTCCGGAGCCGTGTGCGCAGGTTCGAATCCTGCCGGGGGCACCCCTTATGAGGTGCCCAAAGACCCCGTCACCAGCGGAAACGCTGAGGCCGGGGTCTTCGCGTATCTACGATCATGCGCAGGCGGATGCCGCCGAAAGCAGCCGTTTGCCAGTGATCACGTTGTAATGACGTGTTGATCTTGAAGGGTTTCAGACCTGTTCAGCGGCTGTTCCGCGGCTCTTGGAGAGTCACAGCGTGGACCGAGGGCGCACCGGTCATGCAACTCGGATCACGCGTTGTCGCCGGGGTGGAGCACCGCCTCCGCAATCTCGCGTACGCGGTCGTACGTCATACCGGTCCGCTGATCGACTGCGAGGGGATGATCGGTGGGTTCCAGCACGATGAAGGGACGCTGGCCGATGGGACGTGTGTGAGCGTTCGTCTTCAGGTTGAGCGTGCTGGGCGAATACAGACTCAGCTCAGTGGTCAGCCAGCCGAAGTACGGCTTCTCAGCTTCACGCCCAGGGGTGTTCCACATGTCCAGGGCTCGGGCGAAGCTGTCCCGACTCAAGGAGACCCAGACGCCCCAGGAGAAGGGGGCTTCCCTGCCGACCACCGGTATCTCGATCAGGCCCTTGATGAAGTAGTGCTGGCCTTTGATGATGCACTGGTCACTGGAGAGCATGCTGTCGGGATCGTCCGCGAAGCTCTCGTGCCAGACGTCGGGGGCCGTGGTCGAGTAGCCCATCGGAAGCTCCGCGTGGCACTCCCCGCAACATGAGCAGGTGAAGCCTAGATCTTTCGCCATGGCCGGGAGCTTAACCAGCCGCCCATGACATCCGACCATCCGGCCGCACATTGAAAGCGCCCTTGGGTGGCTATCCACGGTTGCGGCGTCGAACGCGACACCCGCCGGCGCGTAACCCTTCGCGAGGAATCGCCAATCGATCAAACACTAAGACGAACTCAAAGCCATCTTGTTCTAAACCTGACCGACTTTGCCAATGCATGATCAGCCCCCTGCTAGCGTGCGCCGGGTCCAAAGAGCCACCACGGGGAGGGTCGTTGATGCAGGACAGAGTCCGCAAAGCAGTGCAGGCGGCAGGCGTAATCGGTGCAGCCACCGTGTTAGGCCTTGCTACGTCCACCGCTGCTAGCGCCCACGTCGTCTATGAGGACGAGGAGGTGTGGTCGAACTCCGATAGTTCAAAATGCGAGTACACCTATTCCGAGGTCTCTCACGGCGGTAGCGGCGGCTACACGAAGACTCAAGGTCATGCCGGACAAAACGGAAGCGGAATCGGCGGCTGCATTTTCCCCTACGAGCGCCCAGCTGGCGATCTCGAAGTGGGCTACCAGTACATGAAGTACGGCGGCGGTAAGTGGTACGTCTGCCGTGAGTACATGAGCGGCATTTACAACTCTGCGAAGACCAGCATCCTCACGACCAGCTACAACTTCGGCATAGCCCCACCGTGCGGAGGCGGCGACTACGCCACCAAGGCGGGTTCTGGCCTCTACTACGGCGGTACCTGGTACGGCCGTAACGTCCCGATCTGGTCCGGGTCCCACTTCATCGAGCCGTAGAGCGAAAGGTAGTCACGTGAGCAAGATTCTTACCGGAGCCGTTGCCGCAGCAGCGCTCATCATCGTCGGTGGGGCGGCAGCGTCATCTGCAATGGCAACCGATACGCCGCACACGCCGCCGCCACCGCCGGCGTGGGTAAATGCCGACGGAACAACCGACGTCAGCAAGGTTCCCGACAAGCTCCCTGTCATGGGATCGGACGGGAACCCCCTAAAGGACAAGGATGGCAAGCAGGTCTACGTGCCAAGCGGCGTACAGCCGCCCGCTCCTGGGTTAAGGCGCGCGACTGCGGACGACCCCAATGCGAAGCGCTGGACGGAAACCGATAGCGAGGGGCATACCATCGAGCACGTTGACGTGGCGCCGACAGCTCCAGCAGCAGGCTGACATCGACTGGCGGGGAAGGGGAACAGTATGCGACTGGTCCTGATTCTGTGTGCAATGTGGTATTTCCTCCTCGCCGTCCTACTGGTCGGAACTGGTCCCGCTTTCCTATCTGTCGTCGCCGCCGCTGCGCTGGGCGTCTGTTCAGCGACGCTGCTAAGAGCAGTTGCTGTCTGGAACGGAGACCGGGAGCGTGCCGTAAACTCCGCGCGCCGTTCCTCCTGGGCGGTCCTGGCAATCTGCGGCATGTTCGTAGCGGTGTGGGCTGCCTCTGTCATCTCGGCCGGCGCATACCCCATGTTCTACGCAGCACGAGCCAACGGAACGCTGCTCTCGCTCGGCGCCACCGTCTCACCTGCCCTTTTGGTACTCATCGCCTCACGGGTCTCGCGCCGACGACCGCAGGACCACGCTTTCGGGTCACCAGAGTGAGCTGCATGACGAACGGGAACCCCGGACCAGAGGCGGCCCGGGGTTCCCGTTCGGCGGTCATGTGGTTGTGTCAGTCCGTGAGGTCGTCCTCCTCCCCCAGCCCTTGCATGATCCGGTCGCTCATCTCCTGCTCCTGGCCTTCGATGCACCGGGCGTAGATCTTCAGCAGGACGTCCACCGAGTGGCCCGCGCGGGCGGCGACCTCTGGGGCCGGGACACCGGAGTTGAGCCACTGGGAGACTCCCGCGTGCCGGAGGTCGTACGGCCGGAAGGCGAGGACCGAGGACACCTGATCCGGGACGAGGGCGAGTTCCCGTGCCTGCTTCCACGCACGCGAGTACGAGGAGGCCGCGATCACGTTGCCCCGCTCGCTGGAGAACAGCCGGCCGTCCTTCGCCGTACCGAATTCCTCGAAGTGCTCGCGCAGCAGTCGCACCAGCGGAGGCGGCACGATGCGTACCTCGCCCGGGGCTCGTTGCTTCAGCCCCCGCCGGTCATGCGCCTCGCCGGAGTCGGTCCACGCCTTCCCTGCCGAGGGACGCGTCTCCGCCAGTTCGATGCGTCCCCAGCCCGACGCCGGAAGCATGCAGTCGGGTCGGCGGAGCCCGAGCGCCTCGCCCGGCCGCATAGCCGCGTAGTACAGGCATCCGAAGAATGCCCGCAGCCGCCGACCACCCGCCCGCTCGAAGCCGCCCACGTAAGTGAGCGCAGTCAGCAGCTCCCGAGCCTGCCGCGGGTTGACCACCACCCGGCGGTCGACTTCCTGCACCGCGCGCTTGCCACGCTTGCGACGCACCCGACTCAGCGGGTTGGATGTGAGGTGCTCCAGCTCCACCGCGTATTCGAGCGCGTTGAAGACCACCGCCCGGCGACGCCGATACGTCTGCGTCGCCGCAGGTTTGCCGTCCAGCTTTCGCCCCAGTCCGTCGATCAGCTCATGGACACGGGTGATCTCTTGCAGCTCTCCGACCGGAAGCGAGGCCTTCTCGATCCAGCGCACCGCAGAGGCGATCTCTTCCGGCCGCTCCCGGTCCCGGCGCGGCACGGGCAGGACGTACGAGCGGAGAGCGCGACGCAAGGCCCCCGGGGTCGGCCGCCCCCGTCCCGGCTTGACGAGGACGGGAATGACCGTCGCCAAGGCATCGGTCATGCTGTCCCGGTGCTTGGCTGATGCCTCCGACCACCGGGCATCGACGTACTTGATCGCCAGGTCGAGGAAGGAGAGGGCGGCCCTCCCGCCTCGGAGCGAGTCGGGGAGGCCCGTCACCGTGTCGAACGGCTCACCCTTGTCGAGTGCCCGCACCAGCTTGGCCCGGAAGCGATCGGCCAGCGCCTTCGTCTTGTGCGACTCACTGAACGGCTGTCCGTCGACCACCCAGCGCACGAGGTAAGTCGGCTTCTTGGTGGTCTTGTTGACCGACAGTTTCCAGACAGAAGCCTTGTACGACTTCACGAGGCCACTCCCTCCGCCCGCTCCTCCAACCAGTCGTTGAGCACGTCACGCCGAACCCGCAACTCACCGTTCGGCAGCCGTATGCAGGCCGGAGCGATACGGAGCTCCCGCCAGCGGTAGAAGGTGCGCCGGGAGATGCCGCCGAGCTCATCGAGCACCTGCCGAACGGTGAGAAGTTCGGCCGATTTCGTACGGGTGTCACGCGCCACGGGAAGCACCGCCCTCCCGTACCGAAGCAGCCAGAAGAGCCGCTTCCGGCGAGTAGCCGCGCCCGGCATAGCTCCACGTGCCGACCGTGACCGTCGGTCGCGAGCCGATACCGAGGACGGCCCGCTGCTCCTCCGCGCGATGTTCGGCGCGAGCCTGCCGGAGTGCGGTCAGAGTGGTGGAGTAGCGACGCGACTTGCTGGAGAAGTGGCCGCCGTAACCGAGCATGTGCGCCCAGCGCCGCAAGCCGAGCGGCGCGAAGTCCGGCAGGCCGCCGAGCCATCAGCACGTGCTGATCATGCGGAGCACGTGGGCGCGTACGGGTAATAGGACCAGGTCCCGCGCCCCGTGAATACGACCGTCCACCGCGCCGGCGGTCTCGGCTCCCTTCGTCGCGTACTTGGCGATGTAACCGGCCACGGCCGCCGAAGTCAGCCGCTCCCCCGCCCCGAAAGCGAAGATGGGGCGTACGTCGATCTGCTCCCCGAACCGCAGCACGCGCAGTCCGACGATGTCCCGCCCGGGGGCCAGAAGCCGCACCCTCTCGGTAGCGCCGCGGACAGCTGCCGAGAGCAGGGAAGTCGTGGCCCAGCCCGGAGGAGTCGAGTTGGCCCCCTCCGGGCCGTCGAGGCGGATGACGGCATGGAAGTGGACCAGTCCGCGCCGTTGGTACTCGGCGACCTTGGTGTACGACAGTCGGGCGCTCTCGCTGAACTCCCCGCGGGAGAGTCCAGCCGTCCGGGCGATCTCGCGACGCAGCTCCAAGATGAAGCGGTGCCAGAGTCCACCTGATTGCGCCTGCCAGAGCACAGCTCCGGCGTAGTCGTAGCAGCGCGGGCAGAGAGGTTCTCCGAGCCGCGGGTCGTCGTCCGTGTGCCGTGCGTGGCACCCGGCCGGCGATCCATGCGGGCAGGGCTCACCGGACTTGCGGGGTCGGCAGGCCCGTACGCGGCCGTCGCGCTCCCGGCGAGTGTGGACCGGGCCGAAGCCTGGAGCGGTGAGCGTTGCGAACACCCGGGGATGGCCGCCCACTTCCTCTCCCACGCTCTTGCCGCCGACCAGGCCGGCACGGATCAGTTGGTACGTGTCCGCCTGGTAGATGCGGGCGCAGGTCGGGCAGACCGCCGCACGGCGGTTGCCGCACGCTGTGAGCAGCCGGCCGCCGTAGACGTCCGAGCCGTACGAGAGGAGGGCCTCGCAGCGCAAGGACGGAATCCGCGTCGGTCTCGGAGACGTGGCCGCCATCAAGACCACCGCGGACATGTTCGCCGAACTGGACGACCGGTTCGGCGGCGACCACGCACGGCACGCTGCGATCCAGTACCTCAGCACCGAAGTCGCGCCGCTCCTGCGCGGTCAGTACACCGAGCAGGTCGGCCGAGCCCTGCTCTCCACCGCGGCGGAAGCAACACTCCTCGCCGGTTGGATGTCCTACGACGCCTGCCGCCACGGCTTGGCACAGCGGTACTTCCTCCAGGCTCTCCGCCTGGCCCAGGACGCCAACGACCGCCGGCTCGCCGGAAGCATCCTGTCGGCCATGAGCCACCAGGCGACTTTCCTCGGTCGCTACACGCAGGCCGCGACGCTCGCCCGTGCGGCTCTCATGGGCATCTCTCCGGTGGCCACGCCCACCCTTCGCGCCCAGTTCCACGCGATGGAGGCCCGCGCGCTTGCCCGGACCGGGGACGTACGAGCCTGCGAAGCCGCCTTGAGCGCCGCCACGGAAGCACTGGAGGGCCGAAACACCGACGACGAGCCCGAATGGATCAGCTACTTCGACGAAGCTGAGCTCGCCGCAGAGGCCGCCCACTGCTTCCGTGACGTCAACAGCGCCCGGCAAGCCGTCGCGCACGCTGAGAACGCGATGAGCGGAAGCCATGTACGGAGCGACTTCTTCGCGACCATGGTGCTCGCCGACGCCCACCTACGCGCCGGGGACGTCGAGGAGGCGTGCCGCGTGGCAGTCGATGCGCTTGACCTGGGCGAGCAGCTCAAGTCGGCGCGATGCGTCAGTTACCTTGCCGAGTTCCGGCAGAACCTCGCCGCGGTTGACGACAGTCCCGACGTCCAGGCATTCGCCGAGCAGGTCAGAGAGCACAGGCTGTGGATCGTCTCGGGCGATCACGTCGGGGTCTAACTAATCGTTCCAAAATGAGATCGATGTGTCGCCTGGTGGTTGGTGATCTTCGCAGGCAGGGTCTGCATGGTGCCCGATGATCTTGTTTCTGATGCGCTGTGGGCGTGCGCATCACAGCTTGGCGGGACGTTTCCGGATCCAATAGTGGGCTGCTCAGGGGTGACTACCTCGCGCCGCCTGCGGAACTGGACTGAGACCAGGGCTTGGCCCCGCCACCGCACGGCAGATGCCCGCCCGAGCCCGGAGCGGGGCTTGTGCACGTCATCAACTACTTGACGATCTCCTCGATCACGCTCTGGGCGATGCTCGACACCTGGTCGGTACTCAGCCCGTCACACTCCTTCGGCCGCTCCGGCTTCCCCTTCAACTTCAGAGTGCCCGGCTCGTACTGTGCCTTGATCGCGTTCCGGCACGCGGCCGGATCAGGGTCGTGGTGTTCGCTGGCACAGCCGGCAAGTGCGAGGCCGACGGTGAGCAGCAGGGCGGTGGCGGTGCGACGGCGCATTGTGTCCCCCGGAGCGTTGACGTGCTGCCGTGCATGATGCCGCCCGGCCACGCCACCTGGAGGCGGTACAGCCGGGACGATCACCATTGTCTGGTTAGGACAGCTTCCACTCGCCGGTCTGCTCGGCAAAACCGGAGTCCATGCCGAACTGCACGACCGACACCTTCGACGCCTTCGGCACCTCGAACACAATCCAACCGAGCGCCTTCGCACCCGGCTTGAGCTTCACCTCCGCGACCATGGACGGCCCGGCGGAAATGTCGCCGAACGTGGACTGGAACTGCTGCCCGTCCTTGTCGGCAAGCTGCGCACCATTGGAGGGACTGTCGTCGTAAGCGACGCTGCCGGTGTTGGCCAGACGGAACTGGACACCCACGAACCGCTTGCCGGACGTGGGCGTGGTGAACTCGTCGGCGCCCTTCGCAGGGTCGACGACCTTGACCACGGTGACGTCGAGCTTGCTGCCGTCGTCGGTGCCCTTGAGGGTGATGGTGTCACCGACCTTGGCGACGTCCGGGGCCTTGGACGTCTTGGCAGCCGGCTTCTTGCCGCTGCTCTTGCCAGCGGGTGCGGCCTTGGGCTTGTCGGTGACGGTACTGCCGGTGTTGCAAGCGGTGAGGCTGAGCGCACAGGCCGCAATGACGGCTGCGGCGGAGAGTCTGATGCGGGTGCGGTGGTTCATAGTCCCCCCAGGGATTTGTGTCACAGAAGTGAAGGCTATGTAAAGACCCCGCATGGTTGCACGTTTAACCAGAAAAAGCTGCAACCCCCACGCGACTCGAAACGTCCACTGTCACCTTCCAAACCAACAACCCACACCGCAGGCCCACTTCAGACATGGCAACGCCCCACGGCGGGGTATGCCGCAGGGCGTCTTCCAGAAGTGCGGGCGCGACCCAGCGCGTAGCGGCCAACCCGGAGGCGCAGTCACCATCCGAAGGCCCGCACGAAGAACTCCGCGACCGCGAGCAGCACCAGGCCGGCGAGGAGCGGGCCCGTGACACGTACGGGCCGTCCGGATCCGGGGGCTCCCGGCCACCTCGCCCCGCGGGACGATCCCTCCATGCTCCGCAGCACGGTGCTCTTGGCGGTACGTCTCAGCCTGTCGTGGGGTGACGGGCGGGCGGACTACACGTCACAGCCGGCGTCGGTACTCAAAAGCCGGGAGCCGCTCCACCACGCGATCCACATGGCGAGGCAGCGGCCCCCCAACGGCAGTCCGTGCAGAGTTCTCCAGCGGTACGCAGCGCCTCCCGCCGCAACCCCACAGAATCACCCGTGCCACTTCAGCTGGTACGGCGGGCCAGTCGCGCCACACGGCCACGGCATCAACTATCGGCTCGGCCGCCCGATTGCTGTGAGCAACGCCCAAGTCCGGACGGAACGTACGGATCGGCTTCTCTCCGGGCAGGCGGAAATCCTGCTGTGGCGAGCCTCGCGTACAACTGGACCAGTGGCGTCCAGGGGGTGACGCTGCACCGCACCGCGAGAACACGCCAGAGGATGCGACAGAATCCGGAACGCCGGGCTTACAGGGGTTGCCGCGCGTTCAAATCGGGCGCCACTCGCCCCGCCCCTCCCCTGAACACCGTCAAACGCTACGCACGAGCCGACCGGCCCGAGCGGATGCTCCGCGTCCCCAAATACCGCCCCAGCCTCGTCGACCCCTACCGCGAGCACCTGCGCAAACGCCGAGCTGAGGACCCCGCCGTCGCCGTCAAGCACCTCTTCGAAGAGATCAAGGCCCTCGGCTACGAAGGCTGCCTCAACCTCCTGCACAAGTACATCAACCAAGGCCGCGCGGACGCCGACCGCAGCCACATCTCCCCACGCCGGCTCACCCGGATGCTCCTCACCAGGCCCGACAACCTCAAGACCGAACATCACGACCTCCTGGCACGGCTCACCGCCGTCTGCCCCGAGATGACCCAACTGGCCGCCCGCATCGCGGATTTCGCCCAGCTCCTGACGCCTCGCGAAGGAAACGCCGACCGGCTCTCACGCTGGATCGTCCAAGTCCGCGCGACCGATCTATCCCATCTGCGCTCCTTCGCCCGGGGCCTGGACCGAGACCGGGACGCTGTGATCGCCGCGCTCACACTTCCGTACAGCAACGGCCCCACTGAGGGCGTCAACACCAAAACCAAGCGGATCGCGCGCCAGATGCACGGACGAGCCGGCTTCACCCTGCTTGGGCGTGTCAGGGATCTTGTGTAAGTCGGTTGGTGTCATTGGATGCTGAGCCGGTTCTCGAAGAAGAGTGAGAACTGGTTCAGTGCCTCTTTCCA
>NZ_JBVHLK010000025.1:0-89726 GCF_055559015.1 Streptomyces sp. NPDC024698 | reverse complement strand
GCAGGGCGGATACCCTCACGACCTCGATCAGCGCGGTGGACGCAACGGCTTCGGTGGGGAGCTGCATGTACACAGTCTGCTCTTCTTGCTGGCGGCCGGTTGAGACATGCCGAGACCTGGCAGGGCGCAGACCAGGCTTGCCGTTCCCCGTGTTCCCCACTGCGCCTGCTGGAGCCAGCGCGCAGTGGGCGCAGGGTGCCCCTCGATGCGAACTCTGGGCGTGAGGGACGCTGAGGTCTGCCGAGCACGTCAGTTGGTCGTCTGGAGCTGGTAGTGGCCGGTTGCGGTCGCGATGGTTGCTGTACTTCGTTGCGGTACAGCACCGGTTCAGCGATGGGGCACGGTCGTCAGAAGGCGTCTCGCCACCAACAATGAGGTGTGTCGCCATACGGCACCGCGTCGGGACGTTTGAGGATCTTTAGATCGAGAGGCTCCACGATGTTGCGGAGCTCCCGCGCGGTCTTCTTGGGGAGAGCGCGGATCGCTAGTTCCAGCAGATCTCGCTCCTCCGCCGGTCCCGGGCAACAGTCCGGAACTCCACACCAGTCGCTGTACGGCGAACCGAGCTGATCCCACGGTGCACGTGCGATGGCAGCCCATCGAGTGAGAGCCTGCTCAACCAGGCCGGGTTGGAGACGCGTCCGCTCCAACTGAATGATCTGTGCCTGAGCCGGGCCAGAGAGCCGACCGAGCTTCGAGTAGCAGCGATGCGCAGCAAAGCGCCTGTTGTCCGCCCGCAAGCGTGAGGGGCGCCTACGCGGCATGGACCTTTCGGATGTGAGTCATGAACGGCAGTCTGACACGCGGCCGCGCTGATGCGAAGGTCGGTGGAGTCAGAGGCAATCCAGAGGCCCTCTTCCGTCAAGGAGAGCCCCTGGTCGACGGCAGGATTTGCACCTGTGGCCTCATCCTTATCAGGTCGATCGCGAGGGATCGTTGATGGCGGCCCATCGGTCCTACGCTTCGGCTGATCGTCCATTGCGATCCGACGTCGACCGGTGCTGTTCGCGCTTGTTGGTGTCAGCCGCTGATGTCAGTCGCCTCACGTGGTCTCTATTACGGGGGGCGACGCTGCTAAGCGATTAGGGCTGTCCCTGGTGTGGCGGAGGATGGTGCTCATGTGCGCTCTTTTCGACCCTCCCGAGCCCCGCCGCGTCTCGCCGGGCGAGTACCCAGTGTGGGACCAGGCTCTCGCCCTTCTGAACCGGGACCTGGCGGTGACACTTCCCCAGCTGGAACCCCTGCAACTGCTGGCCCTTCCGCCCTACGATGCGGATGAGCCGGAGCACGTCTACGTTGCCCTGGCCAACGGCGAGTGGCACGGCAATCACCTGGACCCGAACTCGCAGGACAGCCTTGCCTCTGCGCTGGCGAGCGTTGCCGATGCCGCGCAGGAGACCGTCATCGAGCGTCTGTGGCAGGCGTGGCCCCTGTGTCCCGAGCATGGCCTGGGCATGCATCCAATCGATGGTGTCTTGGCCATCAAGATCGCCCCGGACATCAGCCCAGGTGCTCGTCGAGTGTGCTCGGAGGGCGGGTGCTCGGAGGGCGGTGAGGAGTCGCTCCTGTGGGGCGCAGGGGAGGCCCTTCTGCTCGATGATGGGTTCAAAGGGTTTGTGCCGTGATGGAGGGCTGGAGAATGAACGGCGGAATTGTGGTGGGTGGGACGGCTCGGAGGCTTCCAAAGCGGCGCTGCGCTGGGCGGTGGTACAGGGGCGGGCATCCGGGACCGTCGTTGAAGCCGTCGCTGCCCTGGAGCCGCCCGTCGACTGGTACGGCCTGGCACCGCGGACTGACGACGAGTCGGTCGCCGCGGAAGCCGTGGGGGAGCGGTTGGAGACAATCGTCGCAGAGGTGGCGGGCACTGACCCACCTGTCGAGATCCGTACGACCGTTACGCGAGGCAACGCCGCGTCCGTACTGGTGGACGCGTCACGGAACGCTCGGCTTCTGGTGGTCGGGAACCGTGGACATGGGCGGTTCAGCGGAGCGCTCCTGGGCTCGGTCAGCCTGCGTTGTGTGCAGTACGCCGAAGGGCCCGTGGTGGTCATTCGCGCACCCAAGTGAACATCCCGGGACGGCCTGCCGGGTGGTGAGTTCGTCGACGCCGACCAGAGGGTGAGCGAATTCAGCGTGTCGGGCGGTGATCGGCGCTTTCAGGGTGTGCCAGGTGGTTGGCCAGGACCGCGGCCTGCACGCGGCGGTGGACGCCGAGCTTGGCCAGCAGCCTGGAGATGTGGTTCTTCACCGTCTTCTCGGACAGGTACAGCCTGTTGCCGATCTCGCGGTTGGTGAGTCCGTCCCCGATCAGCGCGAGGATGTCCCGCTCACGGGGCGAGAGGCTCGCGAGCTCGGGCGAGGGGGCAGGCTCCTCGGCCGGGTCGGAGCGCAGCTTGCGCATCAGCCGCGCGGTCGTCGTCGGGTCCAGCATCGACTGGCCGGAGGCCACGGTACGGACCGCCGAGACCAGGTCGGATCCCTTGATCTGCTTCAGCACATAACCCGCCGCCCCGGCCATGATCGCGTCGAGCAGCGCCTCCTCGTCGTCGAAGGAGGTCAGCATCAGACAGGACAGCTCGGGCATCTGGCTGCGCAGCTCCCGGCAGACACTGATGCCGTCGCCGTCCGGCAGGCGTACGTCGAGGACCGCCACGTCGGGCCGCAGCGCCGGGCCGCGCACCAGCGCGTGCTCGACGCTGTCCGCGTCGCCGACCACCGAGATGTCGGGCTCCGCGTCCAGGAGGTCGGTCAGACCGCGGCGCACCACCTCGTGGTCGTCCAGCAGGAACACCCTGATCGGGTTCTGCTCGGAGAACGTACGCGCCTCGGCCATGACGACCCCTTGTTCGGTGATGGACCACGGACCGTGCACCCGCTCGGTTCGATCATCGCCCCTTGCGGCCCGGACGCACCAAGGCCGACCGGCTCCGGTCGAGCGTAGCGGCCGTTTCACCGGGCCGGTGGTGTTCGGGACCCGAGTGGTCGAAGCCGAGGGCCACCAACCGCATGCCGAGAGTCGACAGGGAACCGACAGCGTGTGGGGTGATGCGGCGAACTGTCGTGCGTTCGGACCGAGTTGGGTGGTCGTGGACATCGACCGTAAGGGCCCTCGGAGAGGGTCGTTCGGCCCTGTCACGAGGGACCCGTGGCCCGTCGGGACTCCCTTGCCGCAGTGCGATATTGAATGCCTGGCAGGAAAACATTTCGCTGAACGCCGACGGGAGGAAAGCGTTGGCGAGGGCCTGATCGACCGCTGGGGCATGGGCGGGCTGGACGGCGCCCATGACGCCTTGTCCTCACCCGCGTCGATCGACGTCGACCAGCCGAGAAGCCCGGCTGCACGGCATCAAGACCGTACTCGTCGCCACCTGGAGGACTGAAGCCATGCGTATCGTCGTCGCCCTCGGAGGCAATGCCCTGCTCCACCGCGGTGACCGGCCGGACGCCGCGGTCCAGCAGGCCAACATCGACCGGGCGGCCGCCGCTCTCGCGGCTCTGGCCCCCGAGCACGAGCTCGTGATCACTCATGGAAACGGTCCCCAGATCGGCCTGCTCGCCATGGAGAGTGCAAGCGACCCAGTCCTCAGCGCGCCCTACCCTCTCCATCTGCTCGGTGCCCAGACCCAGGGCATGATCGGTTCCCTGCTGGCCTGCGCACTGCACGACGCCCTCCCCGGCCGCCGCATCGCCACCCTCGTGACCCACACCCTCATACGCTCCGGCGACCCGGCGTTCGCACGGCCCGGCAAGTTCGTCGGCCAGGTCTACCCCCGGGAGGTGGCCCGCGCGCTCTCCCGCAATCGTGGCTGGCACATCGCCCAGGACACCACGGGCTGGCGGCGCGTCGTGCCCTCCCCGGTGCCGGAACGGATCGTGGAGACCGACACCGTCCACGAGCTGCTCAACAGCGGCACCCTCGTGATCTGCGCGGGCGGCGGGGGCGTGCCTCGTCGTCGCCGATCACGACACCGGGGCGCTGACTGGCGTGGAGGCCGTCGTCGACAAGGACCTCACCGCCGCCCTGCTCGGAGGACCTGAAGGCCGACTTCCTGCTCGTGCTCACGGACGTCCCGTGTGTCTACGAGGACTACGGGACCCCCGGCCAACGGCCGATGCTCGACGCCACCCCTGCCGAACTGCGCCGCACGGGTTTCCCGGACGGTTCCATGGGACCGAAGACCGAGGCCGCCGCGCGGTTCGTCGAGCGGACCGGAGGACTCGCGGCCATCGGGGCCCTGGACGCGGCGTACGAGATCGTGCACGGCCGGTCGGGCACCCTGATCCGCCCTGATCTCACGGCCGGCTGACACGCAGACGCGGCGTGCCGCTGGGCCGTCCGGCCCCGGAGACCAGGGCCGGACGGCCCGCCCCCGGGCGCTGTCCGGCACTCCCCGTGACGATCACGAACGACAAGCATCGAAGGTGCAGGACACCGACCGAGGAGAGGAACGGCGATGACCGCAACCGTGGCAGTCGGCGACCGGCTCACGGCGACCCGGCGAGGCTTCGCCGGGACCCGCTGGCGCGAGCAGATCGACGTACGCGACTTCATCCAGGCCAACTACACCCCGTACGAAGGGGACGCGTCGTTCCTGACGGGTCCCACGGACCGCACCCGCGCCGTCTGGGCGAAGGTCGGCTCGCTGTTCCCGGAGGAGCGTGCCAGGGGCATCCTCGACGTGGACGTCAGCACCCCCTCGACGATCACCTCGCACAAGCCCGGCTGGATCGACCGGGACCGCGAACTGATCGTCGGCCTCCAGACCGACGCCCCGCTCAAGCGCGCGATCATGCCCAACGGCGGTCTGCGCATGGTGGCTAACGGCCTGAAGGCGTACGGCTACGAGCCGGACCCGTTCGTGACGAAGGTCTTCGGCACCTACCGCAAGACCCACAACGACGGTGTCTTCGACGCCTACACATCCGAGATGCGCACCGCTCGCAAGGTCGGCATCATCACCGGGCTGCCCGACGCCTACGGCCGCGGCCGGATCATCGGCGACTACCGGCGGGTCGCCCTGTACGGCACCGACCGGCTGACCGAGGCCAAGCGCGCCGAGCGTGCCCGGCTGGACACGGAGCCCTCCAGCGAGCACGTCATCCGCGACCGCGAGGAACTCGCCGAGCAGATCAGGGCGTTGGGTGAGCTGACGCGCATGGCGGCCACCTACGGCTGTGACGTCTCCCGGCCCGCCGCAACGGCCCACGAGGCCGTTCAATGGCTGTACCTCGGCTACCTCGCCGCGGTGAAGGAGCAGAACGGCGCCGCGATGTCGCTGGGGCGCACGTCGACCTTCCTCGACGTCTACCTTCAGCGAGACCTGGACGAGGGGCTCATCGACGAGTCGCATGCCCAGGAACTGATCGACGACTTCGTGATCAAGCTGCGCATCGTACGGTTCCTGCGCACCCCCGAGTACGACGCCCTGTTCTCCGGCGATCCGACCTGGGTCACGGAATCCATCGGCGGCATCGGGAAGGACGGTCGCACGCTCGTCACCCGCACCTCCTTCCGCTTCCTCCAGACCCTCTACAACCTCGGTCCGGCCCCCGAGCCCAACCTCAGCGTTCTGTGGTCGCCCCACCTCCCTGCCGGCTTCAAGGAGTTCTGCGCCCAGGTGTCCATCGACACCAGCGCCGTCCAGTACGAGTCCGACGAGCTGATCCGCCCCCGCAACGGTGACGACACGGCGATCGCCTGCTGCGTCTCCGCGATGGCGGTGGGCAAGGAGATGCAGTTCTTCGGGGCGCGGATCAATCTGGCAAAGGCGCTGCTCTACGCCGTCAACGGCGGCCGCGACGAGATGACCGGCGAGCAGGTGAGCCCCGGGGCGCCCCCGCTGGCGGGCGAGTACCTGGACTACGAAGAGCTGTCGGCGGCGTACGATCGCGTCCTGGACTGGTTGGCGGAGACGTATGTCAACACCCTCAACGTCATCCACTACATGCACGACAAGTACGCCTACGAGCGCATCGAGATGGCGCTGCACGACCACCCGGTGCACCGCTTCATGGCCTGTGGCGTCGCCGGGCTCTCCGTCGCAGCCGACAGTCTGTCCGCCGTCAAGTACGCCCGGGTGAAGGTCATCCGTGACGCCACCGGGCTGGCCGTCGACTTCCTGACCGAGGGCGAGTTCCCGGCGTACGGCAACAACGACGACCGCGCGGACGCCCTCGCCGTCGGCCTGGTGGAGTCCTTCATGGCCAAGGTCCGCAGGCACCCCACCTACCGGGACGCCGAGCACACCCAGTCGGTGCTGACCATCACCTCGAACGTGGTCTACGGCAAGCACACCGGCAACACCCCCGACGGGCGCCGTGCCGGACAGCCCTTCGCACCGGGCGCGAACCCGATGAACGGCCGGGACCGCCACGGCGTCGCCGCCTCCGCGCTCTCGGTGGCCAAACTCCCGTACGAGCAGGCCCGCGACGGCATCTCGCTGACCACGACCATCACCCCGGAGGGTCTCGGCCACGTCCCTGAGGAGCGTGCGGGGAATCTGGTGGGCATCCTCGACGCCTATACGGCCTCCGGCGGGTTCCACATGAATGTCAACGTGCTGAACCGGGAGGTGCTGGAGGACGCGATGGAGCACCCGGAGAAGTATCCGGAGCTGACGATCCGCGTCTCCGGGTACGCCGTCAACTTCGTCCGCCTGACCCGTGAGCAGCAGCTCGACGTGATCAGCCGCACCTTCCACGGATCGCTGTGAACGAGACGACCGCGTCGGTGGCCACCGGCCGGATCCACTCCTGGGACCTGTCCACCGGCGTGGACGGTCCCGGGACCCGGTTCGTCCTTTTCCTCAGTGGCTGTCCCCTGCGCTGTCTGTACTGCGCCAACCCCGACACCTGGCACATGAGGGACGGCCGGGAGGTCACGGTCGACGAGGTGATGGCGGAGATCGAGAAGTACCGCTCCTTCATCACCGCCGCCGGTGGCGGTGTGACGATCACCGGGGGAGAGCCGCTGCTCCAGCCCGCCTTCACCGGTGAGGTCCTACGACGCTGCAAGGAGGCCGGGCTGCACACGGCCGTGGACACCTCCGGCTTCCTCGGCGCTCGCGCGACCGACGAACTCCTCGCCGACACGGACCTGGTCCTGCTCGACATCAAGTCCTTCGACATCGGCACCTACCGGAAGCTGACCGGCGGCCGGCTCGCCCCCACACTCAGTTTCGCGACCCGCCTCGACCGCCTCGGCGTCCCGATGTGGATCCGCTACGTGCTGGTCCCCGGCTGGACCGACGATCCGAGCTCCGTGGACGCCTTGGCCGGCTTCGTCGCCGGGCTCGGCAGCGCCGAGCGGGTCGACGTGCTGCCGTTCCACAAACTCGGCGCTTCCAAGTACGACGCCCTCGGCATCCCCTTCCCATTGCGCGACACCCCGAGCCCCTCCGCGGCCCTGATCGACAGCGTCCGGGAGCGCTTCAGGGAGCGGGGTGTGGTGGCCTACTGACGTCCGGGCCACGCTCGGTAGGCGGCCACGGCCGTCGGGAGTGTGGGGAAGATTCGCTCCTCGCCGACCGAGCCCACCAGTCCGTACGCCTCCAGGTCGTCCAGCAGCTCCCGCTTCACCCGGGCGAGAGCGAACACGATCCCGCGGTGGGCCAGTTCGCGGCGAAGTTGGTCGACCGCGTCGAGCGCGGTGATGTCGACCTCGACATTGGCCTCGGTGTTGAGCACGAACCAGTGGACGGGCTCGCTCTGTTCGTCGACGGCGGCCAGGGCGCGGCGCCTGAAGTTCTCCGCGTTGGCAAAGAACAGCGGGGAGTCGTAGCGGTAGACGAGCAGGCCCGGGATCGTGCGGGCCTGCGGGTAGTCGGCCACGTCGTGCATGCCCGCCACACCGGGCACCAGGCCCTCGACGGCGTCGTGCGGGCGTGCCACCCGGGTCAGCAGCTCGGCCACCGACACACCGACGGCCACGATCACCCCGTACAGGATGTCCAGGGCGAGCACCCCGGCGAAGCAGCCGAGGGCCAGAAACAGTTCCCGGCGCCGGAACGAGGCCAGCCGCCGGAAGCCCGCGAAGTCGATCATGCGGACCGCTGCGTAGACGACGAGCGCGCCGAGGACGGCCGAGGGTGTGCGCGCCAGCAACGGGCTGAGGAACAGCAGCACGCCGAGTACGACCGCGCCGGCCACCAGTGAGTACACCTGGCTGCGGGCGCCCGCAGAGGAAGCGAGAGCGGTGCGGCTGGCGCTGCTGCTCACGGGGAAGCCGTGCAGGAATCCGGCGCCCACGTTCGCGGCGCCCAGGGCGAGGAACTCCTGGTTGGCGTCCAGGCCGCCTTCGTCGTCATGGCCGGTGAACGCCCGCGCGGTGAGGATGAAGTCGGTGTACGCGACCAGCAGCACGCCAAGAGCGGGCAGCACGAGCCGCGGCAGTTCGCTCAGGTCCGGAACGGCGAGACCCGGCAGACCGGACGGGACCGCGCCGATCACCTTCAGCCCGTACCGCCCGTCGAGGTCGAGGACCACCACGGCGGCGGTCCCGAGGACGAAGGCGACCAGCGGGCCGGGCACGGAACGGACGTGACGGGCCGTCAGGAAGAGGAAGGCGAGGACGACGGCGGAGAAGACGACGGTCGCCGGGTCCGCGTCGGGCAGGTGGACGAGGAAGGACCACAGCTGGGGGAAGAACTCCGTGCCCGTCGTCCGCACCCCGGTGAGCTTGGGCAACTGATCCACCATCATGATGAGCGCCACGCCCGCGAGGTAGCCGATCAGGACGGGACGGGACAGCAGGTCCGCGAGGAAGCCGAGCCGCGTCACCCGGGCGACCAGGCAGAGCAGGCCGACGGTGACCGCGAGGCCGGCCGCCAGGGACGCGTAGCGTCCGGCGTCCCCGCCGGCGAGGGGCGCGATGACGGCGGCCGTCATGAGAGCGGTCGTGGACTCGGGGCCGACCGACAGTAGCCGTGAGGAACCGAACAGCGCGTACGACGCGAGGGCCGGGAGGATCGCCCACAGACCGGCGACCGGCGGCAGTCCGGCCACGCCAGCGTAGGCCATGACCTGCGGCACGAGGTACGCGGCCACGGTCAACCCGGCGAGCAGGTCGGCCGTGAGCCACGCGCGCCGATAGCCGAGGAGCGCGCCGAGACCTGGCATCAGCCGCCGCCACCGCGGGACGTGTCCGTCCGGGTCCTGTGCCATGTGCCACCCTCCGTCGTGGGCCCTCATGATCCACCGCTCGTGGCAGCTACGGCCAGGACTCGCACGACGGTCTGCCGCCGTCGTCCAACAGCCGCTGAAAACAGGGCCGTTCGGCCCCGGGGTCACGGACCTTCGGCATCCGTCGCGGACCGGCGTGCACGGTCAGAGTGAGTGGTGTCAGGCATCGAGCCGACCGCCCTCGAAGGGAACCATGACCATGGCCGTGCACGAGCACCCACGCCGGAGCGCCGGCTTCCACCTGCCGTCGCTGCGCAGGAACCGGGACGCCTCGGCGCCCGAGTCGGCAGGCGTCGTCACGCACTCCGCGCGGGACTACGCCTTCGCGTCCCTGCGCCTGCTCACCGGGTTCGTCTTCCTCTGGGCGTTCCTCGACAAGGCCTTCGGCTTCGGCTACGCCACCCCGTCCGGCAAGGGCTGGATCGACGGCGGCTCGCCGACGAAGGGCTTCCTGGGCTCCGTCGCCGTCGGGCCACTGAAGGCCACCTTCCACTCCTGGGCCGGTGACCCATGGGCGGACTGGCTGTTCATGCTCGGTCTGCTCGGGATCGGTCTCGCCCTGGTCGGCGGTGTCGCGCTGCGCATCACCGCCGTCGCCGGCACCGCGATGATGGCGCTGATGTGGATCGCCGAGTGGCCGCCGGCCAAGCACTTGTCGGACGGCTCGCCGAGCATGTCGGCCAACCCGTTCGTCGACTACCACGTGATCTACGCCGTCGCCCTGATCGTCGTGGCCGCCGTCGCCGCGGGCGACACCCTGGGCGCGGGCAGGCTCTGGGCCAGGCTGCCCCTCGTCCGCGACCACGGCTGGCTGCGCTGAGTGCCGACGGTGCGGTGGGCCGGCCACCTGGCCCACCGCGCACTGTCGTGGGGGGAGTCGGTCGGCCCGCATTCGGGACCAGTGGCCCCTGCACGAGCAACCGCCCGAAGACGACGCTGGAATCGGAACCCTCGCCCCAGGAGGTGGAGATCATGCTCCGCACCATCACCGTAGGACTCGACGGCTCCCAGGAGAGCCGGGCCGCCGCAGAATGGGCGGCTCGCGAAGCAGGGCTCCGCGGCCTGCCGCTGAAGATCGTCCATGTCTGGGAGCCGGTACCGGAGCCGACGGCTCAGACGCTGCTCCTGGGCGCCGAGACCCATCGGCACTGGACCGAGCGGATCCCACGGGAAGCCGCCGAGGGGCTCCGGCAGCGTCACCCCGGCATCGAGGTACGCACGCAGCAGCTCTCCGGTCACCCGGGGGACGCGCTGGCCGAGGCGGCCAGGAGCGCCGAACTGCTCGTCCTGGGCTCGCGCGGCTTCGGCGGGATCGGCGGGTTCATGGTCGGCTCGGTCGGCCTGTCCGCCGTCGCCCACACGGACAGCCCTGTCGTACTGGTTCGCGCGCTGGAGACCGCCGCCGACGAGCACGAGCCGGACCCGGCGGGCGTCCCGTCCGCCACGACCCCGTTCCGGCCCGTGGTCCTCGGGCTCGACGGCGACCACCCGGACGAGCGGCTGATCGAGTTCGCCTTCGACGCCGCCGAGCGCCGCGCGACCTCCCTGCGGGTCGTCCACGGCTGGAACCCGCCGCCCTACTACGCGTACGGCACCGCGGCCAACCCGGCGCTGCACGAGGCACTCGCCCTGGGCGCGGCCGAGGCCGTCGCCGAGGTGCTGCGCCCCTGGCGGAAGAAGTTCCCGGACGTGCGGGTCGTCGAGGTGTGCCGCTACGGCAGCGGGGCCCTCCACGTCGTGGACGCTTCGCACGACGCCTCCCTCGTCATCGTGGGCCGGCGCATCCGGCGCAGTCCCTTGGGTGCTCACATCGGACACGTCACGCACTCCGTCCTGCACCACTCCACCGCTCCGGTCGCTGTCGTCCCGCACAGCTGACCCGTTTCGAGAGGAAGAGATCGATGAAGGCAGTGGTCGTACGAGTTTTCGGTGAATGCCTGCTCGCCCATGGGGCCGGCCCGCTCGCCCCCGTCGCCGAATCCGTCGCCGAGGAGCCGCACGGCGAGGACGAGGCCCAGGCCGTCCTCGGCCTCGGCACGGGACGGTGAGCGCGATGGACCTCCCGATCGTCGTCGGTGTGGACGGCTCCGAATCCAGCATGCGGGCCGTCGACTGGGCGGCCGACGAGGCCGCGCTGCGCAGGGCACCGCTGCGGCTGGTGTACGCCTCCCTCTGGGAGCGGTACGAGGGCGAGTCCCTCGCGGAGGACCTCCACAAACCGTCCGAGCAGGTCATGGCCGAGGACATCGTGCGGACCGCCGGGCAGCGCGCCCGCCTGCGCCGGCCCGACATCGAGATCTCCACCGACGTGCTGCCGGAGGAACCCGAGTACGCGCTCGTCCGCGAGGGACGTGAGGCTGCCGCGCTCGTGCTCGGTACCCGCGGTCGCGGGGGCCTCGTCGAGATGCTGCTCGGGTCGGTCAGCCTGACCGTCGCCGCCCACGCGGACTGCCCGGTGATCGTGCTGCGCGGCAGTCACGACAACCAGGTCCGCGCCGGGGCGCGTGGCCGGGTCGTCGTGGGCATCGGCGAGAGGACGCCGGGCTCGGCCGCCCTGCGCTTCGCCGTCCAGGAGGCGAAGCTGCGCCATGCGCACCTGGACGCCGTACGGGCGTGGCGGTGCCCGGCGCACGAGAGCACCGACCACCCTCTGCTGGCCGCTGAGCCGGCGCGTCTCCACGAATTGCACGCCACTGAGGTACTGGACAAGGCGCTGGAGGACGTACCCGTGGATGTGGACCTGAGCCGGAGCACGGTCGAAGGTCCCGTGCGCAGGGTTCTGCTGGACGCCTCGTACGAGGCCGATCTGCTGGTGGTCGGCGCGCGGCGCAACCCGGGGCAGCTCGGACTCCAACTGGGGCGCGTCGCCCACGGGGTGCTGCACCACTCGGCCTGCGCCGTCGCGATCGTCCCCGAGAAGGCGTGAGAGAGGCGGGCGGGGGCGCAGAGGTCCGCCCCGTGATCGTGGCCGTGTCTCGCACGTCTCGCACAGCGGTTCCGCCACCGTTCCTCGCCGGTCGGACCGCCCGTACCACCCGATGACCCCAACGCCGACGACCTACGGAGTCCCTCCCATGTCCAAAGCCGAACATCAGGACGCCACCGCACTCACCGACGAGGAACTCCGCACCCTCGACGCGCACTGGCGGGCCGCCAACTACCTGGCCGCCGGACAGATCTACCTGATGTCCAACCCGCTGCTGACCGAACCCCTGAAACCGGAACACATCAAGCCGCGGCTGCTCGGCCACTGGGGCACCTCGCCCGGTCTCAACCTCGTCTACACGCACCTCAACCGGGTGATCAAGGCGCGGGAACTCGACGCGCTGTGCGTGTGGGGTCCAGGTCACGGGGGCCCGTCGATCCTGGCCAACTCCTGGCTGGAGGGCAGCTACAGCGAGACCTACCCGGACGTGTCGCGTGACGCGGCGGGCATGGCACGGATGTTCCGGCAGTTCTCCTTCCCCGGCGGGGTGCCCAGTCATGTCGCCCCCGAGACGCCCGGCTCGATCCACGAGGGCGGTGAACTCGGATATTCGCTGTCCCACGCGTACGGCGCCGCGTTCGACAACCCGGACCTCCTGGTCGCCTGTGTGATCGGCGACGGTGAGGCGGAGACGGGGCCGCTGGCCGCGTCCTGGCACTCCAACAAGTTCCTCGACCCGGTCCACGACGGAGCCGTCCTGCCGATCCTGCACCTCAACGGCTACAAGATCGCCAACCCGGCTGTGCTCTTTCGTCTCCCGGAGGCCGAACTCGACGCCCTGCTGCGGGGATACGGCCACGAGCCGATCCATGTGACCGGCGACGACCCGCTCCAGGTGCACCGGGCCATGGCGGCAGCGATGGACGACGCACTGGAGCGCATCACCCTGATGCAGCGAACGGCCCGCGAGGACGGTGTCAGCGAGCGCGTGCACTGGCCGATGATCGTGCTGCGTACACCGAAGGGCTGGACCGGACCCGCCGAGGTCGACGGCCAACCCGTCGAGGGAACCTGGCGCGCCCACCAGGTGCCCCTCGCCCAGGTCCGCGAAAACCCGGAACACCTGCGGCAGTTGGAGAACTGGCTGCGCTCCTACCGCCCCGAGGAACTCTTCGGCCCGGACGGCCGCCCGGCCGCCGACGTGCTTGCCTGTGTTCCCCGCGGCACCAAGCGGCTCGGCTCCACCCCGCACGCCAACGGCGGTCTGCTGGTGCGCGACCTGCCCATCGCGCCGCTCGACGAGTTCGCCGTGCCGGTCGACAAGCCGGGCAGCACACTGCACGAGCCGACCCGCGTCCTGGGGAACCTCCTGGCCCGGGTGATGAAGGACACGGGCGGGCGCCGCGACTTTCGCATCGTCGGCCCGGACGAGACGGCCTCGAACCGGCTTCAGGCCGTCTTCGAGGTCAGCGGAAAAGCGTGGCAGGCCCAGTGTCTGCCGGTCGACGAAGACCTGGACCGGCACGGTCGGGTGATGGAGATCCTCTCCGAACACACCTGCCAGGGCTGGCTGGAGGGCTACACCCTCACCGGCCGGCACGGACTGTTCTCCTGCTACGAGGCCTTCGTGCACATCGTCGACTCCATGGTCAACCAGCACATCAAGTGGCTCAAGACCTCGAGGGAGTTGCCCTGGCGCGCCCCGATCGCCTCCCTCAACTACCTGCTCACCTCGCATGTCTGGCGCCAGGACCACAACGGCTTCTCGCACCAGGACCCCGGCTTCGTCGACCACGTCCTCAACAAGAGCCCCGAGGTCGTGCGCGTCTACCTCCCGCCGGACGCCAACACCCTGCTGTCCGTGGCCGATCACATCCTGCGCAGCCGCGACTACGTCAACGTCGTCGTCGCCGGCAAACAGCCCTGCTTCGACTGGCTGTCCATGGACCAGGCCCGCGCCCACTGCGCCCGCGGCGCCGGCATCTGGGACTGGGCGGGGACGGAACACGGCGGCGAACCCGATGTGGTTCTGGCCTGTGCCGGAGATGTGCCCACCCAGGAGGTGCTGGCCGCCGCGCAGTTGCTGCGCCGGCACCTGCCGGACCTCGCCGTCCGGGTCGTCAACGTGGTCGACATGACCCGGCTGCTCCCGAGCGAGGAACACCCGCACGGGATGAGCGACTTCGCGTACGACGGGCTGTTCACCACCGACAAGCCGGTGATCTTCGCCTACCACGGCTACCCCTGGCTCATCCACCGTCTCGCCTACCGCCGCACCGGCCACAAGCACCTCCACGTGCGCGGCTACAAGGAGTCCGGCACCACGACCACTCCGTTCGACATGGTCGTCCGCAACGACCTCGACCGCTACCGGCTGGTCATGGACGTCATCGACCGCGTCCCAGGGCTCGCGGTGCGCGCCGCCGCCGTACGGCAGCAGATGGCCGACGCGCGCACCCGGCACCAGGCGTGGATCCGCGAGCACGGCACCGACCTGCCCGAGGTCGCCGACTGGACCTGGAACCCCTGACCCACACCTCACCTCCGGAAGGAACCCACCGCCATGACCGTACGCGTCGGCATCAACGGCTTCGGCCGCATCGGCCGAACCTACCTGCGTGCCGCCCTCGACCGCGCCGAGGAAGGGGTCCAGGACGTCCAGGTGGTCGCCGTCAACGACCTCACCTCGCCCGCCACCCTGGCCCACCTGCTGGAGTACGACTCGACGTTCGGCCGCATCGGACGCGATGTCCGGCACGACGACAGCTCCATCACGGTCGACGGACAGCGCATCGCCGTCACCGCCGAGCGTGACCCGTCCGCCCTGCACTGGGGCGACCACGGAGCCGACGTCGTGATCGAGTCCACCGGACGTTTCCGCGACCGGGACTCCGCGGCCCTGCACCTCAAGAGCGGCGCCCACACCGTGCTGCTGTCGGCTCCCGGCAAGGACGTGGACGCCACCATCGTGATGGGGGTCAACGACCGTGCCTACGACCGGAGCACCGACCGGATCGTCTCCGCCGCCTCCTGCACCACCAACTGCGTCGCCCCGATGGTCAAGGTGCTCGACGACGCCTTCGGCGTCGAGCGCGGGGTGATGACCACCATCCACGGTTACACCAACGATCAGTCACTGCTGGACGGCCCGCACAAGGATCTGCGCCGCGCCCGCTCCGCGGCCCTCAGCATCATTCCCACCAGCACCGGCGCCGCCCGCGCCGTGGGCCTGGTGGTGCCGGAGCTGGCGGGTGCGCTGGACGGGATCGCGGTCCGGGTACCCGTGGAGGACGGCTCGCTCACCGACCTCGCCGTGGTCCTCGCGCGGGAGGCGAGCGTGAAGGAGATCAACGCCGCGTTCGAGGCGGCCGCGAACGGCCCGCTGAACGGCATCCTGAGGGTGTCCAAGGCCCCGATCGTCTCCCGCGACGTCATCGGTGACCCCTCGTCCTGCATCTTCGACCCCGCCCTGACGCAGGCCAACGGCACCCTGGCCAAGATCTTCGGCTGGTACGACAACGAGTGGGGCTACACCAACCGCCTTCTGGACCTGACGGCCCTCGTGGCCGACGACTGACACACCCCGACCGCCGGCCGTGACGAGGGAGGCGGGCCGGTCGGCGGCCACAGCAGGGCCGACCGGCCCCGGGGCGACCCCTTGCAGCCCATGGGATCGTTCCCGGTTCCGCCGGACGATCGAAGGAGCCAAGGCGATGGAGGAGAGCTGCGATGACGGACGACCTGCTCGACCGGCCCACGGTCCACGCCCTGCTCGCGGACGGCACCACCGTGTGCGTACGCCCCGCGCGGCCGGCCGACCACGAACAGTTGCGGGGGTTCTATGAGGAGATGTCGCCGGAGAACCTCCGCCTGCGGTTCTTCTCCATGAGCAGGCGTTCGGCCGCGTCGGCCGCCGACCGCGCCTGTGCCCCGGCCCACCCGGGATACCGGGCCCTGCTGGCCGAGGTGGACGGCCGGGTGATCGGCCTTGCCGAGTACGACACCGGCGGGGAGACGGACGGCCTCGAGGCGGGCGGCGCGGAGATGTCCATCGCCGTCGCCGACGGCCTGCACCACCGCGGCGTGGGCACCCTGCTCGTCGAGCACCTCGTCTCGGCTGCGCGCGCGGAGGGCATCACCACCTTCACGGCCGACGCGCTGAGCGAGAACCACGAGGTGCTCCGTCTCTTCGCCGACCTCGGCCTGACCACCTCCCGCCACTTCGAGGGGCCCGAGGTGCGCTGCACCATCCACCTCGACCAGGACGACACCTACCTGTCGGCCGTCGAGGCCCGGGGCCGCGCGGCGGACGTGGCCAGCCTGCTGCCGCTCCTGCGGCCCTCCGCCGTCGCCGTGGTCGGCGCCGGACGCACCCCCGGATCGGTGGGCCGAGCCGTCCTGCACCATCTGCGCTCGGGCGGCTTCAAGCATCGTCTCTTCGCCGTCAACCCCGGCGTCGACTCGGTGCTGGGCGTGCCGTCCCACCCGTCGGTCGCGGCGCTGCCGATGACGCCCGATCTGGTCGTCGTGGCCGTACAGGCGTCAGCCGTCGCGGCCGTCGCCGAGGAGAGCGGCAAGGCCGGTGTACGCGCCCTGGTGGTCGTCACCGCCGGCCTCGACCACACCCAGGCACAGGCCCTGCTGACCGCCTGCCGCACCTACGGCATGCGGCTCGTCGGCCCCAACTGTCTCGGCGTCTCCAACACCGACCCGGATCTGAGCCTCGACGCCACCTTCGCCGCCGAGCATCCGCTCCCGGGGACGGCCGGTGTCGCCGTGCAGTCCGGCGGGGTCGGCATCGCCCTGCTCGACGGACTGTCCCGGCTGGGCATCGGGGTCTCCTCGTTCGCCTCACTGGGCGACAAGTTCGACGTCAGCGGCAACGACATGCTCCAGTGGTGGGAGAGCGACGGCCGCACCGACCTCGCCCTGCTGCACCTGGAGTCCTTCGGCAACCCGCGCGCGTTCTCCCGTACAGCCCGCCGCGTCACGCGCCGCATCCCGGTCCTCACCGTGGACGCAGGCCGTACCGACGCCGGCCGCAAAGCCGCCGCCTCGCACACCGCGGCCGCGGCGACCCGCACCATGACCCGCGGCGCGCTGTTCACCCAGGCCGGTGTCACGGCGACCCGCTCGGTCGGCGAACTCCTGGAAACGGCCGCCCTGTTGCACTCCCAGCCGTTGCCGGAGGGCAGCCGCGTCGCGGTCGTCACCAACGCGGGCGGCGCGGGAGTGCTCGCCGCCGATGCCTGCGCGGAGGCGGGACTCGTCCTGCCTCCGTTCACCCCCGCGATGATCGACGCTCTCCTCGCGGTGCTTCCGGACGGCGCCGCCGTCCGCAACCCGGTCGACGCCACCGCCGCCGTGTCCGAGGAACAGCTCACGGAGTGCGTCGACCGCCTGACCCGGTGCCCCGGCGTCGACGCCGTCGTCGTGGCGCTCGTCCCCACGGCGGTCGCCGCGGCCACCGGTGACGACCTGGTGCGGGCCGTGACCGCGGCTCCCGGCCGACGGGCGCGGCCCGTGATCGCCGTACGCCTGGAGCAGGACCGGTCCGTACGGCTGCTGGCCGCCGCGGACGGAGGCACGATTCCCTCGTACGCCGAACCGCAGGCGGCTGCCCGCGCCCTGGCGCACGCCGCGAAGCGCGCCGCCTGGCTCGCCAGGCCCGCCGGTGCCGTCCCGGCGCTCACCGGCGTCGAGAGCGACCGGGCACGGACAGTGGTGGCGGACCACCTGTCCGAGCTCTCCCTCGCGCGGCTCCGCCCGGGCGGGGGGACCCTCGACGACGGCGGCTGGCTCGATCCACGGACCTGCGCCGAGCTGCTGGCCTGCTACGGCATCCCGCAGACTCCTTGGGCATGGGCCGAGACCGAGGACGACGCCGTGCTCGCGGCCGACCGGCTGCGCGGCTTCGACGGCCGGGTCGTGATGAAGGCCCACTGGCCCGGACTGCTGCACAAGTCGCAGCAGCGGGCGGTCCACCTGGACCTGCGCGGTGACGCACAGGTGAGGGCCGCGTTCCGAGACCTGGAGACCCGTTTCGCGGGCCTCATGACCGGCGTGGTCCTCCAGCCCCTCGCCGCCCGCGGCACCGAACTGCTCGCGGGCGTCGTCCAGGACGAGGTCTTCGGTCCGCTCGTCCTGTTCGGGCTGGGCGGCACGGCCACGGAGGTCCTGTCCGACCACGCTGCGCGCCTCGCCCCGCTCACCGACCGCGACGTGCACGAGCTGATCACCTCGCCGCGGTGCGCTCCGCTGCTGCTGGGCGCGAACGGAAACTCCCCTGTCGACCTAGAGGAACTGGAACAGCTGCTGCTGCGGCTGTCCCGAATGGCGGTGGACCTGCCGCAGCTCGCCGAGGCCGACTTCAACCCCGTCCTGGCGGCACCCGGCGGCATCACCGTGCTCGACGCACGGGTGCGGCTGCTGCCGCGCCGCCCCCAGGACCCGTACCTGCGCAGACTGCGCTGAGGAGGGCACGGCCATGAGGCACGACAAGGTCGGATCCGTGATGACCGCGGACGTCGTCCGCGCCGAGTACGGCACACCGTTCAAGG
The DNA here is from genome assembly GCF_055559015.1 of Streptomyces sp. NPDC024698. Taxonomy (NCBI): domain Bacteria; kingdom Bacillati; phylum Actinomycetota; class Actinomycetes; order Kitasatosporales; family Streptomycetaceae; genus Streptomyces; species Streptomyces sp. NPDC024698. The sequence goes on along the minus strand of NZ_JBVHLK010000025.1, from coordinate 71,060 downwards.
AGGTGGCCCGGCTGCTGGCGGACCACCGGATCAGCGGACTGCCGGTGGTGGACGAGGACGACAAGGTCATAGGGGTCCTGTCGGAGACGGATCTGATGGTGCACCAGACGGCCATCCCGGGCCCCTACGAACCGAAACACCGTGCGCGGCTCGCCGACCTGACGCCCGGTGCCAGGCGCCAGACCGCGAAGGCCAGGGCACGCACGGCCGGTGGGCTGATGACGACACCACCCGTCACCGTGCACGCCGACGACACCATCGTCCAGGCCGCCCGCGTCATGGCCCAGCGGCACGTGGAACGGCTCCCCGTCCTCGACGAGGAGGACCGGCTCGTCGGCATCGTCACCCGCCGCGACCTCCTCCAGATCTTCCTGCGACCCGATCAGGAGATCCGCGACGAGGTGGTCGAGGAAGTCCTGGTACGCGCGTTGTGGCTGTCACCGCGCAGCGTCGACGTCTTCGTGACCGAAGGCGTGGTCACACTGGCCGGCCAGATGGAACGCAGGAGCGAGACGGAGATCGCCGTGTCCATGACCCGTCGGATCGACGGCGTGGTCGACGTGGTCGGTGATCTCACCTACCGGCTGGACGACGCACACCTGCGCCCCGGGGAACAGACCCAGCTACCGCACGGTGTGACCGAGGACTGGCTGCGGCGGCTGTGAGAGGAGGCGGACCATCATGACCGACACCGTGTTGGTCACCTATGGAACGACGAACGGTTCGACCGCGGAGATCGCCGATGCGGTCGCCCGCATCCTGCGCAAGGACGGGCTGGCCGTCGAGTCGTGTCCGGCCCGGACCGTGCGGAGCGTGGCGACCTATGACGCCGTCGTGGTCGGTGGCGGGCTCTACGCGGGGCGCTGGCACAAGGACGTGCGGCGGTTCGTCCGCCGTCACCGGGACGCACTCGCGCGGCGCCCGGTGTGGTTCTTCAGCAGCGGACCACTCGACGCCTCCGCAGGCGACCGGGACATCCCGCCCGTGCGTGGCGTGCAACGTGCCATGGACCGACTGGATGTCCGGGAGCACGTCACCTTCGGAGGGTGCCTGAAGGAAGGAGCCGAGGGGCGGATCGCCAAGATGATCGTCAGCTCCGGAAAGGGCGGCGACTTCCGGGACTTCGACGCGATCGAGGCCTGGGCACAAGGCATCGCCGACGCATTGACGCACGCATAGGAGAAGAGGATTTCTTCGGCCCGTTCAGGTCGGCCTCGCGGCATCGTACGGGCCGATACCACGACAACGGGGGCCGGCAGCCCGGTGCAGGAGAGTCCCGACGCCCTCGCCCGGCCCCACGCCGGAGCATGCACCCACTGCGACCACACGCGAAAAGCTCCAGGCCGCTCTTCGCAGACCTGGAGCCCGGATCCGTCGTGCGTTCAGCTGGTCTTGTGGCCCCAGCGCGGCCCCACCTGATCCCATTCCTTGCCCCACCCGGCGACGCGGCGGCGGTCGAGCTGCCACCGGATGACCGCACCGGCTCCGAACACCGGGCCCGCGAGACCGGCCGCCGCCGCGACGCCCAGGAAGTCCGACTCGATCGCAGCCTCGGTCGAGCTCGGCGGTGCGGTGACGAGACGCCCGTGGCCGTCCCGCCACACCGTGACCCCGGATCCGGCCTTGAGGCCGGTGTCCACCTGAGTCCGGCCGGTGCGGGGCGAGCCGTCGGCCGCCGCCCAGCGCACGGTCGTCGTCCGGCGGCCGTAAGCGCCACCGATCGCGGGGGCGTTGAGGGGGACGTCGTTCAGGACCACGGCCCGGAGCGGCTCCCGCTCGGCTCGCTGCGCCGCGAACGCCCCGTCCGCGGCATGGGCGGTCACCAGCCCGGCGACGGAACCGCCCACGGCGAAGACCGCCCACACGGCCAGCACGGTCCAGGCCTCGACGATGTCGTCGCGCCTTCGCAACGGGTTGCTGCGCCACCGCCACAACCGCTTCTTCGCGTACTTGACACTGGGCACAGGTCCGCACCTCCCGGTCGTCGTCGTGACACCTCGACGGTGACAGCCGAGGTCCTGGCACGGCATGGGCCGAGCAGGTGCCCTCGCAGGGCCGCCCGGGACCAAATCCACGACCGGGAGGGGCCGTTCAGCCCAACGGACGACGAGGCCCGACGGAACGCTGCCCTGGTCATGCGCGGACCTCTCGTCACCACCGGGCCGACGGCAAGGACCGTTCGGCGATTGAGGGGGCCGGACGGCCCAAGCGGGACAGACCATTACCGGACAAGCTGGACGTGTGGGGCAATCTCGATACTCGAAAAGGGATGGGGAGGAGCGTCATGAAAGGCTTCGTCTTCCACGGTCCCGGGCAGTCCGCCTGGGAAGATGTCCCGGACCCTGCCATCAAGGAATCCACCGACGCCATCGTGCGGATCGGCGCGGTCACCATCTGCGGGACGGACCTGCACATCCTCAAGGGCGACGTGCCCGACGTGAGCCCGGGCACGGTGCTCGGGCACGAGGCCGTCGGTGAGATCGTCGAGGTCGGCAGCGAGGTCCGGACCGTACGTCCGGGCGACCGCGTGCTGATCTCCTGCATCAGCGCCTGCGGGCGCTGCCGCTACTGCCGTGAGGGCGGTTACGGCCAGTGCCAGGGCGGTGGAGGCTGGATTCTGGGCCACCTGATCGACGGCACCCAGGCCGAGTACGTCCGCGTTCCCTTCGCCGACCTGTCTGTGCACGCCCTCCCCGGAGCGGTGGAGAGCAAGGACGCCGTCCTGCTGGCGGACATCTTCCCGACCTCCTACGAGGTGGGTGTCCTCAACGGGCGGGTACGTCCTGGCGACACGGTCGCCGTCGTCGGGGCGGGTCCCATCGGACTCGCGGTCATCGCCACGGCGCGCCTGTTCGCGCCCGAGCGGATCGTCGCCGTAGACTTGGCGGCCTCCAGGCTGGATGCCGCCAAGCGGCTCGGTGCCGATGCCGTGGCCGACGCCCGCGAGGAACCCGAGCAGCTGATCGCCGATCTCACCGACGGCCTGGGCGCCGACGTGGTCATCGAGGCGGTCGGCGTGCCGGAAAGCTTCGAACTCTGCACGCGCATGGTGAGGCCCGGCGGCCACGTCGCCAACGTCGGCGTCCACGGCAGGCCGGCGACGCTGCACCTGGAAGACCTGTGGATCAAGAACGTGACGATCACCACCGGCCTGGTGGACACCTACTCCACGCCCACCCTGCTGCGCATGGCCACCGCCGGTCGTCTGCCCACCGCGCAGCTGATCACCCACACCTTCCCTCTGGAGAGCATGGAAGAGGCCTACGACGTCTTCGCCCGCGCCGCCGACACCGGCGCCCTCAAGGTGGTGCTCGGCGAACCGTCCCACGAGGAGGTCGCCGTACCGGCGACGAGAGGACGTGAGGGGTCATGACCGAACACGCGCAGGCGAACGCCACGCAGAGCCCGCCCTCGGGCGACCTGGGCCGACGGCTTGCCGCCCGCCGCGTCCAGCTCGGTCTGACAGCGGAGGAGACGGCCGCTCGGGCGGGAGTGGCTCCCAGTTACGTGACGCACCTGGAACAGCACCCCGGCGCCGCGCCCGGCCGAGGCACTCTGCTCAGCCTTGCGGCAGCGCTGCGGACAACGGTCTCGGCGCTCACCGGCGGCGATGCCGATGTGCCACCCGGTCGTGAACAGGCCGGACGCGCTCCCGAATTGATCGTGCTGAGCAGGGCCGAGTGCGCGGAGCTGCTGTCGACGCACGGCGTCGGAAGGCTCGCGGTGTCCACGGAACTCGGGCCGGTGATCGTCCCTGTCAACTACAGCGTCGTCGATGGCGCGATCGTCTTCAGGACCGCCCGCGGCGCGACACCGTCGCTGGCGTCCGGATGCATCGTCGCCTTCGAGGTCGACCGTGTCGACGACACCTTCAGCCAGGGCTGGAGCGTGGTGACGCGCGGGTACGCCCACACGGTGACCGACGCCGATGAAGAGCGCCGGCTCGCGGAGCGGGTGTACAGCAAGCCGTGGAGCGGCGGGCGGCGCGACATGTGGGTGCGCATCGAACCGTACGCCGTCACAGGACGCCGCATCGTGGTCTGAACAGGATCTGGCGTGTGGAGCCGGGGGCCGTGGTCCCCGGCCCGAGGATGACGCATCGTTCGAGGGTGGACCAGTGCGGTACCGCTTTGTCAGGTGAGAGACGAGAAGTCAGATGTACGCCAACGACGGATTTCGCGAACTCGACCGGCGGGCATGTCTGGCCCTGCTGGCCACGGTGCCCATGGGGCGCATCGTGTACACACGGCAGGCGTTGCCCGCCGTCCTGCCGGTCAACTTCTGCCTGGACCATGACGGCGCGGTGGTGGTGCGCACCTCCGTCTCTTCGGAGCTGGCGAGAGCGATCGACGGAGCTGTGGTGGCGTTCGAGGCCGACGAGGTCGACGCCGCCGCACACTCCGGCTGGAGCGTCGTGGCCCTGGGGCCGGCCACCCTCGTGACCGACCCGGCCGAGCACGCACGACTTCTGAGGACCGGACCGCGTTCCTGGGCGCCGGCGCCGCGGGAGGTCTTCGTGCGCATCGCCCAGGAATGGGTCACCGGACGCGAACTCGTGGGCGGACGCACCCTGTACGGCGTGGATCTTTCCTCCTGAACCCCATCACGACGCCTGCCGGCCTCAGTTCCCGGCACCCTGTCCTGGATCTACCTGAACGGCCCCTGGAACAAGGGCCGTTCAGCGCCGTCTCGGGCCTTCCGGCTGCTGCCCGGGGCGACGGTCCGCGAGGAGCATCGTCCGTGGAGGCCGCCACGTTCGTCGAGCGGTCGCCGACGCCGAACGGTCACTCAAGGAAGGGACGGGTGCGGCCATGGCCTCGCATCGCGTAGTCGTCGGAGTGGACGGCTCTCTCGTTTCCACAAGGGCGCTGGACTGGGCCGCGACCGAAGCCGTACGGCACGGAACCGGCCTGCGAGTGCTGTACGCGGTGGCCGACCGGGACGAGGCCGCACCGGTCCTGGGCAGCGCCGTGTCACGCACACACGCACGGTATCCGGAACTGCTCGTGGAGGCCGTCGCGACGGAGGAAGGCGCGGCCGGTGCGTTGGCCGGCGAGAGCGCGGACGCGGTCCTCACGGTCGTGGGAACACGGGGCTTGGGCGCGTTGACCGGCTCGGCGCTCGGTTCGGTGAGTCTGAGGCTGGCCGCGCTCGCCCAGGGGCCGCTCCTGGTCGTCCGCGGGGACCACCGGTGCGACGACGGGCAGGACGTGCTGCTCGGCCTGGCGGACGACAGCGACCGGAGGGCGGCGGAGTACGCCTTCCAGGAGGCGGAGCGGCGCGACGCCCGGCTCCGTGTCCTGCATTCCTGGAGCCATCGGTACATCACCCCCGAATTTCCTTCCCTGACACCGGCGCACAGTCCGGGCCAGGAACAACAGGCGAGCAACGCCAGGGCAGAGGAAGCCGTACCGCGCTACGCCCTCAACCGACTGCGGGACCGGCACCCCGGAGTCACGGTGGAGACCCGCACGGTCCGAACCGCTCCCGCGGACGAACTGCTCGCGGCCACCCGGGAAGCTGCCGTGGTCGTCATCGGCGCACACCGCCGTACGAGTGTGCTCGGTCCGCGCCTGGGGCCGGTCGCCCACACGCTGCTGCACCGGGCGCACTGCCCGGTGGTCGTCGTGCCCTGCGGATGACCGGCCCGTCGGCAAGCCGGTCCCGTCACGCGTCCACCGCCCCTCGGGCCACACCTTCACTCGGGTCTGTGGAGCGCATGCAAGCGGAGGAGAAGAAGGATCACCTGCCGTGGTGCGGTGCACCCGCCCTCCCACGGGACCGACGTCGACACGTACGCTGCGATCATGGATGACCCCGTGCTCACCGCCCGCGAACTGGTGCGGGACCGATTTCCCGCCGCCCGGGCGGCCTTCCTCGCCGGCAGCGTGCTGACCGACCGCCGGACGCCCACCTCTGATCTGGACATCGTGGTCCTCCTGGACGGTCCGCCCGCCCCCAGCCGGGAGAACCTGGTGTATCGCGGCTGGCCGGTGGAGCTGTTCGTGCAGACGGAGGCTGACTGGCACAGCTTCGCCGACCAGGAGACCGTGAAGCGGAGTTCGCCGCTGCTCGCCATGTGTGCTGACGGCATGCTCCTGGTGGACACGGACGGGTTGGGCGCTTCGCTCCAGGACGAGGCGCGAAAGCGTTGGGCCGCGGGCCCGCCGCCGCTCTCGGACCGTGAGCTCGACTACCAGCGGTACATCCTGACCGACTTGCTCGACGACCTGCGTGGCTGCGCGGACCCTGCGGAGCGGGTCTACTTGGTCTCGCACATGCTGCAACGTGCCTCGGAGTTGCTCCTCCTGGTCGACGGGCGCTGGCTCGGCGGAGGCAAGTGGTTGTCGCGGCGACTGGCCGCGGCCGATCCCAGGGTGCACCGCGCGTTGTCCGAAGCCGCCCCGCAGGCGATCGCCGGGGATGCGAAGGCCTTCGCCGCGGTCGTGGCGGAGGTGCTGGAGCTGGCCGGCGGTTCGCTGTGGGACGGGTACGCCATCCGCTGAGTTGGCGACACGCCCGCTACGCCCTTGGGCCAGACGAGGCCCTGATCGGTCCAGATGACACCTTGTTGCGGCAGAGGCAGAAGGAATGGCCGATGGGGTCGGCGTCGACGGGGCAGCCGTAGCCGTCGGGGCCGGTGCAGTCCCGTTGCAGGGTCGCGCCGAGGGCCAGGACGCGGCGCTGTTCGGCCTCGATGGCGTCGACTTCGAAGTCGAGGTGGAACTGCTTGGGGTGCTCGCTGTCGGGCCACTGCGGGGCGCGGTAGTCCTCGACCTGGATGAAGGCCAGTTCGATCTCGCCGAAGTGGATACCGGACCAGTTCTCGTTACTGCCCTCCTCGACCGGGAGCTCCATCACCTCGGAGCAGGAGGCCGCCGGCTTCATCGTGTCCGGTCAATCGATGATGAAGTCGGTTAGTCGTAGCCTCCTGCGATCTTTCCACAAGATCAAATGAGCCGGACTTCGAGACAGCCACCCCTGTCCTTCATCGGCGGTGCATGGTCTCCAAGGCGGCTGCCAGTACGTGGGGGTCGTGGTGGCCCTTGTAGACCTGCGGCGGATGCTTGTCCGACTTCAGGAGCTGGGCGACCGCCGTCCACGCGGTGCGTACGGAGTACTCGACGGTGAAGACGACGTCGTCGGGCACCTCCGCGAACTGCCCGATGAAGGCGAGGTTGACCGACTTCTCCGGGACCACCTTGGGCCGGTCGTCGTGGCGGCGGGCCAGGAACTGGCTGGTGATGTACGGCATCACACAGGGCACGACGGTGGAGGTCTCCCGGATCCGGTCGGCCGTCGGCTTGTCGAACGGGAGGTGGTGCAGGACCTCTTCGAGGATCTCGCGGCCCGAGCACATGGTCATGGGCTTGGGCGTGCTGTTTCCGGCGCGGCCGGGGAACAGGCCGTAGCCCCACCAGACCCCGACGTCCTCCGGTTGGTCGCGGTAGACGGGCTGGCGGTTGGCGACGATCGTGAGCAGCCAGTTGGATTCGGTGAAGGTCATCAGGCCGCCCCTGCCGGCCGGGCGGCCGCTGAACTCCTCGAGCGCCTTCAGGAAGGCGGGGTCTTTGGCGGTGACCGTGAACGACTCCCAGTGTGACTCCTTGACGCGCTTGTCGAAGACGTCGGGGTCACCGAAGTCGTCGCGGCCGCGCGCCAGCCGGTGCCACAGCAGCCAGGCGTCCGAGGGGTGCGGAGCCGGGCGAGGCGCCGACGTGTGCGAACCGAGGGTGGAGGCGTCGGTCATCGACCCGTTGGTGACGAGGACGAGATCCTCGGCCGCGACGGTGACCTTCTCGTCCTCGCCGCCCCGGCTCAGGTGGAGGGTGTCCACCGTGCCGCTCCCGATGCCCGGGGTGAAGCCGAGGTCGGTGACGCGGCAGCCGGTGTGAACGGTGACGCCGTGCTCGTGGAGCCAGGCGGTCAGGGGCCGGACGATGGAGTCGTACTGGTTGTATCGGGTCCGGTGGATGCCGGACATGGAGGCGAACTCCGAGAACAGATGGATGAAGCGCCGCAGGTAGCGGCGGAACTCGATCGCGCTGTGCCAGGGCTGGAATGCGAACGTGGTGCACCACATGAACCAGAAGTTGGTGGTGAAGAAGTGTTCGCCGAAGCAGTCGGTGATGCGCTTGCCGTCCAACTGCCCTTCGGGCGTGGCCAGGCAGCGGACCAGCTCCAGCCGGTCACGTTCGGAGAATCCCATCGAGGTCGTGTCGACGATCTCGCCGTTCCCGTCGACCAGCCGCGCGACGTCGTCCCAGGCGAAGTCCTCATGCCCGGCCAGGATCTCCTCGGTCACCGACACCGCGGGGTCGTCGAGGCTGGGGATTCCGGAGAGCAGGTCGTAGGTGCAACGGAACTCGGCCTCGAACATGCGCCCGCCGCGCATGGTGTAACCGGCGTCCGGTGTGCCTCCCGCGTCCAGGCTGCCGCCGAGGGTCCGTTGTTCCTCGAAGAGGTGGATGTCGGACCCCTTGAAGCCGCCGTCCCGGATCAGGAACGTCGCCGCGGCCAGCGCCGCGATTCCACTGCCCACCAGATATGCCTTCGCCATCACACAACTCCTCATCCTCGTACGTCGACCGGGAACCGGCCTCCCACAGTTCCCTGCCGCCCGGTCGTGCGGCAGGGGCCGTTGGTCACTTCATCGGTCCGGAAGGCCCTGAAAGCCGGTCCGGGCGGAGTGATCGCCGGCTGCGGACACGCCAGTGGCCCGGCCGGTGCATCGTGGCCGACCGGGCCCGTCGTCACAGCCGGGTCAGGCCGTACCGGAGTCCTCTGCCACGTTGCCGGGTCCTGTGGCGGAGGCAGACCACCCCGGCGCACCGCGCCAGGGCGGGACCGTCGTCCGGTGTCCGTGGTCCCGGGGCTGGGAGGCGGCCTTGTCGGTCTGGCGGCGCAACCGGTCCTGGAGCCGGTCCACGACCTCCGTGCCCGTCGCCTCCTCAGCCGCCGCCACCACCTGACGACCGCCGATGCGCAGGTCGGCCGTGGCCGACCACGGGCGGCCGGCGTGATGGGCGGCCGCCCGCACGAGGTGCACCTCGCCGGTGACGACGGGCAGGCCCGGCCTGCCCACGACCACGTCTATCTTCGTACGGGCATAGGCCAGGGTCTCCTCGTCCACGGCGCCGTCGGAGCGCAGCCGGACCAGGGGGGTCTCCTGGGTGTGGTCGGTGGTCATCGGGGGTCCTTCCTTCGAGACGTCGGAATGTGGTGTGGTTCAGGCCGCGGAGTCGGGCAGCCACAGGTCGGGTCCGAAGACCTCGTAGCGGATGCGTCGCGCGGGAACCCCCGCGGCGAGCAGCTGTCCGCGTACCCCTCGCATGAAGGGCAGCGGACCGCACAGGAACACCGTCGCGTTGTCCGGGAGTTCCGTGGCGCTCAGGTCCAACAGGCCTGTGTGGGCGTCGGGTTCCTCCGGTCCGGGGCGCTCGTACCAGAAGACGGCCCGGGCGCCCGGCAGTTGCCGGACGAGATCGTGTGTCTCGGCGCGCAGTGCGTGGTCGGTGGGCGATCCGTCGGCGTGCAGGACCAGGACCGGGCGGATCGAGCGGAGGGCGGCCAGGTGGGCCAGGATGCCGGTCATGGGGGCGCAGCCGATGCCGGCCGAGACCAGCACGACGGGGGTGGTGGCATCCACCGGGTCGTCGAGGAAGACGTCGCCGAACGGTGCGGACAGCAGCAGTTCGTCGCCCTCGCGAACGCTGTCGTGCAGAAGGTTGGAGACCTCGCCGTCGGGCCCCTCGTCGTCACCCGTCACCCGCTTGACGGTGATCCGCCTCAGATTGCCGCCAGGGTCCGAGGACAGGCTGTACTGGCGCAGTTGGTGCACGCCGTCGGCCATACGCACGCGGACGCTCACGTACTGGCCGGCTCGGGCCCGCGGTGTGCGTTCGCCGTCGGCCGGACGGAGCAGGAAGGACACGACGTCAGGGGTCTCGGTACGGCGTTCGACGACAGTCCAGGGCCGCCATGTCTGGCCGGGCCGTACGCCCGCGTCCTGATAGAGAAGCGCCTCCCGGCCGATCAGGGCCCCGGCCATCAGCCAGTAGACCTCGTCCCAGGCGGCCGCCACCTGCGGGGTGACCGCGTCGCCGAGGACCTCGGCCATCGCACCGAACAGGTACTTGTGCACGATCGTGTACTGCTCGTCGGTGACGCCGACAGCCGCGTGCTTGTGCGCGATCCGGGAGAGCAGCGCGTCCGGACGCGTGTCGGGGTTCTTCAGCAAGGCGCCGGCGAATCCGGCGATCGAGCCTGCCAGGGCACGGCGTTGGGCGCCGCTGGCCTGGTTGCCCCGGTTGAACATCCCGTCGAGGAGTTCGGGCCGGTCGTGGAACATCGTGGCGTAGAAGCGGGCGGTGATCTCGTCGAGCCCTCCGGCCACGGCGGGCAGTGTCGCCCGTACGAGCGCGGCGGATTGCACGGACAGCATGGATCCTCCTGAGAGGGTGAGGTGAAGGGGAGAGGGGCGGGGAACCGGCTCGGTCGGAGAGCCGTCGGAGGGTCTCAGCCCATCGGGACGGAGCCGCCGGTCTCCGGTCCATGGCCGTAGTAGGCCGCACGCATGAGCTCCTGCATGTCGTCGAGCATCGGCATCCGGGGGTTGGCGGGTGCGCACTGGTCCTCGTAGGCGTTGAGAGCCTGCTGGGGCAGGGCGTCCAGGAAGGCGCGCTCGTCGACGCCGAGAGCCTGGAAGGTCGGTTCGATGTTCACCGCGTCGCGGAGCCGCTCCACCGCCGAGGCGAGCGACTCGACGCTCTCGGCCGGGGTGGCGGCGGGCAGACCGAGGGTGCGGGCGATGTCCTGGAAGCGTTCGGGGGCGCGGTAACTCTCGTACTTGGGCCAGCCGGTGAGCTTCGTCGGGAGGGTGCCGTTGTAGCGGATGACGTGCGGCAGCAGGACGGCGTTGGTGCGACCGTGCACCACGTGGAAGGTGGCGCCGAGCGTGTGGGACATCGCGTGGACGATGCCGAGGAAGGCGTTGCCGAACGCCATGCCGGCGATGGTGCCCGCGTTGTGCATCTTCTCCCGCGCGCGTTCGCTGGCAGCCCGGTCGTTGACGGCCGCCTCGATGTTCTCGAAGATCATCCGGATCGCGTGCAGGGCGAGGCCGTCGGTGAAGTCGTTGGCGTAGACGGAGACGTAGGCCTCGATCGCGTGGGTGAGGGCGTCGAATCCGCTGTCGGCGGCCAGCGTCCGGGGCAGACCGGTGGTGAGCAGCGGGTCGATGATCGCCACGCTGGGGGTGAGCGCGTAGTCGGCCAGCGGGTACTTCTTGCCGGTCGCGGGGTCCGAGATGACGGCGAACGGGGTCACCTCGGCTCCCGTGCCCGAGGTCGTCGGGACGCACACGAGCCGGGCGAGCTTGCCGAGGACCGGGAAGCGGAAGGCCCGCTTGCGGATGTCGGAGAACTTGTGCCGCATGTCGGCGAAGTCGACGTCCTTGCCCTCGGCCTGCTGCTCGTACAGCAGCCACATCACCTTGGCCGCGTCCATGGGGGAGCCGCCGCCCAGCGCGATGATGGTGTCCGGGCGGAAGTCGCCCATGAGGCGGGCGCCGCGCCGCACGGAGTCGATGCTCGGCTCGGGTTCGACGTTGTCGATGACCTGGACGGTGACCGGCTCCCGGCGCCGGCGCAGGACGCTCTGGACCCGGTCGACGAGGCCGAGGCGGGTCATCGTCGCGTCCGTGACGACGGTGACGCGGTGGACGTCGGGCATCGAGGCGAGGTAACGGATGGACTGGGGCTCGAAGTAGATCTTGGGCGGCACCTTGAACCACTGGAGGTTGTTGCGGCGGACCGATACCCGCTTGATGTTGAGCAGTTGGACGGCCGACACGTTGTTGGACACCGACGTGCTGCCCCACGAGCCGCAGCCCAGCGTCAGCGACGGCAGCAGGCTGTTGTAGATGCCGCCGATCGCGCCCTGCGAGGACGGGGAGTTGACGATGATCCGCACCGTCTTCATGCGCCTGCCGTACGCCTCCGCCAGCGCGAGGTCCTGGGTGTGGATGACGGCGCTGTGCCCCTGACCGTGGAAGGCGACCATGTCCGCGGCCAGGTCGAAGCCCTGCTGTTCGGAGCCGGCGCGCAGGACCGCGAGGACCGGGCAGAGCTTCTCGCGGGTCAGAGGCTCGTCGGGGCCGACTCGCGCCGCCTCGACCAGGATGAGGGAGGTGTCGGCGGGGACGGAGAATCCGGCCATCTCGGCGATCCACGCCGGACTCCGCCCGACGGCCGCGGAGTTGACCTTGGGCTCGCAGCCCGCCCCCGAGGCACCGACCGGGAAGAGGAAGGCCTCCAGCTTCGCCTTTTCCTCCGCGGTGGCCAAGTAGGCGTGCAGCGTGCGGAATTCGGCGAGGACCGCGTCGTAGACCTCGTCGTCCAGGATGACGGCCTGTTCGGAGGCGCAGATCATGCCGTTGTCGAACGACTTGGACAGCACCAGGTCGTTGACGGCCCGGCGCAGATCCGCGCTCCGGTGGACGTAGGCGGGGACGTTGCCTGCGCCCACGCCGAGAGCGGGCTTGCCCGCCGAATACGCGGCCTTGACCATGGCGTTGCCGCCGGTGGCCAGGATCAGCGAGACACCCGGGTGACGCATCAGGGTGTCGGTCGCCTCCACGGACGGGACCTCGATCCACTGAACGCAGTGTTCCGGAGCGCCCGCGGCGACGGCGGCGTCACGCACGACACGGGCCGCCTCGGTGCTGCAACCCTGGGCGGAGGGGTGGAAGGCGAACACGATCGGGTTGCGGGTCTTCAGTGCCATCAGAGCCTTGAAGACGGTGGTCGAGGTCGGATTGGTGACGGGGGTGATCGCACACACCACGCCGACCGGCTCGGCCACTTCGGTCATGTCGTCGATGTCGTCGCGGGCGATGACACCGACGGTCTTCATCGGGCCCATGCTGTGCGTGACGTACTCACAGGCGAACATGTTCTTGGCCGCCTTGTCCTCGAAGACGCCACGCCCGGTCTCCTCCACCGCGAGCCGCGCGAGCCTCGTGTGCTGGTCCAGCGCGGCGACCGAGGCCTTCTTCACGATGTGGTCGACCTGCTCCTGATCGAGCGCCTCGTAGTCGTCGAGCGCCTTGAGCGCGCTCGTCACCAGGCGGTCCACCGCTATGGCGATGTCGGACGGCGCTGCGACGGGGTCGGTGGTCGCGCTGCGGTCGTCGTGGCGGGTCATGGGGGGTGAGCCTCCGTCGTTGATGAGGACGGCACCGCGGGGTCGGCGGCGCGGGGTGCGAGCGACTGCGGGGAATGGTGGCCGCTGCCGCTCACGACGGCAGCGTCTCTCGCCGGCGGGGTCCCGCCCCAGGCCCCGTTGGTCCCTTCGCCGGGCCGACCGGCCCCGAAGTGACGCGGACGGTCGGCCTGTTGACGACGCTCACCCGACGGCGCGGCCGATACGTCCGCCGGATCATCGGCGGAAGGACCTCGCTGGGTTCCGATGTCCTTCCGGTGTGGTCCTGCCGTCGTGGATCGAGGCCGTCATGCCGTGTTCCGGCCGGCCGAGGGCGCGGGTCGGCACCCTGCGGACGGTGCGGGCGGTACCGACCGTGTCTTTCGCGCCCTAGAGTTCGTCACCTGCTGTCACTCGTTCCCGGATCGGGGAGCGCGGCCCGGCCGGCCTCCAGTCGCGCGACCGGAATGCGGAACGGCGAGCAGGAGACGTAGTCCAGTCCGGTCGCGTGGAAGAAGTGCACGGAGTCGGGGTCCCCGCCGTGCTCGCCGCACACGCCGATCTTCAGGTCGGCTCGTGCGGCGCGGCCCTCGTCGACGGCGATCCGCACCAAGCGGCCCACCCCGTCGCGGTCGAGGGTCTCGAAGGGGGAGGTGGCGAAGATGCCCTTGTCCAAATAGGCGGAGAAGAACGCCGCCTCGACGTCGTCGCGGGAGAAGCCCCAGGTGGTCTGGGTGAGGTCGTTGGTGCCGAAGGAGAAGAAGTCCGCCTCTCCGGCGATCCGGCCGGCCGTGAGCGCGGCCCGGGGCAGCTCGATCATGGTGCCGACCGGGCAGTGCAGGGGGATGCCCGACTCCTCGGAGACCTCGGCCAGGACGCGTTCCACCTCGGCCCGCTCGATGCGCAGTTCCTCGACGGCGCCGACCAGGGGGACCATGATCTCTGCCTGGGGGGAGCCCCCGTCCCTGGTGCGTTCCACGACCGCCTCGGCGATCGCCCGCACCTGCATGGCGACCAGGCCCGGGACGACCAGGCCCAGCCGCACGCCGCGCAGCCCGAGCATCGGGTTCTCCTCGTGCATACGGCTGACCGCTTCGAGGAGTTCGCTGTCGTGCGGTACGGGTTCGATGCCCCGGGCCTCGGCGGTGGCCATGCGCACGGCGAGGTCGGTGCGGTCGGGCAGGAACTCGTGCAGGGGCGGATCGATGAGGCGGATGGTCACCGGCAGGCCGTCCATCTCCCTCAGGATGCCGACGAAGTCCTGCCGCTGGAGCGGCAGCAGGGCACCCAGTGCCTTCTCGCGCTCGGCCTCGTCGCGGGCCAGGATCATCGCCTCGACCAGCTTGCGGCGCTCGCCGAGGAACATGTGCTCGGTGCGGCACAGTCCGACACCCTGTGCGCCGAACCGGCGGGCGCGGGCGGCGTCCTCCGGGGTGTCGGCGTTCGCCCGCACCTCGAGCCGCCGGAGACCGTCGGCCCGTTCCATGGCGCGAGCCACGGCCTCGACCAGTCCGTCGGACCGTTCGCCCGTCTCGAAGTAGCGCATCACCACGGAATCGACGAGAGGAGCGGCACCCAGATACACGGCGCCCTCGGAGCCGTCGACGGATACGACCGTGCCCTCCTCGGCGACGGTGTCGCCCACCGTGAAGCGACGTGCCGCGGAGTCGACGGTGAGTTCCTCGGCGCCGCAGACGCACACCCTGCCCATGCCGCGGGCGACCACGGCCGCGTGGCTGGTCTTGCCACCGCGGCTGGTCAGTACGGCCTGCGCGGCGATCATGCCCGGCAGGTCGTCGGGAGTGGTCTCCTGGCGTACGAGGACGACGTTCTCGCCCGCGTCGGACCGGCGGACCGCTTCGGCCGAGTCGAACACCACGGCGCCCACGGCCGCGCCCGGAGAGGCCGGCAGACCGTGCGCGAGGGCCTCGCCGACGGCCGAGGTGTCGAACCGGGGGAACATCAGCCGCGCCAGACCGTGCCCGTCGACCCGGCCCAGGCCCTCGTCGGGGGTGATCAGCTCCTCGTCCACCAGCTCGGCCGCGATGGCGAAGGCGGCCTCGGCGGTGCGCTTGCCCACCCGGGTCTGCAACATCCACAGCCGGCCACGCTGGATGGTGAACTCGATGTCGCACAGATCGCGGTAATGCGTCTCCAAAGTCTCCATGTGACGGCGCAGTTGTCCGTACGAGACCGGGTCGAGCTCCTCGAGAGCGGTCAGCGGAACCGTGTTGCGGATGCCGGCGACGACATCCTCGCCCTGCGCGTTCGCCAGGTAGTCGCCGTACAGGCCGGGCCGTCCGGTGGCCGGGTCGCGGGTGAAGGCGACGCCGCTGCCGGAGTCGGACCCGAGATTGCCGAAGACCATGGTCTGCACGTTGACCGCGGTGCCCAGGTCGTCCGGGATGTGCTCGCGGTGGCGGTAGATCCTGGCGCGCTCGCCTTTCCACGACTCGAAGACGGCGAGCACCGCGCGGCGCAGCTGTTCGGCCGGGGACTGGGGGAAGTCCTCGCCGGTCTCCCTTCGGATCAGGTCCTTGTACGTCGCGACGAGGCCGCACAGGTCCGGCGTGTCCAGCCCTAGGTCGTTCGCCGCGCCCCGCGATCGCTTGAGGTCGGCCATGGCGGTCTCGAACAGAGAGCTGTCGACGCCCATGACCGTGCTGCCGAACATCTGGACCAGGCGGCGGTAGGAGTCCCAGGCGAAGCGGTCGTTCCCGGAGACCTTCGTCAGGCCGAGCACGGAGTCGTCGTTGAGGCCGATGTCGAGGATCGTCTCCATCATGCCGGGCATGGAGAACCGTGCCCCGGAGCGGACGGACAGCAACAGCGGGTCGTCGGGCTGACCCAGACGGCGTCCCGCGGCCTTCTCCAGGGCGGTGAGGTGTACGGAGATCTCGCCGGCCAGGTTGTCCGGCTCGGCGCCGGTGGCCAGGAAGGCCCGACAGGCCTCGGTGGTCACGGTGAAGCCCGGCGGGACCGGCAGGCCGAGCCGGGTCATCTCGGCCAGGTTCGCGCCCTTGCCGCCGAGCAGGTCGGCCAGGTCACGGCCGCCCTCCGCGAAGTCGTACACATGACGGACCATGACGCCGGTCTCCTCTGCTGATGGGCTACAGGCTGGGTACACCGCCAGGATCCTGCCGCCGGGACCGGAGGGGCAGGTGCTGTCGGTCCCCTCTCCGGGGCCGACCGGCCCAGGGGAGGGGAGAGGACATCCCGTTCCTCCAAGGGTGCGCCGGAAGCGGTCGTCCTGGGACGTGAGTCGTACGCGTACGGCATGCCGCACACGGTTTCCGACCGGCTGCGGCGGGCGTCACGGGAAGGGCCGGACGGCCCCCGGAGGGGACCGGGCAGCCTCTGCCACCGCGCGGACCGGGGCGTGAGGCTGGTACCGGATGGCAGACCGCATGCTGGAGGTGCCGCAATGCCTTCGCCCGTAGCCGTAGGAATCGACGGATCCGCCGAGAGCCTGGCCGCCGCCGCGTGGGCCGCCCGCGAGGCCGAACGGCGGGACCGACCGCTGCACCTGGTACACGCCTGGAACCGGCACCCCCACCAGCAGGAGCGTGAGACCACTGACGCCGCCCAGCGGTATCTGGCCCGGAGTGTGCTGCGCCGGGCGGAGGAACGCGTCCGCGCGGAGCACCCCGATGTCCTCCTCACCGACGAGCAGACGGAAGGCCCCGCCACGGAGGCCCTGTTGAAGGTGGCGGACCAGGCCGATCTGATGGTCCTGGGCTCACGCGGGCTGAGCGGCTTCACCGGATTGTTCGCGGGTTCCGTGGCGCTCGGCGTGGTCGCCAGGGTGACCCGTCCCGTCGTCCTCGTCCGGGCGGACGAGGAGGCGGCCGACGAACATGTGCCGGCACGCGACGGAGGCGCCTCCACGGACACCGGCCACCGGGACGTCGTGCTCGCCGTGGACCTGGATGAGGCCTGCGACGAGGTCATCGAGTTCGCCTTCGAGGCCGCCCGGCTCCGGCACGCACGCCTGAGGGCCGTACACGCCTGGCACACGGCCGGCCCGATCGGCCTCGGGCCCGGCGACATCGGACTCGCCGAGGAGGCATGGCAGGGCGAGGAATGGCTGGGCTTCCTCAAGGCCGTGCTCCAGACGTGGCGCGACAAGTACCCCGACGTGGAGGTCCTGGAGACGGTTGTCGATGACAGACCTTCGACCGCGCTCGTGAGGGCCGCGACCGGAGCGAGTCTCCTCGTCGTCGGCCACCGTCTCACCGATCACCCGCTCGGCCCCCGCACCGGACCCGTCACCCATGCCGCGATCCACCACGTCGGCTGCCCCGTCGCCGTCGTGCCCCATTTCTGAACGAACGGACGAAGGAGGCGACGGTCATGACGAGGCCAGTCGTGGTCGGCCTGGACGGTTCGAAGGAGAGTCTCGCGGCGGCCGACTGGGCGGCCAGGGAGGCACTTCTCCGCGGGCTGCCGCTCCGTCTGGTGCACGCCTGGGAGGGCCTGCCCGACGACGGCACCTCCGCGGACCTGCCCGAGATCCGGGCACCGCAGTACCACGCGCGGCAGGTGTTGCGCGGGGCCGTCGACGTACTGCACGAGCGCTATCCGGGGCTGTACGTCGCCGCCGAGCACGTGCGCAAGCAGCCGGGTCCCGCGCTCCTCGCCGAGGCGGAGAAGGCGGAACTGCTGGTCATCGGAAGTCGGGGGACGAGCGGTGTCGGCGGGTTCGTCTCGGGGTCGGTCGCCATGGCCACCGTGGCTCACGCCGACCGGCCCGTCGTCCTCGTCCGGGCGGGCCGGACGGCGGCGGACGAACACCTCCCCGACGCTTCGGGCAAGGCGTCGACCGACACCCCCTGCCGTGACGTGGCGGTCGCCGTCGACGCCGGCGTGCCCTGTGACGACGTCCTCGACCACGCGTTCCGCGCGGCCGAGCTCCGTCGGGCTCCGCTCCGCGCCGCGTACGCCTGGCACGTGCCGCTCACCAGGGGCGTCCCCGGGGTCGAGGAGCGTGCGCGTATCCGGCAGGTGGCGGAGCACGCACTCGCGGAGCTGCTGGAACCCTGGCGCGCGAAGCACCCTGGCGTGGTCGTCCACGAGAACCTCCACGAAGGCCGTGCCGCCCACGTCCTCGTACGTGCGGTGAGCGGGGCCGGACTGCTGGTGGTCGGACGTCGCCGGCGGCGTACCGCGATCGGTACCCACACGGGTCCGGTGGCCCACGCGTTGCTCCACCACGTGCCCCAGCCGGTCGTGTTGGTCCCACACGACTGACAGCCGCGCCGAGCGGTCGCCGCCCGAGGAGGTCCGGATCGCTGTCCGGAGTTCCTCCTTGGGCAGTGGATCGGCCTCGGATTGCGCAGTGGATCGGCCTCGGACGCCACACCGATCACTCGGCCGTCGCCCTCCAGCACCGGGAGAGCGCCGACCAGCCACTGCCCCATGTGCGCTGCTGCTCACGGGCGGGGCTGGTCATGTCAGGTCGCCGCTGCCGTAGGGGGCGTACAGGTCCAGCAGTCGGACGCGGGAGGCGTGCAGCCGTTGGGCCACCACCCGCCCGACCCAGACCGCGACCGCCCGACCGAAGCCGGGGTCCGCGGCACAGAGCGCCCGAACGGCCTCGGCATCGAACTCCCAGGTCCGTACCGGACTCATCGCCTCGGCGCCCAGCTGCCACAGATACGGCGGGAAGTGCCAGGACCAGCCGACGAGTTCGCCGTGCCCGAGCGTCTCGATGGGATCGGGCCGCCGTCCGGGTACGTGCAGGTCGAGGCCGACGGTGCCCGTGCGCACGATCCAGAAGCGGTCGGCGTTCCCGCCTTCCTCGAAGAGCCGGTCCCCGGCGTCGAAGGAGACCTCGCGGGCGAGGTCCATCAGGCGTTCACGGTGTACGGGCTCAAGAGCCGCGTTCAGGGTGGTGGTGGAGGTCATTGCACCGGCTCCCTTCAAAGGGTGTTCTTCAAGACTGCCAGGGGTGACGCTTCCGGGGCCTGCTGGAGGAGACCGCCCTCGGCCACGTCCAAGTCCGCCGCTGTGCGGGCTGGATGCGGCACGTCACCCCGGCCGTGCCGACGCGTGCCTTCCCAGTGGTCACGGCCTTCTCGGCGAACTGATCAGGCACCCGCAGCTCTCCGACCATGGGGCCTCCTACGGTCTGTCGGGGTGTTCGAGGTGGTTGGCCGGCACCGCGGCCCGAACACGGCGCCGGCCGCCGAGTCCGGCCAGGAGGCGGGAGATGTGGTTCTCGGCCCTCGGAAGGATCTGCGCGGCGCTGCGCTTGCGGTCGTCTCACGGCTCCCGGACCCGCTCCGGGCCCGTGAGGTCGAATCCGACGTCCACCACCCCTTCCACGGCCCGCACCAGCCGAGCGGCCAGCGGCACCAGTGCTGTGTCGCGGACATGTCCGCTGAGCGTGACGACACCGTCCCGTACCTTGACCCGGACCGGCGAGGGCGCCCCTAGGAACAGGGAGGACACGATCTCTTCGCGTACCTCCTCGGCGATGTCCTCGTCACGGCGCAGGAACACCTTGAGGAGGTCGCCACGGCTGACGACGCCCTCGAGGCCGCCGACCTCGTCGACGACGGGCAGCCGCTTGACCTTGGCGTGCGCCATGATGCGGGCGGCCTGCGGGAGGGTCGCGTTCGCGCGGACGGTGACCGCCGGAGCCGTCATCAGCTCCTCCGCGGTCGACCCGCCGGCCTTGGCGAGATCACTCAGCCGCCGAAGCTGCGTGCGGCGGTCGGGGTCGCCGTCGCGGAACTCCTCCTTGGGCAGCAGATCGGCCTCGGAGACGACCCCGATCACCCGGCTCTCGCCCTCCACGACGGGCAGGGCGCTGACCTGCCACTGCTCCATCAACTGCACGATCTCCTTGAAACCGGCCCCAGGGCCGATGGCGGCGACGGTGTGGGTCATCACGTCGCTCACGATGTGCGGACTGCCGTCCACGGTGGCTCCTTCATCGGGTTCGTAAACGTCGGTCGGCGGAGGTCGCCGCTGCCGTAGGGGCGTAGGGGTCGAGCAGCCGCATTCGTAGGCGCGCACGATCACCGAACTGGTCGCCCGGGCGCCCGGTGCCAGGTGTACGGGTGGAACAGCGCAGGACCAGCCGACGAGTTCGTCGTGTCCGAGGACCTCGACGAAGGCCGCGCGGCGGCCCGGCACCCGCAGGTCGAGCGCCACCGTGCCGGTCCTGATGATCGAGAACCGGTCCGGGTGTCGGCCTTCCCCGAACAGCCGGGCGCCTGGGGGGAACGACACGTCGGGCGACCCGCATCAGCCGTTCCCGATGGCCGGCGGCCGGCGGCCGGAGCATGGTGGCTTGACGGCGGCGATGGAAGTGTTCATGATCCTGCCTCTTCCTGGCGAGTGATCCTCCCACCCCCAATCTCCGCCCGCGTCCCGCCCGCCGCCATGGGCCACCCGGCCCTCGCTGCGGGCCGCATGGGATGGTCCGGGTCCGGTGGCCCGTCGTCCCCGACCGAAGCCACGGCCGGGACCCCGCACGTGGGTCTCGCCCCGTGCCGGGCCCGGTGGGGGAGAGGATCCACGCGGTTGTCCTGGTGACCCTCGCCGTCACTGCCCTCGCCGCCGCCAGGCAGGGCCGCCCGGTCCTGTGGTGGGGACCGACCGGCCCATGCGCGCGGCATCTGCCCCGGTCAGGCTGGGGGTACCAGGTCACGTCACGACGTGAGGGGATTGCCATGAAGGCACTCGTGTTCCACGGTCCGGGAGAGTCCGCGTGGGAGAGCGTGGCGGATCCCGGTGTCCAGGAAGCAACCGACGCCATAGTCCGGGTCGACACCGCGACCATCTGCGGCACCGATCTGCACATCCTCAAGGGCGACGTGCCGGAGGTGACCCCGGGCACGGTCCTCGGCCACGAGGCCGTCGGTGAGATCGTCGAGGTCGGCAGCGACGTGCGCTCGGTCCGGCCGGGCGATCGTGTCCTGGTCTCCTGCATCACGGCCTGCGGCCGCTGCCGCTTCTGCCGCGAGGGCGCGTACGGCCAGTGTCGCGCCGACGGCGGCTGGATCCTCGGCCACCTGATCAACGGCACACAGGCCGAGTACGTCCGAGTCCCGCACGCGGACCTGTCCACCCATCTCCTGCCCGGGGCCGTGGCCGGCACGGACGCGGTCCTGCTGGCCGACATCTTCCCCACCGCCTACGAGGTCGGCGTGCTGAACGGGCGGGTACGCCCCGGAGACACCGTCGCCGTCGTGGGAGCGGGGCCCGTCGGGCTCGCCGCGATCGCGACGGCGCGCCTCTTCTCGCCCGAGAAGATCATTGCCGTGGATCTCGCTCCGGCCCGGCTCGACGCCGCCAAGCGTCTCGGCGCCGACGCGGTCGCGACGGCGGGGGAGGAGGCCGAGCAGCTCGTCTCCGACCTCACCGACGGACTCGGGGCCGACGTCGTCATCGAAGCGGTCGGTGTCCCGGAGAGTTTCGAGACGTGCACGCGCATGGTGCGGCCCGGCGGCCACGTCGCCAACGTCGGCGTGCACGGCAAGCCCGCGACCCTGCACCTCGAAAGCCTGTGGATCAAGAACGTGACGATCACCACCGGGCTGGTCGACACCCACTCCACCCCCACACTGCTGCGCATGATGGCAGCCGGCCGGCTCCCGGCGGCCTCCCTCATCACCCACACCTTCCCGCTCGATCACATGGAGAAGGCGTACGACGTCTTCGCACGGGCTGCGGACACGGGCGCGCTCAAAGTGGTCCTCGGCGAGCCGCAGCACGACGCCCTGACGGTCAGGACGCCCTGACGCAAGGAAGCGAAGGCCATGTTCGAACAGACACGTCGGGGCATGCCCGGCGGAACACCGCAGGAAGAGGACGTACCCCCGGTGACGTCGGTCGCGACAGCAGTCGGCAGCGACACTTCCCGGCCGACCGTCACCACGGCGGCCTCGGCCGCGGCGGCACCGGGCGACATCGGGCGGCGCATCGCCGCGCGACGTGAGGAACTCGGCCTGACCCGGGAAGCCACGGCGGCCCGCGCGGGCACAGCCACCGGCTACCTCCAGTACCTGGAGGAACAGTCCACGGCGAGGCCCGGAACAAGCGTCCTGATCCGGCTCGCGGACGCCCTGGACACGACCGTCGCCGCCCTGCACGGCGGCGACTCCGACCTGCCGCCCGGCCTCGGCCAGGCCGCCGGCCACTCCGAACTGATCGAACTCGGCCCCGAGGACTGCCTCGCGCGACTGTCGACGCACGGCGTCGGAAGGCTCGCCACCGCCACCGAGGGCGGCCTTGTCGTCCTTCCCGTCAACTACAGCGTCATCGAGGGCTCGATCGCCTTCAGGACCGCGCCGGGTTCGACGATCGCGGCAGCGGTCGGATCGGACGTCGCCTTCCAGGTCGATCACGTGGACGAGGCCCTCAGCAAGGGCTGGAGCGTACTGGTCCAGGGCAGCGCTCAGGCGGTGACCGATCCCGACGTCCGGCGCCGGCTCGACGCGATCGCCTACAGCCGTCCCTGGGCCGGCGGCGAACAGCGCGACCTGTGGGTACGCGTCGGACTGCACCGGATCAGCGGGCGCAGGATCGCGGTGCGGTGATCCCGACACCGTAGGCAGACCGCAGGAAGATGACCTTCTCCGTCCTGCGGAGACCGGAAAGGCCGGTGATCCTTGGCCTCGATCGTTGTCCCGCCGCGGGTGGAAGCGTCACTTGTGGCCCGAGCGCTGTACGCGTGAGAGTTGACTCCGCTGATGAATCCCGACGACGGCTTCCGTGAACTGGGCCGGCAGGAGTGCCTGGACCGGCTCGGTGAGGCGGCCATCGGCCGGGTCGTGCACACCAGGGACGCCCTGCCGGCGGTCCTGCCGGTCAACTTCAGCCTGGACGCCGGGTCCGCCGTGGTGCTGCGGACCTCGGCCGACTCCGCACTGGCCCGCTCCATCGACGGCGTGGTGGTGGCGTTCGAGGCCGACGCGGTCGACGCGGCGGCCCACTCCGGCTGGAGCGTGGTCGTGACGGGCCGTGCCCTGGTGGTCAACGATCCCGCCGAACACGACCGCCTCACCCGGACAGGACCCCGTTCCTGGACGGCCTCGCCCCGCGACGTCTTCATCCGCATCACGTCGGAACTGGTCACCGGACACGAACTCGTCGGGGGTTGGCCCCACGCGGTACGGGATGGAGCGGTATTCCTGACCCCGTGATCGTGGGGTCGGCCGAACGGCCCGCGGACAAGCGCGCCGGGCCCCGTCCGATCGTTTCGCGTATCGCAGGGCCGAGGTCTCGGATCGATAATTGAGGCAGGGGACGTGCGGGCAGAGAGAAGGCCGCGACATGAGTGACAGCGGGAGCGACGCAGGGCGGATCGTGGTGGGTGTCGACGGCTCGGAGGCTTCCAAGGCGGCGTTGCGATGGGCGGTGGCACAGGGGCATGCGTCCGGGGCGGTCGTCGAGGCGCTCGCGGCGTGGGAGGCACCCGCTGACTGGTACGGCTTGGTGCCGAAGACCGACGACAGGACGGTGGCCGCGGAGGGCGTGGCGGAACGGCTGGAAGCCATCGTGGCGGAGACGGCGGGTACGGAGCCGCCGGTAGAGGTCCGAACGACGGTCACTGAGGGAAACCCGGCGTCCGTTCTGGTGGAGGCCGCGCACGACGCGCAGCTGCTGGTGGTCGGGAACCGCGGACACGGACGCTTCAGCGAAGCGCTCCTGGGCTCGGTGAGCCTGCGCTGCGTGCAGCACGCGACGGTCCCGGTCGTAGTCGTCCGCGCGCCCGGGTAGTCCAGCGGGTCCGGAGTCCGGAGTCGCCATCGGTCCCTTTGCCCGGCCGTCGGCCCCGGAGCCGACGGCCGGGCTCGGTCAGGGCTCCAGCAGGATGTCGATCGCGGGAGGCTGATGCAGGCTGTTGTGGACGGTGCAGTGCGAGGCGACGGCCAGGAGTGCGGCGCGGCGCTGCTCGGTCAGTCCGGCCGTGGGCACCACGGTGACGCGGATCGTTTCGAGCCGGGCCGGGCGGTCGGCGGCCATCGTGAATTCCGTCCGTACGCGCAGTCCGGTGCGATCGAGGCCGTGGCGGTGCAGGTAGCGGCCCGCGTAGAAGGCGACGCAGGTGGCCAGGGACGCGGCGAACAGCTCGACGGGCGTGGGCGCGGTGTCCTTTCCGCCGGCGTCCTCGGGCTGGTCCACGCGCAGCCGGTGGCCGCGTACGTCCGCGACGTACGCGTCCCCGTCGACGTGGGCCACCTCGAGCAGATGCACACCGGAGTCCGGTGGGCGGGCGGGGGTGGCGGTGTCAGATGGTGTGTGGGGCATGGCCACATCGCCTCGCTTCCATTGAATCGTTCCGTGAGAGCACGGTGGGCGCTGCGTGCCGGGGACGGATCAGACCGTCAGCGGTACGACGGCCACCGGGCAGGCCGCGTGATGCAGCAGGGTGTGGGACACCCGGCCGAGCTGGAGACCGAAGCGACCGGACCTGCGCCGTGCTCCGAGGACCACCAGGTCGGCGGCGGCCGAGCGGTTGACGAGCACCTTGTGGGCCGATCCCTCGATCACTGTCCTGCGCAATCGCACAGCGGGATGCTCCGCTGCCGCGTCGGCGACCAGGGTGTCGAGCAGGGCTGAGGCCTGCTGCTCATGCCGATGCGCCGGATCCCCGGCCGACGCCCGTTCGTCGGCCCTCTCCCGTGCGGGGGAGCGCCAGGCGCGGACGACGTCCAGCTCACAGCCGCGTGCCTCGGCCTCCCGGAACGCGAACCGGACGGCCTCACGGCTCGTCTCGGGGTCTCCGGCGCCGAGCAGGACGCGCCCGTGCGAGCCGGCCAGAGCGGCCTCGTCACCCCTGACCACGATGACCGGACAGGACGCGCGCGCCGCGACCGCCAGACCCACCGAGCCGAGCAGCGTCCCCTTCAGCTCGCCGCGACCCCTCGAACCGGTGACGAGGGCGGTGGCGTTCGTTCCCTCGTCCAGCAGCGCGGACACCGCCTCGGCGGCCACCGCTTCCGTGGAGACCTTGAGATCCGGGTTGCGCCGGCGGACGCGTTCCGCCGCCGAGCCGACGATGTGCTCGGCGAGCACCTTCTCTGAGGTGCGCTCCCGGCTCATCGTCGGCAACGCTCCCTCGTACCGTTCCCACAGCGAGGCGTGGACCAGCCGCAGCGGAAGCCCGTCGCGGCCGGCCTCGTCCACCGCCCAGTCGATGGCCAGGAGGCTGCCGTCCGATCCGTCGACGCCCACGACGAGGGGGAGAGCCATTGTCTCCACCGCCTTCTCTTCTTGCTGCGATGCCGTGCGGGGGTACCGCTTTCACGATCGCCCCCGGCGTCCGGCGGCGGCAGGGGCCGTCCAGCCCTTTCCCGGGACTTCCGGCCCTGGCACGTAGAGCCGGACGTGGCCCCCGGCCCGGGGTTCTGCCGGTAGGAGGAACGACGATGCCCGGTCTCCTCGGGCGGTACGCCGATCTTCGGTGGCGTGCTCAAGGGTCGTAGGCCCATGGTCCCGGGGGATTGGCGCAGTTCCGATGCGGCGGGACGCTTCTTCGGCTTACCGGCCCGGCCGGGGAGGGCTACGGTGATTACGTCCCCTTGCGTGCGGGCCCGTACGCCGACCGGGACACACCGAAAGGCCGGGAGGAACAGCGTGGGAACCCCGGACGAGCTCCGCGGACTGTTGCCGCAGCTGGGACTTGACGAGCTCCTGGAGGAGCTCCAGGCCAGGCTCGACGCGGCCCGGAGCACCCGCGACCGGATACAGAGCCTGCTGGAAGCCGTCCTCGCCGTCGGCCGGGAACTCGACCTGGAACAGGTCCTGCGCTCGATCGTCGAGGCGGCTGCGACGCTGGTCGACGCCAAGTACGCGGCTCTCGGTGTCATCGGACCCGACGGCACGAGCCTGTCGGCGTTCCACACCATCGGCGTCAGCGATCAACAGATCTCCGACATCGGCTCTCTCCCGGAGGGGCACGGCATCCTCGGCGAGCTGATCCGCCAACCGCAGCCCCTGCGTCTTGAGAAGCTCTCGCAGCACTCGGCTTCGTATGGCCTTCCGGCCGGCCATCCGCCGATGAACAGCTTCCTGGGCGTACCCATCCGCGTACGCGACGAGGTCTTCGGCAACCTGTATCTGACCGAGAAGCGTGGCGAGGCGGAGTTCGACGAGGAGGACGAGTCGCTGCTGTCCACGCTGGCGGTCGCAGCCGGTGTGGCGATCGACAACGCCCGCCTGTACGAGGACTCCCGACTCCGCGAGCGCTGGCTCGGGGCGAATGCGGAGATCAGCCACAGCCTGACGTCCGGCAGTGAACGCGCCGAGGCGCTGAATCTGATCGCCGAACACGCCCGGGACATCTCCTGCTCGGCCTTGGCGGCGGTCGCGATGCCTGTCGAAGGCAGCCGGTCACTCTGCGTGGAGATCGCCGTCGGAGTGGACGCGGAGGAGCACCGGGGACTGGTCCTGCCTCTGAAGGAAACCCTGGTGGGGCTGGCCTTCTCCACGGCCGCCCCCGTCAACAGCGACGATGTCACGCAGGATGGGCGGATTTCCCCCGAACCGCCGCGCTTTCAGGGGCTGGGCCCAGCAGTGGCCGTCCCCATCCGCACGGGCGCGAGCGATGTGAGAGGGGTGGTGCTGCTGGCACGCGAGACCGGCCGACCGGTCTTCTCCGACAGGGAGACCGTGATGTTGCAGGGATTCGCCGTGCATGCCGCGATCGCGATGGAACTGGCCGAACGGCGGCGGGACTCCGAGCAGATCGCCGTGCTCCAAGACCGCGACCGGATCGCCCGTGATCTGCACGACCTGGCCATCCAAAGGCTGTTCGCCACCGGGATGACGTTGCAGAGCGCGGGCCGGTTCATCACCCACCCCGAGGCCTCCGAACGGGTGCTGCGGGCCGTGGACGACCTGGACGAGACCATCAAGATCATCAGGTCGACCATCTTCGGCCTTCGATCCCGTGACAACGACGCGACCGGCGGCGGACTGCGTGCCGGCGTCGCCAAGGTGGTCGGTGAGGCCAGGCCCGGGCTGGGCTTCGCACCCAGCGTACGCACGGAGGGCCTGCTCGACACCGATGTTCCGCGCGAGATCGCCGACCATGTCCTGGCCGTGCTCGTGGAGGCTCTGACCAACATCGCCCGGCACGCCCACGCCGGCCGGGCCGACGTGGTGCTGACGACCGACGGCCGTGAGGTACGTCTGAAGGTCTCCGACGACGGGGTGGGCATTCCGGCGGACGGCCGCCGCAGCGGACTGCGCAACATGGCTGAGCGGGCTGAGCAGCTCGGCGGGCGTCTGGAGGTCTCCGGTTCCGGCACCGGTGGTGCCGTGGTCGACTGGCAGGTCCCGCTGCCGGTGAAGTAGGGAGTCCCGGCGACACGGGGGATGGATCGGTGTATTTCTGCCCGCTCGGCCCAAGACGCGGACGGCTCCGAATGGTCGTCGGCGCCGTCTCCGACGCCGGTCAGCCGCCCGAGGAGGAGTGCGGCCGGGTCCTTCCCGCCGCTTCCGGCACATCACGTGCCGTCCCGTTCCGGCCGGCATGCCCCGCCACGCGATCGGCCGGAGCGCACCTCGGCGCGTCGTGGGGGTGTGCCCCGGTATGGGCAGAGAAGATCGGGTCATGACCGACGCGACAAAGGCAGTTCTTGAGGGTGGCCCTGACGATCTTCCTGAGCGGATCGTCCCGGCTTCGGCTCCCGGCCTCGACATCAAAGTGCCGTTCCGTGGCGGGTACGAGCACTTTCGGGCCACGACACGTCAGCAGGGGACCGAGCAGGGCCAGTTGCCGGTCTACGAGTGGTGGGAGCGCACGGAGCTCCCGGGGTAGCGGCTGCACGGAGCCTGCGAGCGGAGGGGCGTCGCCGGGCGACGCGGTGCACTGGGGCACGGCGCGCCCCACAGCTGATGGTGACCTGCCCGCCAGGGTTGCGGGCCTGCTCCCGTGTCCCACCGGCTGGGGCGTGCGGGAACGGGCGTAAGTGCTGACGCGTGCGGCGCACGCCGTCAGCTCACCCGCGGTCCCGACCGGAGGAGTCGACCGGCCCCGGAGGTTGTCGCGGTCCGGCAGCGGGGCCGGATCATGTCCGTGACAGGGCCCGAGGCCGGTCTCGTCCGTCAGTCGTCGCCGTGCTGCGTGGCCGTCTTCGAGTAGTTGTCGTGCCAGGCGGCCTTGGCGCCCGAGTCGCCGATCCGGTAGACGTCCACCACGGCGCCGACCGCGACGGCGATCGAAACGATCGCGACCGCGCCCCGGACCAGTGCCGAGGACGACCAGGAGGAGGCACCCGCCGTGCCGTCCGCGGCGGGCGCCGAGCGGCGGGCCGTCCACCAGATGACGGCCGAGATCACGAAGAGGCCGAGCACCCAGGGCAGCAGGCCGTCGCCGAGTTCGGCGTGCTTGCGCACCAGCGGGTCGCTGCCGACGTGCCGTTCCAGCCACTCACCCGCGTGTGTGGACACCGGCACGGTCGCCAATGTCACGAGCGCGAGGACGGGTAGCAGCAGGCCGAGCCGCCGGGCTGCCTTGGGCCACACCGCGCACACGACGAGCGCCAGGGCGCTGAGCGGCACGAGCACGATGACAAAGTGGACGAACAGGACATGCGCGGGTAGTCCGTTGACGATCGTGAGACTCATGTGAGCTTTCTCCATGGGGGGTTGGGCGGACCATTGGCGTGCGGATTGGATCTTTGGAGGAACGTCGGCACCTTTTCACAGCGACTTCTCAGTTGCCTCTGAGTCTCGTCCGGATCGTTGACCCCTTGGGACACGAGCCGTCCGGCTCAGGGAGCGAGGGAGAAGTAGCTCTCCTCCTCCTGGCTGAAGTGCAGACGGAGAACGGAATGGAGCCCGTACAAGCAGGCGCGCAGGTCGTCGAGTTGTTCCGGCCTCAGGCCGCCCGACTCGTCCGCCATGCGCAGGTGGGTCGTGATGCGGCGGGACAGACGGGCGATCTCGGTGTGGGCCCGGCTCATGGTCTCGGTGGTCTCCGGTCCGCCGAGCTGTCGGTTCAGCGCCGGGTAGAGCTGGTGCTCCTCCGCGAGTTCGTGAGGGAGCAGTCGCGTCGTGAGCAGGTGGTCGACGTGGCGCACGGCGGCCAGTGACCCCGTGGCGTCCTGCGCCGAGAGCAGGCCGGCGGCTTCACGGATGGCGTCCAGGGCGTCCCTGAGGTCGTCGTGTTCGGCCGCGAACCGGTGGATGAGGTCCTCCGCGTCCGGTTCGAGAGCGGTACGGGCGCTGCGGGCCGGGAGCAGCGCGCGCAGGGCGTTGAGGATGACGGCGACGTCGATGCCTTCCTGAAGAAGGGCTCCGACGGCGGGTGGCAGCCAGCCCAGGGCGGCCGCGATCATGGCGACCAGCGACAGCGCCATCCCGACGACGGCGCTCTGGACCGCGATCCGGCGGGCCCTGACGGCGATGTCCATGGCGTCCGCGAGTCGGTCCACCCGGTCGGTCGTGAGGATGATGTCGGCGGCCTCGGAGGTCGCGGTGGAGCCGCGGGCTCCCATGGCCACTCCGATGTCGGCGGCGGCCAGGGCGGGTGCGTCGTTGACGCCGTCGCCCACCATGACGGTGACCGCCCGTGCGCGTTCCGCGCGCACCGCCGCGACCTTGTCGGCGGGAAGCTGACCGGCCCGGACGTCGTCGAGGCCCAGCACGGCTCCCACCTCGCGGGCGGGCTCGGCACGGTCGCCGGTGAGCATCAGCAGCCGGGTCAGCCCGGCCGACCGCAGCCTTCGGACGGTGCGGGGGGCGTCGTGGCGCAGCGGGTCCTGGAGCAGGACGGCACCGGCGAGGGTGTCGTCGACGGTGAGCCAGGCGACGGCGGCTCCGTCGAGAACGGCGCGGTTGTCCACGGCATGGGCCCAGTGGGGGAGTGCCGCCGGGGCAAGACCGGACCTGCCGACGGCGAGGCGGAGGCCGTCCACGGTGCCGGCGGGGCCGCGGCCGGGTTCCTCCGTGGCGTCGGCGGGCATGGACAGCGTGAGGTTCCGGGTTCGTGCCTCGCGGACGATCGCGTCGGCCAGCACATGCGTCGAGACCTGGTCGAGCGAGGCGGCCAGCCGCAGCACCTCGGAAGGGGAACGCCCGGGTTCGGCGGCGACCGCCAGGACGCGCGGCCGTCCGACGGTCAGGGTGCCGGTCTTGTCGATGACCAGGGTGCGTGCCCGGCCCAGCCGCTCCAGCGACCCGCCGTCCCGGACGATGACACCGCGACGCGCCGCCCTCGACAGTCCCGAGACGACGGCCACCGGGGCCGCGAGCAGCAGCGGGCAGGGAGTCGCCACGACCAGGACGGCGACCGCGCGTTCGGCGGATCCGCTCACCAGCCAGGCGAGGCCGGCCATCCCCAGGGACAGCGGCAGGAACCACGCCGCGTAACGCTCCGCCAGCCGCACGGTCGGTGCCCGCTCCGCGCCCGCGTGCTGAGCCATCCGTACGATCTCCGCGTACGTGCTGTCCCGCGCGGTGGCGGTCGCCCGGAGTTCGAAGACACCGCCCGCGTTGACGACGCCACTGCGTACGGGCTCGTGGGTGCCGCGCTCGACCTGGGCGGACTCGCCGGTCAGCACGGACTCGTCGAGTTCCGCCGTACCGGCCAGGACGCTTCCGTCGACGGGGACCACATCTCCTGGGCCGACCACGAGCACGTCGCCGACGACGACATCGGCGAGCGGGACCACGGAGACCTCACGGCCGGTGCGGCGGCGGGCCGAGCGGGGGGCGTGCTCCAGCAGTGCCCGCAGGTCGTGGGAGGCGCGGCGCTCGGCCGCGGCGTCCAGTGCCCGGCCGGTCGCCAGCATCAACGCGATCAGCGCCCCCGCCAGGTACTCACCCACCGCGAGGGTCCCGACCAGCGCCAGCACGGCGATCAGGTCGACGCCGGCCCGTCCTTTGCGCAGCGCGGCCACGACCCAGGCCACGGCGGGAACGACGGCCAGCACCGTCCCGGCCGCCCAGCAGGCGTCGGCGACGCCGTGGTTCCCGGCCGCCCAGGCGATTGCACCGCTCACCAGGGCGAGTGCCGTCGAGGCCAGCAGCGCCGGTTCGAGCAGCCGACGGACATCCCGGGCCCGCGGCGGTGCCTGTCCGTCTCCGGTGTCTCTCGTGTGCGACACGGCAGCGGCCCTCCGGCGTCTCCGGACATGTCACGCCTGCGGGCGCGACAGCGTCTCCGGCTGTCCATGCAACCGCGCGCACCGCGCCGGAGGGGAGGGCCGAACGGGCCACAGAGAGGGGCCCACCGGCCAATCCGGGCACGGACGACGGACCGTACGATGTCGGTGTGCTTGTTCTGGTGGTCGAGGACGACCCGGGGATCGCCGCCTCCCTCGTACGGGGCCTGGAGCGGGCCGGGTACGAGGCACGCGGCGTCGGCACCGGGCGTGAGGCGCTCGCGGCGGTCCCGGAACCCGATGTGGTGCTACTGGACCTGGGGCTGCCCGACCTGGACGGCCTGGAGGTCTGCCGCCGGATACGGAGCCGTTCCGACGCGGCGATCATCGTGGTGACGGCGCGCGGCGAGGAAGCCGACCGGGTCGCGGCCCTGGACGAGGGCGCCGACGACTACCTGGTCAAACCGTTCGGCCTGGCGGAACTGCTGGCACGGATCCGGGCCGTGCTGCGCCGCGTCCAGCCGTCCGGCTCCGCGTTGCTGCGCCACGGCCCCCTCGCGGTGGACCCGCGGACCCGCAAAGTGACCGTCGACGGCCACGACGTCGCGCTCACACCCAAGGAGTTCGACATCCTGGAGTGCCTGGCCGTCGACCCGGGGCGGGTGGTCACCCGGCAGGAGGTCCTGGAGCGCGCCTGGGACGCCCACTGGTACGGCCCCACCAAGGTGCTGGACGTGCACATCGCGGCCCTGCGCCGCAAGCTCGGCGTCCCCGGACTGGTGGAGACCGTGTACGGCCGCGGATTCCGCCTCGGCGTACCCGAGCCGGGCCCGGAGCCGGACGCCGGTGCGCGATGACCCGACGTATCGCGCTGACCTTCATGGCCCTGATCGTCCTGCTGCTGGTGCTGGCGGTGGTGCCGCTGGGACTGTCCATGACACAGCGCGAGCACACCTCTTTCCGGGACACGACCGAGGCGGCGAACCGGACGATCGCCGCCGCGGCCGAGGAGTACCTGTCGGACCATCGCTCTCCTGCCGACATGCGACGGCTCCTGGAACAGGCCGAGCGGGCGGGCGACTGCGCCGCGGTCTTCGACACGGCGGGACAGCCCGTGGCGGCCACCGGGTGCCCCGGACGAACCGAGGGCGATGAGGACGATCAGGCCGCAGGCAACTGGGGCGACCTGGCGCACCAGGTGCTCGTCCACCAGGGAACAGCGGCACGTGAGCGGGACGACCGGCTGGTCGTCGCGGAGCCGATCGGCGACACCACGCGTCCGGTCGGGGTGTCCGTGCTGTCCCGCTCGGCGGAGAGCATGCACGACCGGATCGCCTCCATGTGGTGGCGACTGGCGCTGATCGGCGCCGGCGCCCTGGTGGCGGGCGTGCTGCTGTCGGTGGCGCTGGCCCGCTGGGTCGGGCGCCCGCTGCGGGCCGTGGACGCCGCCGCGCTGCGGCTCGGCGAGGGTGCGCTGGACGTCAGGGCGCCGGGCGGGCGGGGGCCGCAGGAGGTGCGCCGACTCGCCTCGACGTTCAACACCATGGCGGCCCGCATGGAGACCCTGATCCACGGGCACCGGGCGGTCGTCGCCGACGTCTCGCACCAGCTGCGTACGCCGTTGACAGCGCTGCGGCTGCGGCTCGACCTGCTGGCGGCGGGCGCCGACGACGCCACGGCGGCGGAGTTCGCCGGCGCCCAGGAGGAGATCGCCCGGCTGTCCCGGCTGGTGGACGGGCTGCTGGCGGTGTCCCGGGCGGAGAACGCGGTGCCCAGGCCGGTTGCCGTCCGGGTGGACCAGGTGGTGGACGACCGGGTCGTCGCGTGGGAGCCGGTGGCCCGGGAGCGGCGGGTGTCGCTCACGGGGCGCTGCGGCGCCCGGCTGACGGCGTACCTGGGGGCGGGGGATCTGGAACAGGTGATCGACAACCTGGTGGCCAACGCCCTGGATGCCGTGGGGGAAGGAGCGGCGGTCCGCATCGAGGGAGAGGCGACGCGTGAGCGGGTGCTGCTGCGCGTGGTGGACAACGGGCCCGGGATGAGCGAGGCGGCACGCGAGGCGGCTTTCCGGAGGTTCGGTAATCCGGAGGCGTCCGGCAGCGGCCTGGGTCTGGCCATCGTGCATCGGCTGGTCACCGCCAACGGCGGCTCCGTACGGCTGGAGGACACGGCCGGCGGCGGGCTGAGCGTGATGCTGGAACTTCCCGCGCCGGCGCCGCACGGGCCGTCGCGTGGTCCGCGGGCGGGATCTTAACCGCTTGTGAAGAACTCCTGAACTGGTTCCCGACGGGCCGCGAGGCAGCCTGGTGAGTGGGACAACCGGCCTATTGGCGAGGAGTTCATCCATGCCGCTTCCTGAGCAGCCCGCAGACTCGGACCGATCCGTCAAGGACGCCGTCCGGCGCCGTGAACGAGGGCGGCGACGCGTGAGCGTCACGACCCGGTGGGCGGCGGCCGCGGCCGTCGCCGGTACCGCGGTACTGGGCGCCGGTTACGCACAGGTGATCCCCGGGATCGCCCAGACCGCCGCACCCGCCGGTCACGGCAGCGGCACGTCCACCGGCACGAGCGGTGGCCTGAAGCCCTCGGGCCAGGCGCCCACGCCGACCCCGCAAGCGCCGCAGACCCAGTCGGGTGCGTCGTGAACGCCACACCGGCGGGCGCCGTCGGTCGCCCCGGAACCGGCACGCGCACCACACCCCCGGCCGGAACCGCTCGCCCCGCCACCAACCGTCCGGCCCACGCGGAGCCCGCGACAGCGGTCTTCTCCGCGCTCGGTACCACGGCCGTGCTGCTCACCGCGAACCCGGCCCGCGCCGACGACGCACTGCTGATCCTGCGGGCCGAGCTGGCCGCCGTCGACGCGGCGTGCAGCCGGTTCCGTCCCGACTCGGAGCTCTCCCGCGCCAACGTCACGGCCTGCGCCGTGCCGGTGCCGGTGAGCGCCCTGCTCGCCGAGGCCCTGGAGGCGGCCCTGCGCGCCGCCGAACTCACCGACGGCGCCGTCGACCCCACGGTGGGCCCGGCGGTCGCGGCTCTCGGCTACGACCGCACCTTCACCCAGGTGGCCGCGCGGCAGCCCGAGGACACCGGACCGACGACCGCGCCACTCCCCGCCGCGGGCTGGCGAACCGTCCGCTGGGACCCGGCGCTGCGCCTCCTGCGCCTTCCCGCCGGCACGACGCTTGACCTCGGCGCCACGGCCAAGGCCCTGGCCGCGGACCGGGCGGCCCGGCGGGCCGCCGCCGCGGTGGGCTGCGGCGTCCTGGTCAACCTCGGCGGCGACCTGTCGGCGGCCGGCGATCCGCCGGACGGCGGCTGGCGGGTCGCGATCGCCGACGACCACGCGGCCCCGGACGCGGGCCCCGTACAGCCGGTCGTCTCGATTCGTGACGGCGGCCTCGCCACGTCCGGCACCACCGTACGTACCTGGCGGCGCGGTGGCCGGACGCTGCACCACATCGTCGACCCGGCCACCGGCGACATCCCGCCGCCCGTCTGGCGCACCGTCAGCGTCGCCGCGGCCAGTTGCGTGGACGCCAACACCGCCACCACCGCCGCCCTGGTCCTCGGCGAACGCGCCCCCGACTGGTTGCGCGGCACCGTGCTTCCGGCCCGTCTCGTCCGCACCGACGGAAGCGTGCTGTACCTGGGGGCCTGGCCCGCCGACGGGGACAGCCGATGAACGGCGCCGTCCTGCTCGCCTCGGGTCCGAGCCCGCTCTGGTACGCCACCCGGGCCAGCGGCACGGTCTCCCTGGTCCTGTCGACCGCGGCGGTCGCGCTCGGCATCGCGGCGGCGGGCAAGTACGCGCCGTTGCGCCTGGGCCGGTTCGAGGTGTCCGCGCTGCACCGCAATCTGTCGCTGCTCAGCCTGGCCTTCCTGGGACTGCACATCGTCACCGCCATCACCGACGGCTACGCCCACCTGACCTGGCCGACGGCGTTCGTCCCCTTCGTGGCCTCCTACCGTCCGCTCTGGGTCGGCCTGGGCGCGGTGGCCCTCGACCTCCTGCTGGCGGTCGCTCTCACCAGCGCCGTACGCGGGCGCCTGGGCCGCCGCCGGTGGAAGGCGGTGCACTGGCTGGCGTACGCGGCCTGGCCGGTGGCGCTCTTCCACGCGGCCGGTACCGGCACGGACACCCGCCTGAGCCCGCAACTCGCGCTGTACGGGGCCTGTCTCCTGACCGTCGTGGTCGCCGTGTGGTGGCGGCTGGTCCGGGCCGGGACGCAGGCGGACCGGGTCCGCCGGTGGGCGACGGCGGCCACGCTGCTGGTGCCCGCGACGCTGGTCGCCTTCCTGGCCGCGGGCCCGTTGCAGCCGGGCTGGGCGCACCGCGCGGGCGGCACGACACAGGCGCCCGCCACCGCCCCGTCCACCCCCCACCCGTCACCGACGCCCCAACAGCACACCCAGCAGGACGAACACGAGGGAGACGACGCCGAATGAACTCCGACACCGCCACCGTCCTCGCCGGAGAACATCCGGCGGCGCCCTGCGGCCCGTACGGCGAACGCCTACTGTCCGGCTGGTACGACACCGGCCGGCCCGCCGACCTCACGGAACACGTCGCCCGCTACGGCCCTCCCCCGCTGGTCCAGGCACGCGGTCGCGGGAGCGCCATGCCACTGGTGCGCGCCGTGGAGGAGGCCGGGCTCACCGGCCGGGGCGGCGGCGGCTTTCCGACCGGCCGCAAGCTCCGCTCGGTAGCCGGAGCCAGAGGGCCGGCCGTGCTCGTCGCCAATGGGATGGAGAGCGAGCCGGCCAGCCACAAGGACGAGGTGTTGCTGTCCTTCGCCCCGCACCTCGTTCTGGACGGCGCGGCTCTGGCCGCCGTCGCGGTCGGCGCGAACGCGGTGCATCTGTGTATGCCCCGCACACGGGCGGCGCAGGTCGACCAGCTCACCGCGGCGGTCGCGGAGCGGCGCCGTGCCGGGCTCGACCCGGTGCCGGTGCAGGTCCACGCGCTGCCTCACCACTTCGTCTCCAGCGAGGAGACGTCCCTGGTCAACTGGCTGAACGGCGGCGACGCCCGCCCCCGGTCCACCCCGCCGCGCCCCTTCGAGAAGGGCGTCGCCAAACGGCCCACCCTGATCGGCAATGTGGAAACCCTGGCCCACCTGGCGCTGATCGCCCGCTACGGCCCCGCATGGTTCCGCGCGAGCGGAAGCTCCCAAGCACCGGGCACCGCGCTGGTCACGGTCTCGGGCGCCGTTCGTCGGCCGGGGGTGTACGAGATCCCGGCGGGGAGCTCCGTGACGGCGGCACTGAGCCGGGCCGGCGGACCGCACGGACGGCTCGGCGCCGTGCTCGCGGGCGGCTTCTTCGGCAGCTGGCTTCCGGTGCCGCTGAGCACCACGGCGCCGGAACGGGGCGCGGGTGTCCTGGTGGCGCTGCCCGAAGGAGCCTGCGGGCTGGCCGAGACCGCAGCCGCGCTCGGCTACCTGGCAGCGCAGAGCGCCCGGCAGTGCGGGCCGTGCCGGTTCGGCCTGCCGTCCGTCGCCGAGGACTTCGCCGCGCTCGCCCGGGGCCACGCCGACGCCCAGCTGCTGACCCGGCTGCACCGCCGCCTCGGACTGCTCCCGCGGCGCGGCGCGTGCAGCCATCCCGACGGCGCGGAGCGGCTGGCCGCCTCGGCGCTGAGGGTCTTCGCCGACGACGTCCACCGGCATGTGCACACCGGACCGTGTGGGGACGCGTTCGCCCCCCTCGTCCTGCCGGTGCCCGACGCCCGGCCCCCGGAGGAGGACGAATGGCGATGACCCGTGCCCGGACCCACGTACTCGCCGTCGATTTCGCCGCCTGTGACGGCCACGGACTCTGCGCCGAACTGCTGCCCGAACTGATCGGCTCGGACGAATGGGGCTACCCCGTGCTCAGGGACTCCACGGTCCCGCCGGACCTGCTGGTCCACGCCCGACGCGCGGTCGCCGCCTGCCCGGTGATGGCACTCCGCCTGAACCGCGTACCCGCTCCCGCGCCCGGCGGGCCCCCGAGCCGCACCTCTCGGCACCCGTGAGAGCAGGTACTCCTGCCGTTGAGGCAGCGCGGCGTTCGGCACGGCCTGCGACGTCACCTCGCATCACTGTCCGGCAGCACGAGTGAACAGGTCTCCCCGGGCGTGATGGTCACGGCCCGATCGGCCAGCATCACGCGAATGGCCGATTCCTCCGAGTGGGGCACACTGATCTCCAGCCGCCCGTTCCGGCGCCGCACGCCGATGCCCCAGTGACCGCGGTAGCGCAGCGTGAAGCCGTATTCGGAGAGCGGCGGGAGGGGGACCGGGTCCAGCCACAGGGCGTCCTCGCGTGTCTCCAGCCCCGTGAGGCCGCGCTGGACCAGGTCGAGGGTGCCGGCCATGGCCCCCAGGTGGATGCCCTCGCCGGTGGTCCCGCCCTGGACGTCGGCGATGTCGGCCTCCAGGGCCTCGTGGACGTACTGCCACGCTTCGGTCCTTCTGGCCTTGGCGAGGACCAGTCCGTGTACGAGTTCGCTGAGGGTGGAGCCGTGGCTGGTGCGCCGCAGGTAGTAGTCGACGGTTCCGCGCCAGATGTCGTCGTCCAGGTCGTATCCGAGACGCCGGAACAGCGCCGACAGTTCGGCGGGTGAGAACAGGTAGCCGAGCATGAGGACATCAGCCTGCTTGGACGCCTTGTAGCGGTTGACCGTGTCGCCCTCGGCCTCCAGGATCCGGTCCAGCCTGCGGATGGTGCCGTACCGGGCGCGGTAGGCGTCCCAGTCCAGTTCGGCAAGGTCGTCGTAGCTCTCGAACTGACTGATGACGCCCTGATGGAACGGCAGGTTCAGTCGCCGGGCGACCTCCTCCCACTTCGGCAGTTCACCGGCGTCCAGTCGCACCCGGGAGAACAGTTCCTCGCGGCGCCACATGGGAAGGCGCCGCACGAGTTCCAGGGTGCGGGTGAGGACCCAGGCGGCGGTGACGTTGGTGTACGCGTTGTCGTCCAGCCCGGGCCTGACCGCGCCCGGGTAGCTGTCGTGGTACTCGTCGGGACCGACGACGCCACGGATCCGGTAGCGGCCCGTCGAGGGGTCGAGGACGGCGAGGTCCGCCCAGAAGCGCGCGATCTGGAGCAGCATCTCCGCACCCTTGGTGTGCAGGTACTCCGTGTCGCCGGTGGCCTCGCAGTACTGCCAAACGTTGTAGGCGATCGCCGAGCCCACGTGGTGCTGGAGACGGGAGTGGTCGGGCAGCCAGCGGCCCGAGGCGGGGTTGAGATGCCACTCCTGGGTCTCCTCGCGCCCGTCGCTGCCGCTCTGCCAGGGGTACATCGCCCCGGCTCGGTGGGACGCCGCGGCCGATCTGCAAGCACGCGGAAGGCGTCGGTAGCGGTAGTCGAGGAGGGCCCGGGAGATCTCAGGGAAGTGCAGGTTGAGATACGGCAGGACGAAGAGTTCGTCCCAGAAGACGTGCCCCCGGTACGCCTCGCCGTGCAGTCCACGGGCGGGGACGCCCGCGTCCAGATCCGCGGTGTGCGGTGAGAGTGTCTGGAGGACGTGGAAGAGGTGGAAGCGCAGGATGCGTCCTGCCTGGCCCGGTACCTGGAAGTCCGCACACCGCCACAGCCGTTTCCACGCGGCGATGTGGGAGTCGAGCAAGGTGGGGAAGTCCGGGGCTGTGGACACCCGGTCGACCGCTTCGCTCAGCGGATCGCTGATGGCCGGGTCCCGTGAGGTGTGCAGCGCCACAGTCTTTTCCACGGCTACCGGCCGACCGGGCGTGATCCGGACAATCAGCCCGTGCACGGCCCGGTGGTGGCCGGGACGCACCGATGAGGCCGGCGACTGGTCGGCGCGAACCGTCGTCCGGGCTGCCAGCGCGACAGCGATGTCCGACGTGTGGGTCCGGCAGCTCAGCCAGACGGTGTGGGGGCCCTCTGCACCGGTGCGCACCTGGGCCAGGTGGTGGCGGTCGAGGGCCCGGTATCGGTGCACGTTGCCGTTGAGCACCTGGCCGTCCAAGGAGCTTTCGATTTCGATCTCCCCCGACCAGCCCTCGGCGGTGAAGACCGTTTGCAGGGCAGCCAGATGCGGATCCCCCATGTGCACCAAGCGGGTCTGCTCGACGCGCAGAGAGGAGGCCTCGCCGTTCTGGTGGCGGAAGGACCGGGTGAGCGTGCCGCGCCGCAGGTCCAAAGTGTGACGGTGGTACAGGAAGGCGTGCCTGCCCGGGGAGAACCAAGAACCCCACGCTCCCTCGGCGCGACGCAGACGGAACCGGAGACCCAGCCAGTTCGGGACATTGACCAGGTCCTCGTTCTCCACCTGCCGTCCCGCCACCGTCGACTCGAGGCGGGTCGTAGCACCCGGCTACGTAGGTTGCCGGATAGTTCACCAGACCGGCCCGGCACTCGGGCAGAGCACCCCGCGTGGCGAAGTAGCCGTTGCCGAGCGTGCAGAGCGCGTCACGCAACCGCTCGGCGGCGGGGTCGTAGCCGTTCCACTCCCATGTCCACTCCGACATCAGCCACCTGGTCCTCTCCTCCCGAGGCTGCGGGGCTCAGAAAAGCACGGCGGTCCTCAGACCGGCTGCGGGACGACGGCGACCGGGCATACCGCGTGGTGCAGCAGGGCGTGGGCGACCCTGCCCAGCTGAAGGCCGAAGTGGCCGTGGCGGCGCTGAGCGCCGACGACGACCAGGTCCGCCTGGGCCGATGCCTCCAGCAGAGCGCGGTGCGCGGGACCCTCGACCGTACGGCGCCGGACCTCGACCTGGGGGTGCTCACGTGCCGCCTCGCGCAAAGCGTCATCAAGGCCGACCGAGGCCCGCCCCTCGCGCAGTCGGGCGGCGTCGTCGGCGAGCAGCATGTGGTCCACCGGCTCCTGCGACGGGTTGCGCCAGGCTCGTACAGCCGTCAGCTCGGATCCGCGCGCCTGAGCTTCGCGAACGGCGAACCGTACGGCTCCCGGGCCGCCGGTTGCCGCACCGACGCCGACCACGACGCGGCCGAAGGTCCCGTGGAGGTTGGCTTCCGCACCACGGATCACGATGACGGGACAGGCGGCTCGCGCCGCCACCCGCGAGGCTGACCGATCCCAGCAGCATCCCGGCGATCTCTCCGCGGCCACGAGAACCCGTGACCAGGGCGAACGCCTCGGGCCCCGCGCCCAGCAGCGCGGACACGGCGTCCTCCGCGAGCGCACTGCCTGACACCTTCACTGAAGGATGTCCGACGCTGGGCTCGTTCTAGACAGGAAGCGACGATGTGTTGTGCCATGACCTCCCCACTGGAGCGCTCGGTCCTGAACGACGGCTGGACTCCCTCGTAGGTCTCCCATCGGGAGGCATGGACAATGTGCAAGGGCAGACTGTGTCGTGCCGCCTCGTCCACTGCCCAGTCGACGGCCAGCAGACTGGAGTCCGATCCGTCGACGCCTACGACCAGGGGGAATGTCATCGCCGTCACCGCCTTCGCTCCGGCGGACTGCCGAGAGCTTCTTTGACCACCGTCGCACTGCCTGCTCGGCGCCGCGACACGCCACGAAGTCAGGGGCCGGTGGATCTTCGGCCGGATGGCGGTGAGTCGGGCCGCGATGCCGCTGGAAGCAGCGGCTGAGTCAACTCCTCCGTCACATGTCAAAGACCCGGAGAGGGCTGACCGCGTCTACTGATCCGCTGGTGTGATGCGACGGCCCGTGAGACTCGTGGGCCGGATCGAGATCCACATCTCGCGCTCACCGCCCGCCCAAGGTGTGGTGTGCGCATGCCGGGTGAGCCTTCCTGTGACCTCGGGGTCCGTCACGACGTCGCTGGGGCCGACCGCGAGGACGCTCCAGCCAAGGCTCAGAGCGTCGTCCACGTGGTCGACCTCGAAGGCGACCTCGGCTCCTGCGGCAGCCGCCGCCACGGAGCCGGGTGCGGTCCGGAAGGCGATGGCGTCATCGACGACCTCGTAATTGACCGGGACTACCGCCGGGTGGCCGTCGGACGCCTTCGTTAGGAAAGCCGCGGCCATATGACGGGCCTGAGCTATCCGGGAGCCGTCGCTGTCCAGCGCGAGCGATGCCTCCAACAGCGAGGCCGTTTCGCCTTCGGCCCCTCTTGTCTCGTCCATCCGTGCTCGCTTCCCTCTCCCCGCCCGCTGCCCCTTTCAGGGCCGGGTGCGCCGCCTGGAACGTTACCTGCAGCACAGGCGCAAGGGGGTGGCACCCTCATAAGGTGTAGCGCTTCCGACGTCCTGCAGTGCGCTCGCCTTCATGGACGCCAGCGCCGTCAGCGTCCTGGCCGCACAACGCGATGAAGCGTCCGCCGGCGGCTGGATTCGGCTGGCGGCCGTGCGGGCAGCGGTACAGCGGGTCGTTGAAATCGTTGGTCTCGACACGGTCATTCCCTGCTATCCCACGCTCCGTCAAGCCCTCCCCTCCTGACGACAGGCAAAGCCGCTCCGCTCCCGGTCAGCGGCCGGACTCTTCCCACAGGTCGTCATGGATGCGGCGCCCGCCAGGCAGACGGCGAACGAACACCAAAGTTTCAGCCTGCTGTCAGCTGCCATGTCCGGGTGAAGCCGAGCCTTTGAGCGCACGGCACTTCCGGGTGGCACGGTTTGCCCGACACGATCCACGGTGACGTCCCCTCACCGGATCGAACGCTCGACCACTGCTCCGGACGCGGCGATCAACGCAGGTCCGCCTCAAGGTGGTGGCTGCTCTTGGCGGCTGTTC
Source organism: Streptomyces sp. NPDC024698 (assembly GCF_055559015.1). Lineage (NCBI taxonomy): Bacteria > Bacillati > Actinomycetota > Actinomycetes > Kitasatosporales > Streptomycetaceae > Streptomyces > Streptomyces sp. NPDC024698. The sequence continues at coordinate 29,106 of NZ_JBVHLK010000025.1, read as the reverse complement.
AATGCGACCCTGCGGACAGCCGCACACGCCGAAGCGCCCCGACTACCCTGGTCGCGGCTGGCGACTCCGCTTTTCAGGAACGTTGCACTGCGAGTGAGTCAATATCTGTGCTCGTGAGGTGAGAGTTTGCCGGACCGTGTAGAGAGAGTTTTTACCGCAATGAGTGGAGTGGAATTACTTAACCGACGCGGACCGTTGCGGCGTGCTACTGTCCATCTCAGTTGCAGTTGTGGTTCCCGAACTTCAAGTGCTCCCACTCGGCTTCTGTCGGGGAGAGCGCTTTTGTATTTCCGGTCATTTTCCGGCGGGGTAATCATCGCGGCGACACGGTGTTCGCACAGTGCGGATGCCGGTGTACTGCCCCAAAGGAGATATGACATGGCTGCTGGTACCGTGAAGTGGTTCAACGCGGACAAGGGTTTTGGCTTCATCGAGCAGGACGGTGGCGGCGCTGACGTGTTCGCCCACTTCTCGAACATTGCCGCCCAAGGCTTCCGTGAGCTTCAGGAAGGCCAGAAGGTGACCTTCGACATCGCGCAGGGCCAGAAGGGCCCGACGGCCGAGAACATCGTTCCGGCCTGACGCTGACGCGCACTGTGTAGCTGGGGCCCGCATCCCTCGGGGTGCGGGCCCCAGCTACACTCATTTTCCCGCAGTGGTTTCACCTGCAGGACGGCTCGGAGAAATCCGCGGTCTCACCACACGCGGCTCCTCCTTCACGATGCAGGCGCATCCTGAATAGCCACACTGCACCCGGCGCCCGGGACTTTACGTCCTCGCTGCGTCACCTATTTCAGCATTTACCCCCGCCGCGGATTCCCGTCGGCCGGATTTGCTTTGACATCGGTCCATACTTGTAATTCCGTGCTGCTCACTCCTGGCGGGAATTCCTTGATATGTGCCGCATCGAGGAAGGTTCCGCATGAACCGCACACGTACGAACGACCGCTCGCCCCGCGCCCGTAATGGCAGTGCCGACGCAGGAAGGGGCGGCAGCCGCTTCGGCTCGTCGGCACCGCGCCGTTCCGGCGGTCCTGCCCGTTCCGGAAGTTACGGCCGTCGGCCCGCCCCCGTGCAGGGCGAATTCGCGCTCCCCACGACGATCACCCCCGCGCTGCCTGCCGTGGAGAGCTTTGCCGATCTCTCCATGCCCGAGCAGCTGCTGGCCGAACTCGGCAGGCAGGGTGTGAGCGCGCCGTTCCCGATCCAGGGCGCGACACTGCCGAACTCCCTGGCGGGCCGTGACGTCCTGGGCCGCGGGCGCACCGGTTCCGGAAAGACCCTCGCCTTCGGTCTCGCTCTGCTGGCCCGTACCGCGGGACAGCGTGCTGAGCCCCGCCAGCCGCTGGGGCTGATCCTCGTACCGACGCGTGAGCTGGCGCAGCAGGTGACCGATGCTCTCACTCCGTACGCCCGTTCGGTCAGGCTGCGGCTGGCCACGGTGGTGGGCGGGATGTCGATCGGCAGGCAGGCCGGCGCGCTGCGAGGCGGGGCCGAGGTCGTGGTGGCGACTCCGGGGCGGCTCAAGGACCTCATCGACCGGGGCGACTGCCGGCTGAACCAGGTGGGCATCACGGTGCTGGACGAGGCCGACCAGATGGCCGACATGGGTTTCATGCCGCAGGTCACCGCGCTGCTCGACCAGGTGCGTCCGGAGGGTCAGCGGATGCTGTTCTCCGCCACCTTGGACCGTAACGTCGATCTGCTGGTGCGCCGCTATCTGACGGACCCCGTCGTGCATTCGGTCGATCCGTCGGCCGGTGCGGTCACGACGATGGAGCACCACGTCCTGCACGTCCACGGCGCCGACAAGCACGCTGCCACGACGGAGATCGCCGCCCGCGAGGGCCGGGTGATCATGTTCCTGGACACCAAGCATGCCGTTGACCGGCTGACCCAGGACCTCCTCAACAGTGGGGTTCGGGCCGCCGCGCTGCATGGCGGCAAGTCGCAGCCGCAGCGCACTCGCACGCTGGCGCAGTTCAAGACGGGGCACGTCAGTGTGCTGGTGGCGACCAATGTCGCGGCGCGCGGCATCCACGTCGACAACCTCGACCTTGTCGTGAACGTCGATCCGCCGACCGACCACAAGGACTACCTCCACCGCGGAGGCCGTACGGCCCGAGCCGGCGAGTCCGGCAGCGTCGTCACTCTCGTCACACCGAGCCAGCGCCGCGGCATGGTGCGCCTCATGGTGGACGCCGGGATCCGGCCGCAGACCACCCAGATCCGCTCAGGCGACGAGGCCCTGCACCGGATCACCGGCGCCCAGGCCCCGTCCGGCATCCCGGTCGTCATCACAGCACCGGTGGCCGAACGTTCCAAGCGCAGCACCTTGCGAGGCCGGCGCCGCCCCTCTTCGACGACCCGGCGCGTGCCCGTACCCCAGGCCGTCTTCGGCACGGCGGCCTAGAACCAACCTTCGTGATCAGGAAGCTGACCCATCTCTGCAGGAGGCACCTTGTGACGCTGGTTCAGATGCAGCCCCGCCCCGCGAGCGCCGGCCCCGCGCACAGGACGGTGGCGGAGCTCATGGACGAGGCCGGACCGCAGGTCTGCGACGACATGAGTCTCGAGGTGGCGCTGTCGGTCATGGCCGCCGCGTGCACGGGTCGGCTGGTCGTCTGTGACCAGGACGGCCAGTGCACCGGCCTGGTCACCCAGGCCGAACTCACCGCCGTCCGCGACAGCTCCGCCTACACGGACCGCGTCCGCCTGCGCGACCTCCTCGACGACCACGGGTCGTTCACTACATCCGTGGCCACGATGGCCGAAGCCGAGCACGCGATGCGCTACCTCCGGCTCGGTGCCCTGCCGGTGGTCGACGGACAAGGCAGCGCCCTGGGCGTACTCGCCCTCTCCCGCTGAGCCGTCTCACCGTGGTCGGCCCGTTCTCCCTCTCCTCTCTGTGAGGTCACATGCGCTGTGTCATCGCCCGCTTCCCTTTCGAGCTCACCAAGAGCGGTGTGCTGGAATCGATGAAGGGCATCAAGCCCGAACTGGGTACCGGCGAATCCGTGATCATCGGCCGCCGCCACTACCCCGTCAAACAGGTCGGCCAGGTCGTCACCCGCCAGGACCGACGTGATTTCAGCGCCGGCGAAGTCCTCCGGGCCATGACGCAGCTCGGCTTCACCTGCCGTACCCTCCCCGAGGCCGCACCCGTACGCATCCTCAGCCCGCTCCAACACGCTTCCGCGATGCTCGGCACTCCCGTGTCCGTCTGACCGAGGGAAACAGGCACGAAGCCGACACCTGAACAGCAGTGTGGGCCCGATCGGCACGCGCCGGTCGGGCCCACACTGCTTGCAGCGGGTACCCGCCGCACTCGTTGCTCAGTGGTCGGAATAGCTGAAGTCGCCCACGGTCCAGGCGCCGACGTCGGCGATCGCCACGCGGTACATCCCGCCCGTCTCCGGGATCCCCACCGTGCCCTGCAGGATCCGGGCGACATGGAAGTGCAGATGCGTGGGCGGCCCGTTCTTCGCGGGGGTGTCGAAGACGGCTGAGAATTCTCCCAGGCGGGCGGAATCGGTCAGCACGTCCGACACCCTCTGCCGCCACACTGCTTCGGGGGCAAGCCGGCCGGTGATGACAGCACCACCGGTGACCACGGTCAGGGACATCTGGTTGCTCTGCCCGGACTCCACCAGGGCGGCGACGTCAACGAGCAGCTCGTCAGGCTTCGACATGGGCCGATTATATTAACTGGCCCCCCCTGGGGTTCCGCCGGTGTGCGGGAGGTGCTGACCAGTCGGATCCGCCGCCAGATGGGCAAAGGAGCCGGCGCGATGGCCACGGGCAGCGCCTCGCAGGCAGGCAAAGCGGCTTCGACCGTGGGAAGACTCTCACGGCTCCGACCTGGCAAAAGGGAGCAACGGCCGCCACCGCGGTCGAGTGGTCGGCACTCACGGCCTGCCACTGATGGTGATGAAACCGAATTCCCTGCGGTGTTCCCAGCTGGGCAACATCGAAGAACGGAGCAGATGGTGAACGAACAGACCGGGAAGTGGAGCTTCCTCACCAATTACAACCGTGTGCTGATCGTCATCGCCCGCGCCCCTGCCACCCGCCTTCGCTACGTGGCCGCGGCTTGCCACGTCACCGGGCGGACCGCCCAGGACATCGTCACGATCTTGAACAGGTCGGCTACCTGCGCCGGGAGCGCGCCGGACGGCGCACGCGCTACATCCTCTGCCTGGACGGCACCCTCCGCCATCCTGTAGACGCACACGTGCCCGTCCGGGCACTGCTGGATCTGTTCACCCATTGCGACAAGCAAGCGCTCGGCTTTGTCCATGAGAACGGGCTCTGGCTCAATTTCCGTATACGCGTGCTGACCGGATGTCGACCGAGAGTTGCTGACGAACGAGTCTCAGTCAGCAAGGTCTCTCGCTTCGTAGCTGGCCAGCCCCAGGGCAAGCAGGGGCGGCACCAGTGCGTTCAAATACCAGGCCATGTCCGTGAGGTCTGGTGCTCCAGAGAGGCTCCGCCGGTCGATCGTCGGGATGAAGGAACAGCGCGATCGGCCAGCGTGAAACAGTAGTTGGCCACCGGTTTCCACAGTTGAGTGATAGATGCAGACACCGACGTGGTGGTCGAGGTTGGCCGGTGAATCAACCAAGGCCAGGACCTCAGCTGCCTGGTCGGTTGAAGTCGACTGCCAGTCGAACAGGTCGTCGTTGTTGACCACGTAGGAGATACCAAGCGGTTCCTGCAGCGACCACCCCTCACCGGCCAGAGCTCGCACCACGGCGTCTACGGTGACAGCGCGTGCGAACACGAGATCGATGTCGGCGGTCCTGGACATTCGCGCCCCTGCGGTGCGGTTCATCGTTGTCGGAAGCGTTTCACGTCATGGAGCGAGGAGCACTCGTTTCCTCAGGAGTGCGAAGCCGGCTCGGCCGAACATCTGGCGTTTGAGCATCTTGATGCGGTTGACGTGCCCTTCCACGACGCCAGAGTTCCAAGGCAGCGTGAGCCCGGCAGTGACCGCGGCTTGGTCGCGATCGATGCCGGCGGCGAGGGTGTGGAGGCCGGGCAGGTCGTCTTGGCGGACTGCGTCGAGCCACTCGGGCAGCCGTTGACCCTGTCGCTCGGTGAGGATCTGGGCGAAGGAGCGGACATGTCCGGCGAGGGCTTCCAGTTCGGGACAGTGGGCCATGACGGCCTTGAGCCGGAGCTGATCGACCTCGGAGAGGGAGTCGGGGTGGCGCAGGATCCAGCCAGCGACGGTGCGGGGCGAGGGCGAGGGCGAGGGCGGGGGTGCGGTGCCCGGATCGGCCGAAAGGCGTTTGGCGCGGAAGTAGGCGCGAACTCGCTGGTAGCTGCCTTTGTAGCGGAGTGGCACGATCTCCTCCCATGCCCTCCAGGCATTGGTGCAGCCCTGGCTCCAACGGTCGTCCATGGTAGGGCCTGTACTCGTCGAGGACGGAGGGGCGGCCCTGCCACTGGCCGTGGAAGAGGTCTTCCGGGGTGGCGTCGGCTAGGAGCTTGACCGTGCGGTAGGTCATCCCGAGCTGACGTTGGATCGCGCGTCGGCTGTGGCCGGCCGCCAGCAGGACGTGGACGGCAGCATGGTTGGACCGGGTTCTGTCGGCGAACCGGTGGCCGGTGGGCCACGGTGAGCCAGCAGGGTCAGCTGGTTCTTCTGGTTCTTTGACCTGTTGGGGTGGCTCGGGGGCCATGCCTCGCAGGCAGCCCCGATGGCCGGCGACGCACCGCTCGGCGGCTTCGCTGAGGTTGTGCCACAGGTGCCAGCGGTCCGCGACCTGCACTGCCTGCGGTGCCCCGACGGTGGCGCCTTCGGCGAAGAAGGGAGCCCGGTCCCGGCAGACGAACTCGATCCCTGGCCTCTTGGCCAGCCAGGCGGCCAGGCTCGATGCCTCCCGGTCTGGCAGCAGGTCCACCGGCCGTCGCGTTTCGACGTCGACCAGCACCGTGCCGTAGTGCCGGCCTTTGCGCGTCGCATACTCGTCCACACCGACCACTCTCGGGGCTGGGCAGATCCGGTTCGGGCAGCGCCTCGACGAGCCGCAGCACCATGCTGCGGCTGACGGACACCCCGAAGACTCCAGCCATCCGAGCTCCCGCCCGGCCGGCCAGGGCGAGGCCGATCGCCGCCAGCGTGGAACGCAGACGCTCGGTCCACCGGCCGTATCTCCGGGTCAATCCCGGCACCTGCTCAACGAACGCCCGTCGCCCGCACGAAACGACGGGGCAGGCGAAGCGACGGACCCGAAGGCAAAGCACCACCCGGCGCCCTGCGCTGGGGACATCCGCAGGAACCTCAGGTAGGAGCTATGAACCCGGATCGACCAGTTCCCGCAGCCCGAACACGCTGAACCGGTCGTTGTGCTGCGGGCCTCGACTCGTATCGTCTCGCTGCTAGCGTCCACCGAGACCACCGACACGTCCGCGATCGACGGGAACAGCAACTCCGACAGTGGGACGCCCAGTTCTTCCACAGTCCCGAACTGTCAGGTATCAGAGGTCACCACTGATCATTTTCGGGCGACTTTCAGGAGCCCAACACGACCATGAAACGTGACTCAGCGTGTGCAGGTCACGGAAATTGAGCCAGAGCCCGTTCTCATGGTAAAGCCAAGCGCTGAAGCTCAGACCCTGCTCCAGGCATCGAGGAATGCTTTGCGTCCTGTCGGATCGTCGGACCTGCGGTCCGCGTGCAGGACGCGCCAGGCGGTGAGTTCGAGGTCACGGAGCCACAGTTCTCCGATGACCTGTGTCTTGAGGTCGGGAAAATGGTCGGACTCGGCGAGGGCCTGACCGATCACCTCCCCGGCTGCGACGCGCTGGGGCGGGGTCATTTCATCGACAGCCGACAGGATCTGTCGGGCCAGTACGATTCCTTCTCCCGCCAGGGAACGCAGCACCGCAGCCTTGATGTTGGCAGGCAGCAGGTACGCGGTGCCAGAAGTCCTCCACAGCTCCGACCAGAAGCGTTCTCCTGCCTTGGTGGGGGCAGGCAGCGCGGCCAGCAGCCCCAGGAGGTGACCGGTGGCCGCATACCCATCGGAGTGGGCGGCCGCGACGACGGCGATGCCGGCGACGCCCTGCACATCGAGATCGCCGGCTTCCCGTTGCGGAACCAGACCCAGTTGGTGTTCCAACTGGTCGGCGAGCGGGCCGGACAGGTGGGGGCGGACCTCAGGAAGCATTGGCGATCCTTGCGCGCAGGGAGCGGAGATACCCGCTCGGGAGCTCTGATCGTTCCCACGAGTAGCTGATCTATTCCGCTTCGAGTCAATGGGCGGCAGCAGCAACGGGCCGGAGTTCACACGGCGGCGAAGGGACCCAGTGACCCATTTCCGGCGACGCGGCCTGGCTGTTTCGAGACCAGCCTTGCAGAAAACTGTCTGGGCGAGGCCTTTTAGCATGGCTGCATGATCACCGGTGATGCCCAGGAGTCCGAGGGAGGACGAGAAGCCGTGTCGCACGACGCCGCTGAAGCCGAATACACGTACGCCGCCGCACCGCGTGGAGAAGACCATGAAGACGGGTTGCCCTGCGGATCACAAGGTGGGGAGAGCGGGCACTCGGTTGCCGGGCTGGTGGAGCGGGCGGCCGATCTGGCCGAACCGATCAAGCCGAGGCTGCGGGGCTGGCTGCATGCCGGGATGGTCCCCGCCGCACTGATCGCGGGCATCGTGCTCATCTGTCTGGCCCGCACCCCGCAGGCAGCCGTGGCCTGCGCCGTGTACTCGGTCACCGCCTGGCTGCTGTTCGCAACGAGCGCCATCTACCACCGTGGCACCTGGGGGCCGCGCGGCGAGGCGGTCCTGCGGCGTCTCGACCACGCCAACATCTTCCTGATCATCGCCGGCACCTGCACGCCCCTTGCGGTGGTCCTTCTCCCGCCGGGCCAGCGGTCCGTGCTGCTGTGGATCGTGTGGGCGGGCGCACTGGTCGGCATCGCCTTCCGGGTCCTGTGGGTGGGAGCTCCGCGCTGGCTGTACACCCCGTGCTACCTGGCGCTGGGGTGGGCACCGGTGCGCTACCTGCCCGACTTCCTGCACGCCGGCGGAGCGGCCGTACTCACCCTGGTCGTGGCCGGCGGTCTTCTTTACAGCGCGGGCGCGGTCGTCTACGCCCTCCAGCGCCCCGATCCCTCACCGCGCTGGTTCGGCTTCCACGAGGTGTTCCACGCCCTGACCGTGGCGGCCTTCACGGCGCACTACATCGCCATCTCCCTGGCCGTCTACTGACCGCGACAACGTTTTGGCCAGGGCCGCTGGTCACGCACGTTGCCGCGTGCCGGGCTGCGACGGGCAGGGCGGCCGTCGAGGCATCGCGCCCCGCGCGAAAGCCGTCCGCCCCTCCGCACCGCGGTTCAGGGGCCGCCCGAAGCGGGGGAGCGGAGCAGTCTCAAGGTCATCGCCGAGGAGTGGTCCGCCCCGTTGGCGACGGGGCGGAGGCGTCGGCGAGGTTGGCGCCGGTGTCGGCGTCCCGAGGGGAGTGGCCGATGCCGTGCCAGTCGAGGCACATGACGGGTCGCGTCGTCCTGCAGGTGACCGTGGTTGGCCTCGACGACCGCGGCGATGAGGGTGCGGGCGGCCTCGCGGGGATGGAGCGCGCGGGTGCGGACGATCAGGTCCGGCAGATCGAGGCTGTTGGCGTTGCGCTCCAGCATGCCGTCGGTCAGCATCACCAGCCGGTCTCCCGGCCGCAGGTCCAGCGACTGGACCCGGTAGCTGTGCGGTGCGTGGAAGCCGAACGGCATATCGATCTTCGGAGTGATCTCCCGCACCTGTCCGTCCCGCATCCTCAGTGGCCAGGGGTGCCCGGCGTTGATGAACTCGGCGGTGCCGTCGAGCAGGCTGATGCGCAGGAGCTGGGGTCCCAGGGTTTTTGGATCGCGCGACGACACTCTTCTGCCCGCTGCACATTGCCCAGACCTTTCGCCCTTCTCGCCCTGGCAGTGACGAGTGCCAGCCTCCGTTGCCGTCGCTTACCTCACCGCCGAACGCACAAAAATCTATGCTGACTGGAGTAGACATTGGGAGATCGTCTGGCTATGGTTTCTCTCGTAGCCGAGATCAGCAGGGCCCGGCAGACACGAAGTGCCAGGCAGTAGTACATGCAGTTGGAATGTGCAGGGCGGTGCGGTGGTGGAGTTTTGGAGCCAGGGTGGTTGCAGGACGGCGACGGGGCTGACGACCGGACCGGGTGGCCCGCAGTGATCAGGGGCCGCCGTGAGCAGAACCGCAGTTGATGCAGTGGCAGTACCCGCAAGTGCAGTGCGCAGTACCCAGCAGTGAAGTCAGTGGGCAGCACCTCGGTAAAGGCGCCGGCTGCGGGCGCGCGTACCGGGAGGTTCGGCAGTGGGGTTCCAAGCCAGAGCAGACGCAGGACGGGCGACGGGGCTGGCTGCCGAAGTGCGGCGCTGTCACAGGCCGCCGAGCAGTTCGCACCACCAGCAGGCCGCAGTACAGCAGTACCAGCAGTTGCAGTCCCCGCTTGGTAAGAGTTGATCAACGAGGGAAGAACGGAGGAGCCAAGCGCCATCAGGATCGCCCGGGTGCAAGTGTCGAGCCCGGGTACCGCAGGACATCGATAGTGAGGTGGTCTCCGGTCAAGCAACCGCGATCCCCGCGCCCCCGACAGCATCCCGGTCGGGTCCGCGGAAACATGACGCCGGCGCAGTATCAGAGCCGGCAGATGGTGTAGCTGTTCCTTCGGGGCCCTGGCGCTACTGACGCCAGGGCCCCTCCATGCGTTTCACAGAGAGGTGCGATGACCGCAGACGACTCGTTCGGCCGTCTCGATGACGACGACTACCCCGCCTACACGATGGGCCGGGCCGCAGCGTTGCTCGGCACCACCCAGGGGTTCCTCCGCGCCCTCGGCGAAGCCCGCCTCATCACCCCGCTGCGCTCCGCGGGCGGACACCGCCGCTACTCCCGCTACCAGCTGCGCATCGCCGCCCGCGCCCGGGAACTCGTCGACCAGGGCACCCCCATCGAGGCCGCCTGCCGCATCGTCATCCTCGAAGACCAGCTGGAAGAAGCACAGCGCATCAACGCCGAACACCACCGCGCCGCCGGACCGTCCGATCCGCCCGTGTCCTGAGACGGCGCGTCCAGTTTCCGGCGCTCCCGCACACACATGTCGGGGTGTGACGCGCGTGTCGTTCTGTCCGGCGGCAGGGCGTTCGGACGGCCGGCGTCTGCGTCAGCCCTGGCTATTCACCGGAATTGACGGGCTGGCGTCCCGACAGTAGAAAGGTGCCGTTGACCTGCAAGGACGCGTTTGTTGAGGACGTATCGGGCAGAAGGTCAAGGCATTTTTCCGGCGACCGGACGTACAAGGTGGGACCGGCGGCCGGCCGTGCGGGCCGACGGCAAAGGACTGGTCGAACACGCCGAGGAGGCACCGCTGCGGCGTTGTGCGGACCGGGTCGGGCTGGCCGCTGCCTTGGCGAGGGTGTTGCCGGTGGGCGGGCCTGGCCAGCGGAACCGGCCCGCGCTGCTGGTGCGGCTCGCGGTGTCGATCACGCTGAGGCGACGAACCTGCTGGAGGCCGAGCGGCTCCCGCTCCGTCACCGGCCGTTGTTCGGTCCGCCCGCCTCGGACTCCACCGCCCGCCGGACCCTGGCCGCGCTCGACGAGGCGACGCTGGGGCAGGTGGCGAAGGCCCGCCGTCAGGTGCGCCGGCATGCGTGGTCCCGGCTGCACCTGCGGCCCGGGGACGTTCCCTGGCTGACGGTTGGGCGGGCCGGCGTCTGACGGGCTGGATCGTCATCGACCTCGACGCCACGATCATCACCGCAGCCTCGAAGAAGGAGCCCGCGGCGGTCACGTTCAAGAAGACCTTCAGGTTCCATCCGTTGGTGGCAGGGGCGCGAACGCCGGCGAGTCCCCGGCCATGGAGCTGCGGCCGGGCGATGCAGGCACGAACACGGTCGCCGATCACGTCCGCTTCCTGGTGTCCGCACTGGAACAGATACCTGACTCCTCCCACGCCAAAATCCTCGTCCGGGTCGACGGCGCGGGCGCCACCCACGGCCTGCTGAAGCACCTCGAAGCCCTCAATACCGCACGTCGGAAGGTGCGTTACACGGTGGGCTGGAAGATGACCGGCCTGAACATCCACGAGGGACGGCCGCAGGGGATGCGGGCTGATCGTCCGCCGGGTGCGGCCCTCAAGGCGGCAGTTCGCGAAGCTGACCGCCTCCTCGCCCTCCACGACGTCGATCACCTCGCCGCCGCCGAGCCGGACACCATGCGCTTTCGGCTCTACCACCTGCCCGCCCGCCTGACGAAACACGCCCGCGGCCGATGGCCGCGATCGAGTCCACCTGGCGCTGGGTCACCGCGTTCACCACCGCCTGGACCCGCCTCTCCGATCTCCTGGCTGCCACCTGGCGGCGCCAAAATACCGACCTGACGAAGACCAGGAAGGAGGACGACCAGCAGCGCCCCGGGCCCGTGGAACCCGGCGCACCCGCAGTGTCACGCGAAGGCCCACCCTCGAAGGACAGAGATCATTACGGGCGCACCGTCGATCGGGCCGAGTTCACGCCACTCGTGAACAATCGAGGTCAGCTGTGGATTAATAGCTACGATCGCGAGGTGAGGGTTTAACGCCCCATGCCGAGAGTGTTTTTACCGCAGAGAGCAGAATGGAATTTTGTAACGCACGCCGGCCAGTATGGTATGTTACTGAGCCTTTTCCAACCTCAAGCTGATGCGTGGTGAAGGACAAGGACGGCCTTCACCGCGTCGGTGATTCGGTTGGTGCTGCAGCGGAGCTTCCGCAGGAGGCGCCAGCCCTTGATGGTGGCCATGGCCCGCTCGCCGAGGCAGCGGATCTTGGCGTGGGTGGTGTTGTGGCGACGCTTCCATCGCTTGAGGCGGCGGCCCCGAAACGGAACCCGGACGGATCCGCCGGCGCCTTGGTACGCCTTGTCCGCCCAGCATTTGAGCCCCGCATCGGCGAGGGCTTCGATGATCCCGTGCTGCCGCGCGGCGGTCAGGTCGTGAGTCGAGCCGGGCAGAGCCGGCGAGGCCCAGAGCAGTCGTCCGAAGGGATCGGTGAGGACCTGGACGTTCATGCCGTGGCGTTTGTGTTTCCCGGAGTAGTACGGGGCGTCGGCGGCGATGCGGTCGATCGGCAGCAAGGTGCCGTCGAGGATGACGAACGCCTTCGCCCGGATCGTCGTCATCGCCTCGTCCAGGGACGGCGTGAGGGCGGCCAGGGCTTCGACGGCTTCACGTATGTAGCGGTACGCGGTCGCGATCCCGATGCCGAACCCGGCGGCGAGCTGGGCGTAAGTGTCACCGCACCGCAGGTGGGCCAGGGCGAGCAGGGCCTGACGTCCGGCAGGAAGGCGCCGCCACCGCGTTCCGATCTCCTGCCGCCGGGCTGTCAGTTGCCCGGTCAGGAACCGCAAGGTGCGGCTGGACAGATCAGTCGAGGACGGGTAGACAAGCACGCGAAGCTCTTGGCGGACACGGGTGATCTTGGTCGAGAACCCGTCTACCAGGAGCTTCGTCGTTGTGCAGGACAGTCCAACTCGCGGTCAGCGCCGCCAGCTTGAAAAGGGCTCACTGTCGATCTCAGTTGCAGTCTTGGTTCCCAAACTTCAAGCGCCTCCAACGGTACTTTCAGCCGGTGGAAGCGTTTTTGTATTTCCGGTCATTCCGGGAGGGTGTCATCGCGGCGACCCGGTATCCGCGCATTGCGGGTCCCGGCGTACGGCCCCAAAGGAGATATGGCATGGCATCTGGCACCGTGAAGTGGTTCAACGCGGCGAAGGGTTTCGGATTCATCGAACAGGACGGCGGAGGCGCCAGCGTGTTCGCCCACTTCTCGAACATCGCTTCCCAGGGCTTCCGTGAATTGCTTGAAGGCCAGAAGGTCACCTTCGACATCGTGCCGAGCCAGAAGGGCCCGACGGCGGAGAATATCGTTCCCGTCTGACGTTGACGCGCACTCTGCAGCGGGGGCCCGGACCTCTCGGGGTGTGCGCACCCCGCTGCGGGCATTTACCGCGTCCTTGGATAATGCCTGCGGGCGATGGGTCTCTGAAGCTGCACCCGTCTGAAGCCCTGGATTTCGCGTCCATATGACGCCACTTTTTCATCGCCTGCATACGTACCAGATTCACTACAGGCCAGATTTTCTTTCGCATTCATTCGGCTCGTTCTTGTGGTTCCCGCACTGTTCTTGCACAGCGGGAATTCGTTGGCATGTGCCCTATCGAGGAGGTTCGGAATGAACCCTGCACCTACGGACGACCACTCCTCCAGCAGCCAGACCGGCGCCCCCATTTTTGGCTCCGGCGCCGGTTCGGGCCGGGGCAGTCGCTTCGGCTCGCTCACCCCGAGTAATGGGAAACTGGCGGGCATGGATATTCGTCGCAGGAACAACGTCACCGTCACCGGCCGTGCGGACGGGCCGGTGCTCCTGCTGGCGCACGGTTTCGGCTGTGACCAGAACATGTGGCGTCTGGTGGTCCCCATGCTGGCCGTGGACTTTCGGGTGGTGCTGTTCGACTACGTGGGCTCCGGCCGCTCGGACCCTTCTGCCTGGATTGAGCAGCGCTACAGCTCGTTGGAGGGCTACGCCTCGGATGCGCTGGAGGTCTGCGAGGAGCTGGACCTGCGGGATGTGATCTTCGTGGGGCATTCGGTCAGTGCCATGGTCGGGGTGCTCGCGGCGGCCAGGGCGCCGCAACGGTTCTCCCATCTGGTGATGGTGGCTCCCTCGCCCCGCTACATCGACGAGGACGAGTACCGGGGCGGCTTCAGCGCGGACGACATCGATGAGCTGCTGGAGTCACTGGAGTCGAACTATCTGGGCTGGTCCGCCGCGATGGCCCCGGTAATCATGGGGAACGCGGACCGGCCGGAACTCGGCCAGGAGCTGACCACCTCGTTCTGTGCGACCGACCCGGACATGGCCCGGGTCTTCGCGCGCACGACGTTCCTGTCCGACAGCCGCGCCGATCTCAAGACGGTCGCGGTGCCGACGCTCGTGCTGGAGTGTAGGCAGGACGTGATCGCCCCCCGCGAGGTCGGGGCCTTCGTCAACGACGCGATCCCGGGCAGCCGTCTGGTCACGCTGGAGGCGACGGGGCACTGCCCGCAATTGAGCGCACCGCAGGCCACCGCGGCGGCGATCGCCGACTTCATAGAAGTGGCCCGCTGATGTGCCGCAGCGATCAACATTTGGACGAGGAACAACAGATGGAAGCCGCTGACGCGGCCTTCACTGCTCTGCTGGAGGACAGTACAGAGGAGCTGTACGAGCACGCGCCCTGTGGCTACCTGTCAACGCTGATGGACGGCACCATCGCGAAGATCAACACCACGTTGCTGGATTGGCTTGGCCTGTCCCGGACTCAGGCAGTGGGCCGGATGCGGTTCGCCGATCTGCTCACGGTGGGCGGAAAGCTCTACCACGAGACGCACTTCGCCCCGTTGTTGCAGATGAAGGGCGAGGTCAGCGGCATCGCCCTGGACATCAAAGCCGCCGGAAAGCAGCGGATGCCGGTGCTGGTCACATCGAAGGTGAAGACCAGCGACGACGGTGAGCCGCTGCTGATCCGCACCACCGTCTTCGACGCCCGCGACCGCCGCGCCTACGAGACCGAGCTGCTGCGCGGACGTCAGGCGGCCGAAGAAGCGCGCCGGCAGGCCGAGGCCGACCGCGAACGACTCCAGGAAGCCCTCGCCGTCCTCCAGCAGAGCCTGCTGCCCGCCGAACTGCCCACGGTTCCGGGCCTGGAAGCCGGCTCCTACTACCACACCGCCTCTCCGGATCTTCTCGGAGGAGACTTCTACGACCTGTTCCCCCTCGACGCGGACCGGTGGGCGTTCTTCCTCGGCGACGTGTGTGGCAAAGGCCCCCAGGCCGCCGCGGTCACCTCACTGACCCACTACACGCTGCGGGCCGCCGCCCTGCACGACCCGGACCCCGTCACCGTGCTGAGCACCCTGAACACCGTGCTGCACGAGCGGTACACCAGCGGCGACACCCGCTACTGCACCGCCATATTCGGCGTCCTCAACCCCGCCGACGACCACGTCAGCGTGCACTTGGCCTCCGGCGGCCACCCCTCCGCACTGATCCAACGCGCCGACGGCACCGCGCACTACCTGCCCACCCCCGGTGGCATGCTCATCGGCGTCCTGCCCCAGGCACAGTTCACACCCGCCCGGACCCAGCTGTCGCCCGGCGACACCCTGCTGCTCTTCACCGACGGCCTGACCGAAGCCCGCACCGGGCCCGATCGTGAGTGCTACGGCGATGACGCCCTGCGCGCTTTCACCGCCGAACAGCCCGCCACGGGGCCCCAGGCCCTTATAACCGCCCTGACTGGGCTCCTCACCGGCTTCGGCGACGGACTCGACGACGACACAGCGCTGCTCGCCCTCGGCGTGCCCGCCCCGCTTCCCACCCAGCGAGTGAAGACCTGATATGAGCCGCTGACGATCACTGCTCGAGACGCGGCCACCGGTCCCGTACTGGAGATCACCGGTGACCTCGACCATGCGACGGCACCCGAACTCCGCCAGGCCGTGGACCGTCTCACCCTCGACAGTGGACAACTGCTGGTCCTGGATCTGGCCGGCCTGGAATTCTGCGACTCCAGCGGCATTACCGCATTGCTGGCGACACGCAACCTGGCTACGGAACAAAGCGGCGACATGGCCCTGGCCGCAGTGCCCGCCAACACCGCCCGGATCCTGCGTATCGCCAGCCTGGACCGAGTATTCACCCTCCACCCCGACACATCAACAGCCACCAACCCCAGTTCCACAACCTGCTGATCACCAGGACCGTGCCACCAGGGACTGAATCGCGCCCGCAAGAATGGAGCAATCCCCCCTGCGGGGCCGTTTCGGTCCGGGGCTGCTGTCCACCACGTATCGGCCCGATCACCGCCCATTGCGGAGACCTCTCCGCGCTCCCCTGGGCACAGGCAAAGGAGCCCCATTCGCCCCGAGGGTTCCCACCGAGACGTGAACCCTACGAGTCCGTACTGTCATTCTCGAGACAATCTGTGGAACGCCACGGCGCGAGGACACTTCCGGATACACCGGCTCCGGCTGGCCGAGCCGCCTGTCGACTGACCTACTGGTTCTCGCAGGGTGGGCTCCGGCGACATCTTCCCGATGACTCACCATGTGGAGTGTGTTGCCGCCCCGGTTTCCCGAGGCGGCTGCTGACTCCCGTGCCCGACCTCGGCGACCGAGCTGCCGTGCTGCGGCTCAGGCGTCGATGATGACAGGGATGATGAGGGGCCTGCGGCGGTAGGTGCGAAACGCCCAGTTCGCCACGGCGCGGGCGATGAGCTGTTCGAGTTGGATCGCGTCCCCTACACCTTCGTCGGCGGCGGTGGCCAGGGTCTTCTCGATGACGGGGATGACCGACTCGAAGGTGGTGTCGTCATGGGCGAAGCCGCGGGCCAGGAAGTCGGGGGCTTCGGCGAGGGCGCCGGTGTCGGCGTCGACGATCGCCACCACCGTGACTACACCCTCTTCCCCAAGCGTGCGGCGGTCCTTGAGGGAGGCTTCGGTGACGCCGCCGACCTCCATCCCGTCCACGTAGACGTAGCCTGCGGGGACCTTCCCGGTGATGGACGCGCGGCCGTCGACGAGGTCGACGACGACGCCGTCCTCGGCGATGACGACCCGGTCCGGGTCGACACCGGTACGAATGGCGAGGTCGCCGTTGGCCTGCAGGTGGCGCCATTCGCCGTGCACAGGCATGACGTTGCGGGGTTTGACGATGTTGTAGCAGTAGACGAGTTCGCCGGCGCTGGCGTGCCCGGAGACGTGGACCTTGGCGTTGCCCTTGTGGACCACGTGGGCGCCCCACCGGGTAAGACCGTTGATGACGCGGTAGATGGCGCTCTCGTTGCCGGGGATGAGGGAGCTGGCGAGCAGGACGGTGTCGCCCTTGCCGATACGGATCTGGTGGTCGCGGTTGGCCATCCGTGACAGCGCGGCCATCGGTTCGCCCTGGGAGCCGGTGCACACCAGAGTGATCTTGTGGTCCGGGAGCTTCTCCAGCTCCTTCGTGCTCACGATCAGACCGGAGGGTACCTTCAGATAACCCAGGTCACGGGCGATTCCCATGTTGCGGACCATCGACCGGCCGACGAAGGCGACCTTGCGGCCGTGCTGGTGGGCGGCGTCCAGGACCTGTTGGATGCGGTGCACATGGCTGGCGAAGCTGGAGACGATGACCCGGCGCGGCGCGGTGCGCAGCACCTGCTCGATCGCCGGGTTCAGCTCACGCTCGGAGGTGGTGAAGCCGGGTACTTCGGCGTTGGTGGAGTCGGTGAGGAACAGGTCCACGCCCTCCTCGCCGAGGCGGGCGAAGGCACGCAGATCGGTGATGCGGTCGTCGAGAGGGAACTGGTCCATCTTGAAGTCGCCGGTGTGCAGCACCATCCCGGCGCCGGTGCGGATCGCGATCGCGAGGCCGTCCGGGATGGAGTGGTTGACCGCCACGAACTCGCAGTCGAAGGGCCCGAAGCTGCGCCGGTCGCCCTCCCGCACGCGCACCGTGCGCGGCCGGATGCCGTGTTCCTTGAGCTTGGCCTCCAGGAACGCCAGCGTCAGCTTGGAGGCGACGATGGGAATGTCGCACCGCTCGCGCAGCAGGTAGGGCACGCCGCCGATGTGGTCCTCGTGACCGTGCGTGAGGACCACGGCCACGATGTCGTCCAGCCGGTCCCGGATGGAGGTGAAGTCCGGAAGGATTACGTCTACGCCGGGCTGGGTCTCTTCGGGGAACAGTACGCCGCAGTCGACGATGAGCAGTTTGCCGGCGTGCTCGAAGACGGTCATGTTGCGGCCGATCTCGCCCAGGCCGCCCAGGGCGATGACCCGCAGCCCTCCTTCGGGAAGGGGCGGAGCGGTTTTCAACTCGGGGTGCGGATGACTCATGCCTGGACGTTACCCGGAGAGTGGAACGAGGTGATCCATTGCCTGGGCGATCTCTTCCTCCGGCCGGCGGATCGAACGGTGCCAGCAGCAGGCCAACGACCGCCTCACCAGCCGCCTGCGGCACCACCCAGGGCTTCCTCCGCGCGATCGGCGAAGCCCGCCTGATCACCCCGCTGCGGGCTACAAAACCGAACGCTCAGAAGGCGGCCCACCCTCCACCGCGATGCAGGAACTCGGCATAACGCTCCCACTGTGACGGGCCAGCCCTATACACGCACGACTGCCGGTGCTACCCGGTGTCTTCCAACCGGCGGTCGACCGGGGTCGGCGTAGTGAGCAGGCGCCCGGTGAACACAGCCGGTGGCGAGAGTGAGTAGACCCTCGTGCGGGCCATGGGCTTCGAAGACGGCGCCGGGGAGCGACGGGCTGCTTGTTGCTGGTCTTCCAGACCAGCTGTGGAGGCGCACTGGTGATGGACATGGCGGGCCGAGGAGCCTGAGGCGCCGGCACAAGTCGTCGACCCAATGGCCGCGCTCAAGGAGTCCGTGGCCAAGGCCCGCAAGTCCCGAGGCGAAGACGCAACCGTCCACGACCTGCCCAAGAAGAAGACCTCAGCCAAAAGGACGACGACCGCAAAAACGGCGAAGAAGCAGCCCGCCAAGAAAACAGCCAAGAATGACGACAGGACGAAAGCCACGACGCAGCGCCTGAACCTGCCCCGGCAACTACCCGGCTCTGCCCGGCCTTGAGGGTCTGGGTGCGGTCGCCGCCCGCGTAGTGGATGTACCTCCCCTGTGGCGTGGAGTCCGTAATGGCAGGGGGAGTTGGGTTCAGGCGACGGATTTACACGTCTGACCTGACGGCGGCGCCGGAGCCGGACCGGCGGGCCGTACCTGCACGGCAGGACCACGACGTCGAGGACGCCTGTGAGGTCGCCGGGCTCAGGGCTGGGTCTCGGCTTGGTGCTTTCTGATGGCCTGCCAGCGGCGTTCGTAGTCGTGTACGTGGTTGAGGATGTCCTCGTTGGTGATGGTCCGGTTGTACTGGGCGGTGATGCCGCGCCGGGCGCAGATCTGATGCCGTGCACCCCTGTGCGGTGAGGTGCTCTCGAGCCGGTGCTCTGCCCAGATCTGGTGGATGCGGAAGCGGAGCACTGATCTGTCCAGCCATACGCCATGGCGTGAACGGCCTGGTCCTCACCGATCCGTTCGGAGGGCTGGTTGTGGGCCCTGGTCCTGGCCCTGCGCGGCGAGCCGACTCCTTGGGCCCGAGACCTACCAGACGATGGCCGCGCTCGCTGATCCGGCCGTCGGAGCAGGCGCGCCGCGCGCCCAGGCGAAGTCGGCTACCTTGCCAGCCCGGAGCGGACCTGGACCCGGCTACGAGCACAAGGAAGCCCTCGACACCGTCCGCAACCGCTATGCCGTGATGCTCCCCATCGTGCGCCATACCCTTCTGTTTTTGCCCGACCGTTCCGATCTGTTCATATTCTTGTCGGCTGGTGCGGGTGGGCCGTCAGGGGCTAGGCCTGAGAATGCAGGTCGTGGACCAAGCCCCCGTACCCCTGGTGCCCGAGTCGGTTCCGGCGGATATCGCTGACTGGCTCTCCTCCGACGCGGAGCGCTGGCGTGCGCTGCGGCCCGGGCGCTGGGCGCATCCCATCCCCACGGGTCTGGCCTTGGTGCTCGCGAGCATGGCTGTCCTCCGGCTGGCCCCGGAGGACGCCTACTTCTGCTCAGGCCAAGGCTCGTGCACTCCCGACTGGCTCGCTACGGCCATGGGTGCGCTCGTCTACGCCATTGTCTACCGGGGCGTCAGACTGCTGCCTCTGGCCACCGCAGCGGTGCTCCCTCTGGTGGCCCTCTGGGCGCTCTTTGACCCGCGCACTCCCATTGCGGCGGGCATCAGCCTGACGGTCGCGGCCTGCTACGCGTGTCTCGGTTGTCTGCACAGGCTCACCGCCGCACGCCGTCAGCGTCGGCTGGCAGAGGAGGTCGCCGGCCGCGGGTGGCATCCACTGCCCGAAGGGCTGAGAACTCGCCTGGGCGACACGGGCGAGCGGCCCGGTTGTGGCATCGTGATGATCGCCGTCGCCGTCCTCGCCTTCGTTCTCGGGCCGCTCGGCGTCACCGAGTGGATCGACACCGAGACCTGGCGGCAGGCGCTGGCATTCTTCGGCACCATCATCGGCTCGCTGAGCCTGGCGTACTACGTCAGGGACCGACGGCGTGCCGCCGCGCTCCGCCAAGGGCCCGTGCCCGTGTTGCGTGTGCTCGTGCGCGAAGGGGGTGGGGGGAACGACCGGCGTACCTACGTCTTCGCGGCCGACGACATCGAAGGGCGCCGCCCGCTCCTGAGCTGCTACACCCGGGTCGTCCTCGGTGAGTCCCGCATTCCCGTGCACAACCGGCTGCGTGAGGCCGTGCTGTTCGGCCCGCCGCATCCCGGCGGCGGGCTCGTCCTCGTCTCGTCCGACGGACAGCAAGCACCCCGCCCGTGCACCGAATACGACATCGGACCGGCGCGTCAGGAGTATCCCGACAGCCGGCCCGAGACACCGGCCCCCGGCGTGGTGCCCTTGAGCTGGGGGCCAGGAACCGGGAGCAGATGGTGCGCCGTCCTCACCCAAGGCGCCCTGATGGCCTTTGTGGTGGGCGACCTGACCGTGATCGGCGGCATGTCGCTCGGGCAACGCGTGTTTCCTGCGTTTTTCATCCTCGGCAGCACCCTCTTGATCGCGACGCAGTTCAGCTGGCGCGTCACGGCGGACAGCGCGGGCCTGCGGGCTGTCGGGGTACGCCGGGTCCGGCACATACCCTGGGACGAGTTCAGCCAAGTTTGGCTGTGGGGCCGCGGATTCAGAATCGACCGGGTCGGCGAGGGCGCCCGCGGCGCGGAGATCTTTGGTGTGGTCGCCCCGGCTTGGCTCAGCCGTCGTTTCCGCCGCAGACCGGAGGCGCTGCGGGCGGTCGACGGTATCCGCGCCCTGCAAGCCGATCCCGCTCTGCGGCCGACCGGGCACAGTGCTCCCGCAGACAGGGGCCGGCCCGTGGGCGTTGCCCTGCTCGTCGTCAACGCGGCGCTGGCGCTTGCGCTGCTGCTGTTCGGCTGACCGCAGGAAGCCAGGCGGTTCATGCCCCACCGCGCCGGGGACGACCCACATCTGGATCAGGTGCACGTCCGAGCGGTCCGCGACATGCGAGCAGGCCAACCAGGACTTCGAAAAGACGGCGGGCCAGTTCCGGAAGCACAAGCAGCGGGAGTCCCGCGATGCCGAGTACTCCGACTCCGTAGACGCAAGTTGGGAGGTGGAGTCGACCAAGGTGAAGATCCTCAGCCTGATCGTGGCGCAGAATCCGGCCTGCTTCGGTGCCGGGACGCGTGCGGCAGCAGCGTATCTGTGCAGCAGCACCGAACTGAGGGCGAGCAGGATGCTGCCGCGTGCGAATTCGCCGCCGTCCCTTCTGAGTACTGCACGATCGCAGTCGGCTGACGTCGACATGCCCCTCCACAGCGTGGTAACGACTGTTACCATGCGGGTATGGCGAAGACACAACTGGGCGCACGGGTGGACGAGGACGTGGCGGAACTCGCGCGGAAGCGGGCCTCCGACCTGGGCCTGAGCATCGGCGACTACCTCGCTCGCCTGGTGCAGGACGACACCAGCGGCCTGCGCGCCCGCGCGGTGGACGCGGCCGCTCGTTTCCTGGCCGAGCACCAGAGCGTCTTCGACGACGCCGAGAACGCCCAGCAGACCACTCGGGGAGCGCACGCGGCCTGATGAACGTGCACATCGACGTTCCCTGGATCCTGCAGGTCGCCGAAGCCGCCGGAGCCGATGACCCGGCCCCCGACGACTACGGCGTGCCCGTCTCCGCGGTCGCCCGTCACCGCGCCGACGTGTTCGAGCAGCCCGTCTACGACGGCCCCTACGCCAAAGCCGCCGCCCTCGTCCACACCCTGGGCCGCTGTCATTGGCTGGAGCGCTCCAACATGGCCGTCGCCGCCGCCACCGGCGTCATGTACCTCGAAGCCGCCGGCATCCCCGTCAAACCCTCCCGCGAGGACGCCATCGCCCTCAAGGACCTCCTCCTGGACTCCACCTGCACCGCCGGGAAGATCGCCGCCCTGCTGCGCACCTGGCCCGCCACCACCTGACGCCCGCACCCCCGGCCCTCTGGACGGCATCCCCCTGTCCTCCGGCCTGCGGTCGAGCTAGGTCGGAAGGGCCCCGGCGAGCACCAGGGCCGCCGCCGCGGCGAAGACCCGCGGCTTTCGCCAGCCCGGTCCTGAAGCCTGGCGGTCCATCTCCCATGCGGACACCAGGAAGCCGCCAAAGCCCAGCGTGCTCTTGAGGAGCCAAACGGCAGTGTGCACTGGTCCTCCAGGGGGCCTGCGAACGGACGGGAAGGCTACCCCCGGTGGGGGCTGCGTGGACGAGCGGCCCCGGTCCACGCGGCGAGAGGTCGATTCCGAGACCTTGGGTGAAAGCCGCCAGCAGAGCCATCCTCGTCACAGATGAACCTGGCTTTGGCCACGAGAACAGACAGCGAATATCCACCACTTCGGGAGGTACCTGCTTCCGTCTCTGTTCGATTTTCATGACCTGGTCAGCACAGCTCCGGAGTGAGGCAGCCGCGATCCGGGGTGTCAGACCCTTCCGCCAGCATGCTGCCGTGACAGACACACGTGATCAGCGTCCCACCGAAGCCACTCTCGACTTCCTGCGCTCCGCGTTTTCGCCGGAATGGCGCGAGCCGGCGCTCGGACATGAAGCCGTCGCGGACTGGGAGCAGGAGAACCGGGTGGTTCTCCCGGAGCCGTACAGGACGTTCATCGCGGAGATCAGCAACGGGTCCGGCCTCGGCCCCGCCGGCGACGGCGGTCTCCAGCCGCTCGGCTGGCTGCCCGACCCATGGTCCGACCTTGGCCCATGACAGCCCGGCCAACCGTTCCCCCTGGAGGCAGCCTGGTCGTGGGAGGACGACGAGAGTGTCGCCCTCGAGGACCCGCGGATCGACGCCGCATTCAACAAGGGGTCCATCGTTCTCGGGTCCGAGGACGGGCAGTCGTTCTGGCTCCTGCTGACCGCTGGCCCCCGCCGCGGCGAGGTGTGGATGATCGCCGACGTCGGCGCCGTCCCGGCGCCCGGCGACCAGGCATGGGGCTTCGAGGAATGGGTGCAGCGCTGGCACACCGGCAACGACTGGTGGGACTGAATGCTCCGTACTGACCGGGCGCAGGTTACGGAGGGTTCGAATCCTGAGTGGCTCCCGAAGTGGTGGATATTCGCTGTCCGTTCTCATAGATAGAGCCGGTCCCGGCTGATCGCGTCGGCGCCCGCCTGCGTACGGCGCGCCCGGACGGGTCTGCGAGGATGTCCGGCGGCCGTCCGCACCGGGCACCGCAGCTGTGCGGGGCCGGGAATGCGCAGGCGGCGACAGGTGGACGAGGTCGGCCCCGGCGGGCGGGAGAGCGGAGTGGTGAGGGACGTGCCGCAGTACCCGGAGTACGTTGCCGCGGCGGTGTTCGCTGTGGGCGGCGTCGTCCATGCCGTGCTGGCGCCGCACCGGTTCTCCACCGCTGTCCTGTTCTGCCTCGCGGTGACGTCGGCCGGGCTCGGGGTGGCCGCCCGCGGTGCGGAGACTCACCCCACCGTCGTGACCGTGCTCGCCGTCGCCGCCCTGCTCATGACCCTCGCGCTGGGCCTGCTCCTGCTGGTCGACGGCATCGTCCTGCTCCGGCGATACGGACCGCAGCCGTCCCTGCTGGCCACCGTCGCCGCCGGCTGCGCGCTGCTGTCGGTGCTCGGCCTCGACGCGGTCGTCCAGACGGTCGGGGGCGAGGTGGCGGGTGCCCTCATGGTGGCGGTGAACGCGGCTGCCGGATACCTCAGCCTGCTCTTCCTCGCCTTCACCGTCTACGTGTTCGTCCGTGGCCGCAGCACCCCGCCGCCGGGGACCACCCATGTCGTCGTCCTGGGCGCCGGACTCAATGGCGACCGGCCCGGTCCGCTGCTGCGCCGCAGGCTGGAGCGGGCCCTCGCGTTCGACGCCGCCGGCGCACCGGACGCAGACGGTGTGGTGTTCGTCGTCTCGGGCGGCCAGGGCGGCGACGAGGTGCGCTCAGAGGCGGACGCGATGGCCGACTACCTGCGCGCACGCGGGGTGGCCGCCGACCGGATCGTGCGGGAGGACCGCTCCGTGAACACCGGGCAGAACCTCCGCTTCAGCGCGGCTCTCATGGACCGCACCGCTTCCGGGCACCGTGCCACGGTGGTCACCAGCGGCTTCCACGTCTACCGCACGGCCCTGCTGGCCCGTCGCGCCGGCGTCCTGGTCCACGTCGTGGGCGCGCCGACCTCTCCCGCGTACTGGCTCTCCGCGACCCTGCGTGAGTTCGCCGCCGTCCTGTGGCTGGACCGGCTGCCCCTGATCGGGCTCAGCCTGCTGCTGGCAGTGCCCGTGGCGACAGCGGTCTTCCAACGCTGAAGCACCCCTCGTACGTGGCGCCCCGGGCAGCAGGCGCGGGCGTGGCTTCGCCGGCAACCCGCGCCCGCGCCGAACACCCCATGTCGCTATGCCGCTGGTCTGGCGGCAGCGACAGTGGATGAAGGAGCTTCGCACCTTGGTTGTGGTGCGGAGCTCCGACGTTCGGGCTGGTCTACCTCAGCCCACGCCCTGGCCTACGCCGCCGTCGGCCACCGCTACACCCGCCGCCTCAACGCACCCCGTCGCCCCGCCTGGCAGACCGGACAAGTCCTCGGCATCACCAAAGCCATCCGCATCGGCGAACGCGACCTGTCGCAGAAGACCCTCTCCAACACGGCCCTGCGTACCGTGACCCGCTTCTGCCACACCGCCGATACGGACGTCGCCCGCCGTCACGTCCCGCGTCTGCGCGGCCTCGAAGACGCGAAACTGCACGCTCAACTCGCCAGCTACGTCGTGCCGTTCGCCCGCAAGGCCTGGATCGACCTGCAAAACCCCGACGACGGCGCGGTCCGCTTCGAACACGACCACTACCTGAAGATCTGGGCCCTCGCCCAGCCCAGGATTGACGCCGACTTCCTGCTCCTGGACGAAGCCCAGGACACCAACCCCGTCGTCGAACAGATCTTCCTCGCTCAACGCGACCACGCCCAGCTCGTCATGGTCGGCGACTCCGCCCAGGCCATCTACGACTGGCGCGGCGCCAAAGACGTCATGACCGGCTTCGACGGCATCCAGCTCGCCCTCTCCCAGTCCTTCCGCTTCGGCCCCCACCTCGCTGCGGAAGCGAACCGGTGGCTGGCCATCGCCGACGCCCCGATCCGCCTCACCGGCACCGACACTGTGCCCACCGACCTGGGCCCTGTCACCCACCCCGACGCGGTGCTGTGCCGTACCAACGTCGGTGCCATGGCCCAGGCGATGAACCTCCTCGCCGCCGGCCAAAAGGTCGGACTGGTCGGCGGAGGCGACAGTCTGCGTGCCCTGGCACTGTCCGCCCAGGACCTCAAAGACGGCCGCCGCACCACCCACCTGGAACTCGTCCTCTTCGCCACCTGGGGAGAACTGCAGGACTACGCCTCCCACGACCCGGCGGGACGCGACCTGCAACCGCTGGTCGACCTCGTCGACACCCACGGCACCGAAACCATCCTCGACGCAGTAGCCCGGTTTGTTCCCGAACAAGCGGCCAACGTCACGGTCTCGACCGCCCGCAAAGCCAAAGGCCGCGAATGGGCCTGCGTGAGGATCGCCGACGACTTCACCCCGCCGAAGGACAGCGGCCAAACCGACGACAGCGGGCGGGCCATCCCCGACCCGATCGAAAACAGCGAAGCCCGCCTCGCCTACGTGGCCGTCACCCGCACCCGCACCCGCCGCTCGTCAGCGCTGGCGTCCCCGCGACGCTCAACTTCTCCGCCAGCTACAAGGCCGACGGCACCGTCAGCCAGTACTCCCAGCCTGCCGTCGGCGGCCTCCCCGCGGAGACCGTCTCCTACAAGTACAACGACACCGGTCAGCAGACGTCCGCAACCGGTACGACCGGCTATCTTCAGGGCGCCGTATTCTCACCCCAGGGCGACCTGACGCAGCTCGACCTGGGAATGAACGCAGGGGACACGGCCAAGAAGGTCTACCTCCACTGGGACTACGAGCGTGGCACCCGCCGTCTGACCCGCTCGTTCATCACCGATGACGTCCACAGCTACATGCCGCAGGACACCCGCTACACCCAGGACGACGCAGGCAACGTCACCTCCATCTCCGACGCCTCCACCCAGGGCGGCACCACCAAAACCGACAACCAGTGCTTCACCTACGACAGCAACAGCCGCATAACCGAAGCCTGGACCCCCAAGACCGCCGACTGCGCTGCCGCCGGCCGCACCACCACCAACATCGACGGCGCAGCCCCCTACTGGACCTCGTACACCTACACCACCGCCGGCCAGCGCAAAACCGAAACCAAACACACCACCACCGGTGACAGCACCACCACCTACCAGTACGACGCCACCACCGACACCAGGCCCCACACCCTCGACAACACCACCGGAGCCACGGCCGGCACCTACACCTACGACGCGGCCGGCAACACCACAGCACGCCCTGGCCCCAGCGCACAGCAGACCCTGCTCTGGAACGCCGAAGGCAAGCTGACCAAGACCACCGAGAAAACCAAAGAGACCAGCTACCTCTACGACGCCAACGGCGAACTCCTCATCCGCCGCGCCAAGGGAGACGGCGACACCGTCCTCTACCTCGGCGGCGCCGAAGTCCGGCTGACCGTCACAGGCACCACCAAGACCGTCACCGGAACGCGCTACTACACCGCCAACGGCCAGACGATCGCCGTCCGCACCGCCAAGTCCGGCACTTCCGGCACAAAGCCCACCTTCCTTGCCTCCGACCCCCACGGAACCGCAAGCCTCGCCTTCGACGCCACCACCTACGCCACCACCAAGCGCTACACGACACCGTTCGGCGCACCACGAGGTACCAAGGCCACCACCTGGCCCGACGACAAGGCATTCCTCGGGAAACCCGTAGACGAATCAACAAGCCTTACCCACATCGGAGCGCGCGAATACGACCCGGCCATCGGCCAGTTCATCAGCGTCGACCCGCTCCTCAGCCTTGACCAGCACCAGTCACTCAACGGCTACAGCTACGCCAACAACAACCCCGCGACTGTTTCCGACCCGACCGGGCTCACGATCGATGGTGCCGGAGACTGCGGCATGACGGGAACCTGCAACAACGAAGTAAAGCAGTGCCCGCCGTTCTGCAGCGCTGATGGCCAACCACACGGTCCTAGCACCGGCAATGGATCGACGAACAGGAATGCAGACGGCACTCCTGGTGGTGGAAGCGTTTGTCCTTGTGGAGGCGGAGGAACGTCCCACGCCGGTAGCGGCGGAAACGTATCCAATGTCGATTCGGGGACGGGCGTGACGTCAGGGCCGGAAGACGTGGAGCAGAATACCGGAGCCGGGACGAGCGGTCAGAGTCCTCCTGGAGGCAGCACCAACCCGGTAGGTAATGTGATCATGGGGTTGGTTTCCAATGTCCCTCATTTCGCCGAGTATTTCGGCGTACTGTTTGATGGCGACTGCTGGAACGGAGGAGCCGGCGCGCCTGGATGCGATTACGGAACCCAGTTTGACAATTGGGCGGCGAAGAATGGCTATGACGTATCCGGAGACGCATACTAAGTACCGACATTTCTGGCAGTCGTATTTTCGCACAGGCCGTCGGCGACGAGGCCGAAGAATTTTAATGTTCCCGGATGGAGAACAGTAAAAATCGACATGCCTCACATCATCAATAATCATACTGCGGGAGGGGAGGGGTATCGGCAGAGCGTGGAACAGGTTAAGAGGAACGGTGGGGTTCGTTACAAGGACAAGTACCATGACGACATGATGCCTGCGCAGATCGAATCAACTGTTCGTCAAGCTTATCGATATGCTGGACCTGCGCTGAAGGTGCAGGGCGATCGGGTCAGGATGAGGGGCATGAGTAACGGTCTGACCATCGAAATGTGGTTCAATAGAAATACGGGTGAGATCGAAACTGCCTACCCTGCGAGGCGTGGATGATGTTTCGCACACTTGTCGAGTTGGAGTCTCTGGAAAAGGCGAAATCCGGAGCCATTTGGGGAAATGTCTGGCATGAGCTGGAGGGTCAGTATTTTCCTCATCGAAGATGGAATGACATGATCGTGCCGTATGTAACTGCCCTGGCGCACGGGGTTTTTGAGGCCGTGCAGGGCAGGAAGGCTCACGTGGAATTCTTCGATGGCCCTTATTCGATCGAAATGCTGCCCGTGGCGCCACGAATTCAGATCGTGCTGAAGGGAGATCCCGGCTTCACTTCGAGCGAATTGGAGAAGGGTGACTTGGCGTCTGATGTGGCGAAGGCGGGGAAGCGCTTGCTCGACGCTTGCCAGCAGAGAGGCTGGGGTCTTGATGATGATGTTCGTCAGCTGAAGCTGATTCTGGAGAGGCGGCCCCAAGATCCCCCGAGCGGTGCATAGATGAATATCATGCTGGCCCGTCAAGGCGATTCGGTCATCTAGGTGAAATCGGGAATTTCCCCTGAATTGAAGGATGTCGAATGATACTGTCGGGATATTCGAGGTAGATTCGACGCCAGTCGCGACATCGAATGGTCAGAGGTGTGTCGACTGGCCCTGTCAGATTTCGATATGCAGGAGGATTTCCTGAAGGCCTGCCGAAATGATTTCGGCAGGCCTTCAGCTTGTTCTTTATCTAGGAGTGTCGAAATGTGCCTCGAACTAGGTTGCTCACCTGGGCATTTGCCAGACATGGCAACAGCCTTCGCTTGATCCTGTGCTCCGTCACAGAGATACGGGATCAACCGAAGGCTGTTGCCATGAGTGTGCTGCATCGCCGTGTCCGGCGGGAAGCGTTCGTGGAAGCGTCATGCTTCCGGGCCGACTTCTACGAGTGTTTGACCGCGCGGGGCGATGAACTGTTCGAACTGACCGACGCGGTGCTGTGTGTCGATGGGCCGGTTGTATCGCCGGTGGACCTGACGCTGGTGCCTGAGCATCGCCGTGGGCACGGAGCCATGTACGGAGCCCTCAACCGCGGCCGCATCGATGTTGAGCGGCTGCGAACTGCGCTGGCCGGGCTGCGGTTGCCCCGGTTCGAAGCGAGACGTCT
>NZ_JBVHLK010000024.1:81450-116200 GCF_055559015.1 Streptomyces sp. NPDC024698 | reverse complement strand
ATCAGCCACCACACCCCCAGCGGTCAGACGGACGTCACCACACATCCAACCGCCATGACCACCAACGCGGCGAACCTATGTGGTCAGAGCACTAGATGGCTCTCGGCGTGCACTGGCGAGACGTAGGCCACTAGTCCCGTGTGGCCGTCGCCTGGTTGGGATGCAGCGAGCGCTGCTGCAGACCCGACCAATGGCGGAGGAGGTAGATCACAGCAAGCTGCCGCCGGGTACACAACTATCCTGTGCCAGTGGAGCCAACATTGACACAGGCGACGTATCCGCCTCCTGGCGGGTCGCTCGCGCTGCTCAAGATCCCCTACATTTTCAGCCAGGACGATCTGCTCACGACTGGTGACTTCATCAAGAAGGCGCAGGAGCAGGGCCACAAGCTGTCGCTCGACGGACTCCAGCGGCTGCATAACCATCGCCTGCTCGTGCCGCTGTACCGCGTAAGTGATGCACCGGTTGCCGGTCGCCGCATTGAAGTCGCCGGACATGGCGGCCATAACGTCCGCGGCTGGGCCATCGAAGCTGCGGTTGAGGGGCGACTGCGTGACTCGGCCGAGGAGGGCTACTCGGTGGCTTGGCCCTACAGGAGGCCTTCGGATGAAGACCCTCAAAAGTGGTGGAACGGCTTTATCTACACATCGTGGCAGCTACTCAGTATCGGCTCCGCTGTTAACAACTATGAGTTCATCAAACTGGGCTTTTCGAATCATCCGCCTAATCAAAGGTTGGCGCGCGAACGACGCTTGACGCTGGTTCTCTCCGCGCTGGCGACACGTTATCTTCCCGGGATCCTTGGGCGGCTCAATATGCCGTTTGGAGTGGATGAGGGCGGGCTCCGCCAGTACAGAGCCACATCAGACGTGCCAGATCTTCTTCGGCTAGCTGGTTTTGATCCGAGTGGACTCGTAGAGGAGGCCGACCTGCTGCTGCACCAAGCGCACCGTGAACCGCTTACCGAGTGGTTGCCGCTGGTGCGATACGCGAGCTACAAAACGGGTTGGTCGAAACTCAGAGGTGAGGCTCTAGAGGGCATGTGGCGGCGTGCGGCTGCTGAGGTCCTGCTGCGTGCGCACGAAGATCTTGCCGCGAAAGGTGTAGTTGATCCATTGCCAGACCTGACTGGCTCGAATTTTTGGAGTTCTCAGCACGATAGATTGACGCCCCGGTATGCGGAAGCCGAGACCCTTGAACGGGCACTGGCCCAACTTGGCTTGTCACCGCATCCGAAGCTAATCTTCCTGGTTGAGGGAGAGACCGAGCTTTATCACGTGCCGCGTCTGCTCGCTGAATTCGGCATGACGCAGCCGCAAGACGTGCGGGTGCAACGCACCAAGGGCTCGAAGGTTAACCCACACCTTATTGCCCGCTATGGCGTCGCGCCTCGCGTAGGTCGAAGGCTTCAAGATCGATGGTTGCTCGACGCTTCACCGACAGCCTTGCTGATTGCGATGGATGCTGAGAATGACTTTGAGACACAGGCCAAACGCGACGCAATGAGGCGCAGACTTCAGCAGGCCATCCGTGAGGAGGTCCAGTATCAAGATGCTGACATCGGACAAGAGGAACTCGACTTCCTGGTCAACATTCGCGTGTGGGGTGAAGATAAGTACGAGCTGGCCAATTTCACGGATGACGAGCTCGTGCCAGCAATTACGATGATTGCCGCGAAGCAGCAGAACCCGAGCGCCGCCTTGGCAACGTGGGAGCAAGACCTAAGGTCGGAACTTCAAGCGGCTCGTGCGGCCCATCAGGACATCAAGGTGCCGCTCTTCCGTCTGAGAGTAAAAGAAGACAAGGTTGAACTCGCTAAAATCCTGTGGCCGATTCTTCGCTCAAAATGTGAAGCGGAGTATGTGGCAGGTAATGTAAAAACGCCTGTGCTTAAGGTAGTGATGGAAGCTCGCCAGCTGGTAGCTAGGCTAACTGGGGTCTTTTCGCTGATGGGGCCGACTGTTCCAGAGGTCGACGGCACTGCAGGTGCTGACGCTTAGTCCATGATGGGTCAGGTTAGACGTCTTGTGCTACTACAGGTCCAATTTGGTGATGATCCGAAGGGAGGCGGGCATGGTAAAGACCTGTTCCGGGGCGCGATGCTCTGTGTTTGGTGAGATCCTTCGGTGCGCTGTGGTGTTCAGGATTTCTGAGACCATCTCGTTGCCGACGTCTTGAACCTCTACGTCTTCTCTGATTTCACTCGTGCTGAGTGATTGGAGTGTGTGGAAGCAGATCTGGCTATCCTGCTCGGCGTGAAGCGGAAGGCAAGAATGGGCACGCTCAACACGGTTCTCTCACTGGCGATGTCGTGCACGAGGGGCCGCCCTGATTCACAGGACAGCCCCCATAAGGTGCGGCACCCGTCACGAGGCCGCCGTCAGGTGGTTCGTGAGCTGTAGGGCATCGATGGCCACTACGAGCGCGGAATGAAGGCCGACTACCTCGAAGACTGTGGGGTGGACAATGGCGGTCCAGTCGCCGTGCAGGTTGGGCCAAGTCGCGAGGACGACCTCCGTCGAGGCCAGGCCCAGGCGGGCAGTGACGTCCATTCCACTACCAGGACGGGGCTCCCAGCTCAGCAGGATGGAGCCGGGGCGAAGCCGACCGGACCTCGGACCGTCGATCCACACCGTGTGGATCGGCTGCGTGGGAAGCGGCGGGATCGAGCGGAGGAGAGCGCCGCGTACGGACCGTGGCATGGGTCGACGGACCAGGTCACTGAGGATCAGGTGGTTCGAGGAGTCGATCGGCGGCGCAGTTGGCCGGGTGCGATGGCGGCAGGTCATACGTCGGCCCAGTCCAGCTGGTTGCGGACTGCAGGTGGCAGCACACCCTCCTGGCCGTTTTCGGCTATGTAGACGGCTCCGCCCGCTCCGGTGATCTCCACGATGTGGCCGATGCAGTGGGCATGAGGCCAGTCCGGGTTGATGGCGAAGTACGCGGGCAGGTCGGGGTCGACGGTCTGAAGCTGGTGGATCAGGTGGCCAACGGTGATCGTGTGGGGCAAGGCAGCCTCCTGGGCGGCGAGCGGGTGAAACGGGAGGTTGGCGGGCATTCAGTCGTCTGCGTCGAGTCGAAGTAGTTCGCGCAGCACGGCGGGGCCCTTCGACAGCGCTGGG
This sequence comes from Streptomyces sp. NPDC024698, assembly GCF_055559015.1. Classification (NCBI taxonomy): domain Bacteria; kingdom Bacillati; phylum Actinomycetota; class Actinomycetes; order Kitasatosporales; family Streptomycetaceae; genus Streptomyces; species Streptomyces sp. NPDC024698. The sequence continues at coordinate 113,078 of NZ_JBVHLK010000024.1, read as the reverse complement.
GACTCCGCTTGCCGCTGTGGGGCGCGATGGTGCCTGCCTTGTGCGACGGCGTAGTTCTTCGTGGACGAGTGGTTGCTCGTCCAGGTCGTGCAGGTGCACGTGGATATGAAGTGGCTCCGTCCCGTGCATCCCTTTGTGAGCGGCTTACCGCTTCTGCTGTGTTGGTGTTCCGAGGGGCAGACGGATTTGTCGGAGTGGTAGGCGGTCACGGTGATCGAATGGCGGGCATGAAGGCGACCTCCGGGGTGGTGGGGCCGGGGTTGTGGCGGTTGCCGGGCAGGCGTCAGACGCAGGCGCAGTAGCGGGTGGGGAAGGCGATCAGGATGACGAGGAATCCGGCGACGGCCTGTGACGGGGTGTCCGGACCGAAGGTCTGATACCAAGCCGTAGTGCCGCCCTTGTCCGTGACGTGGTGTGCCACAGCTCGCCGCGCGCGGCTTCCCGGCTTTCGGGGAGGAAACCGACGTATATACGCTGGTCGGGGCTGGAGCAGTGGACGTTGCAGTCCAGATCGGTGACGACTTCCCTGCTCTGGCCGTTGAGGAGGTCGGTGACGGGGCGGGCGCAGTGGCAGTCGAGGAGCCACTCCCGTTCGCCAAGGGCGGGCAGCGGAAATTCCGGGCACGGGCTGGAACGGGATGGTGGCGGGGGCGTCACGAGTAGAACCCTTCGTTGACCTGCGGTTTCTCCGGGTTCCCGTACGTTGACATGGTCTGGGGCGGGGTCTCCACTCGTTCCCCACGGTGTGCGTCTGCCGTGGGCGAACTGGCCTCGGGTGCGAAGGCTGATGTCCGTCGAAGGCGGAATGAAACGGTCGTTCCCGCAGCTGTTGCGGGAACGACCGTTCGCCGAGCCTGGCGGAACGGGGGAGGAGCGGACTTGGTCAGCGAGGAGAACCGTGTGTACGACGAGGCCGTCGATGACGTCGAGGCGGCGTCCTTGGGCCGTGCCCGGATGGTCGATGGGCGGCGGATCGAGCTGAACGTGGAGGAGTTGGCGCAACTGCTGGACGGCGAGGGCAGGCAAGCACCGGGAGCGGGCCGCCAACGCCAGGCCGACATGACTTAACGACGCGCCGCTTGCCCCCTGGTGTCCCACGTGCCGTGATGCACTGGAGTCTCGGTCCCGGCGGGTTCCTTGGCCGCTGGGACGCAGACGAGCCCGAGCGCGCCCGCGCCGCATCGAGCGGCGGCGTGGACCGGGTCAGCGAGTGGGCCAGACCCTCGGCAAGGTGCCCCTCGGGGTAGGCGTCGACGATGGACCGGATGGCGTGCACGCGGGCCTGGCGGCTGGCGTGGGTGCTCAGCAGGTCGGAGGACGAGGACCGATCCCCTTCAGGTCGTGGAACAGCGGAACGCGGGCGGGCTGGGTGAAGCGGTGCACCCGCTCACGGTGGTTCGTGATGTCGGTGTCATCGATTTCAAGCGCCCCACGTATCGGCAGGACTGCCGCGAGGGCCGGGTCGTTCACCCTGCCTTCCCGCAGGTACACGTGCAGATCCTCCACGGGGTGCCCCCATGCAGTTTTGATCATCTGGTCGGCGGTGGCGAGGTCAGTGGGGTCCGGTATGACCCCCGAGCCGGCTGGGTGCTGAACCGTGTCACTGGTGGAAGTCGCAGTTGGCGTATCGGTCACGGGATCCTCCTTTGCTGCGATGCCCGAACCAGTCATCGGAGTGCGTGGCGAAGTCACGGTCGAGGAGCGGCGTAAAAGCGAGGTCGCCGGTGAAGGCCGAGGTCGGGCCGGCGAGATGGAGGGGGAGACGTAGACGTCTCCGAAGGTCTTGGCGCTAGGCACGGGGTGGGACTCCAGGGTTCGGGGAGGGTCGCTACCGCTGCCGTCGGGATCCGGCGTGCCGGGCGAGCGCGGCAGGCGCTGCCGGGTACGGAGGCGTGGGCACCGCCGGGGCACGCGCGCTGCGGGCGAGTGCTGCGGCGGCGCGCGGGGTGAGTCCGGTGGACTCCGGGAGGGTGACCGTTGTCAGCGAGCGGTGGCGGTCCGGGATCTGGTCCGGTGTGCGTACCACCGGGGTGGGGTCGGTGAACGCGGAGGCCGACGCCGTGATGAGGTGCTGCGGGGTGTATCGGCTGAAGAACGCCTGCCAAACGGGCGCGTAGACGGGGTCGGGGCCTGCGGACATGCGCCAGGTCGACTTCTCGGGGCTGATCAGCTCGTCGTATTCGTGGAGCCAGCCCGCCCTCATCTGGTACGCGGCGTGCCCGTCGGGCGAGACTGAACGGAACGGCCGGGAGCCGTGCGCTGGTTCCCATCGGCGGCGCGCGATCAGCGAGGCGGGGCTGGTGCCTGTGTAGAGCTTGCCGCCGCTGAGGTAGTCGGCGAAGTCGTTGTGCAGTCCGTTGACGAGGGTCTCGGTGAATGCGGCGACGATCTCGCTGGGGGTGTTCCGGTCGAACGTGGTGATCCAGTCCGGTACTCCGAGTGGGTCCTCAGCGTAGGAGATGGTCCATCCGTCGTAGTAGCTCTCCACGGGGTTGGCGACGCGTACGCGCTGGCACGGGCTGGTGAAGTAGGTGTCAGTGCCGTACGCCACGGCCTTGGTCCAACCGGCGGCGTTGCCAAGAGTGTTGAAGATGTCCACGTTGGGGCCGGGGCCGGCGAGGTAGCCAGGGCTGACCAGGACCTCGGTGTCCGGGCCGAGGGTGTCAGTGACGAGCTGGGTACCGAGCCCTGGCGGCGTGGGCGCGGGCACGAGTGTCCTCCGTGGGGTGTTGCGGAACAGGGGACGATCAACGGGTGTGGCGGGTCCGTGGCTGCGCGCCGGGACCTGCGGGTGCCGAGGGCGGACCGTCGGCGACTCGACCGCTGCTGTCGTGCGGGGAGCGGGCCCTGGCAGCCTGGGCACGCCGTCCGAGAGCGGAGGCGTTGGCGGCTTCTCGCTCGTGCTCCAGCCGGAGGGCTGCGGTGCGGTAGGCGGCGTGGTCCTGTCGCTCGCCAACGGCCAGGAGGTAGATCTCCCGCTGGTGCTGCGACGAGGCGGGAGCGTCCCGGTACTGGATGACCAGTCGCCATCGGGTTTCCGGGTCGACGTAGACCTTGTGACAGCCCGCGAGTTCGCGTTGCAGGGCGGCTCCGCGTTCGTTGCCGTGGACCAGGTGCTGCAGTTCGAGGAGAGCGAGGTCGCGGATGTTCTCCGGCACGGAACGCAGATCGGCGAGGGCCTCGGGATGCGCGGCGAAGGCGTACCGTGCCCGGCTCACAGGGTGCCCCCACGAGGGCGCGTCGGAGGAGGTCCGGCTGACCGCGGTGGGGAGATGGGCGCCGGAGCTACGGCAAGGCCGTTGCCCTTGACCGTGGAGCGAGCGCGTGCGGCTGCCGCCCGGCGGTCGACCTTCTCGGGTGGGGTCGGCGCCAAGGGGAGTGGTGAGTTCCGCTCCATGGCCCAGGTGCCCGCTGCTTCGGCGGTGGTGAAGGCACCCTCCCGCACGGTGTAGGAGCGCCGGTCCTTGGTCGTCTCTTCGAGGAACAGGCGATACGGGGCTTCCGCAGCGTCGGGATGGCTGTCATGGACAAGGGTGCGGACCTCGACACCGAAATCGAAGGAGCACGGGTTGTCGGTGTAGTGGTCGAGGGCCTTGTACCGGTTGCCGGGGTTAACCCTGAGCAGGTCCTCAAGGCGTGCCGTGAGCGCGTCGGCCGGGCGGGGTCCGTGGTTGGACACTTCGGCGGCTTCCTTCGGGTAGCCCCGGCCGATCAGCCAGTTCTGTGCCAGGGGAGCGACCGGATGGCGCTCGGAGGCGAAGGCGAATGTTCGCTGCTCGACGTCCCGTGCGATGTGCAGCGAGACGTACTCCGCTGTACCGGGGATGTCCCAGATGGCGGCCCGGTCGTACAGCAGCAGGTAGCTGTCGCGGCCGTCGGTGCTGTGATGGTCGGCGAGGGTGACGAACAGGTCGTCGGTGAGCGTTGCGGAGGAGAAGTCCTCCGCGATCTGCACGGTGGCGGCTTCGAAGCTGTTGATCCGGTAGTCCGGTACGGGAGTCTCGTACGAGTGGGCCATCTCAGACTCCGGCGGGCTCGGGTGCGGCCAGCAGCCGGTGGTGGGGGCGGGTCGCGCTGGTCGTGCACGCTCCGAACGGCCCATCCGGGGTGCGGAGTTGGAGTAGCGCCGGGTCGAGGTGGTCGCGGTGCCACGTCGAGGGACCGGTGAGGCCGGCCTGGACGTCGGTGAGCTGCTGCCAGGCGAGCCAGAGCGCGTGCAATCGGGCGACGGCCTCCGGGTGTTCCTGCCACTGCCGGCACCACGGTCGGCCGGTGGTGATCTCCCGGCCGTAGACCGGCATGAGCAGGTCGTGTACCCAATTCGTCAACGCGGCCAGTTCTGTGGCGTACGCCTTGGGGGCCAGCGCCAGGATGAAGACGGAGGCGGGCTCGTCCGCCGTGGGCGCACTCGGATCTCCGTCGGCCGGGGACAGGGGCGAGGCTGCGACATCAGGGCGATCGGCGTCGCCCGGTTCGCCGTCCTCCCGAGACGGCTGGTCGTCGCTGAGCCGTGCGAGCGTCTCACCCTGCTTGCGGCTCTCCGCGACGAGCCGGGTGACCGTGGCGACAAGGTCGTCCAGGTCGTGGTCCGGTATGCGTACCGGCTCGCTCTCGTAAGCGGGTTCGGACATAGCTACCCCTGTGCAAGATCTGTTCGGTGGGGTGTCGAGGTTCCGGAGAAACCGGGGTTTGGCCCGGCCGGACATCGTGTGTAGAAGGCACCGCTCAACGCGTGGTGCGGTGGCGGCAGACGGAGCGAGGCGGTGCCAGGATCCGCAGGGCGCGGGCGGCCTGTTGCGGCACGACCCCGTTCCCCAGAGCGGCCAGTTGGGCCGGACGGCCCAGCCCCGGTGTGTCGGTCACCCAGCCCGGAGGCAGGCCCTGCATCCACTCCACGAACAGCGGGCTCAGGCGGCCCGCGTCATCGGTCGGCCGTGGGGCTGGACGGGTGACCGTCTCCCATCGGGCGATGGCGGCGGCGTAGGGTCCCCAGGCCCCGTTCCGTCCTTCGTCGGCACCGGCTCGGTGAACAGCGGGAGTACCACTGCCGAGAGGGGCGGCGTGACGCCTGCTCCCGGTCGACGGCCCGGTGTGCCGGTATCGCTCGCTTGGGGCGTCGGAAGCAGCCGGGCTGCCGCCGAGGGCAGGGCCAAGTCCCCGTTGTCGTGCCGCTGGTTCGGTGAGCCCTTGGTCCCGTCGGACGCCTTCGGGGTTGGCAGGAGCCACTCCACCTCGTCCGCAAGATTCGGGCCGTGACCGCCCCGCTTGCGCTTGGCCGGGTGCTGGCTGCCGCCGTTGGTGGCCAGGTTGCTGGTCGGGGTCTTCAGCAGCGGCGATTCGCTCGGACGGCCAGGCGGTGAGGAAGATCCGTTCTCGGCGGTGCGGGGCCCCGACGTCAGCGGCGCGAAGCACGCACCAGCGCGCATCGAACCGGATGTCGGCCAGGGAGCCGAGTACGGCACCGAGTGCGCGCACAGCAGGCTGCCCTGTGGTGTCTCCCAGACACCACGGGCAGAGTTCCACGTCGCCAGGGGGACCGGCGGGCGAGGAGAGGAGCCCGCGGACATTCTCGATCACCACCAGACAGGGGTTGAGGGCTTCGATGGCGCGCACGACGTGGTGCCAGAGCCCCGAGCGGGTGCCTTCGGCCAGTCCGGCGCGGCGGCCGGCGACGGAGACGTCTTTGACAGGGGAAGCCGGCCGTCAGGACGCACACCTCGGGGGCGTCGACCCAGTTCACGGTGGTGATGTCGCCGAGGTTGGGCACGGTGGGCCAGTGGCGGGACAGGATTCGGGAGGTGCCGGGATCGACTTCGGCGTGCCAGGCGAGCGTGCCCCCGAGGGCGGCTTGGACGCCAAGGTCCAGGCCGCCGTATCCGGAGCACAGGCTCCCGATCAACGGCGCTGACAGGTCAGCGTGCATGGCGGGGCGCGGGGGTGTAGGCGAGCCGGGTCGGTGTCTGGCGGGGGGCGTCCGCATCTGGAGGTTGGTGGTAGATCGAGTTCGCAGGGTGGTCCGAGCGGCTGAGCGCGGCCAGGGTGCGCGGCGGGGTGCCGTCCAGCCGGTCTGCTTCGCCCCGCAGGGTGCCGACGACTTCCTGCAGGTTGTCGCGGACGTACTCCAGCCGTTCCTGGATGACGTGGAATGAGGCCTGCCGGGCGTCGCGGAGATCTCCGGACCGGGGAGCCTCGGCGAACTGGTTCAGGAAGCTGGCTTGGTGGAGTGCCTCGGTGTAGTGCTCCACGGCCCGGCCTGCGGGTATCGCTGCCGAGGTGAAGGCGGAGATGACCGAGGCGAGGTTGAGTCCCGGGTCGCCATCCAGGGCGCGGAAGAGGACTTCGTCCGACAGGTTCTTGAGCAAGTCGGCGAGTGTGGCGAGCCGCTGGGCAGCGGTGATGATGTCAGGAAGGTCGCTTGGTGTCGTCGGGACGCTGATGTCGGCGCGCAGACGGTCGAACTCCTGGGCAGTGAGGTACAGCTGGCCCTGTTCGAGGGCTGCGCGGCCGGTGTGATTCTTCACGCGGGGCTCCGGCGGTGGTCGCGGTCGGGAACGGTGGGGCAAGAGGCGGCAGGCGCAGTCGTGGCCGGGGTGGCGGCCGTGAGCTGGGGATGGCTGCGGGAGCGGGCCGCGTCGATCCGGGCCGCAGGCGGAGGTGCGCCGGGTGGGCTGGCCGTACGGAGCGGCTCTGCCTCGCCCTCGGAGGCGGTGCGCCAGCGGCGGCGGACGTCGTCGAGCGGTCCCAGGGCGTGCAGGGCGTAACCGATCAACCGTCCCGGGGCCAGGGAGTCGGTGTCGGCCAGTGCCCGCACCTGCCGGGCCGCCGTGGTGGCCACCCGTACGAGGGAGGCCTGGACGATGCGTTCGCCGAAGTGCTCGGCAGCTCCGGAGAAGGCCAGCGGGTCGCAGATCCGCCGGACGCGCTCGGCGTCGAGGGTCCCGTCGGCCAGCGCGCCCCGGCGCTGCGTTTCCCACAGCACGGTGAGCTGGTCAATGGGTTCACCACGGTGGTGCAGTGCTCCCAGGGAGCGGTAGATGTGCTGGTGGCCGGCATTGGCGAAGTCGCCGGGGTGGAGCCATCCGACGACGTCGAGCAGTTGGTCGGGCCGGACGCTGAGACAGCCGAGGAGGAACTCCTCGTCGGCCAGGACCTCCTTGTCCACCGGCTGGGGGTGGTGCGCCGACGGCTCACTTGATGTAGGCGGCGTCAGGGGACGTGGGTCGGTGCCCCAGCGGCGGGCGAGGTCGGTGAGGACGTCGGCCAGGATCCGGGCGTGGTGGATCGTCTCCTCGACGCTCCCGCGGATTCCGTCGGCACGGGCGGCCTGGTGGAGGCGGACGGCGTGCTGGGCCACGCTGCGGTGGATGGCGCCCTCCAGAACCATCCGCCCGTAGATGGGGGCGTGCGCGGGGCTCGGGCACACTGCCACGAGCGCGTGTGGGTATGACACCGTCAGTCCGCGGGTGCGGTTGCTGGCCTCCTGCACGGTGTCGGTCAACCAGGCCAGCGGCACGGGCTCGCCCGCGTCCATGGTGGTGGCGGGGTGGCCGTCGGCGCGGAGCTTGAGCATCGCGGTGTAGAGGGCCCGGTGGGCAGGGCGGGAGAAGTGGTCCGGTCGTAGCCAGGGCGATAGGTGGTCGAGCTGGCCGGGATCGAGGAAGACCGCACCCAGGACCGCCTGTTCGGCCTGTACGAGCGGTGTCATCGCGAGACCTCGTGGGCGGGCCCGCGGTTGGCGTTCAGCTGTGCCACGGCACGGTCGGCGGAGGCCAAGTCGGCGGCGAAGCGGTTCAGTTCGCTGGTGATAACGGGATCCGAGGCGGGCAGGGATCCGGTCGGGGAGACGAGCCACCAGTGGCCGTCGCGACGTACGGCGGGAGTGCCGGCGAGTCGCTCGGCCGGCCGGACGGACGCCCAGGTCGGCGGTACGGGGTGGGACATCGGAGCACCTCAAGCAGAAGGAACGAGCAGTGGCTGAGCGGAGGCGGGCGCACGCCTGGGCGTCTGGTGCTGATGCGATGCCGCACCGGGGCCGTCATGCGGCCGGGCCGAGGTCGTCTCGGCGCAGATGCTTGGCCAGTGCCCGCTCGGTGATGGCCGCGGTCGCCCTGGCGGAGGCGGCGCCGAGGCGGTCGGCGTCCGGTTCGCGGTACCAGGGCTTGAGGTCGAGCAGCGCCGGGCGGACGCCGGTGGCCAGCAGGAGCGCGGAGCCCTTGGGCAGGGCCCGTATCGCGTCGGCCGGGAGAACGCGCTCCTGGCGCATGGAGATCGACGTCGACCTGCCCGACTCGCTGGTGGACACGGAGACGGTGCGTACGTCGTGGTCGCCGACGAGGCGCGAGAGTTTGTCGGCGAAGTCGGCGTCGTCGATGCCGGATCCGACCAGTTTGATCGTCGCGGCGGACCACAGGGCGTCCATGCCAGCCTCGCCCCAGACCCGTACGCCCTGGCGGTAGGACTGCAGGATCGTGATCGGGATGACGCCGCGGGAGCCGAGGTGGGAGTAGAGGTCGGGCAGGTCCGCGATCTTGCATACGTTGGCGGCCTCGTCGAGGATCGCGAGCAGCGGGGCGTCGAGGCGCCCGCCGTCGCGTTCGGCCTGGAGGACGGCCGCGCGCATCACCGCGTCGGCGGCTGCGGCGATGATCGCCGAGGCGGAGCCACCGCCGTCTTTCGACAGCAGGAACAAGGTGTCCTTGCTGGTCGCGAACTCCCGCGGCTTGAACTCCCGTACCTTCTCAAAGCCGTTGGCCGGGGTGACCCAGGAGGCGATGCCCGGGTCGAGGAGACAGCTTGCGTACTGTCGGGCGGTCTCGAAGATGCCGTCGCGGGTCTCGACGGCACCGGCCACGGTGCCCTGGAGCTGCGCGGCGACGGCGTCGAAGCCTGCGTCCTGCAGGAGGTCGATGGGTGTGCGGTCGGCGGGAGAGGCGAGCCAGGCCAGCACGTCGGTGATCGGACGGCCGTCGCGGGCAGCGGCCAGGAACAGGGCGGTGAGGGTGTTGGCGGCGGCGGTGGACCAGAAGTCGCCCGCGTTCGACTCATCCACGGAAGCGGTCACGAAGTGCCCGGCCAGCCGCCGGGCCCCGGCGAGATCATGGGCGTCGGCGAGGATGTCCCACCACATGCTCTGCGGGGCGTGGGCGATCTGCTGCGGGTCCAGGGTCCACACCGTGCCCACCCCGGCGCGCTCGTCGAGCGTCGCCGTGAAGGCATCGCGTGCCGCCTTGTTCGAGGTCAGCAGCACCGGGCCGGGAGCGCGCAGAAGGGCGGGTATCGCCAGGCCGGACGTCTTCCCGGAGCGAGGCGCCATGATCGCGAGAAGAACGTCCTCCCAGGAGGAGCGGACCTCGGTGGCACCCGGCTTCAGTGTGCCGAGCAGCACGCCGCGGTCGTCCGGGTCCACGTCCTTGGGCTTGGTGCCCTTGAGGCTGGGGCGCAGGTCGATCGCCTTGGTGGCGATCTTCTTGGGCAGCAGGTCGGCCAGGTCCCGCCAGCCAGCCAGACCGCTGGGATTTCGGCGAAGGCGCAACCAGAGCCGGGCGCCGAGGGCGGCTGCAGCAGTGAGCGCGGCAGCGGGCAGCAGATAGCAGCTGGTGAGGACGGCGGACTGAGCGAGATGCGGCCAGACCAGCCTGGGATGCAGGAGCGCGTTGGTCGGCTGGAAGGCGGCCCACCTGTCGGAGCCGACAACGACGTTGGCGAGATTGCCGAACAGCCAGGCCAGCGAGCCTCCTGCCGTACCGAGCCCGGCAATGACGATCAGGAGGTAGAGGAGGAAGTCCGTGCCGGTGGTGGTCGAGGGCGTGCTGGTACGCGGAGATGGCAAGGCGGGATCCAGAGGGGTGCGGGCCGAAGGGTGGCAGCGGGGCGGCGAGGTGTTCTGGCGGTCACGAGCGGGCTCCTAGCGGTTGCGGTTGCGGTGGCGAGTAGGGGAGGCGGGTGTGGAGGGCGACGTGGCGGCGGGTTCGTCGGACACGGTCGCGGCTGGTGCGGTGTGGCTGTTGGGGGCTGTCGCGTAGTAGCGGGCGACGCCTTCCTGCCAACTCCTCTTTGCGGGAGGGCCGAGATCCCGCATCCGGTCGCTGGTGGCGTGCAGATCCGTGCCGAGCTCCCTGACCGTCGCGGCGGCATCTTCGAAGACGTACGACAGGTCCCATCCGCCCTGCGTGTCAGCGGTGTTGGCCTGTGCTGCGGCTGCCTCGAAGAAGTCGCCGAGGCGGACGAGGACGCCGTCGTCCGGGTCCAGAACCTCGTCGACGACGTCCGCCGCTGCCCCATAGGTGGCTGTGCCGTTCAGGTGGTCGACGAGCGTGAGCACGCTGTGCCCGATGCCCCGATCTCCAGCAGGGTCGGTGAGGGTGGTGATGCGGGTGATGTCCAGGCCGGGGTCGAGATCGACCTGGTAGCCGACGGCGGTCAGCATCCGGGCCGCATGGCTGGCCATCCGGTTCTCGCGCCCTTCGCCCATATCCCAGGGCAGGCGGTACCAGAAGGAGCGCAGCGTGGTCTGGATGACGAAGCCCGCGCGCTTGAGGAGGGTGCTGGCCAGCTCGTCGCCGCCTTCGGCGATGACGTTCCCGGTCGACTCACGGGTGATGACGACATCGGGGGTGGTGGACATGGAGGCCTCCGGGTGGGGCTAGAAGTGCGGGTTCTCGGTCGGCAGGTCGCTCGTGGCGGCGGCTTCCAGCAGCTCGGGCAGGTCGGCCGGGTCGGAGTCGCGTTGGTTGAGCCACCACCCGGCATGCGTCAGGGGCTGTACGGCCTCCTCGATGGCCTCCCACTCCGCCTCGCTGGTCGTGCCTTCGAGGACGAGGGCGCTGCGGGTGGCGGAGACCAGCTGGTGGCGGCAGCGGGTGCCCCAGGCGACCGCACGGTCGGTGTCGTCCAGCGGAGGCATCCGGTACCGCGCCGCCTACTCCTCGGCCTCGGCCTGCTCGGCGGCTCGCTTCTTGGCCAGCCACTCGGCCTTCGATTCGGTGTCCTCGCCTTGGACAGCACGCCAGCAGTCGGTGCAGTCACGCTCGGCGAGCCAGCGGGCGTAGCCGGCGCGACGGTCGGCCGGGCGGTCCGAGAGATCGGCCTGGGAGATGTGTCCACAGGCGTGGTTGACGGGCCAGCACTTCTTGACGGCCATGAGCCGGACTCCTTGGGAGAGCGAGAGCAAGATCAACGCGAACGGCGGGCGTTGGGCGCGGGAGCCTGGGAACGGACCGCTTCGTTCGGCGGTGCGTGCCAGTGGCGGGGGACGGGCGGTGCGGGGAGGCCGCCAGGGCCGCGCGGGAGCGGGCGGTGGGCGTGACGGACGGGACCTCGTGTCGGGCTGGGAGCGGCACCTCGGCCAGGGGCGGGGCGTTGTCCGGAGTCACGTCCGCCATCTCGGCCAGGTCGAGCCGGGCGGCGACGAGCTGGTCGCCGAGGAACGCGATGTGGTGGGCGATGGTGCGCAGGTGCAGGCCCAGCTCATGGCCGTCGGGGGTGCCGAGCCGCTCGCACCAGGCGGTGGTCGTGTCGATGAACTCCTCCAAGTCGCCGACGACACCCTGGTGTTCGTCGAGGAGCTGCCCCAGCACGTCGGCGACGTCGGCCGAGCGACGCAGCTCGTGCAGTTCTCCGGTTAGCGCGGTCAGCGACTGACCGGGCAGCGCCCGACGTACGGGCACCCCGTCCGGCGTGGGGATGGGCGGCGGCAGCACGATGCGGGGATCGGCGGCGACCGAGAGGCCGACGTCCTGGAACTCGTGGCTGGCGCGGGCCACGGTCCGCACCGCTGTGTTGTGTGGAGTGTCGCCGGGCAGCAGGTAGACATCGAGGTAACTGCTGTAACGGAAGTGGTGCTTGCGCAGGACCTCATCGAGGAAGGGGCGGTCACCCGCGACGGCGGCGGCCACCCCGAGGTCCGGGTGAACTCCGAATGCGACGTCGGGCTCGAGTTGCAGATTCATGGCGAAGGCTCCCTTCGGTTCCGGCGTCTAGCGGGCGTGGGCCGGCTGCTGGGCGGCGACTGGCGGGCGGTAGACGGCTGCGACGTCAGGCCGCCGTGGCACCGAAGCGCCCGCGCGGGCCGGGGAGATGGCGACGGCGGCCTTGGCCCGGCGCTGGTGGGTCGACGGAGTCGGATCGGGACGTCCGTTCCCGCGGATATAGGAGAAGGCTTCGAACGCGAGGGACGTGTTGTCCAGCCGGGTCTCGACGTACCGCAGATCACCCTCGCCGTGCAGCAGCACGCCCTCACGAGTGCGCATGTCGGTGCCGACCGCCCGCAGTGTGCCGTCGGGGTCGCGGACCTGGTCGTGCACGACGATCAGGTTGGCCCGGATGTCGGCATCGAGCACGTGGGCGGACGCGAAGACCGTCTGCCCGCCGCCGAGGGCCTCCGGCACCGGGTTGTTCTCCTGCCGGTCGAGGACACCCTGGTCGCCGTGGAGTGGGGTGGCGGGTTTGAGGTCGTACGCGGCGTCGGAGGTGACGCTGTACTGCGCGGCGCGCAGGGACTGGACGGCCTGCTGTCCACGCCGAGTCGGATCGCGCGCCGGCTCGGTCAGGGCGTACAGCTGGCTGCCGGGCAGCCACTCGAAGTCGACCAGCCGCAGCATGTGGTCGGCGACGTGGTTGTCGTGCGACGTCGCTGCCACGACGCCGTACTGGTCGTGGTCGGCGATGGTGATGTGCGGAGGTATTTCCGCCACGAGAGGTGCACCTCGCAGAGGTCGGGGCCGTGCGGAGGACAAGGATGTGGCCTGAAGACGGATTTGGTGGGGCCGGGGAATCTGCGTTAGTTAACGCTCAGCCGTGCGGCGCGCTGACAGCAGTCCAGCGAGGAGGTGGCCCGTGGTGGTGGCCCGATCGGTGGCTGCTGATGGGGCGGGTTGCGCGGCGCGGAGGCCGACGGGGCGGAGCGCCAGGACCTCCCGGGTCACGCGCGGCTCCACGTGGAGGTCGTCGTAGCGGGCGGGGTCCTGGGAAAAGGCGGTGGCGGCAGCGGCCAGGGCCGCGCGGGTGTCGCGGGCCTCTGAGGGCAAGCCGGCGAGGAGGTGTGCAGCTGCGAACTTTGTGTCCAGCGCCTCGGGGCAGCTCAGAACGGTCGGGAGCGTCCGGTTGCCAAGCTCGGCGTAGGCACCCGTCGTCAGCGCCTGGACGAATGCCGCCGCCTCGCCGGGCGGATTCGGCTCCGTCGGTTCGAATACGGCCCGGCAGGCCTGCAGGCGCAAGTGTCGCGGCGGGTATGCCCCGACTGCCTGGGCTGGGGCGCTTATCAGGGCGTCAGATAGGGTTTCGACGTAAGCGTGCCCACAGGCGAGGCAGGCGCAGACATCTGCGAACACCTCGCCTAGCCAGCGCCGCCAGACGGTCTGGCGCTGGAGTGGGAGGCCGCTTTCGCGCAGTCTGGTCTCCAAGGCGGCCGTCAGCTTGCAGTCGTCCTCGATGTGGTGGCCGACTTCGTGCGCCACGGCGAGCAGGCTGGGAAGGTGCTCGGTCTGGTGCCACGGCACGCCGATGATCGGGAATGGCAGCTGGCGCACCGCCTCGGCTCCAGGCCGGGTACGGACGCCGCTTGGCAGGAACTCCCGGTAGTCGCTTCCTTTGGCGACCGCGAACGGAACAGCGTCCCGGTTGAGGAAGATGAGCGGTGGCACGGGCGAGGTCGGAGCAGCCGCGCTCAGTGCCGGTTGGTAGCAGGCCCAGGCCAGCTCGTCGGCCGTGTCCAGGAAGTCCCGGTACTGCGGGAGGCAGCGCAGGATGAGCTTGCTGCGGAAGAAGTCCCACACGTGGTGAAGGTCAAGGATTGGCTCCGTCAACTCGGTGTGCGGGAGTTTTGAGAGATCCTCCAGAGCGGACTTCAGCAGTCGTGTCAGGCAGAACACCTGGCTGTGGTGCTTCTCCAGCGGGTTGCCTTCCGCGGCGGCCTCTTCCCAGCGTGCCGTCTCCCGGCTCAGGCTTTTTTGCAAGTGGCAGAGCCGAGCCCGGCTGCGCTGCTGGTAGTCGGCGCCGGTCATGACAGTACGTAGGTCGTGTAGGTGGCGGGAGCGGCGAATAGCGCGGTACTTCCGGCGGCGAGCCACTCCGGACCCGTCCACGAGAGTCGGCGCCGCACAAGCATGTGGAAGGTCTCCGCCAGTGTCCTCCCCTCCCGCATGGCGGTCGCGAGCAGGTCGACGGACGGGTAGGTGTGGTACTCGTTCAGCCCGATGCCGAGGATGGCGGCGGCGGGGAGCTGGGCGAGCAGCTGGGCCGCGAAGAGGTTGCGCCGCAGCAACTGCTCGGGAATGTCCAGCGGGGATCCGGGATACGGCGGATCGAGAACCACCAGGCAATCAGGCGATTCGTGCAGCCACTGTGCCAGGGCAGCGGCCGACAAATCGAAACCGCGCGACTTGTTCGCAAATCTCGACTCCGAGTACGGGGCGGACAGGTCGAAGTATGGCGCGCGGGTGGTGGACTCCAGTGGGGTGCTGACGTGGACCAGGCTCGGCGAGACGCGGAAGGGTTTGCGGGAGTCCACGGATTCCACCAACCGGATGTCGAACCCGGCGGATGCGTAGAGGTCGGCGAGATCCACTCCAGACTGGTGGTGGCTGCCACGGGATTCGTACTGGACTGCGGCGGACGGAGCGATGATGACCACGGTGGGCGGACCATTCGGGGGACGGCGGGGGCGCCGACCCAGGGCGGTCAGGTCCAGCGCGGACGCATCGGCGTTCTCCTGCCCGGTCAGTCGGGTGATGGCGCGTCTGGTACGCGGTCCGAGAAACCCGTCAACCGGAAGGTCCGGATCGACCATGTCGCGTAGGGCGGCCTGGAGGTGCAGGAGCGCGCCGATGTCGGCCTCACTCGGCCGGGTGCGGTACGAGACCACCGGAGTCCCCCCACCAAGCCATCCGAACTCGGCAACGGCCGGTTCCCACGGCAGGGAATGGACCAGCGGGTCGTCGGACTCCAAGCGCAACGCTCGGATCCGGCCGGGGCCCGGGATCTCCGGCATCGCCTCGGTCAAGGCCTCATGTAGACGATTTACGACGTCCTCCGGGTCGTGGAGCAGGAGGCGTTGCAGCGCCTCTGGATCGTCGAGTCGAAGGCTGGCGGGAGGGATGAGACCGATCGGCAGCTGGTCGGGCTGTTCCCTCAGCAGGCGCGGTACGGCCATGCGGTGCGGCAGACCGAGGCGCTGGTAGAGCCCACTGGCCGCCCGGTGCGCCTCCTCCTCGTTGGTGATCTCCGCGTAGGCGCGCAGCACATCGGCCGCCCAGCGGGTCGGTCGGCGTACCAGGGTCGATGCCTCGACGGCCCCCTCGATCAGCTGTCTCGACCCCTCGTAATTCGCGGCGAGCTGTAGGTTGGTGGCCAGCCGCAGCAGGATGGCCGAACGCAGCAACGGATAACGGTCCCCAATCGCTGTCAGGTATTTGCTGCGCTCAGGTTCGAGGGGGACACCCAGCTGGCTGCGGGCCTGGAGCCAGCGCCACCATGCGAGCGGCTCGGCGTCGTGTTCAAGGGTGGCCACGGCCCGGTCCACGGCCCTGCAGGCTGAGCGGCGTCGGCCAGCCAGGCGGTCCAGCTCGGCCAGCAGCGCCCGGTGCAGTGCCCGATCTTGCGGGTCGTCCTCGTCGGTGACCATGGGGAGAACACGGCGTAGCGGCTCCACCGCCGTGTCGGATGCATTGCGCGGGGTCGGACATCGCCGCATTTCCTCCAGCACGAAGAGGCGGGCGGACGGGGGTTGGAGGGCCTCCAATGCTTCGGCGAGCGCGGGGACCGCCTGCCGGTTCCGCCACCATGCCTCGATCAGCCGGTGGACGGCGAGGATGGCGGTGTGCCGTGGCGGCAACGGCGTGCTCATGTCCGTGAGGCCTTCGTTGGACGCGGGCCGATCGCCCCCTTCGATGGCCAATTCGCGCCTGAGGAGGTTTGTGCGGAGAGTGAACTCGCGCTCCGGTGCGGCCCACTGAACGGACGGTGGGCTGGCACGCCGATCGGCGACAGCGAGCAGCTCGCCCGTCTCTATAAGATCGCCGACTTCGCGGAGCAGGAAGCGGGCGTGCAGATAGAGGCATTCTGGATGACCGGTCCGGTACCCGAACTCCGCCCACATGCTCTCGGCTTGGAGGAGGAGCGTCTCCGCCTCGTCGACCGCGAGCAGCTCGCCCTGTACGACGGCACGTAGCTGGTGGATCCGGGCTTCGAGCTGGTAGCGAGCCGTGCCGGGGATGGATGCGGCGGCCGAGAGGGCGCGGTCCAGCGACGCCAGGGCCCGTTTCCCCCGACCGAGCATCACCTCTGCCTGGGCAATGAGAAGCAGTGCTTCGACCCAGGCGTCGGTGGTTCCACCGCTCGCTGCGGGCTCTGCGGCGGCGGTGGTCGGAGGCGGCAGGATGCGCAGGGCGGCGGCCGGCCGGTAGCAGGCCAGCAACAGCCTGGCCCGCGTCAGGGTCACCGGGTCCGTTCTGGTCGGCGAGTTGGCCTGCGGTCCGACCCGTTCGCACCAGTGCAGGGCCTCGTCCAACCGCCCGTGCGCCTCGCGCTCGCGGGCTAGGGCAAGCGCGATCCCCGTGGCCTGGGCGGTCCTCCCACCCTGCATGGCCAGCTCGTAGGCCTGCCGGTACGCATCCCGTGCGGATGGGTCGCCAGTAGCGGCGCGGCTGTCGCCGAGGACCCGCAGCACGTCCGCGCGCTCCTCGTCCCTGGCAACCACCAGCGCGCGCTCGGCGAGGTGCGCGGCTTCTTCCGCACGGCCATTGACGGTCAGCAGCGTCGAGCGCAGGGCGTACTCCTGGCCGGAGACGGGGATTCCATCATGCGCGAGGCCTCGGAGTCGGCTCACCTGGCTCAGGGCGTACTCGACCTCACTCCACTGCGGTTCCAACGTCCTCGCCTGGTCGCGCAGCGCCCGCTGGCTGAAAGCGTACGCCTCCTGGAGGTGGGCCTCGGCCAACTCGGCGTACGAGATCAGCGGCTCGCCGTGCCGGGTTTGTCGAGGCTGGTCCTCCTCGTCTAGATAGTCCCTACCGAGAACCTCGGTGGCGAGCTCGTGTAGCTCGTCGAGCGCGTCGGCCTCCCGCGCCCGGCGGAGCGCGGTCCGCCACGTGGTGGCGGCCTGCGGGTCGCCCATCTGGAATCGGTGGTAGACGACCTCGCGAGTGAAGTCGGCCCACTGGCCCGGGTACTGGGCCGCGAGTGCCTCAAAGTGTTGGGCGAAGGCGCGGTGCAGGGCCCTGAAGACCGGTTGGTCGGAGAGGAGCAGGCGCTGCGGCGCGAGGATGTCCGGGTGGAAGCTCACCGTCGGCGGGTCTCCCGGCGCCTGCGAGACCCAGGAGGAGTCGCCAGCGTATTCGAGCAGCCACCGCCAGACCTGCTCGAGCGCGGTGTCGTCCGCAGGCGGCTGGGTGAACGGGTAAACGTTCGTGCCACCGATGCCGTGGATGTCCTTGCGCGGATCGTCACTCGGGGTTGGTCCGCCCATGTTACTGAGAAACGGGCGCATGACCGGCAGGTCCTCCCGGCGAAGTCTGCGAGGGACGACGCCGTAGCGCAGCAGCCAGCGCACAGCAGGCTCCTTGATCCGGAGCACCACGCGTTCGATGAGGAGCGGCATGCTGGGCTCCGGAACCTTGGCCAGGGCCTCGGCGGTCAGGTCGGGGTCCTGCTTGATGGCATCCGCGAAGACCGCAAGGGTGAGCGGTCGGCCGTTGGCGCGGTGTCGTGCGACGGCTCGCTTGTCGGCGTTGGCGATGCCGCGGATCTGTCGGAGGTATGTTTCGGCCTGTTCCTTGGTGAACGGTCTGACCTCGAACCGATCGCTCCCGCCCAGTGCCGCCAGCGCCTGAGGTACCCGTTCGGTCAGGTCGTACCGCCCGGCCAGCACGATGCGAAGGCTGGGGCAGCGCTCTCGCACCTGCCCGAGCATCTCCAGAAAGCGGGTGATGCTCTGCTTGCCCCGCAGTAGGAGCTCCTCCAGGGTGTCGCACACCAGCAGGGCCGGACGGTCGCCGGCCGCGGCGTTGAACCGGCTGACGAAGATCTCGGTGATGTCCGACCGGAGCTCGTCGACGTTTTGGGTCCGCAGACTCTGAGAAGCAGTCCGGCTCAGGTCGGACGGGCGGCGATCGAGGAGGCTGCGGAAGGACGCGTAGACGTCCAGCTTGCCGAACGGGCGCTGCGGCCAGCGGTTGTCGAACTGCGCAGCGGCCTCCAGCAGCGCCAGCCAGGGGTGGCGGCCGATGACCACGGGGGATACGGCGTCGAAATCGATCCGGGCACAGGGGATGTCCAGCTCTGCGGGGACGCAGTAGCGCGTGACGAGCCAGCGCAGCTGCATCGTCTTTCCCATGCCGGCCGAGGCGAAGACCTGCCATACGCCGGTTCCGGAGCTGGTCATGAGGACGTCGGCCCGCTCCTTCAAGCCTGGCGGTGCCAGGTACTGAGCGCAGCGGGCATAGTCCACCGCCCAGTAGCACTGGGCCCGGACATAGCCTGCGCGGTCGAGTAGCATGCGGGCTACGTCCGGGCCCGACACGGTGCGGCGGTCGGCATCGCCGAGAACATCCAGCAAGTCCTGGCAGCGGGCAAAGTCCCGCTGCCGGTCCGCTTCGGCGAATAGCTCGTCGAACAGTTGGAGCGCCCGCGGTGTGTCAGCCACCAGCAGGTGCCGCAGTTGCTCGCTCCGCTCTCCGGCTGCCGCCCAGTGGTCGGCGAGTTGGCATTCCAGAGCAGCCAGGTCTGCGGGGGCCGGGCCGCCGGTCCACTTCGTCAGCCAGCTCTGCATGTATGCCGTCCGGTCGGCGGGCGGCAGCTGGTAGCGGCTCGGCTCGTCGGATACCTCCTCGATGATCCCCAGCTCGGCCAGCTGACCTAGCGCAGGTGCGTCCGGCCCGCCGGACGGCCGCAGCAGGTCCTCGAACAGGCCCCGGTCGAAGGTGACGGCGGCGGCGCAGGCTTTGAGTAGGGGTTCCCATGCCCCGGGGCGCAGGGAGCGGCGGATCTCGGCGAGGCTCGCACCGGACGCGATCCGGGTGCTGATGTCATGGAGTGGGTCGGTCATGGCCGCCCTCCCGTCACATTGACCAGGATCTCCCTGACCGAGCAGAACACATCTACGGGGGCGCCACCTTCGCCGATCTCGTTGATGTCCTTGAATAGCTTCTTGGCCTGGGCGAAGTCCAGGCCTGCCCGCTCGCAGTACTCCTCGGCCAGCCGCATGAACTCACGCCACTCGAAGTCGCCCAGCGTGAGTACCGGCTGCCACAGCCCGGCGTCCTCGAGCGGCAGCGCACCGTTGGAGACCCAGTCCTGAGTCGCCACGAGGACCAGCCGCAGCGGCGCCTCCTGGTTCCGCGCTATCGGCTCGATCAGCTCGGGGTAGACGACTTGTCGGCATGACTCTGGAAGCAGGAACTCGGCGTGATCGAGCGCGAGGATGTGGACGCGGTCGGGAGAGGCCGCACGCAGGGCATCCAGAAATGCGCGGAAGATTCGCTTCCTGCGCTCGTCGGCGTGCCCGATCTCCGGGTTGAAGGGTTGCCCCTGGTCCGCGATCGGCTCCGGGGCTGCGGTGCCGTCGGCTGCGGCGGTCACCGGCTCGATGCCCTCGACCATCGCATTGAGATTGGCATTGAAGTTGGAGAAGACCTCTTCAGGTAGCGGCTCCGGCTGGCTGTTGTCCAGGCACCCGGCGCGGATCGCGCGCAGGAGGTCCAGCCAGTCCTTGTGTACTAGGCCCGGCTCCCCTCCGTCGTTCGCCGGGAGTCGGCTGCTGAGATCCACATACGTGATGCGATGGCCGCGGACGAAGCAGCTGAGCAGGCAGGACCGGGTGAACCAGGTCTTGCCGGTGTGCCTGTAGCCAATCTGTGAGTGCCCGGAGATGACGAGCAGCGGGCGGTCGGCCGACTGCTCGGTGGGACCGAGCGCCCGCCACGCCTCGCGACGCTCGTCCGCGCGGTCCACGAAGAGCTTCAGGCTGCGGTACAAACCGTGCCCGCACAGCTTGACAATGGCCTGCTCGGTCGGCACGTAGCGGATCGCTAGGGCGGACTCCGGGCCACGGCGCGTGGCGAGCACGGGCAGGGCCCACCACCCCTTGGTGCTGTGTCTGTCGCGCAGCTCCCGACGTGCGGCGTGGACGGCTTGGTCCACTGCGTGGCCCTTCGCGACCGACTGGTACAGCTCTCCGGCAAAGGCAACGCTCGCCGGAGAATCGATGTCGGCCTGCATTGACACCACGGCTTCGGCCTTGGCCTCGAGGAAGGCGTGGGCGAGACCGCCGAGCCGGTCGACCGGGTCGTTCGCGGTGCGGCAGGCGTTCAGCACGACGAGCCGGGGCTGCCAGACATCCAGCAGCTCCGTGATGTCCGCGGAGGCCAGGCTCCATTGATTTCCCGGATCAGGCAAAGGGCCTTCCCGGGTGGTCCAGTTGAACGGCAGTGCGGCATAGGCGCCCGGGACAGCTGGCATGCCATGGCCGATGAAGTGCAGGATGTGCGGCCTCCACGTCCTGACCTCATCGAAGAGCCTCTGGTGCAGCGGGCCGTCGAGGACCTGGAGGTGCGCGCGGCCGGGAGTCGTGCCCAGTGCCGCTCCGACCCTGGCGACCTCCGGGTCGGCGAGCTTCTTCCGGTCACTCGGATTGCAGACCACGAGTAGGACTCGCAACGGCCCCAGTTCGATCGGCGCATCCAGCTGTCCACCGGCATCCTGCTGTTCACCGGCGTCCTGTGCTCCACCGGCGGCAGCGTGCCGACGCGAACCCAGCAACCTCGGGCTGTGGAAGAGCCAGATTCCGTGATCCCGGAGCAGCTCCCACGGCAGCAGGTGAAGGCCTTCCACTGCAATCTCGAGACTCAGGCGCAGTGGCTCACTGTCGGTGCCGCTCGCCTGTGCCTGCGCCCAGAGCGGGCCCACGGCACCGGGCGTCAGGAGGCTGAAGAGGAAGTCCCCAGCGTCCTGACGCTGCCGGTCGGAGGCCCCGGAGCCGAGCACCTCCGTGAGCGCATCGATCCGCTGGGCGGCCCCCGCCAAGTCGAAGTCCTCTGATTCCTCCTGCGCTGGCGCGGCGTTCATGCCTTCCACGCGCAGGATGACCTTGGGGGATCCGCCGCCCGCTCCCGCCTGCTCAGGCGGTCCAGGTGCTATACGGAATCGGGCAATCGTCACTGCGGCCTCTCGACACGTGTCAGCCGTCTCCCGGAAAAGTGAATGGCAGCTGATCCGCCTGCTTTGCCACGGTCAGGACGGCATCGGGGTCGTCCGCTATCTCCTCGCTCAGCAGTGTGGGGAGGACGGAGGGGTGGGCCCCACGGCCCGGTGGCCGCGGGCCGTACTGGGCCACCACCCTGCCCAGCCAGTCCTGGCGCAGACGAACCACCTGGTAGAACGGTGTGACGTCGGTGCCGGTCCATTCGGCGCCGAGAGCGCTGCGGCGGACGACCGACGCGCCAAGCGCCAGATCCGCCATACCGAGTGGACCGGCGACGCCCGCTGCCGCGGACACCTTGACCTCGGCCACCGCACCTGTCTCCGCCGCCGAGAGCACCGTGCCGCCAACCGCGGAGACCACGCTGGTCACGGCCAGCAACGAGTCGTCCCAGTCGCGATTCCACCACAGCGAAGCCAGGGCGTTCGAAAGGCTCCGAACGTCAGCAATTCCCCATTGTGAAATTTCGCGGAAGACTACGAAGGCCGTTTTCTCTTTCTGAAATTTCACCGAGGCGCCGGCGTCCGCCTGGGCCAGGACTGACAGCGCCTCAGGAGCGCTTCCGGAGGCTTTGAACCTGACATCCACCGACTGCTTCGAATCGTAGACGAAGGTGCCGGGCGATGTGCCGAGTTCCGGGACAAAGGAGATTCCGCGGCCGGCCAAGTCACCTGCTCTGCGGATTGCATCGCCTTGCCTGTCGTAGACATCCCCTAGTCGAACGCGGTTCGACAGGGGCCAGGTGATCCACCAGCCATTCCACTGATCCTCAGTCATCGCCTTGCGATAGACGTCATATCCTTGCACCGTACCTCCCGATTGCGGGAGTAATGAACGGGGAGCGGAAAGGAGCTAGACTCCATTCTCGACGAAGAGACGCTGGGAGATTTTCTGCCGGATTCATCAGGGCTCGCTTGCTGACTCCTCTACTTACAAAACTAGCCGCCGTAAATCGGCCTGTCAAAAGGGCTACTGCCGGTTACGATCGCATCCCGAAGCGAGTCGCCGAAGGCCGCCTGGAATGGCGAGGGACGCGGCACAGGCTGGTAGTGCCGACAAGGCCCGACCGACCAGGGCGAAGGTAAGTTACGTCTCGATCGGCGCGAGAAGAGATCAACATCGACGCTCTGACGCACGGCCTGCTCGTAGCGGGGAAGCGGTCGGTCGGCCACCGCGGACGCTGCCCAGTGCCCGCATGACCGAGGCTTCACACTCGTTGCGCGAGTGGGAACTGGTCGGCGTACGCGGCGTACTCGGGGGCGACGACGCTCTATGAGTCGGTCCGGGCGGCGAGTTCCTCAGTGAAGCCGCAAGGTCCTCGGGCTCGTTCGGTCGGCGGGCCGAGGGGCGGTCTGGTGCGCCGAGGCCTGCGCGGCAGAACCAGGGACAAGGGGGGGTGCCCGGCGTTCCGTCTGAGTGCGGTCGGTGTCGGGTCAACCATGACGGGTGTCGAAGCGTCGGCTCGTCGAGGCAGCGAACGCCTGTTGCCAGGGTGACAGGGCCGGAGCGGAGTTGGTCGATGTAGCGCCGGACCAGATATGGGCTCAAACCGCGGATCCTGTACTGCTGAGTCATGGAGGGCACACTCCTTCGGGATGGGCTGGAAACAGGAGAATGAGCTGAGGCACGCGGCGCCGCCCCGGCGTGATGGGTCTGATCAGGGGTGGGTGATAACAGACATCCGCGCGTCCGTGTCAAACAACTCGCGCTCACACGGATGAAGAAGATGTTGCGTTATGAACGACCTTCCTGCGACCTTCCACAGGCCACGCCCCTTGGTGAGCGCCGAAACAGCCTGGGTCTCGATGCCGGTGAGCCCCAATAGGGATGCGGCAGAGGTGAGTTGGTCGGCTTCCTGGCGGTAGATGATCCGGGTGGAACAGTCGGTGAGCAGGCCTTCGGCCAGGGCGCGTCCCCGGGATCCGGCGTCGCCTGCGGCCAGCAGGTCGCTGAGGCGGTGGATGACCATCAGGTTCGCGATGCCCAGGCCACGTGAGAGCTTCCACTGGCTCTGCATCCGCTCCAGCAGTGCGACGTGCCGCATCACGCGCCATGCCTCGTCGTAGATCACCCAGCGCCGTCCCCCGGAGGGGTCGGCGAGCGCGGATTCCATCCAGGCGGAGGCGCAGGTCATCGCCACGACGAGCGCGGTGTCATCGCCCGCACCGCCGAGGCGGGACAGGTCGATGGACAGCATCGGTGCACTCGGGTCGAACGCAACGGTGCTCGGTGCGTCGAACATCCCGGCCAGGTCGCCGTGCACGAGGCGGCGCAGTGCGTGGGCGAGGTCTTCGGCGGCGTGGCCGAGGCGGCCGGACAGCTCGCCGAGCGCGGCATCGAGACGCTCGCGGGAGCCGAGAACGTAGGCGACCTCGCCCAGTAGCGGCGTCGTGCCGTTGGCCTCGGCGTAGGCGACGACCTGGTCGAGCGCCACATCAAGGGCGGTGTGTTCCATGGGATGGAGCTCGCGTCCCAGGACCGTCTTCGCGAGCGAGCCGAGCAACAGGAGGCGCCGCTTGCGGACCTCACCGATCCAGTCCTCCTCGTTCACGCCGTACGGCCGGGCTGGCGCATCCAGGGGGTTCAGGCGTCCGGGCAGGCCGGGGCCGAGCGCGATGGTCTGCCCGCCCAGTTCCTGGGCGACGATGGTCCATTCGCCCTTCGGGTCGCAGGGTACGTAGATCCGGTATCCGAAGGCCACGGCGCGCACGGCGAGGGACTTGGCCAGGGCGGACTTGCCCATGCCGATGATCCCGGCCA
Source organism: Streptomyces sp. NPDC024698 (assembly GCF_055559015.1). Taxonomy (NCBI): domain Bacteria; kingdom Bacillati; phylum Actinomycetota; class Actinomycetes; order Kitasatosporales; family Streptomycetaceae; genus Streptomyces; species Streptomyces sp. NPDC024698. The sequence continues at coordinate 89,128 of NZ_JBVHLK010000024.1, read as the reverse complement.
GCAGGATGTTGGGGTTGGTGAAGCCGTCGAGGCGCCCATACAGGGCGAACGGGTCGTAGGTGAACGCCGCTTCGGCGTGGACGTCACGGCCGATGTAGATCCCCTGAGCGCCGAGGCCGCCCTCCGCGAGAAACGGGTAGGCCCCGGACGCGGTGGCTGTCGTCATCCGATGTGCGGGCAGCTTGAGACGGCCGCCGCGGGCGGACGCCGGACCGGGCCGACCGGTAGCCGGGTAGGTAGCCCGCAGCTCGGGGTCGAGACCCGGCGCGGGGCGGCGGACTTCGGGGCGGGCGGCGTGCCGGGCCTGGTCGCGGGCGGCGGCGAACTGGTGACGGGCGGCGCGCGCCGTGCGGCGGTCGCTCTTGCGGGGGACGAACAGGGGGCTGGCGCTAGCGCGGGTACGAGAGGCCATAGTGGTGGTGCTCCTGGCGGTCAGTGGCGAGTGAGGCCGGTGAAGGGGGCACGCAGATCGGCTGGGGTGTGGTCGTGGCGGACCCGGGTGGCGATGGCCAGGTGGCGCTGGCAGACGGTGAGTTCGGGTGCCCCCTCGGGTAGCCGGGCTCGGCACGCCTCCCGGGTGGGCGGGCGGGCGGAGCCGGGGTGCGGGGCGGCGTGGAAGGCGGCGTGGAGGTGCTCGGCTGCCTGCCACAGCCGGATCCGGCACGCCCGCAGGTGGTCGCCCTCTGCCCTCGCCACGGAAGTGGTGCGGGCGGTGTGGGCGTCGAGCAGCCCGTACAGCGCGACGACGTGGGCGTGCAGGGAGTCGAGTTCGGCACGGCCGGCGGCGATGGGGGCGACCGGCATGTTGATCGCCTGGTGGAAGTCGAGCGCCGCGGTGGCGAACGGGACGAAGTCCGGAGCCAGTTCGGGCAGGGGCTCGGTCGGCATGAGGGTGCCCTTCGGTAGAGCGCGAGAGGGTGGTGCGGGTGCGCTACGGGCGGGCGAGGGGCAGGGCGGCGTTGGTGAAGGCCTCGGCCTGCTGCCAGGTGAGCAGGCGCAGGTCGACGAGGGCGGCGACGGCGCCCGTCTCGATCGCGGCGCAGGCGGCGTTGAGCTGTTCGTCGGTGTCGGCGCTGACGGTGAGCAGACCGGTGAGGGCGACGTCGGCGTGTCCGGCGATCAGCTGGCGCTCTCGCTGCTTGATGTCGGCGTACTCGACCGAGTCCTCCTCGGAGTCGACCTGCCCCTTGCGCTGCCGCTCGGCGGCGTCCGCGATCACGGTGGCCTTGCGGCGCTGTACGTCCTTGAGCGCGGAGTCCAGTCCCTTGGGTTCGTACGTGAGCGAGAGGGTGCGGCGGACGCCGGAGGTGAACAGGAGCTGGTGCAGGAAGCCGGGTGAGGTTTCGATGCGGGGCCAGTTCTCGATCCAGAACGTGGCGTGGTGGGCCGAGTCGGTCTGGATCCGGTCGGCCTTCTCGACCAGGACGACGGGCCCGGCGGCAGCGGGCTCGGCCTGCGCGCGGCCGGAGGCCGACCACTGGTCCAGCGCGGCCGACGCCGCAGGGTCGTATGCGGTACGGATCACGGCGGCGATCTCCGACGCGCTCAGCCAGCCGCTGGGCGTGAGACCGGCAGTGCGGGCGGCCTGGTCGAAGGTGGACGTGAGCTGGGCCAGGACCGCGCAGCCGCCGGTAAGCCCGCCGCCGGCCTGGTTGATCAGGCGGCGGGCGGACTTGAGATCGAGGGCGAGTGCCACGTACGCCTCGTGTGGTGCGGCGGCCGGTCCGGCGGCGGCCAGCAGGTCGCTGTAGATGGGACCGGCCAGGTGGGTCTGGGCGTTGCCTTGCTCGTGCCAGTAGCGGTTGAGCGCGTCGCCGGAGTCAGGCACCGTGCGCTCCAGGACCTGGACCCGGGCGATGTGCCCGGTACGTGCCAAAGCGGCCAGCGTGCGTCCCCAGCCTGCGACATTGCTGGTCTGGGTGGCCGGGTCGAGCAGAGCGAAGGCACGGGAGGAGACCTTCACAACGGCGGTGAGCGTGCCGTGGTGCGGATCGTGCGCCGCGCCGAAGCGGCCGTGAGGGGAGGTGACTACACGAAGGGAAGCCGCGGTGCCCGGGAGGTGGAGCAGGCCCTCGCGGCGCGGTCGGGTGGACGGCCGGGCGAGCCAGATCAGCTGGCCCCGGAAGCGACGGAGCGCGTACCGCGCGGCGATAGGAGCCCAGTCGGCGAGGGACCGGCCGCGATGGCGGATGAACACCGCCGTCAGAATGCCCGCCCACAGCGGTATGAACTTGAGCGCCCCGGAGACGCCGGAGGCGAGCAGCACCGCAAGCAGCAGCAGCCCGGTCATGGTGACGACGACCAGCTGAGGAGCCGACAGGCCGAGCAGTACACCGCGCCGCGAGCGGTGCGGGAATTTCACGGTGGCGGGGCCGTCAGGCTGAGAGGTGTCGGAGAGCATGGCGAAGCCGTCCTTGGAACGTGGGGAGCAAGAAAGAAAAGAGGCGGAGGAAGCGGGGCGGGCGGCGCCGGAGGCGACCTGAGCCGCCCGCCCCGTCAGCCGAGGGCTACGAGCCCGATCCACCCGGCTGCTGGGGATAGACCCACCGCTGCGGCGTGGCACCGCCCTGCGGAGAAGGCTCGCTCACTGGGGACGGCCCGGTACGCCAGGGTGCCGGCGGATCCAGGTGAGTGACCTGTGGCTGCTCTACCGAGGCGCCCTGCGGCGTCGGTCCCGAGGAGACCGGCGCCGCGTCGGCCGCGGTCTCCTGCCCGGGGCGCTGGATCAGCGGCTGACCGCGGTCACCATCGGTGGGAGGCTTCCGGATCAGTGCCCGGCCCTTGTCGCCGGTGGCGTTGGGATCCTCGCCGAAGCGGAAGTGGGTCTGCTTCGGCTGGTCGTTCCCGGCCGATCCGCCGGTCGGGTCGATGCCGGAGGCGACACCGCCCGAGCCCTGGCCCGGAACATTCGACGGGCCCTGCGGAGCACGCATGCCGGTGCCGACCTGCATCGCGAGCTGGCCCGCGGTCTTCGCCGCACCCGCCGCCACCGCCATCCCCGCGACGCCCGTACGGTGCAGGTCGTCCTGGCCACCACCGTCGGCCGCCCAGTGCACGAACTTGTACGTGGCGTAGGGGCACAGCATCACCAGGACCATGACGACGATGCCCGCCATGGCGTCGGACAGGGCGGCGAGTCCGTCGGAGGCGTCGCTCTTGCCCATGGCCGAGACGCCCAGCAGGAATACGATCGTCATCAGCAGCTTGCTGACGATCAAAGTGCTGGTTGCCTCGATCCACCCGCGCCGCCAGCGACGAGCCACCTCCCAGCCGCCGCCCGCGCCGGCGAACACCGCCAGCGTCACCAGGACCAGGATGCCGACCTTGCGGGCGACCATCACCGCCCAGTACAAGAACGCGCCGATGGCACACCCCAGACCGACCATGGCGGGGATCGTCCAGCCCAACGCGTACATCGGGCCGAGGTCGTTGACCTCGATGATGCGGCGGATCGCGTCGTCGACCGAGCTGTTCGCCGCCTTGAACAACCCGGCGGAGAGCGCATCGACCACGGTCAGCGCGACGGTGGTGCAGGCGATCGCCGCGAATGCGAACAGGACACCCGCCACCGTCCCGGTCACCGCCTGCGCGAGAGCACGTTCGTCACGGCGCCAGGCCGCGCGCATCAGCTGCAGACAGAACGTGCCGACGGTCAGGACGAGACCGATAGGTAGCAGCAGCTCGTAGTTGCTGCGGAACCACTCGGCGTTGAGATCGACGGCCGTTGTCTTGTCGACGGCCGTCGAGGCGAGGTCTGCAGCGGACTGGGCCAGCTCGCCCATCGACTTGGCGATCCAGGCACCGATGCCATCGGTGATCGCCTCGCCGGTCGCACCGACGACGCCGCCGACGGTGCTGCACACTGTGTCCATCAGTGGAAGGTCACAGGCCCCCATGAGGGCACCTCCTTTCGTGAATTGGGGGCGATCAGGGCGCGACGCTCGGCAGCACGCCGACGAGGGCACAGGCCTGGTCGGGACGGCATTGGACGGCGAGCGTCGTGGAGCGGGACTCGGCTCCGGCCCCGGAGCCCTTCCAGGCGATGGACTGCTTGCCGGTGACCGTGACGGCGTAGACGTACGCCTCGGTGATCGCGCCGGGGTCCTGGGCCAGGGCGGTCTTGAACGCCTGCGGGAAGTGGCCCTCGCCGACCTTGGCACTTGCGTGCTGGCCGTTCTCGTGCATCCGCGACCACAGCACCGGGGCCGGCACCTGATCGGACACGGATTCCCAGTCGGCGTACTTCTTCTCGCTGGTCATCCACCGCTTGAGCCTGGCGACATGCTCGGCCTGGGAGACGGCGCGGGTGTCGTATGTCCACAGGACCTTGGTTGCCGCCTTCGCAAACTCGATCGGATCGCTCGTCCGGGGCGGCGATGCAACGGCCTCATGCTTGCCGTCGGTCGCCTCCGGCGAAGCCGCCTGCGGCGTGGACTTCGCAGATGGGGAGGGCTTCGCCGAGGCGGGGCTCTCCGAGCGGGTCAGATACGCGAGGAGACCGGCGACGGCCAGCATCACGGCGAGGACGAGGCAGCCCATCAGGGCACGTCGTGGGACCGAGGACGGTGCTCCGTACGTGTGCTCCTGGGCGGCAGGGGAGTGCTTCTTCGTCATCAGTGGACCTGCGTCCCCATCGCCGAGAAGAACGTCACGATGCCGTTGGCCGCGCCGAGCAGAAGCGCGCACCCGGCGGCGATGACCGTGCCCTTCTTCCCGTTCGCCTCGGCCTGGTGGCCGCCGCTGTGGTGGCCCCAGGCCCAGACGATGGCGGAGACGGCCAGGGAGCCGACCACCGCGATGATCCCGAAGAGGTTGATCGACGAGATGACGCTTTTCAGCACGTTGAGGCCGGGGAGGCCGCCCTCCTTCGGGGTGATGCCGGGGTTGTACGCCAGGTACTGGGCGTGCTGCGTGAGCTTCACTTGGAACTCCAGTGCGAATATGGGTGCGCGAGGGCCCGAGAGGAGATGGAGCGGCGAGGGGGAGAAGATGCTGGTCAGACGACTCGACGGGCGGCGACAATGTCTGCACGCCAGTCGGCGAGGGTCGAGATCTTGACCACGTCGCCGGTCTTGGGGGCCTGCAGGACCAGCCCTTGGCCGATGAACATCCCGACGTGTTCGGGTGCCTTGGCCGTGCCGTGGGTGAACAGGAGGTCACCCGGCCTGAGGGCATCGACGCTGACCGCCTTGCCCTCCTTGACCTGCGTGTACGTGGTCCGGGAGAGCGAGATGCCGCCGGCCTTGTACGACGCGTGCACCAGGGACGAGCAGTCGCACCGGCCCATCGGGTCCTGGCCGTGCGGAGCAGAACACGTACCGCCCCACTGGTACGGAGTACCAAGCTGGCCAAGTCCCCAACGAATCGCCTTACGAACCGACTTGGGCGAACTTGCCGGGATCTGGTACCCCTCGGGGATGGACCCCGCGGGAATCGGGCCGAAGGAGGACCCGTCCTCACTGGTACCGCACCTGGCAACCGTCGAGGAGATCGCCTGCTCGGACTCACTGCCCGTGTCGCGGCCTTGGCCATAACCCCCTTTCTGGCCAAGCGACTTGGCGATGGCCTTCTGAAGGACTGTGGCCAGCGGCTCCCACGTCGCGTACGCACCGGGGAAACCGCTCTTCTGAACCGCCTGCGCGGCTTGAGCGATGGTCATTGACTGCCAGCCCGAGACATTGAGCAGGCCCTCATAGAACATCGTCGAGGCATGCACCGGATCACGAACCTGCGCAGCCGTACCCCAGCCCTGGCTGGGACGCTGCTGGAAGAGACCGAGCGAATCCCGATCGCCGTAGTCCAGATTCCGCAGCCCCGACTCCTGCAGAGCGGTGGCAAGGGAAACGATCTGCCCCCGCGCTGGCACCTTCATCGCGACGCCAGTGACCTGGATCGTCTTGGCGTTCCGTATCTGCTCCTCGGGATCATCCAGCCCGGAAACGGACACAGCCCCCTTGCCGTCGCCCTTGAGGATCGACTCCACCTGCTTCGCGACCGCCGTGCTGTCCACAGCCTGTGCGCCATCCGCAGAACAGGGGGCCTGGGCGCTGCTGGAATCAGCGAGAGCGACTGCGACCGGCGCTATCAGCAACGCCGGGCCGAGCGCCACGGCCCCTGCTATGGCCACGACCTTCTTCACGGACGAAGCCCGAACGCCGAACGGCAGGACCGGGAACTCGGCCCTGGGGAGTGGCCCGCCTGGGCATGCTGCATCGGCAGCTCCTTACTCGTAGGCAGCGCGGCACAGCCCCTCTCGCCGAAAGGGCATCAGTACCGCGCCGGATATGCATTCGGAATCTCTGGGGATGACAGGGAAACCAGGGCCGGGAGTTGCTAGCTCCCGGCCGCTGGACCCGTTACTGGGGGATCGGCAGCCAGCCGCGCTCGTAATCTCACCCGCCACATGGGAAGTCCTCTTCGTCGATTAGGAAGTCACTTGGTGGGGTGTCAGGTGCACTGCCGGATGAACGGAACAGCACGCATCGACATAGCTCAGCAGAGGCGGATCCAGTTTCCGTTCTACGAACAGGGCGAGACTGTAGGGAGGAAATCCGGCCGCACCAAACTGACTGTGCTTCGGACGGTTCCGGGCCGGCGAGCGGAGATCGGACTCATTGGGTGCGGCCGGAATACGGAGTTAACCTCCAGTGCATTGCTCGTCCCGGCAACTGCTTTCGCAGTTCCGCGGAGCGCCCCATGCCGACGTGCGCAGCCCTCCGCTAGCGGAGAGACGCGCGCACGACCGCCTCCCTGAAAGAGAGAACCGCGCAATGCCGTACACCCTGCACCGAGGTGACGCGCTGACCGCCCTCGCCGGCATCCCCGACAACAGCGTCGATGCCGTGATCACCGACCCGCCCTACAACAGCGGCGGCCGAACCAGCAGCGAGCGCACCGGCCGCTCCGCACGCGCGAAGTACACCTCGGCCGACGCCGAGCACGATCTCGCCAACTTCCCCGGAGAGAACCGGGACCAGCGCTCGTACGGCTTCTGGCTCACCCTCCTGCTCACCGAGTCCTATCGCGCGACCGTCGAGTCCGGCACCGCGCTTGTCTTCACCGACTGGCGGCAGCTGCCGACGACGACGGACGCGCTCCAGGCCGCCGGGTGGACCTGGCGAGGAATCGCGTCATGGCACAAGCCGGTCTCCCGGCCGCAGAAGGGCCGACTCAAGCAGTCGTGCGAGTACATCGTGTGGGGAACCAAGGGGCCCGTCGACGCCAACCGCAACCCCGTCTACCTGCCTGGTCTCTACACGGCGAGCCAGCCCCGGAAGGACCGGGTGCACATCACGCAGAAGCCCGTGGAAGTGATGCAGGAGCTGGTGAAGATCTGCCCTCCGGGTGGAACGGTCCTCGACCCCTTCACCGGCTCCGGGACAACCGGCGTCGCAGCCTTGCGTGAAGGGCGCCAGTTCATAGGTGTCGAACTCGCCGAGCACTATGCCGACATCGCAGAGCAGCGGCTGCGCAACGCACTGAGCCAGGACGAATTCGAACTTGCCGGACCCGAGAAGTGAGAACAACGCCCCACCCCAGGGATCGGGGCGTACAACGCAGAAAAGGGCGGTTGGGCCCCCCCGGAAACCGGGGCGCCACACCCCATTTAGTGGGGGTGGGGGTCGGGGGACGGGTAGACTTCGGCGCGCGTGAACCGCGCCCGCCGCGAGCGCAAGGG
>NZ_JBVHLK010000024.1:0-81440 GCF_055559015.1 Streptomyces sp. NPDC024698 | reverse complement strand
CACCTGCCCCGACCAGACATCTGACCACACCGCCCCCCCCGTGCCCCGGGGGGAACAACCCCCGAACCGGCGGTGCGCCCCACATTCCAGGGGGCCCCCAACCGCCCTTTTCTGTGCGTAGGGTCAGGCCGCGTCGATGCATTGCCGGATGAGATCACCGGCCCGCGCGAGATCCTCATGCGAACCAATCCGCACCTCGACGCCGTCACGAATGCCGAGGCACCCCAGCCCGCGGATATCGCGCGAGAAGCCGTCGTGCAGCTCCACTGTGTCCGGGTCAAGCTTGAGGTTGACCACGAGTACCCGGTTGCGCGTCTGGAAGCGCACGGTAGCGACGTTCTTGACCCGTTAGTACGCAATGTGGTGGATCTGGGTCTCCCTCTGTACGCCACCGTGTGACAGAAGCACCCCGTACAGGTCCTTCAGGTTCTGCGGCGCCTCGTCGAGCTACCTGAACCGACTTCGGAACGGGCGAACCGGAGGCCCGAGGCGCACCTGACGTCTTCCCCCCGCCCTGAAGAGGTGGCGCCGGCAACCGAGGCGACGAGCTGTAGCGTGAGCACGTCGTCGAACACTCGGTAGGCCACCAGGTCGATCCGACGGGCGATCATCTCGATGGCCACGGTGTCGTAGTGCGTGAACGCCCCAGCGATGCAGATGATTCGGGGACTACTCCAGTCGACCTCGCCGGCCGCCCTGGCGCCGAGCTGCGCCTGACCAGACTCTCGAACTCGTGGTGATCGCCATGGAACCACGACAGGTACGAGAGCGCTTGGCTGATGACGTTCTGGTCACGTGGGCTCTTGTACTTGACGATGACCGGGGTCCCGCTCTCATCCAGACCGAGGGAGTCGATCCGGCCGCGATGCCGACCGGTGCGGTACTCAGTCGCCAGGAAGCGGATCCCGAGCATCGCCTCTATGTTGGCCTCGATCAGCGTCTGCAACTCGCGCTCCACGCCCATCGAGGTTCCGGGTATCTCGGTGGCTTGCCCGCCCCTCACCCTGAAGACCTTCGAGTTACGTGCGATCGGGGCTGCGGTGACGAAGATCGAGACGAGAGGCGCTTGAGGCAGCCATGCCGAGCGGTTGTAGCCGCCACTAGCCAGCTCAGTAACGGTCCTCGGTTTGGTGGCGGAGTTCTTCGGCCAGTTCACTCACTCGGGACGATGATGACGGGCAACTCGTTCTCCGAGTACCTCGCGGACCTGCGCAGCGAAACGCCCGTCCGGAGGAAGCGCCCCCAATTACGTATGCCCTCGTGACCCCGGACGGCTCCCTGGAATTCCGCACAGAGAGCCCGGAGAAGATGCGAGAGAAGGTGGGAGAGGCGGGTATGGGTCTGGTGGACCGCATCGTCCTCAACGAGCCTCGCACTGTGCACGCCTACCTCGGAGAAATGGTGCTGGCAGCACGGGAGAACGCCAACCCGGTAGCCAGCGAGATGCTCCGGATGCTGGGGTGCTACGACGGGCCGTTCTTCGGCTCAATCTCCTTTTCGCCGTTGCAGCGCGTGCGCACGAGCCGCGCAGCCCGGACGAGGAGCAGCAGGAGATCCTGTGCGCCGCGCACCAGGTGGCTCAGGTGCGCGCAGCTGCAGCATCCTGTTGACCGGATGGCTTGTGTCGATTCACAGTGGAGGCAGACGTTCCGTGAGCGATCGGCCTTGTATGCCGAGCAACGCGTGACCCGGCGCCTTCGGGTCATGTCGGCAACCGTGCAGTGGCCGCACTGCGGCAGCAGCGCACGTGCTCCGGACCCGGCATTGTGGGACTCCGGCATTCAGCGAGCCCCGGCCTTCGTCCCTCACCTATCTCCGGTGGGGGACGAAGTCGCGGAGGATCGCGTCCAGGGCCGGGCGTCTTCAGCCCCAGCTGAGTTGCCCGGTAGGCGCCTGACCGCGTGGCGTGGGCGCGGCGGACGTCGCGTGGGTGATGCGGTGGGTCAGGGCCGTGTTGCGGCGCTGGGTGCGGTTGTTGGCGACGGCTCGTTCGACGGCCTCGCTCTGGCCGATGAGCATGACGCCTTGGCGGGCGCGGGTGACGGCGGTGTAGAGCAGATTGCGCTGGAGCAGCATCATCCCGGCCGCGTTGATCATGGGGACGATGACGTACGGGTACTCGCTGCCCTGGGAGCGGTGGACGGTCAGGGCGTAGGCGTGGACCAGCTCATCGAGGTCGGTGAAGGGATAGGTGGCGGTCTCACCGTCGGTGAAGGTGACGGTGAGTTGGTGGGCTTCGGAGTCGACGGCGGTGATGGTGCCAGCGCTGCCGTTGAAGACGCCCGCCTCGCCTCGGTGAGGGTTGTTGCGGATCTGCTGGACGCGGTCGCCGAGCCGGAAGGCCGTCCCGCCGTGGTAGTGCTGGGGCTTGTCCGGCGCGGGTGGGTTGAGCCGCTGCTGGAGACGCAGGTTGAGGTCGGTCATGCCGGCGACGTTCTTCTTGCCTGGGCACAGGACCTGTACGTCCTCCGGGCAAGCCTTGAAGTGCTTGGGCAGGAGCTCGCACACCAGGTTCACTACGCGCTGGGCGATGTCCTCGGCGACCGGCACGGGCCGGTTCCAGAACGCCTTAGGGTCGTCGTGCGGGAGTTCGCCGTGCAGGATGCGGTGAGCATTCGTCACGATCGCGGCGCTGTCGTCGCGCTGGCGGAAGACCTTGGTGAGCCGGGTGCGCGGGATGTCCTCGACATCGAGCAGGTCCCGCAGGACGCGGCCGGGGCCGACGCTCGGCAGCTGGTCGACGTCGCCGACCAGCAGCAGGTGGCAGCCGTCGCGGACGGCGGCGAACAGCTTGCGGGCCAGGGCGAGGTCGAGCATGGACGCCTCGTCGACGATCACTACGTCCGCGGTCTCCAGCACGCTGGCGTGGTCGAAGAGGGAGTCGCCGTCGGGCGGGCGGATCAGGCGGTGCACTGTCATTGCAGGCTGTCCGCAGGTCTCCTCCAGCCGTTTGGCGGCCTTTCCGGTCGGTGCGGCGAGCGCGACGCTGGCGCCGGCTTCGTCGGCGACCTCGACCAGGGTCCGCAGGGTGTGGGTCTTGCCGCAGCCCGGACCACCCGTCAGGACGGACACGGGCCGGGTCAGCGTGGTGTGGATCGCCTGGTGCTGTTCGTCGGTCAGCCCTGCCGTCTCTGCCGTGGTGAGTGTGGTCAACCGCTCTTTCCACGGGGCGAGTTCGGCGAGTGCGGGCGAGGAGCCGAGTAGGCGTCGTGTGTGCCAGGCGAGCTGGGTCTCGTCGCGGTGCCAGCGCGTGAGCTGGGCGATTTCGGTGTCCGCCGTCGTGTCGGTGCCGTCCATCACGGGCAGTGGCAGCGTCTCGGTGACCAGCTCGCCCTGCCCGCGCAGCATCTCCATAGCGTGGCGCAGGACCGCGTCATCGATGATTTCGGCGGTGGCCGGGTCGTCGTCGGACAGCAGGTGGCGGGTGCGGGTGATCAGTACGTGTACGGGCAGGTGGCAGTGGCCCTGGCCGCCGGCCTGGTCGAGTTCGTGGAGCAGTGCGGCTTGGAGACGTTCGTCGCTGTGCTTGGGTACGCCCACGGCGAGCGCGATCTTGTCGGCGTTGTGGAACCCGACGCCATGTACGTCGCGGCACAGCCGGTAAGGGGTGTGGCGCACGACGTCGATGGGATCGTCGTCGGTGTCGGCGTAGGCGGTGTAGATCTTCACCGCGAGACCCGGGGTGATTCTCAGGGTTTGCAGGAACAGCATGATCTCGGCGATGGCCTTCTGTTCCTGCCAAGCTGCTGTGATCCGGCCGAGCCGGATCGTGCCGATGTTGTGCACGTTCAGCAGCAGCTGCGGCTCGGTGTCGATGACCTTCAGCGTCTGTGCGCCGAACGTGTCCACGATCGCGGAGGCGAGGACCGGGCCGATGCCGCGGATCATGCCGGAGGCGAGATAGAGGCGAATCGCCCGTTCGTCCGCGGGCATGGTCCGTTCGCACTGCCCGACCGTGAACTGTCTGCCGTGACGAGGGTGCTGGGTCCACGTGCCGTGCAGGCGCAGGCTCTCACCCGGCTGCACGCCGAAGAGTGCCTTGCCGAGTGCGGTGATGGTCTCCTCGTCGCCAGTCGTGGTGGTGAGCCGGAGCACCGTGCGCTCGTCGTAGCTGATGTGCAGCAGGTGATCGACAACGCCCTCGACCACATCGTGGGTCTCCAGGGACACTTGATGTGCCACGTGCTCTGTCTCCAAAGATGCGTACAGCGTCGGATCAGGCCGGTTTGGGATACAGCAAGGTCAGCATGAACCTCAAGGCGGCGACCTGTCGCACGACTGAAGGATTCTGCTCACCGGAACGAGGGACAAGACGGTTCAGGAAGCCCGAGACTGCGTAATGCAGACGGCTCTTCGTAGGCGCCGGATGAGACCGGCAGTGGTACGGAGTCGGGCGGTGGGAAATCTGTAGGTCTCGCCGTCGTACGTCCTCGGTGGTGCGCGCTACAGCCGGGGTCGTGGCTGAGGGATGGGACGAGGACGGGCTGCGGGCCGTGCGCGGCGCGCTCCACGCCCAGGACGGGGCGGCGCTGTTTGCCGCGTTGTACCGTGGCCCCGTGCGTGAGGTGTTGCAGCTGGTCGGCGACGGGGTGGCTGAGGCTACAGCGCGAGGACTGCCAGGAGCCGCGGAGATGGGGGCCTTGTTTCTCCGTGAACTCCAGGAGCGCGGCTTCCGGGGCGATGCGGCGCTGGCGGATCGGCTGCGCAAGGTCACGGGAGACGCGGCGATCCCTCCTCGACGCCCCATATCGGTGGATAATGAGGGTGACCTGGCTGAGGCCGGGGACAGCTCGACCTGTCCACCGGGGAGTGCTGGCCGACGTTCACTGACGAGCTGGAGCCCGGGCTCCAGCCGAGGCGCGCGACCCGAGCCATGGCTGCAGGTGCCGGCTCTGGGTTCCCGGGCCGGATACCGGGACATGGAGTTATTCAGCGACGGGCTCGGCGCCGCCGCCCTCGTCGACCGGCTGCGGATCGCCATCGGCGAGCAGGGCGCCTTCTGCCAGGGTGGGATGCAACTGGTGACATGGATCTCGGGCAGGACTCGGGCTCGTGCCAGGATGCACGGAACGACAGGCGATCCGGGAGTGGAAGTTGACGCGGGTGGGCATCGAAGAGGTCGACGAGGCGGACCAATTCGTCCAGGACAAGACGGTACCGACCGTCGGCCAGTTGGTTACGGTACGTAACCGTAATTGGGTAGCCACTGCGGTGGAGCGTTCCTCGATCGCGGTCGAGGAGCCTGGAAGGCCAATGCTTGCTGAGGTGCAGCACCTGGTCTCCCTCGTTTCGGTGGATGGCGACTCCGGTGACGAGGAGTTGCGCGTCCTGTGGGAGCTTGAGCCCGGCGCTACCACCCGTGAGCAGCACGCCCTGCCCTCTCCTGTGAGTGGGTTCGATGACCCGGCGAAGTTGGACGCCTTCCTCGATGCGGTGCGCTGGGGCTCGGTGGCCACGGCGGACAAGACACTGCTGCAGGCCCCGTTCCGCTCGGGTGTGAAGCCGGAGGACTACCAGCTCGACCCAGTGGTGCGGGCGCTGCAGATGCCGCGTACGAACCTGCTGATCGCGGACGACGTCGGTCTCGGTAAGACCATCGAGGCGGGCTTGGTGATGCAGGAATTGATGTTGCGGCACCGGGCGCGGACGATGCTGATCGTGTGCCCGGCTTCGCTCACCCTGCAGTGGCGCGATGAGATGCGCGACAAATTCGGCCTGGGTTTCAAGATCGTGGATGCGGAGCTCCTGAAGGAGCTGCGCAGGTCTCGCGGGCCGTACGAGAACCCGTGGAAGCACTATCCGCGTTTGATCGTCTCGATTGACTGGCTCAAGCGGGAGCGGCCCATGGCGCTGTTGCGTTCGATCCTGCCGCCGGCGCCCCAGTATCCGCGCGCTTTCGATCTCCTCGTCGTCGACGAGGTGCACACCTGTGCACCTTCGGGGTCCGGGAAGTACGCGGTCGACTCACAGCGCACTGACGCGATCAAGACGTTGGCCCCGCACACCGAGCACCGGCTCTTCCTGTCGGCGACGCCGCACAACGGCTACCTGGAATCGTTCACCGCCCTGCTGGCCTTGTTGGACGGACACCGCTTCGCCCGCACCCTGGAGCCTTCGGAAGAGGCCAAGGCGCAGGTGATGGTGCGGCGACTGAAGCGGGATCTGCCGCCGAGGTGGGACGGTAGCCCGCGCTTCCCAGAACGCGATCTGGATCATCCCCTAGAGGTCGTCTACGACGCCGCCACCCAGGACGCCTACGCGAAACTCGACCAGTACGCGCAGTCCCGCCGCGAGACGATCTCTGGCCAGCTGACGCTGAAGGGTGCCGCGCCGAGCCGGGCTGCCGACTTTGTCGTCACACTGCTCAAGCGCCGCTTCCTGTCCAGCCCGAAGGCTTTCGCTAATACGGTGGATACCCATCTGAAGACGATGCTCGCCCGGGAGCGGCACAACGAGGCCGAGCGGGATTACGACCGCGGTGCGTACACGGTGGCGGAGAAGGTCCTCGCCAAGATGATCGGGCAGTTGGACGAGACGGCTGAGGACGACGCCGCCTTCGCGGAGACAGCACAGGAGGCCCTTGCCACAGCTCGTCGGTTCGCCCCGCCGCTTACCCCGGCCGAGCAGAAGCTGCTGGAGGACCTGCGGGACTGGGGGGACCGCAACTCGGAGAAGGCCGACGGCAAGTTCACCTCCTTCCTTGGCTGGTTGCGCGGCATCGTGCAGCGAAACGGAACCGATGGGGCGACCGGCAGCTGGGACGGCAAGCGGGTCATCGTGTTCACCGAATACCGCGACACCCAGCGCTGGCTGCACGAACGGCTCATCGGCGCCGGTGTGCCGAACGAGGCGATTGCCCAGCTCTACGGCGGTCAGGACCGCGATGAACGCGAGCGCGTCAAGAACGTCTTCCAGGACGACCCCGATGTCGACCCGATGCGTATCCTGCTCGCCACCGACTCTGCGAGCGAGGGCATCAACCTGCAGAACCACTGCAACCGGGTCCTGCACTGGGAAATCCCGTGGAACCCCAACCGCCTTGAGCAGCGCAATGGTCGAGTGGACAGGCACGGACAGACCGCGGCGAAGGTCGAGATCGTCCACTTCGTGCCCCAGGGCTGGGACCGGCAGCGCGAGGAGGACAGCGGGTTCACCGAGGGCACCTTGGAGGACGCGATGGCCTTCCTCGGCGTCGCGGTGCGCAAAGTCGAGCAGATCCGCACCGACCTCGGCAGCGCCGGAGAAGTGATCGCCAGCCAGGTTGAGCAAAAAATGCTCGGTAAGCGTTCCAGTTGGCAGAGCACGGACAGGGAGATCCAAAGCCTTGCCGGCAAGGCCGTGCTGAAGATCGAACGGAATCTTGCGCATGATCTCCAGCAGGCCCAGGAACAGCTCACCCGGACTCGCACGGAGCTGAACCTGAACCCGGACACGATCGAGCGCGTCGTACGCACCGCGCTCCGCCTGGCCCACAAGAAGGATCTGATCGAGACTCCGTCACCCAAGGGCGTCAACGCACGCTGCTTCAAGCTTCCGGAACTGAAGGAGGGCTGGGCGCAGGCACGCAACGACGGTCTGCGGCACCCGGTCAGCGGCAAGGAACGTCCCGTCACCTTCGACCAGGACTACGCCGGACGCACCGACGTCGTGCTGCTGCACCTGAACCACCGCCTGGTCGACTTGTGCCTGCGTCTGCTGCGCGCCGAACTGTGGTCCCAGGGCGAGCACGGCGCGCATCTGACCCGCGTCACCGCCCGGATCGTCCCCGGCGATCTGCTGCGCACCCCGGCAGTGATCGCACATGGCCGCGTCGTACTCACGGGGAACCGCGGAGTGCGACTGCACGAGCAGATCGCCCTGGCCGGAGGATCGATCGAACACGGCAAACTGGCCGTGGAGAAGAGTCCGGAAGCCCTGGAACAGTGGCTCGCCGCCGCGTCGCAGGACGCGCCACCGCCCGAATTCCTTGACCGACTCACCGCGCTGTGGGGCGCACTGGAGATCCCGCTCGGCAAGGCGCTGCAGACCGAGTCCAACAAGATCGCGCGCAAGCAGCGCAAAGTTCTGGACAAGCGCTGCGAAGACGACGTCAAGGCGATGGAGTCGGTACTGACCGAACTGGAACGCAACATCCGGGATTCCCTGAACTCCAACCCGATCTGGCATCAGGACTCCCTGCTGGCACCCGATCCTGAACGCGAACAGCTCAAGAAGGACCACACGGAACTGGAAGCACGCCTCGCCGCCGTTCCTGAACAGCTCGTGTCCGAGGCAGCGGCCCTGCGCCACCGGTACGCAGACCCGGTCGCCCGGCGCTTCCCTGTGGCGGTCACCTTCCTCGTCCCCGCCTCCCTCACCGTAACCGCTCCCTCACACCAGGCAGGTCACTGATGCCGACGCGCACCCGCCTCCCGAAAACGGAGCAGCAGACCCCGATCGAGCAGCACGCCGAGTGGCTCAACCTCCTGCGCCCAGACGGGCCGTTCCTCACCGCGAAGATCCTCACGGAAGCGTTTTCCGGGGGCCTTGACGTTGTCGACACTCCACTGCGCGCGCGCCTGCGGCAGGCGTGGGTCGAACTCCAAGCCGAACCGACGACGCTGTGCAGCGCATGGCAGCACCTGGTCCTGGAAGAACTGCTCGGCTACCGGAGTCAGGCGCTGCGCCAAGGCTCGATGCTTCCCCGCGAACTGACCGACTACCCTGGCGCGGCCCCCGACGCACTGCTGATGGGTCCGCCCGACCCGACCACCGGCCTGCCCGGCGCGGCCGAACGCGCCCTGATCTACCGCCGTCCCTGGGGCGAACCCCTCACCCGCGCAATGAAAGGCCTCCCGTCGCTGGCCGAGCAGGCTGCCGAACTGTGCCGGCGCCGTGCGGTCCCCCTTGCGCTGCTCACCAACGGCACCCTGTGGGTCCTCGTCCACGCCCGTCCCAAAGCGCCGACCTCGGTGGCGGTCTTCGACGCCGACATCTGGTTCGAAGAACCGCTGCTCCTGCGCGCCTTCACCTCCCTGCTCGGTGTCCGCTGCGCCGCGATCGCGCCCAAGGACCGCGAGGGCAAGGACACCGACTCCCTCGCCGCCCTGTTCACACGCACAGCCGACGACACCACCGCCGTCACTAAGACCCTCGGCAAGCAGGTCCGCGCAGCCGTCGAACTCCTCGTCGCGGAACTCTCCCGCCTCGACCGCGAGGCCGACGGCACCGTGCTGGAAGGCGTCGCCCCGCGTACCGTCTACCGCGCCGCTCTGACCGTCATGATGCGCATCGTCTTCCTCCTCTACGCAGAGGAACAGAACCTGCTCCCGGCCGATGACGAGCTGTACGCCGACTCGTACTCAGTCACGAGGCTCTACGACCGCCTCGACCAGGACGATGCCGACATTGCTGACCGCTGGAAGGCTGCCTGGCCAACGCTCCTCGCCACCTTCCGAGCCGTCCACGGCGGGGCTCGGCACCCGGACATGTGGATCCCTGCATACGGTGGATCGCTGTTCGACCCGAAGCGGTTTGCCTGGCTGGAGCGCTTGAAGGTCACCGACCGCGTCGTCTTCGCCATGCTCGACGCGCTGATCAAGCTCAAGCGCACCACACCGGCAGGCAAGGTCACCTCGACGGAGCGCCTGTCCTACAAGGGCCTCGACGTCGAACAGATCGGCCATGTCTACGAGGGTTTGCTCGAACACTCCGCCATTCGGCTCGACGAGACACGCCTCGGGCTCAAAGGTAAGGCCGGTGCTGACGCCAAGCTCGCTGACCTTGAAGCATGGCACGCTGCCGATCGCTTGCAAGCTGAAGCAGCCAAGCTCGTCGGCTTGACTGCAAAGCAATTCGCCTCCGCACTGGCAACTGTCCCAACCGGAGAGGAGATCGGGAAGCTCGACGCCGCATGCGACAACGACTCCGAACTCGCCGCCCGCGTCCTGCCGTTCTTTGGACTGCTGCGGCCCGACCTGCGCGGTGAGCCGATTGTCCACCCCGCTGGGACGGTCATCGTCACCCAGGTCGGCGATCGGCGCGACTCCGGCACTCACTACACACCGCGCGCCCTCGCCGAAGAGATTGTCCTGCACACCCTCGACCCGCTGTGCTTCTCACCTGGCTCCCCGGACGGTATTCCGCGACCCGCCGATGGAATCCAGCCGCCCGAATGGCGAGTGCGTCCGGCCTCGGAACTCCTGGCCCTCAAGATCCTGGACCCCGCGATGGGCTCCGGCGCGTTCCTGGTCTCGGCTTGCCGGTACCTGGCGGAGCGGGTCGTTGAGGCATGGGACCGCGATGGGCTGCCGGACGCAGTCAGCGCTCGTCTCGGCGAGCATCGCGAGGACCGCGACGCGACACTCCTCGAAGCCCGTCGCATGGTCGCCGACCGTTGTCTATACGGTGTCGACATCGATGAGATGGCGGTGGAACTCGCCAAACTCTCGCTGTGGTTGGTCACCCTGGCGAAGGGTCGTCCGTTCAACTTCGTCGACCATGCGTTGCGCTGCGGCGACTCCCTCATCGGCTGCCTGACTGCGGACCAGATCGAAGCCTTCCACCTCACCCCGAGTGAAGGCCATCGCCTCAACGCCCGTCTTAGCGGCGAAATCGACAAGATCACTGGCCCGCTGCTCGCCCAGGCTGCGGAACTGCGTCGTGACATCGAGCAGCACGAGGTCATGGACATCCGAGACGCTCAGGCGAAGGCTGCGAAGCTCGCTAAGGCCGAAGCACTGACGGAACAGCTCCGCCTCGCTGCGGACGCTGTGGTCGCGGCGAAACTATCCACCGCGATCACTAAGTCCGAGGACGCGTACGGCAACCGGCTCGCTTCCATCGCCGATCTCGTCGAGAAGGCGCTGCTGGGAGACCAGGCCGCAGCGGCCGAGGCCCGCGCCATCGTCGATGGCTGGCTCCTCGGCCCCAGCGGTGGACCGCGCACGTCCCCACTACGTCCGCTGCACTGGCCACTCGAATTCCCCGAGATCGTTGCCGACCTCACGCGAGGTGATCACCGTTTCGACGCCGTAGTGGGAAACCCGCCGTTTTCGGCTGCAATGGATATTCGTGGCCGGATCGGTATCGATTGCTTGAGTTATATTGGGCAGGTGATCGCAAATGGTTTGACGGCGGGCGGGAGGGCGGACCTATGCGCCTATTTTCTTCTAAGGAACTCTCAACTTGCAACTAAGCGACGCGTGGCGATCATTGCGAGTAATACTATTGCCCAAGGGGATTCTCGAGAGGTTGGAATCGCACGAGCAATGGCGAATGGTTGGGAGATTTTCCGCGCGACTAAATCTCGACCGTGGGTTGGCGGAGCAAGTGTTTTCGTCTCGTTGATTTGGTTGAGAAATGATGATCTCGGAGATCAGGTAATCCTCGAAGGTGTCGGCGTATCAAAGGTCGACTCGACTCTGACTCGACCATCCCGAGTGGTTGGCGAGCCCCATGAACTCAAGATGTTTTCTGGGCAGTATTCGCAGGGGTGCATTCTGGTTGGTGCAGGGTTCGTGCTCGAAGCGGCCGAGGGGGAAGCCCTGATTGCCGCTGACCGGCGAAATCGTGATGTGATTCGCCCATTCTTGATCAATGACGACGTGAATAATGATCCACAATCACTGGCTGGTCGCTGGGCTATTGATTTCTTCGATATGTCGCTCGAAGAGGCAGAGCGATATCCTGGCCCGCTCACTATTGTTGCCCGTGACGTCAAGCCTTGGCGGCAGGAACTCAAGAGTAACGGTGAGTATGTTCGCCGCAAGCCGCTTCCGCAACGCTGGTGGCAATACGGTGACAAGCGAAAGGCGATGCGCGACGCTATCGCTGACCATGAACGGGTCCTGGTCATTGGAACGCCTAGCAAATTCGGGTTGCCTGCAATCATTCCGAATGGTCACGTGTTCAATAACACCCTGTTTGCTTTCTATACGCCTGACGTGGCTGCCATGCTTGCACTCCTGACCAGCACTTGGCACTTTAACTGGTGGACCGTCAAGGGCGAGTCGACGATGAAATCAGACCCTCGCTACACTCCCTCCGACGGCTTCGACACGTTTCCGCAGCCAGATCTCACCCCGCGTATTCGTACCGCCGGTGATGACCTGGACGTCTACCGTCGTCATGTCCAGCTATCGCGGACACCGCAGCTGGGCATGACCGACCTCTACAACGAGGTTCACAGCCCGGCGAACCTCGACTCCGATATTCAGCGTCTGCGTGAGATTCATGTAGAGATCGATGAGGCGGTCGCTGAGTCCTACCTTGCCCATCCGCTCGCGGCACGGTTCGGCTGGATGCCGCTCGTCCTGAACCATGGCTTCCATAAGACCGTCCACGGCCTGCGTTGGACCGTGGACCCGGATGTCCAGATCGAGATGAACGACCGTCTCCTCGAACTCAACCATGCCCTCTATGAAGACGAGGTCCGCCGTGGCCTCCACAACAAGAGGAGCTCCGCCAAGCCCAGGAAGGCCGTCGCTCCGAAAGCGACCGACGACCCCGGCGATGTGCTCTGGTAGGGGTTGTCAGCCCCCGGAGGCCACCTGCAATCCGTATTGGCCGCGATCTGCCTGCGCTGTCAGTGCCTCGTCCTATCGTTGTGCCCCATGAGCGATAAGTTGCCGTCCGCGACGTCGAACAGCCCGGTCCTGACCGCCCCGTCCCCAGGTGAGGTACGTGACGAGCTGGCCGAGCTCGTAGTGCTGGACCTGCTCGGACCGGTGGGCGGCGACCTGGAGGAGGTCGCTGACTCCCCGACGGACTGGTACGTGCTAGGGCGGCTTGCACCGAACGGCACCACGATCGTGCCGGAGGAGCTGGATGCCTCGCTCGGCGACAGCGAGCTGCCGGGGGCGGACGAAGGCTCGCCGGACGCGGACGCGCCGAACGTGCCGAGCCTGGCTCCGTCGTCGATCGGTTTCACCGCGCGAGTGCGCGGAGACGCCGACCGTCTGGAGGTGACCGGGCGATGGGCGCGCTATGTCCGCTCGCATTCGACGGATCCGAGCATCGAGAAGCTGATCTGGCGGCGCGTGCCCCACGGCGACTGCGTTCCGGTCAAGCTGGTCGAGGGCTTGGTGGAGGCGCTGGTGCTCGATACCGAGGACGAGAAGGTGGTGCTGCGCGGGCGGGTGAGGCGTTTCCATGACGACTGGCTGGTCACGCTGTTCCTGGTCAACGCGACCGAGACTGACTCCAACTCCGCGCTGCACTGGGTGTTCCAGGCTGAGCTGTCGGCGGCCGGCGCGGACGGCGCGGCGGTATTCCTGCCCCGGCATGAGCCCGGATCCGGCGGCGATGCCGTTGATCAGGGCGAGCAGCGGCGATTGGCGATGGCCTATCGGTTCAGCCCAGAGTTCGCGGTGGGGCACGGGACCGGGGTGGGCGCGACGGCCAGTGGCGGCGACCCGATGAGAGCTGTCGCGGTTCGGACGAAGGCCGCGCCGGAGTACGACATCGCGCAGACCGACGCGCCGTCGTTCGACAGCGATCCGGACCTGCCGGAGCTGGTGGACCTGTTGGTCGACATGAAGGAACTCGGCGAGTGCGAGCCGCAACGACTGCGGGCGGGGCTGGTGCCACTGGTGGCTGGCTATCGGACGTGGATCGAGCGGGCCGAGGCGCGGATCGGGCAGGACGGCCAGTATCTCGACGAGTACTCGGATCAGGCCAGGGAGGCGCTGACCGAGGCGAAGCGGGCGGCTGACCGGATCGAGGCGGGGATCGAGCTGGTGCTCGGTGACCCGGACGCCCTTGCCGCGTTCCGCTTCGCGAACAGCGCGATGCACTTGCAGCGTGTCCATACACGGGTTGCCGCCGCCCGACGTCGTGACGGATCCCGTGACCCCGACGCGGTGTTCCGCGACGAGGACAAGCCGGTCAACCGCTCCTGGCGTCCGTTTCAGCTCGCGTTCCTGTTGCTGAACCTTCCCGCGCTGACCGATCCGGCGCACCCGGAGCGCGCCACGGGAGCCGATGCGATGGCGGACCTGCTGTGGTTCCCCACCGGTGGCGGCAAGACCGAGGCGTACCTCGGCCTGACCGCCTACACCCTCGCCATCCGCAGGCTGCGGCCGGACCTCGGCGGTCTCGACGCGGGCCACGGGGTCGCGGTCCTGATGCGCTACACCCTGCGGCTGCTGACGATCCAGCAGTTCCAACGTGCCACCGCGCTGATCTGCGCGTGCGAGGTCCTGCGCCGCAGGGACGAGGAACGGTGGGGTGAGGAACCGTTTCGGATCGGCCTGTGGGTCGGGGGGAAGGTGTCCCCGAACACGACCGACAAGGCCATGGACTGGGTCAAGGACGTCCGGCGGGCGAGCGGGAAGCCCCATCAGAACTCCGGCACCCCCTATCAGCTCACCAGCTGCCCATGGTGCGGAACGAAGATCGAGAAGGGCCGGGACGTCGATGTCGACAAGACCCTTCGCCGCACCTTCCTGCGTTGCCCTGAGCTGTTCGGTTGCCCCTTCGGCGGCGGCGACCCGAACGGGGAGGGCCTGCCGGTCGTCGTCGTCGACGAAGAGATCTATCGGCTGCTGCCGAGCCTGGTGATCGCGACCGTCGACAAGTTCGCGCAGCTCACCTGGAACGGGCGCACACAGGCTCTGTTCGGACGTGCGTCGCGGCACTGCTCCCGACACGGTTATGTCACCGCACAGATCGCCGAGGAAGACTGGGAAGCCACCAGCCATCTCGCGGAAGGACGCTATCGCGCCGCGACGCTCACCGCGGCCAGGCCGGTGCGTCCCCCAGACCTGATCGTGCAGGACGAACTCCACCTGATCTCCGGTCCGCTCGGCTCGCTGACCGGTCTGTACGAGGCCGCCGTGGACCGTCTTGCCACCTGGGAGTACGCGCCGGGCAAGACGGCGCGGCCGAAGGTGATCGCCTCGACGGCCACCGTGCGGCGCGCCGAGCGGCAGATTCATGCCCTGTTCGACCGGCGCACTGAGGTCTTCCCACCGCAAGGCCTGGAGATCGCTGACAGCTTCTTCGCCAGGCAGCGGTCTACTAACTCGCATCCCGGCCGCCGCTATATCGGGATCTGCGCCCAGGGGGTGCGCACGAAGTCCACGATGATCCGGGTGTACGTCGCGGTGCTCGCGGCAGCACAGACCGTGCACAAGAAGTACGGGCACAACCCGGTGACCGATCCTTATATGACTCTCGTTGGCTACTTCAACAGCCTGCGTGATCTGGGCGGCATGCGTCTATCCGTCGAGGACGATGTCTCCACCCGACTGGAGCGGATCAACGAACGCGGCCTGTCACGGCGCTACGACCTGCGGCTTGAGGAACTCACCTCGCGCCTAACTTCGGAGAAGATCCCGGACATCCTCCAGCAACTGGAGTACACCTTCCCCCGGGCGAACAAACTGACGCCGATCGACGTGCTTCTGGCCACCAACATGATTGCCGTCGGGGTCGACGTCTCCCGACTCGGCGTCATGGTCGTTGCCAACCAGCCCAAATCCACCGCCGAGTACATCCAGGCCACCAGTCGTGTTGGCCGCGCCGCACCCGGCCTCGTTTTCACTGTGTTCAACTGGGCCCGTCCGCGCGACCTGTCCCACTACGAGACCTTCGAACACTTCCACGCCACCGTGTACCGACATGTCGAAGCGCTCTCGGTGACCCCGTTCGCGGAACGGGCCATAGACCGCGGCCTGACCGGGGTACTGGTGGCGCTGGCCCGTAACCTGGAGGCCGGCGACAACGGCAACCTTGGCGCGCAGACCTTCGATACACACAGCAGCAAGGCCGACCATATCGTCCGCTACCTGGAACGCCGCGCGGGCGAGGTCGCCACCGACCGGGCCGTCGCGTCCCGGGTACGCGAGGAGCTGGACAGCATCCTGGATCTGTGGGCGCGCGAACAGCGCCGCCCCGCCGCCCGACTCGCCTTCGACGCCAAGGGCAAGGCCGACGATATCGTCGGCCTGCTCCACAGCCCGGATTCGGGCCCGTGGAAGCGCACGACCTGTCCGACTTCGCTGCGCGAAGTCGAGCCGGGCATCCGGCTGGTGCTGCGGACCGCTCCGGGTAACGCCGACGACCACGAGCAGCACCCATTCCTCCCGCGCCCGAACCCGGACGCCGACGGCGCCGGACACGAAGGGGACCTCTCATGACCATCACCGCAGACGGTGCACGCTCGGCGACCGACCTGCGGGTTGGGGAGCTGAGGCCCAGCCAACTGCTGCACACCTACGGCGTCGGCGCGGTCGCAGACCTCCCGAACCTCTCGGTGATGATCCTCGGGCTCGACGAGTGGGAGCTGGAGAAGGCCGCGATCGTGCCGGAGGAACGGCTCCTGGCCGCGGTGCGCAGCAAGCTCGGCGCCCAGGTGCAGAACCTGCGGATGCCGCCGTACACGCCGGAGGACCCGAACGATTTTACCGGTGCATGGTCCCGGATCGGCGTGCCGGTCGCGGTGTTCCCGGGCTGGCTACGTTGCACTGACAACCGGTGCAACCGGCTCGCCCCGGCCGACTCCGGACTCTTTCACCTGCTGCCCAACAGCGTCGCACCCGACCAGACCCGCTTCGTCCACTCCTGCCGTGAGACAGGCCGCAAACGGCCGACCGCGGTGCCGGCCAGGTTCGTCTCCGCCTGCCCGGCCGGACATGTGGACGACTTCCCGTGGATGTACTTCGTTCACCGCGGGGCACCGTATGGGACGGACCACACCCTGAAGCTCGTCGAGCGCGGCACCACCGGCGAGGCGGCGAACATCTTCGTCGAATGCTCCTGCGAGGTGAAAGCCCGGTCCATGGCCGAGGCAATCGGTACCCGCAGCGAGCAGGTACTCCCGGCCTGCCGGGGCCGGCACCCGCACCTGGGAACCTTCGAACCCTGCACCGAACAGACCCGGACCATGGCGCTGGGCGCGACTAACGGCTGGTTCGCCATGCAGCTGCGGGTTTTCTCCATCCCGCACGCCGACAATCCGGTGGACAGCGCCGTGGCCGAACACTGGGCCGGACTGCGGGTGGTGGCGCAGCTGCCCCGCGAAACCGCGCGCCTGGTCCTGCCCACTCAGGTGATGTGGCCAGAACTTGAACGCTTCGGCGCAGACGAGGTGTTGGACGCTATCACCCGGCGTCAGGGCGAGAACCAGTCCAGCGCCGCCGAAGACACCGACGCCCTGGACATCGCCGGACCGGAATGGCTCGCCTTCATCGGCAGCCCGCAGAACCACCCCGACTTCAGCGTCAGCAACGAGCCCGTCCCGGCCGCACACCGCAGCTGGCTCGGCCAGGTGCGTCTGGTCAAGCGCCTGCGCGAAGTATCCGCACTGTACGGATTCAGCCGGATCGACGCTCCCGAATGGGGCTCCGCGACCAGCGGAGGCGAGGCCCTGGAGGAGAACCGTGCGCCCCTGTCCAGCTCCCCGCCGATCTGGCTGCCATGCGCAGAAACCCGCGGCGAGGGGATCTTCCTGCGCTTCGACGAGAAGCGAGTCGCCGCCTGGGAACAGGACCCGAACGTCATCCGACGCACCAGAACCCTGATGAAGGCACACGAGAAATGGTGTGCCCAGCGCCGCACCGACGCGGAGTGGCCAGGCATTCGCTATGTGCTGCTACACACCTTCTCCCACGTCCTGATCCGAGAGTTCGCCCTTGAGTGCGGGTACGGCGCCTCCGGAATCGGTGAACGGATCTACGCGCGCTCCGGCGCGGATCCGATGGCCGGGATCCTGCTGTACACCGCAGCCCCTGACAGCGAGGGCACCCTCGGCGGGTTGGTCAGCCTCGGCGGACAGCACCGACTCGGTACGTTGATCGACCAAGCGCTCGAAGCCGCGCGGCTGTGCGGCTCGGATCCCCTGTGCGCCGACCACGACCCGGTTGCCCACGGCCGCCTGCACGGTGCCGCCTGCCACGCCTGCCTGTTCGCCGCGGAAACGTCCTGCGAACGGGGCAACCACTTCCTGGATCGCGAGTTGCTCGTAGAAACATTCAGCGGCCGACCAGGTGGGTTCTTCACGGCATGACCGGCCACAACGCCCCCGAGACCGCGCCCAGCCTGCCCGAAGTACTTTCCGGACTCGTCGCCACTCTCCCCGCGACGCACCTCGCTGCCTGGATCAGCATCCTGCGCACGGTGCCTGCCCCCGACAGACGCACGGAATCCCTCCTCATCGCCGCGCACCCAGGCGTCGGGCTCGGACCGCGCGCCGGCCTGCTGCTGTCCGCATGGCGATCCACCGATCCCCAACCGCCAGGATCCGCTCTGGCCCTGGCCCTCGAAGCCGCGGGCAATCGATACGAGCAGGACCTCGTCACCCATCACGTCCAAATCGCCGTCTCAGGACCGGTGAGCGACGCGGTGTCGGTCAGGCTCACCGCATCCGTCGCAATCCAGGTGATCCGGGCTGCCAGCGCCACGCTCCTGATCACCAGCTACGCCGCGTTCGGCATCCAGGAGATCGTCAGTGAGATCAGAGCAGCGGCAGACCGCGGCGTTACCGTGGATCTGGTCCTGGAGACCGCCCGCGCTTCCGGCGGAAGGCTGCACGGAGACGGCGACGGGCGCACCGCCTTCCACGAACTGCGCTTCCACCCTGAGGTGCACCTGTGGCAGTGGGCGAACGATGAGCGGCACGGTCCCGGCGGCCGACGCGGCAGCATGCACGCCAAGGTCATTGCCGCCGACCGGAACACCGCTCTGCTGGGCAGCGCCAACCTCACCGACAACGCATACAGCGACAACCTGGAGATAGGCGCTGTCATCCGCGACCCCAGCGCCGTCGCCAGTCTCGTCGATCACTTCATCAACCTGATGCACTCAGCGGACGGCCCCTTGGTTCGACTGCCCTGGCAACCAGTCTCATAAGGCGATGTGCACGACGACCGCCGCCACACCCTGTGGGTGGCCGATGTGATCGAACGGACAATCTACTGTTGTGGGGATGTTGTCGATCAGCTCGTGCAGGGCCAGGGCGGACTCGCCGCATCCGACAACGCGAGGAGTCCGCGCATACGGCGAGCAGATCTGCGTGCGCGGCCTCCGGTGCGTCTGCTCGCCGAGGGCACCCCACGGGGCAGTTCGTCTATCTCCCCCTCCGCCGCCAAGGACGCCAGGTCGCGGGGGAAAAGAGAGTAGCGGCTGACGTGCCTGCGCCGTCGTGAACGTGGGGGAGAGGTTGGCCAGCCGCTGCTCCAGACGGGAGGGGTCTGCTGCACGATCGGGTGACATCTTGACCTGCCCCACATCCTGGGTTCCAGCTCTGGTGGCTAGCTGCCAGCCCTTCACGAAAGGCTGGCAGTCATGCCTCGTCCCTATCCGCCAGAGTTCCGGGCGCGTGCCATCGCGCTGATCCGCGCCGGCAAGCAGGCCAAGCAGACCGCGTGCAACTACGGCACCACCCGTCACGATCTTGCAGGGCCACGTGTGCCTAGGCGACCCCTCCTGCCAAGCAGTTGCCATCCAGGGCCGACCCCCTCGCGTGCCCCCGTACTGGAATCGTTGCCCCACAGCTTCCGTGGCTAGGGCAGGCCCAGGTGCGCGAAGATGACATTCCGTACGCGGAGGAAGGCTGCGTGGTCGACCGAAGCGAGAACGGGGGTGGCATGATGCCAGCCGTCCGGGGTGAGGGCCTCCGCGAGGAGGGCCCTCGCGTGCGGGAAGCCCGGGCCGGATGCGCGTGGGAAGAGGAGCGTAACGAGGCGTCGGAGAGTCGAGCGGGAGGGTCCGTGGTCTCTGAACAACGGGGTAGCGGTGGGATCGCCGGGCACACAAGCGATATACGCGGCGAGATCGGCGAATGTTTCTGAGCGTGCCGCCTCGTCTGTTATACGACGAGTAATGGCCCAAGCTGTTTCGAGATCACCGAGTGCGGCATATGCGACAGCCACCATGGCCCCCGGCCGGGAGTATGGCCACCCGCTCTTGTTGTAGTCCGACACCACTTGGTCAATGCGCCTCCGAGCTCCGGCCGGGTCTGTGGTCCCAGTCAACAGGCCCAGCAGTGCCCATTCGTCGTACCCTCGGTTCGCGGAGGCAGCCGCGTCCTTGCCATGTAGAACCTTCCTGACGCGGGCGCTGCGCCTCTGATCACGGGAGCCCACAGCGACGAGAAGTCGTGCAAATCCCAGCGCGGAACCGTCGTGCGTCTCCAAGAGCAGGGAATCCACCAACTGGCCCGCTGTCTCCGGAGCATGCAGCCATAGGCCAGCTGCAGCCTCTGCGCGGGCGCGGGCGAGGTAGAGCCCGCTCGTCTCGTGGCCCTGAACCTTCTCTGCGAGTTGTTCAATAACCTCCAGAGCACGGTCGACCGCACCAGTAGATGCGAGTGCCTGCACAGCGACAGTCAGCGTATTGACGAGCACTAGCCAGTTATCGATCGCAGGCGCCGCCTCGACTGCCTGTTCGGCGAGCCGCACCGCCCGGCGAGTGTCCTCATGCGCGACGGCTACGGCTACGACAGCGCACCCCCAGGCACGCACGTCAGGGTGAGCAATGGCCTCGATGAGACGCTCGGCCTGATCAGGACAGCCGGCAGCGGCGAGCGCTCCTGCGAAGGTGGCGAGGCGCTCATGCTGGAATATTGATCCATCTGTCGAATGCCATCGGTTCTCGGCCTGGTGAAGCAGCCGCAGGGATCGGGCCGGATCGTCAGCGGAGAAGTGAACGGCAAGTGCGGCAAGCGCTTCGGCAACAGCCCATTGCCGGGAGTCCGCCGCGGTGACCAGCAGGGTCTCCAACTGCTCGGCAGCCCCGGCTGCCGCAAGTAGCCCGGCGACGTGGCCAGCGGAGCGGTCGCGCTCGTCATGGTGGTCCTCGGCGTCCCAGGAAGCCTCAAGGGCATCCCAAGCTGCGACGACTTGCCCCTCACGGGCCCGCCCTTCGGCGATCGAAAGCCATGCTTCGGTCCATGGGCCCTGCGCTTCTGAGGGAACCGACTCTCGCAGGGCTTCCATAAGTAGCTGGGCGTCGTCCAACTGACCCGTCGCAGCGAGCGCACGCACGGCGCCAACCGCCTCGTACCAGTTGGTCAGAGTATGGGGATGGCGCAGGACCTTGCCTGCGTGTGTGATGGCCAGTCGGGCCATGCGTTCCGCATCGCGTGGACGGACCTGATGCAGGACCGCCGCGGCGGACGCGGGGACGTTCGTGGGGTCGTCTGCGTGCTCTAGAGCGAGCGTGAGGACGGCGTCGTACAGTCGTTTCGCATGGCTGGGGCTAGCCACTCGTACCTTGGCGATGGAGCCCAGAATGCGGACACGATTCGGTAGGAACGAGATCCTCTCTGAGGCCTCCTCCGCCTGACGCAGCAAGTCGGCCGCCCGCACGGGGTCCTGGACCACTGTGGCAGTTGCAACGGCCGCCTCAACGATCACTTCGATGCCCAGGTCGTAGGACGGCAAGGACATTTCACCGAGTCGGCGCACAGCATCGCTTTCACTGCCTGTCGTTGCCAGGACAGTGGCCAACCTACCCAGTGCCAGTAGGGCGTATGAGTCGTCGTAGATCCCCTGATCCTCCGCCAGGATCGCCTCGGTCAGTTGCAGTGATTCCTCGGCAAGCCTGACTGCCCGCCGGTCGCCCGCTTGGGCCAGGACTTGAGCCACGCCCGCCAGCGCTTGGGCGCGGTCCATCGACCGGAAGACGCTGCGGGCAAGACCGATGGCGTGACGGGTACGGCCAAGGCGGGCGTAGACCGCCGGGATGTCCGGGTGGAGCAATTCGTTGCGCCGGGCGACGAGATCCGCAGCGGCCGCAAGTGCCGCCAGCGCGCCCAGGTCGTCCGGGGTCGCACGCTGAACGATCTGCCTCGTCGACGCGATCTCGGCGAGGCACGCGGCATCACTGCCGGTCACCTCTCGCAGCCGGTCCCGTCGCCGGGCGTCCGTGGCGAGGTTAGTAGAACGGCGCGTGTCCCCTAGGAAGGCGAGCAAGCGGCCGTACGGCTGGAGAAGGTAGGCCGGGGTGCTGGCTGGCCAGCCTCGGCGCTCGTACGTCTCCGCCCACGCGTTCAGCCGTTCCGAGTAAGCCCCTATGTCCGGCCCGAGTTCGTTCTGGGCTGTGGCGAGGAGGGTTTCGTGCGCGAACAGGTATCCGCGGCTGGCTATGTAGAGAGTCGCATCGCCGCCATTATCTTCGAATCCGCCACGCATGCGCAGTATGCGGCCAAAGGCACTACCGAGCCGTTGACGCAGCTCATAGCTTTGCTTGCCGGTGAGTTCACGCAGGTCGTCAGCGGTGAGTGTGCCACGCGCGGCGGTGAGCAGACCGACGAGATCACGCTGCAACTGATCCCCGGAGAGTGCCCGATTCAGGTCGAACTTGGCTTCGAACTCGGTGTGCTGGGCTGCTTCCGTGGCGGACAGCTTCACGACAGAGCAGTGACGCAGCGGATGTCCACCCTTGATATCTGCTGGGAGACCGGGGCTTGTACGGCTGGTCACTAGGACACGGACGTTTGGCGGGAGCCGGTCCGGCAACAGCGAGGCAATGCTCGTGCCGTTGCCGCCCGGTAGTAGAGACTGATCCTCGTCGAGTCCGTCGATGATCAGGAGGAGTGTGCCTCCGTCCTGCGCCACGCGCTCGGCGGCTTCTCGCAGGAGCAGTCTGCGCTCCCCGTCACGGGCGATCGGTGAACTGTGGCCTGCCGGTTGCCGTCCGGCGACGGCAGCGAGCTGGTCGATAACTGCTCCGGTATACGCCTCGCTGTCTGACTGGCTGGCGTAGCGCGCGGTGACGAAGAACCAGATTGGAATGACGCCGCGGGGCGCCTGGAGTGCGAACCATGCTGCGAGCGCCGTTTTGCCGGCCCAGGGTGGACCCTGGAGCCATAGGTACTGGTTTGGGCCGCCGCAGAATGCGACGAGGTCACGGAGCTCGGATTCCCTGTCCTCCAACTCCTCAGGGGCGACATCGGCAAGTTGGGCGCGATAGGCGTCCTGGATCAGGCCGAGTCCGGTAGCCGGCACGGCATGGGGCAGGGCAGCAGGGTGGAGTCCACAGCCCAGAGTCTGCTCAAGCGCAGCTAGTTCTATCGCGGGCAGAATCTCGACCCAGCGGTCCACACGGCTCGCGGCTATGCGGCCGGGGCCGTCGGCTCGGTAATGGCGGGTGACGACGCCGACGAGGTGGCCGTTGCTGAAGACGGCCGCACCCGACATCCCTTCCCAGGCGTCCACCTCGGGATCCGGATCAACAGCGGGAGGCGGGACGACTCCGAGGTCAAGGGTGCCCTCGCGCCGATTGGAGAGGACCGCACAGGTTGCGTGTATGTGCTCCGCATCGCGGAAGCGTGAACCATCTTCGTCCACACGGAGTTTGAAGCGTGGAAAGCCCAGCGTGGTGCACCGCAGCACGGCGTCCTGTTCGCCGACCCGACCGAATGAGACTGGGGTCATGCCCGTGTCTGTGTCGTCCAAGAGCTTGAGGACGGCGATGTCGATGCCAACGTGTTGCCACTCCACGGTTGCCTCGACAATGCGCTCGTCTGGCCGGTCCGCTTGGAACCGTATCCGTACGTCCGTCGCACCCTCGATGACGTGGGCTGCGGTCAGCACCTTGCCTGACGAGAGGTGATAGCCCGAGCCTCGTCGGCCCGAACCGTTGCCCGGCAGGACGACGATGATCTCGGCTACCCGCTCCGGCACCAGCCCCCGATCGGCGCGCACGCGGACGTGATCAGCGCTCGCCGTCAACCTCGCCGCCCGCGATCAGGACCGGTCGTGCCGCACTTCCGTCTGTCGGTACGGCCTTGGGTGCCAGGGTGACCGTGATCCGCTGTGTTTGCGCATGCGCGTATTTTCCATTCGCCCCAGCATCGACGACCCACAGTCGGACCTTGGCGTCCCCGCCCGCCTCACGGCTGATGGCTACATTCGCTTCGATCTCCACGGGGCCGAGTTCGAACCGAACTACCTCGCCAGCTCCGTCCGCCAGCGCCGTGTTGAGCTGCTGCCTCAATTCGCGGATCATATCGGACAGTTCGATCACTTTTCCCCCTCGCGTCTCAGCGATTAGATGTTACAAGCCCGTGGCTTGTCGGGCTCGGCAGACGACCCGCTGTCTCCTCGATACGCCATCGGGACCCCGCTCAGGGCAAAGCCGCACAGTGTGTCGATGCCGGTGATTCTGGACAGGCCCGGGGGTTCGACGAGGGTGAGTTGGTAGAACGCGACAGCCTGAGCAGGCGCGTCTGGCAACAGAGCTCGAACGACGAAGCTCCTGCGCCAACAGCAGCACACCGCGGCGACGAGGAGCCGCATCGAGGAGATCGAGAAGCATTTCCGTCCTCCTTCTTGCTTGGGATGTCGGCGGTGTGTGAGCGGTGCGTGAGCGGACGGGGTGGCACAGGGTGGATTGGGCGGCATGCGGGGACCGGGTCGTACCTTCTTGAACTGGGGAAACAGGATTCAGCGGCATGGCCGGGATGATCTTGTGGGGCCTCGTAATGCGTAGGTCCCACTGACGTTCACCGACTGCGCTCAACACCCTGAGACGGCCTCAAGAGTGCCGCGTCGGTCCTGGAATAGGTCCGTTGCCTACCCGCAAACAGCGACGTTCCCTGGGGAGTTTCGGGGACTTTCACGTCTGTCCCGGGGAGTTTCCGCCGCGTAAACAGGGAAGGCCCTGACAGCGCAGAAGGACACGAACGCGCTGGCCAGGGCCCATCCCCTCAGCGCTCGATGATGTTCACGGCCAGCTCGTCCCGGGCCGTCTCCTTGTACTTGACGCTCATGTCGGCCTTATTTGGTCATGGTCGTGAGCTGCGAATTTGGCGTGGCAGGCTCGACTTGGGACCTCTTCAGGGACTCTATGGCGACAGGAGCTACACGGCATCCGACGGCACGTGATGGCGAGGAAGCTGACTGGGTGTTATAGCTCCGAGTCGGAAGTCGGCAACATAGCCCGTCTCTCCGAGTTCCGAACGGTCAGTGGGCGCGATGCCGGATATCGTCATGCATGCCAGGCGGGGTGGCCTGAGACCGTGTTTGAGATCTGCCGTATCCCGTGGCTGGAGGGGTCGTTGAGCCTTGTGCGTGTGGTTCCGAGGGCGGGTATCCGTCGGATCTGACGGATGGGCAGTGGGTGTTGATCGAGCCGTTGCTGCCAGCGGCGAGGGCGGGGCCGAAGGGCGGACGGCGAGAGAAACACCCGCGGCGGCGGATCGTGGACGCGATCTTCTACGTGGTGCGGACCGGGTGTGCCTTCGGCAGCTGCCGAAGGACTTTCCGCCCTGGCCGACGGTGTACTGGTACTTCACCTGGTGGCACGACGACGGCACTGTCGAGCGGGTCCACGATGCCCTGCGAGACCAAGTGCGCGGTGCCGTCGGGCGCGACATCGGGCCGAGCGCCGGCTTGATCGATTCACAGTCGGTTCGGTCTGCCGACACGGTGCCCGCGGCGACCAGAGGGTTCGATGCGGGGAAGAAGGTGAAGGGCCGCAAGCGGTTCGTCGTCACGGACACCCTCGGCTTGCTTCTGGCGGTCCACGTGGTCGCAGCGAACATCCAGGACCGCGACGGTGCGAAGCGTTCGTTGCTGTGGACCCGCCTAGACCACCCGGGCGTGCGGAAGATCTGGGCCGACCAAGGCTTCGCCGGACGCCTCGTGGAGTGGACCAGTACCGTCCTCGGCCGCGAGCTAGAGATCGTGCGCAAGGCCCCGGGCCAGCGCGGTTTCCAGGTCCAGCCGAAGCGGTGGGCCGTTGAGCGCACACTCTCGTGGATCACCTCCCACCGGCGCCTGGCCCGCGACTACGAGGCCAGCCCGGCCCGGTCCGAGACCATGATCCGCTGGGCAATGATCGACATCATGATCCGTCGACTCGCTCGACGCGGGCCGGCCTCACGACCAGGCCCCCGTCCCCTCTCGTCCGTGCCTGGCCTGTGACTGCTGCCGTCGGAGTGTCTGGTTGGATGCGGACATGGGCAACGGTAGCCACGAGGAATCAGGTCTCTCCAAGAGCACCTGGAGCGACGCAGATTTCGAGGATATGGGGTGGCATGACGTCACCATCCACGGCTTGTCCGTTCAGCCGACCAACGACATCCTGCCGCGTCTTCTCCTTGACCTTGATTACATCGTCCGCTGGGTCCACCCGGTCCCGCCCGCGAAACACTTTTCGTTCTGGGTCTCTCCGGCGACACTCGTCTTCGACGATGTCTTCGACCTTGAGGGCGACCTCGACTTCAAGGGTTTGGCCATGGACTTGGAGGTCGACAGGGTGCACCGGCTGGTGCCGGACGATGCCCGCCCGAACTTTGCACACTGTCCGCTCTGGCACATCGAAGGCCACGCGTTCGAGTTGAAGTTCCGGGCCTCCGGCTTCCGTCAGTACTTCCGGCAGACTCCGAGGCTCGTATCCCGGCAGGCGTTGCCCTATGCCGAACGCGGGGGTTGTGCCTTCACCGAACTGGGCTTCAGCTGACTTGTGACCTTCCGAGGCATCTGCCAACAGTGAGCGCGGCAACCGCGTCGACACAACCTGGGCTGGCCAGATCTCAAACACGGTCTGAGACACCTTTCCAGGCGGAATCGGCGACGACGGTGCTCTACGCTCCGCGGTCGCTGCCGTCACCTCGTCGCTCGTGAAGGACCCCCTTCCCTCTGTGGTCACCTGAATGCCTCACGTCAACCGGGTTCCTGGGTGAACAGAGTTTTGGCATCCGTGCGGGCATTGGACCGCTTCGTTGGACCCCGTACGCGTAAACGCGCAGGTATCGAGTTCGCCGAGTTCGACTGCAGCGCCGGCTGCCCTGTTATCAGTTGAAGTCGGCCCGTCCAAAACGGATGCCGTCATCACACTGATCGCTGCCCGAGTGTCCGCGCTCGGTCGCGTAATTGTGCGACTGCTGGAGGATGGCGTATGCCCACGCAATTCATGGACGTCAAGGAAACCGCGGAGTACCTGAACATGTCGGTGGCCTGGGTGTACAGGGAGGCTCCCAGCCTGGGGCTGGTCCCCTACAAGTTTGGGCGCGGCCGCAACGCGAAGATTCAGTTCAAGATCTCCGACCTTCAAGCGTGGCTGAAGCAACAGAAGTTGGGCTAGTGGAAGCTCGAACGAGGGATCTGGGGGATCTTCGCGTTGAGATTGCAAGACCGTACCCAGGCCCCCGGTCCTTCTTGGACCGGGGGCCTTTGGAGCATCAGGCAGCCATCCCCATGTCCAGGATTTTGGCGGCCTTGCCGATCGAGCCTGGCATGAGGTGCCGGTAGATCTTGAACGTGATGTCGAGGCTCCTGTGTCCCATCCACTCAGCGACATCGGTGATCGGGATACCGCTGGTGAGGCAGTTCGAGGCGAAGAAGTGGCGGAAGCTGTAGATGACCATCCCCTCGGGGACGTCGACATGGCCGGCCGTCTTGATCCTCCGCCACCGGTTGGCGAGGCCGTAGTACGGGAAGGCCTTGCTGGGATCCTTCGGGTGGCGGAGAAGGTACCCGTCTACGGTGCCGTGTTTCCCCGCGTACCACTCGATGGTGTCCTTGATCCGTGCCGGAAGGGGCACGTCACGGTACTCGCCGGCTTTGCGGTGCTTGAGCCGCGCGTAGTCCCTGGTGGTCTGGTTCACCTGCTCGCTGATCCGGTAGACGTCGTCTGCCACGATGTTGTTGATGTTGACTGCCGCTGCCTCGCCATTGCGCATCCCGCAGCCGCTCATGAGATCGGCGATCAGACGGAACGCGTCGTCATCGGCCGCGCGTATCTCTCGAAGCTGTGGGACCGAGGGAATGACCGCACGTGTCGGGTCGTACTGGGGAGGCTTGATACCTCCCAGGGGGTTCTGATCGAAGATGCCCAGCCGGTGAGCATCGAGGAGGATCGCTTTGAGCTTGTCGTAGGCGTTGGACTGCGTGGCCAGGCCTACGCCGTTGCGCTCCATCGTCTGAATGAAGCCGTCCACGACCTTGTGGTCGAACGTGTTCATCCGGCGGCTTTGGAAAGCCGGGAAGAGGTGGTGTTCGAGGAGCGAGTCGAGGTGCCTGACGGACGCCGCGCCGAGATCCCGCTGGCCGGCCTTCCACTCGGCGGCGTACTCCCTGAACTGCATCCCCCCGTACTTGTGGATGCGATCGGCCCTGCTCTGATTCCTCG
The DNA here is from genome assembly GCF_055559015.1 of Streptomyces sp. NPDC024698. Taxonomy (NCBI): domain Bacteria; kingdom Bacillati; phylum Actinomycetota; class Actinomycetes; order Kitasatosporales; family Streptomycetaceae; genus Streptomyces; species Streptomyces sp. NPDC024698. The sequence goes on along the minus strand of NZ_JBVHLK010000024.1, from coordinate 53,378 downwards.
GAGCGGCCTTCTTCGCATTGTAGACATCAGTCAGTCGCGTGATGGCCTTGTCCTGGGTGGCGAACCCGGACTCCTCGGTCTGCTTCCCGGCCGCGCTCCGGTACCGGATCTTGTACTCGTGGGGGCACTTGGACCACCGGGACTGGGGATGCTCGCAGTCCTTGAAGAAGGTGCCCATGCCGCGGGCCAAGCTCTTGCTCGCCATGCTGTGTCGACTCCTCTGGAACCCATGCTGACGGTTTGCTGACCGCCGATGGTCCGAGACGTCTCTGACCTGCACGAAGCCGTGAAACGCGTGATATGTGGTGGAACTTCATCGGCCGCACCCAGGAGGAGATCGCACAGGCCCGCGAGGACTGGGCCAAGGGCGCGCGCTTCGGTGAGGTGAAGGGCTACGACGGCGCGCCGCTGTCCGCCCCGGACCTGCCCCCGCTGCCGCTGAAGCCCCGCGGAAGGGTGCGCTGACCGACCCGCCGAAAGAAGAGACGCCGCCTCCCCGGTCCGTTGCGGGCCGAGGGAGGCGGCGGGGTTTCGTGGGTACGGTCAGAGGCGGGGGTTCGTGTCCAGCGAGCCGTTCTGGACATCGCGGTGGGACAGGGCCAGGTAGGCGACGAAGCCGACGATGGCGACGGTCCACGAGGCGGTGACCGGGCCGAGGCCGAGCGCGAGACCGCCGCGGGCGTGGCTGAGCGCCATCCAGTCGGCGACCGAAGCGCCGAGCGGGCGTGTGATGACGTACGCGGTCCAGAACGCGGCGACCGCGTTCAGGGCACCCGCCTTGTGGGCGACGGCCGGGACCGCGATCGCGACGGCGTACAGGACGGCCGAGCCCAGGTAGCCGAGGCCGATCGTGGCGGAGAGGTCGCCGGCCGCGGTGCCGAGCGCGAACGTGGCGAGCACGGTGGCCCAGTAGAAAACCTCGCGGCGGCGGGTGCGGATGCTGTGGATCGAGAGCGTGCGCTCACTGGCGTACCAGACGGCGAACACGGCGCCCAGCACGACCAGGAAGAGCGGCGTGGAGATCAGGTACGGAACACCGAGGCCGACGTGGAGGATGTCGGCGGCCATCGTGCCGAAGACGCTCACCATCACGACCGCGGTCCAGTAGATCCAGGCCACATAGCGGCGTACGGCGAACTGGAGCACCAGGGAGGCCGCGAAGGCCAGGCCGCCGAGCCCCACGGCGGGAATCGGCCCGAGCAGATGGGCCAGGAAGTCGGAGGCCGTCTCGCCCATGCCGGTCGTCAACACCTTGATCACCCAGAAGTACAGCGTGACTTCCGGGACCTTGCTCGCCAGGACGGCGGCGGAGGGGACGGGTGGGGAGTGACGGGTGACGTGCTCGGTGCTCATGCGCGGCACCATGACACGCCCGGACCCCCGCGTCACAGGGGGCTTTGCCATGGCTTTGACGCTTCTGGAGCAGGACTTGTCCAGGGCCGCGACGAGCCTGAACGCAACCTGAATGCTGCGACTGAATGCCTGGTCGGCGCCATGATCGCGATGATACGAAGGGGGGTCGAGCGCCCGGCCCGAGCCACCGGCCGGTGAGCGCCGCACCCGTCACCCCCCGCTCACCAGCACCACCTCCAGCGTGCGCGGGCCGTGCACCCCCTCCACCCGGTCCAGTTCGATGTCGCTGGTGGCGGACGGGCCGGAGATCCAGGTCAGTGGGCGGGTCGGGTCCAGGCGTTCCAGGGCCTGGGGCACGGAGGCCACCACCTGGTCGGGGACCCGGACGACACAGATGTGGTGGTCCGGGATCAGGGTGATCCGGCGGCGGCCCTGGTCGGGGCCCGCGTCGAGGACGATCGTGCCGGTCTCCGCGACGGCGACCGCGCAGCCCGTCACCACGCTCTCCACCTCGTCGAGCTCATGGGGCGTGCTGACGGCACGGTCGTGGATCCGGGTGGGGTCCGCCGCCGACATCCACGCGGGCGGGAGTCCCGGAGGCACGAGCACGTACCGGGCTCCGCGCTCGGCGAGCAACCGCATGACGACGTACGGCAGTTCCTCCTCCGTGGCGCGGTGCACGATCGCCCGGTAGTCCGCCAGGTTCTCCGCGAGGAGATCCACCGTCTCCGCGACACCGCGCTTCCCGTGCTCGCGCAGATAACTCCGGCCGACCGCCCGCTCGTACGAGGTGTCCTCGTCCCGGGGCACGTCCGCGAGGGCCCGCCGCACCCGGCCGAGGACCAGATCCCTGCTGCTCACTTCGTCATGTCCTTTCCGCCCCGCGTGCGTTGCCACCACTCACGGAACGACTCCGCCGGGACCGCGGGCAGTTCACGTGTCGCGCCCCACGCCCGGCCGGGGCCCGGCAGGGTCCGCGGATGGAAGCGCCGGGTCCCCGACGCCAGCCGCTGTCCGGCGCGCAGGGCGCCGGGACGCCCGAACGCCCAGCGCGCCGCGCGCATCGCCGCCCGCTCGCTCGCGTGTCCCTTGGCCGGCCTCAGCACGACCTTGTTGCCGTCCCGGGTGGCCGGCCCGCCCTGAGCGATCCTCTCCCGCAGGTGGACGAGGACTTCGGGGATGTCGATCGCGACCGGACAGACCTCGTAGCAGGCGCCGCACAGCGAGGAGGCGTACGGGAGGGAGGCGTCGATCTCGCTCCCGGTTCCCCGGAGTTGGGGACTGAGGATGGCGCCGATCGGTCCGGGGTAGACCGAGCCGTAGGCGTGGCCGCCCGCCCGCTCGTACACGGGGCAGACGTTGAGACACGCCGAGCAGCGGATGCAGCGCAGCGCCTGGCGTCCGACCTCGTCGGCGAGCGTGTCGGTGCGGCCGTTGTCGAGCAGCACCAGATGGAAGGTCCGGGGCCCGTCCCCGTCCGTGGTGCCCGTCCACATCGAGGTGTACGGGTTCATGCGCTCGGCCGTCGAGGAGCGGGGCAGGGTCTGGAGGAACACCTCCAGGTCACGCCAGGTCGGGACGATCTTCTCGATGCCGACGACCGAGATGAGGGTCTCGGGGAGCGTCAGGCACATCCGGCCGTTGCCCTCGGACTCGACGACCACGAGGGTGCCGGTCTCGGCGACCATGAAGTTGGCGCCGGAGATGCCGACCTTGGCCCGCAGGAACTTCTCGCGCAGATGCAGGCGCGCCGCTTCCGCCAGTTCGGCGGGTGTGTCGGTGAGTCCCTCGGGCGCGGCCCGGCCCCAGGCGCCCATCTCGCGGACGAAGACGTCCCGGATCTCGCCGCGGTTGCGGTGGATCGCCGGGACGAGGATGTGTGACGGCCTGTCCTTGCCCAACTGCACGATGAGTTCGGCGAGATCGGTCTCGTACGCGTGGATTCCGGCGGCCTCCAGCGCCTCGTTGAGCCCGATCTCCTGCGTGGCCATCGACTTGACCTTGACCACCTCGCACTCGCCGGTCGCCCTGACCAGCTCGGTGACGATGCGGTTGGCCTCCTCGGCGTCCGCGGCCCAGTGCACGACACCGCCGGCCGCGGTCACCGACTCCTCCAACCGCACCAGGTACCGGTCGAGATGGCGGAGCGTGTGATCCTTGATCCGCTTGCCCGCCTCGCGCAGTTCCGCCCAGTCGGACACCTCGGCGACGGCCTTGGCGCGCTTGGCGCGGATGGTGTGGGTGGCGTGGCGCAGATTCCCGCGCAGGGTCGCGTCGCCGACCGCCTCGCGCGCCGCCTCCGGGAAGGCCGGCATCCCGACGAACGTTCCGCTCATGCTGTCGGCTCCTCTGCCGTGCTCGCCAGGATCTCCGCGAGGTGCACGGGCCGCATCCCCGTCCTGAGGCGGCCCATCGTGCCGCCGATGTGCATCAGGCACGAGTTGTCCGCGGCGCACAGCACCTCGGCGCCCGTCGACTCGGCGTTCATCACCTTGTCGGCGCCCATCGCCGCGGAGACGTCGGGATTCTTGAGGGCGAAGGTGCCGCCGAAGCCGCAGCACTCCTCGGCTCCGGGCAGCTCTCGCAGCTCAAGTCCCCTGACGGCCTTCAGCAGTCGGCGCGGCCGGTCGCCGAGTCCCAGACTCCGCAGCCCGTGACAGGTGGGGTGATAGGTCACCGTGTGCGGGTAGTAGGCGCCGACGTCCGTCACCCCGAGCACGTCGACGAGGAACTCGGTGAGCTCGTACGTCCTCGGCACGACCGGCGCCAGGGTCCGGGCCAGGGTGTCGCCGCGTCCCTCGGCGCGGGCCCGTTCACCCATCCGCGGATACAGCTCCCGCACCATCGCCCCGCACGATCCGGACGGCGTCACGATCGCCTCGTACTCCCCGAACACCTCGGCGAAACGCCGGGCGAGCGGTTCGGCCTCGTGGCGGTACCCGGTGTTGTAGTGCGCCTGGCCGCAACAGGTCTGCCCCATGGGGAAGTCGACCTCGACGCCCAGCCTGGTCAGCAGGTCCACCACGGCGCGGCCGGTGTCCGGATACAGCGTGTCGTTGACACAGGTCAGGAACAGGGCGACACGCATCGCGGCTCCTCGGGGTCGGTCATGGACGGTTGCAGGGTACGTCGCGGGTGCGCGCGGGGAAGGCGGCGCGCATCCGCCGTCCGGGCGGCGCGTTCCACCGAGCGCCCCACGGTGTGCGGCGCTTCACGGTGTGCCGAGCCGTGCCTCGGCCGCGCGCCAGGCGGCCGTGTCGCCGCGCGGCTCGTAGCGGCGGAGCGGCTGGGTGCGAGCGACCAGCGCGCGCATCTCGGCACGGTCGCCGACCAGTCCGTCGGCCCGTGCCTGGACGAGGACGTTGCCGAGCGCGGCCGCCTCGGCCGGGCCGGCCACGACCGGCAGGCCGCAGGCGTCGGCGGTGAGCCGGCACAGCAGCTCGTTGCGGGTGCCGCCGCCGACGATGTGCACGACGTCGACCGGATGGCCGGCCAGGGACTGCGCCTGTTCGATCGCCCGGTGGTGCGCGAGCGCGAGGGAGTCCAGGATGCAGCGGGTGAACTCCGCACGGGACCCCGGCACCGGCTGCCCCGTGGCGCGGCAGGCGTCCGCGATCCGCGCCGGCATCCGGCCCGGCGCGAGGAACACCGCGTCGCCCGCGTCCACGACGGACCGCAGCGGCGCCACCTCGGCCGCGGCAGCGAGGAGTTCACCCAGATCGGGGTCGCCCCACTCCCGTAGGCACTCCTGGAGCAGCCACAGGCCCATGATGTTGCGCAGATAGCGGACCGTGCCGTCCAGGCCCAGTTCGTTGGTGAAGTTGGCGGCCCGGCTCGCCTCGGTGAGGACGGGAGCGTCCAGCTCCAGGCCTGCCAGGGACCAGGTGCCGGTGCAGATGTAGGCGAACCGTTCCCCGGTGGCGGGAACGGCGGCCACCGCGGAGGCCGTGTCGTGCGAGCCGACGGTCGTCACCGGCACCGGGCCGCTCAGCCCGGTCTCCTCCAGCACCCGGGGCAGCAGGGTTCCGGCCCGGTCGCCGGGACGGCGCAGCGGCGGGAACAGTCCCAGGTCGATGCCGAGCCGCTCCGCGAGGCCGTACGACCAGTCGCGGGTCCTCGGATCGATCAGCTGCGTGGTGGAGGCGTTGGTGAGCTCGGTTCCCAGTTCGCCCGTGAGCCAGTACGTCAGCAGGTCCGGCATCAGCAACAGGTGCTCGGCGGCGGCGAGTTGCGCCGAGTCGCGGGCGGCCGTCAGCTGGTACAGGGTGTTGAAGGGCGCGTACTGGAGCCCCGTGGCCGCGTACAGCCCGGCGGCGGGCACCCGCGCCCACACCTTCTCCGCGACCCCCTCGGTGCGGGCGTCGCGGTAGTGCACCGGGTTGCCGAGCAGCGCTCCGTCGGCGTCCAGCAGGCCGTAGTCCACGGCCCAGCTGTCGATGCCGACGGAGTCGACCCGCCCCGCCGCGCGCAGTCCGTCGAGGACCCCCGCGTACAGCCCGAGGACGTCCCAGCGCAGTCCCTCGGGGACGCGGACCGGCCGGTTCGGGAAACGGTGCGCCTCGGTCAGGCCGAGCGTGTCCGGCCCGACGCGGCCGACCATGACGCGCCCGCTGGACGCGCCGAGGTCGACGGCGGCGTAGACGCGCGCCGGGGAGGTGCGCGCGGGCGAGGCGCGCAGGGCGGAGGTGTCCGGGGAACTCATCGGCGTCATCGCAGGAACGCGGCGGCCACGCCGGCGTCCACCGGGATGTGCAGACCCGTCGTGTGGGTCAAGTCCCCGCCGGTCAGGGCGAACACGGCCGCCGCGACGTGCTCGGGCAGCACCTCGCGCTTGAGGATGGTCCGCTGGGCGTAGAACTCGCCGAGCTTCTCCTCCTCGATGCCGTACGTCGCCGCCCGCTGCGCGCCCCAGCCGCCCGCGAAGATGCCCGAACCGCGCACGACACCGTCCGGGTTGACACCGTTGACCCGGATGCCGTGCTCCCCCAACTCGGCTGCCAGAAGCCGTACCTGGTGGGCCTGGTCGGCCTTGGTCGCGGAGTAGGCGATGTTGTTCGGGCCGGCGAAGACGGCGTTCTTGGACGCGATGTAGACGACGTCGCCGCCCAGCTTCTGCGCGATCATGATCCGGGCCGCCTCGCGCGAGACGAGGAAGGAGCCGCGCGCCATGATGTCGTGCTGGAGGTCCCAGTCCTTCGCGGTGGTCTCCAGGAGCGGCTTGGAGATGGAGATGCCCGCGTTGTTGACCACCAGGTCGACACCGCCGAAGGCCAGCGCGGCGGCCCCGAAGGCCTCGGTGATCTGTTCCTCGGACGTGACGTCCACGGCGACGGCGACGGCCCGGTCGGGGCCGCCGAGTTCCGCGGCGACCCGTTCGGCCGCCTCGGCGTTCAGGTCGGCGACCACGACACAGGCGCCCTCGGCCACCAGCCGTTCCGCGACGGCCCGGCCGATGCCGCTGCCCGCGCCCGTGACCAGGGCGATGCGGGTGGCGAGCGGCTTGGGTTCGGGCATCCGCCGGAGCTTGGCCTCCTCCAGGGCCCAGTACTCGATCCGGAACTTCTCCGACTCCTCGATCGGCGCGTACACCGAGACGGCCTCGGCGCCTCGCATCACGTTGATGGCGTTGACGTAGAACTCGCCCGCCACCCGCGCCGTCTGCTTGTCCTTGCCGAAGGAGAACATGCCGACACCGGGGACCAGCACGATCGCCGGGTCGGCGCCGCGCATCGCGGGGGAGCCGGGCAGCGCGTGCCGCTCGTAGTAGGCCGCGTACTCGGCGCGGTACCCGGCGTGCAGCTCCGCGAGCCGGGCGACCGCCTCGTCGAGGGAGGCGGCCGGCGGGAGGTCGAGCACGAGCGGCCTGACCTTGGTGCGCAGGAAGTGGTCCGGGCAGGACGTGCCGAGGGCCGCGAGCCGAGGGTGTTCGGCGCGGGCGAGGAAGTCGAGCACCTCGTCGGAGTCGGTGAAGTGGCCCACCTGCGGGCGGTCCTGGGAGGCGATGGCCCGGAGGTGAGGGGCCAGCGCGGCAGCCCGCTCACGGCGCTCCCGCGGGGCGAGGGCCTCGTACCCCTCGATGACCGGTCCGAACGGTTCCGCCTTCCCGCGCTCGGCGAGGAAGGCCTCGGCCGTGCGGATGATGTACAGCGAGTTGCGCTCGCACTCCTCGGCGGTGGCGCCCCACGCGGTGATGCCGTGACCCCCCAGGACACAGCCGACAGCCCGCGGGTTGGCCTCCTTGACCGCCGCGATGTCCAGCCCCAGCTGGAACCCGGGCCGGCGCCACGGGACCCACACCACCCGGTCGCCGAAACACTCGGCGGTCAGTTTCTCCCCGTCGGCCGCGCAGGCCAGCGCGATCCCCGAGTCGGGGTGCAGATGGTCGACGTGCGGGGCGTCGACCAGCCCGTGCATCGCCGTGTCGATCGACGGCGCGGCACCGCCCTTGCCGTGCAGGCAGTAGTCGAAGGCGGCGACCATCTCGTCCTCGCGCTCGACGCCCGGGTACACCTCGGTCATCGCCCGCAGCCGGTCCAGCCGCAGCACCGCGAGCCCGGCCTCGGTGAGGGTGCCGAGGTCCCCACCGGACCCCTTCACCCACATCAGCTCCACGTCACCGCCGGTCACGGGGTCGGTGTCGGTGCCCTTCGCGGAGGTGTTGCCGCCCGCGTAGTTGGTGTTGCGAGGATCGCCGCCGAGCCGACGCGACCGCGCCAGCAGAGCATCGGCTTCGGGATGGGGTGCCATGTTCCGGGTCCTTTGAAAGAGAAGAGAAGAGGGGGGAGGAAAAGTGCCCCGTCAGGGGCGCGGGGAACGGCGCGATCGGCCACGGCGAGACGCGGGCCCGCCTGGAAGAGAGGTGAGCAGGAGCGCCCGTCAGGGGTGCGGGGAACGGCGCGATCGGCTACGGCGAGACGCGCACCCCGCGGACCACCGGGCGCGGCAGACGCGACTCGCCGGGCCGACCGGGCCGAGCTGCCCCCCGGAGGAACCTCCCCCGGGAGAGCGGCCCGGCGCGAAGAACTAGGCCCCCCACCCCGCCTGCGCCCCCCCGACCCGCTCCGCGACGATCCGCTCCGCGTACCCGGACCGGCGATAGGCGGCCACCGGATCGGCGTCGAGCCCCAACTCGGCGCGCACCTCCGCGAGCAGCGGCCGCACGTCCGTGTTGTACGCGTCCATGAGCACCGCGTTCGCCGCCAGAACGTCCCCGCTCCGCTGCGCCTCGCCGAGCGCGGTCCCGTCGACGAGGAGCGCCTTGGCGGTGGCCTCCTGCACGTTCATCACGGACCGGATGATCGCCGGGATCTTCGCCTCGATGTTGTGGCACTGGTCGAGCATGAAGGCGACGTCCGGGGTGAAGCCGCCGCCGCGGATCACCTCGTACATGATCCGGAACAGCTGGAAGGGGTCGGCGGCGCCCACCATCAGGTCGTCGTCGGCGTAGAAGCGGGAGTTGAAGTCGAACGCGCCGAGCTTGTTCTCGCGCAGCAGCGTGGCGACGATGAACTCGATGTTGGTGCCGGGGGCGTGGTGGCCGGTGTCGACCACGACCTGCGCCTTGGGGCCGAGCTTGAGGCAGTGCGCGTACGCGGTGCCCCAGTCGGGGACGTCCGTGGCGTAGAAGGCGGGCTCGAAGAACTTGTACTCCAGGAGCATCCGCTGGTCGTCACCGAGCCGCGCGTAGACCTGTGCCAGCGCCTCCGCGAGCCGGTCCTGCCGCCCCCGCAGGTCGTCCTGGCCGGGATAGTTGGTGCCGTCGGCGAACCACAGCTTCAGGTCTTTGGAACCCGTCGCGTCCATGATGTCGACGCATTCGAGGAGATGGCCGACGGCCTTGCGGCGCACGGCGGCGTCCGGGTGGCAGACGGAGCCGAGCCGGTAGTCGTCGTCCTGGAAGGTGTTGGAGTTGATCGCGCCGAGCTTCAGTCCGCGCTCCTCGGCGTGCTTGGCGAGTGCCGTGTAGTCGTCGGTCCTGTCCCAGGGGATGTGCAGCGCGACGGTCGGGGCAGCGCCGGTGAACTCGTGGACCGTGGCCGCGTCGTCCAGCTTCTCCTGCGGGGTCCTCGGCACGCCCGGTTGCGCAAACACCTTGAACCGGGTGCCCGAGTTCCCGTACGCCCACGACGGCGTCTCGACGGCCTGGGTCTTGAGCGCGGCCTTCACCGCGGCGAACTCGGTCACTTCGGGACTCCTACGACTTCGGGTGCGACAGGTTCATGGAACGAGTGCTCTGAAACGATTCAGCAGCGAAGCTATGAGCCCCCCGAAGGGCTGTCAACCCCTCCGGCAGGAGTCGATCGTCGTGACCCTCTTGTGACGCACGGGCGCCGAAGAATTTCGACACGAACCCATTGACGCGACCTGGGTGGCATGCCTAACGTCCCGGCAATCCAATTGAAACCTTTCACGACGCTGTGGGGCCGTCCCGCCGGCGTTGTCGAGGAGCCCCTCATGACCCACCCGTCCGACACGGGACCGGCCCCGGTGCTGGCGCTGAAGGACATCTCCAAGTCCTTCGGCGCCGTGCGCGCCCTGCGGGACGTGTCCCTGGAACTGTTCCCCGGCGAGGTGCACGCGCTCGCCGGAGAGAACGGCGCGGGCAAGTCGACCCTCATCAAGACGCTCGCCGGCGTGCACCGACCGGACGCCGGCCAGGTGCTGCTGGACGGCGAACCCACCGTCTTCCACGGTCCCGCCGACGCCCGCGACGCGGGCATCGCGGTGATCTACCAGGAACCGACCCTCTTCCCCGACCTGTCCATCGCCGAGAACATCTTCATGGGCCGTCAGCCACGGCGGGCCTTTCGCCGCATCGACCACAAGGCCACGCACGCCGCGACCGCGGCCCTCATGCAGCGCCTCGGCGTCGAGCTCGACCCCGAACGCCCGGCGCGCGGACTGTCCATCGCCGACCAGCAGATCGTGGAGATCGCCAAGGCGCTCTCCTTCGACGCCCGCGTCCTGATCATGGACGAGCCGACCGCCGCCCTCACCGGCAGCGAGGTGGCCCGGCTGTTCGGCGTGGTCCGCGCCCTGCGCGAGCAGGGCTCCGCGGTGCTGTTCATCTCGCACCGGCTGGAGGAGATCTTCCGGATCTGCGGGCGCGTCACCACCCTGCGCGACGGGGCCCTCATCTCCAGCGAGCCGCTGGAGGGCATGACGGAGGACGACCTGGTACGCCGGATGGTCGGCCGCGACCTCGACGAGCTCTACCCCAAACAGGACGTCGAGGCGGGCGAAGTCGCCCTGAGCGTGCGCCGGTTGACCAGGGAAGGAGTGTTCACCGACGTCTCCTTCGACGTCCGGCGCGGGGAGATCGTCGGACTGGCCGGACTCGTCGGAGCCGGCCGCACGGAGGTCGCGCGGTCGGTGTTCGGTGTGGACCGCTGGGACGCCGGAGAGGTGGAGGTCGAGGGCCGCGCGCTGACCAACGGCGCCCCCTCCGTCGCCATGGCCGCCGGGCTCGCCCTCGTGCCCGAGGACCGGCGTGCCCAGGGCCTGGTGATGGACATGTCCATCGAGCGCAACATCGGCCTGACTGGACTGCGTACGACGGTCAGGGCGGGCCTGATGGACCGCGGGGCCGAACGCAGCCGCTCCCTCGACTGGGCGGTCAGACTCCAGGTGAAGTACGCCCGGATCGCCGACACCGTCTCCACGCTCTCCGGCGGCAACCAGCAGAAGGTGGTCCTCGCCAAATGGCTGGCCACCGGCCCCAAGGTACTGATCGTCGACGAGCCCACCCGGGGCATCGACGTCGGCACCAAGGCCGAAGTGCACCGGCTGCTCAGCGAGTTGGCCGCCGACGGCGTGGCCGTCCTGATGATCTCCTCCGATCTGCCCGAGATCCTCGGCATGGCCGACCGCGTGCTCGTGATGCACGAGGGCCGGCTCACCGCCGAGATCCCCCGTTCCGAAGCCACCGAGGAATCCGTGATGGCCGCCGCCACCGGGAGGGCCGCCGCATGACCGCCGTCGAGAGCGCCGTCCGTACGACAGCCGTCGACAGGGCCGCCCGCATGACCCCGATCATCCTCCGGAGGGCCGCCGCATGACGGTCACCGCGCCCACCCCCGCCCCCGCCACCGAGGTGCCCAGGTCCAGCGGCACCCGGCTGGTGGACCGCGTCTTCAAGATGCGTGAACTCGCCATCCTGGCCGTCTTCCTGGTGATGATCGCCGTCACCCAGCTCGGCAACAGCGAGTTCCTGTCCGAGCAGGGCATCAAGGACCTGCTGCTGAACGCGACCATCCTCGTCCTGGTCGCCACCGGCCAGTCCCTCGTCGTCATCACCCGCAACGTCGACCTGTCGGTCGGCTCGACCCTCGGCATCAGCGCCTTCGCGGCCGGTACGTACCTCCAGGGCGGCGGCAACCCCGTCGTCGCGGTCCTCCTCGCCGTCCTGCTCGGCATCGGCTGCGGACTGGTCAACGGCATGCTCGTCAGCCTCGGCCAGGTGCCCGCCCTCGTCGTCACCCTCGGCACCCTCTACATCATCCGAGGAATCGACTCCATCTGGGTCGGCGCCCGTCAGATCACCGCGGCCGATCTCCCCGGCGGCTTCGTCGACTTCGGCTCCGGCGGCATCTCGGCGGTCCCCTATCTCGCGCTGATCGCCCTGGCCGTCCTGGTCGTCGTCGCGTACTACCTCAAGCACTTCGGCAGCGGCCGCGAGCTCTACGCGCTCGGCTCCAACCCGGAGGCCGCGCGACTGGCCGGCATCCCGGTCCGCAACCGCATCCTGAGCGCGTACGTCGTCTGCGGCGGCCTCGCCGGCCTCGCGGGCGCCCTCTATCTCGCCCGGTTCGGCAACGTCGACTCCGGTACGGGCAACGGCTACGAACTCACCGTCGTCAGCGCGGTCGTGGTCGGCGGCGTCGTCTTCACCGGCGGCTCGGGCAGCGTCTACGGAGCCGCCCTCGGCGCCCTGCTGCTCACCTCGGTCAACAGCGTCCTGCCCGCCCTCGGCGTCAGCTCCGTGTGGGTGCTCGCCATCAACGGCGTCCTGCTCATCCTCGCCATCGCGGTCGACCGGGTCGTCGCGCTGCGCGTGGCCTCCGCACTGAAGAAGAGGAACGCCCGCCATGGCTGACTCCGTAGCCGCGCGCGCCGTCCGCTGGGACACGGTCGTCGGCGCCCTCCTCATCGTCCTGCTGCTCTTCTCCTTCTCCTTCGTGGACGGCTTCGGCAACGCGCTCAACCTGTCGTTCCTGATCGGCAACACCCTGCCGATCGCGCTGATCGCCCTGCCGATGACCCTGCTCGTGGTGGCCGGCGAGATCGACCTGTCCGTCGCCTCCACGGCCGGGCTCTCGGGATCGGTGATGGGCGCCCTGTGGAACCAGGGCATGGCGATCGAGACGATCATCCCGCTCTGCCTGGTGCTCGGCGTGGTGTGCGGGCTCGTCAACGGCCTGCTCGTGACCCGGCTCGGGCTGCCCTCCCTCGCCGTCACCATCGGCACCCTCGCCGCCTACCGGGGCATCGCGCAGATCGTGCTCGGCTCCGACGCGGTCACCGACTTCCCCACCCAGTACCAGGACTTCGCGGCCGGACGCATCGGGGACACCTTCGTGCCCCAGGCGCTCCCGCTCTTCCTGGTGCTGCTCGCCGTCGCCGTGCTCGTGCTGCACGCCACCCCCTTCGGGAGGTCGGCGTTCGCCATCGGCGCCAACGAGGAGGCCGCCCGGTTCGCCGGCGTCCGGGTCAAGCGGCAGAAGCTGATCCTGTTCGTCGCGACCGGATTCATGGCCTCCCTGACCGGCGTGTTCTGGGCCCTGCACTACGCAAGCGCCCGCTACGACAACGCCACCGGGCTCGAACTGTCCGTCGTGGCCGCCGTCCTGCTCGGCGGCATCGACTTCGACGGCGGCAAGGGCACGCTCGGCGGCGCGATCGCGGGAGTCTTCCTGCTCGGCTCGCTCCAGAACGTGATGAGCCTCCTCAACGTCTCCGCGCAGTCGCAGATCGTCGTCACCGGCGTCCTGCTCGTCGTCTCCGTGCTCGGCCCCCGGGTCGGGCGCCAGATCTCCGTGGCGAGGGCGGCCCGCACGGCCGCCGCCCCGACTCCGGTCCCCTGACCCCGCTCCGCCCGGCCTCCTACGCGTCACCCGGTCCGCTCACCGTCGTAAAGGAACCCTCAGCCATGCGCACATCATCGATCCGCCGCACCTGCGCGGCGCTCGCAGCCGCCACCTCCCTCGCCCTGGCCGTCACCGCCTGCGGCGGCACCACCAAGAACGACGTCAAGGACTCGGGCGGCGCCTCCGCCGCCTCGGGCGCCACGGCGGACCCGAACGCGGCCACGAAGAAGGGCCTCACGGTCGGCTTCCTGCCCAAGGCGGTCAACAACCCGTACTTCACCTCCTCGGACAAGGGCGGCGAGAAGGCGCTGACCGAACTGGGCTCGAAGTACAAGGAGGTCGGCACCAACAGCGCCACCGACACCAGCGGCCAGGTGAGTTACGTCAACACGCTCACCCAGCAGCAGGTCGACGCGATGGCCGTCTCCGCCCAGGACCCCGGCGCCCTGTGCACCGCGCTCAAGCAGGCCATGACGAACAAGATCAAGGTCGTCACCTACGACTCCGACACCAAGACCGACTGCCGCAACGCCTTCGTCTCGCAGGCGAGCGCCGAGGACCTCGGCCGCACCGAGGTGCAACTCCTCGCGCAGCAGATCGACTTCAAGGGCGAGATCGCGATCCTGTCCGCCGCGCAGACCGCGACGAACCAGAACACCTGGATCGACTACATGAAGGACGAGCTGAAGGACCCCAAGTACAAGGACGTGAAGCTGGTCAAGGTCGCCTACGGCAACGACGAGGCCCAGCAGTCCTTCCAGCAGACACAGGGTCTGCTCCAGGAGCACCCGAACCTGAAGGGGATCATCTCCCCGACCACGGTCGGCATCAAGGCCGCCGCCCAGTACCTGTCGGGCTCCAAGTACAAGGGCAAGGTCAAGCTGACCGGCCTCGGCACCCCCAACGACATGCGCAAGTACGTCAAGAACGGCACGGTCGAGGCCTTCGAGCTGTGGGACCCGGCCAAGCTCGGCGAGCTGGCCGCGCGCACGGCCGTCGCGCTCGCCTCGGGGCAGATCATCGGCAAGGAGGGCGAGACCTTCAAGGCCGGCGACATGGGCTCGTTCACGATCGGCAAGGACAGCGTGATCAGCCTCGGCAAGCCGACCGTCTTCGACGCGAAGAACATCGACCGGTTCGACTTCTGACGGTGTGCCGGGCCGGTGCGGCCACCGTCGCGCCGGCCCGGCTCCCAGGCCCCGGAGGGTCATCGATGCAACGCGTGTGCTTTGTGCTGAAGGTCCGTGCGGACCGCCTCGACGCGTACCGCGAGCGGCACGCCGCCGTGTGGCCCGAGATGCTCGACGCGCTCTCGGCCGGCGGCTGGCACAACTACTCGCTCTTCCTGCGCGAGGACGGCCTGCTGGTCGGCTATCTGGAGACCGAGGACTTCACGGCCGCCCGTGCCGCCATGGAGGCAACCGACGTCAACGCCCGCTGGCAGAAGGAGATGGCGCCGTTCTTCACCGCGCTGGACGGCGCCGGACCCGACGAGGCGATGAAACCCCTCACCGAGGTGTTCCATCTCGCCTGACCCGCTCCATCCACCGCCCGCGCGTGCCCCGCACGCCCCGACCTGCCACAGGCGGCCCTACGGCGTACCCGTACGGCCGGTCACCGATCCCCGGCTGCCCGCATGGCCGCCGGATCCGGCCCCCTCGCGGGTAATCTGAGGGCCGGCCAGCCGCTTCTCGTTCTTCTGGAGGTTCCCGCCCGATGGCCCAGTCGGTGGGTATCAAGGACGTCGCCCGTGCCGCCGGAGTCTCGGTCGGCACGGTCTCGAACGTGATCAACCGCCCGGAGTCGGTGGCCTCCGAGACCCGGGCACGCGTCCAGTCCGCCATCGACCGGCTCGGCTATGTGCGCAGCGAGTCGGCCCGCCAGCTGCGGGCCGGGCGCAGCCGGATCATGGGCCTGCTCGTGCTCGACATGGGCAACCCGTTCTTCGTGGACGTCGCGCGCGGCGCCGAGCGTGCCGCGCGGGAGACCGGACTCGGGGTGATGGTCTGCAACAGCGCGCAGTCCCCGAGCGAGGAGGCCGACTATCTGTCGCTCTTCGCCGAGCAGCGGGTGCGCGGGGTGCTGCTGACACCGTCGGACGCGAGCGGGCGCAACATCGAGGCGTTCCGCCGCAACGGCATCCCCTTCGTGCTGGTCGACCGGGTCGCCGAGGGCACCACCGAGTGCTCGGTCTCGGTCGACGACGTGGCGGGCGGCGCGCTGGCCGTGCGGCACCTCGTGGACGCCGGACACCGTTCCATCGCGTACGTCAGCGGACCGCCCGGGCTCAGCCAGGTGAGGGACCGCCGTACGGGCGCGCTGAACGCCCTGCGCGAGGCCGGCCTCGGCCCGGAGCAGCTGCGCGAGCTGCCCACCGAGCGCCTGGACGTGGCCGCGGGACGCGACGCCGGAGCCCGGCTCCTGGGCCTGGCCGAACGGCCCACCGCCGTCTTCTGCGCCAACGACCTGCTCGCGCTCGGCGTCCTCCAGGCCATGTACGCGGCCGGGGTCGGCGTGCCCGACGACCTCGCGATCGTCGGCTACGACGACATCGAGTTCGCCGCGGCGGCGGTCGTCCCGCTCACCTCCGTACGCCAGCCGGCGGTGACCATGGGGGCCCTCGCGGCCGAGCTGCTCCTGGAGGAGATCGACGCGGAGACCACGTCCGCGCCGCACGAACACCGGCGGGTCGTGCTCCAGCCGGAGCTGGTGGTGCGCCACTCCAGCCTGGCGGCGCGCTGACCAGCGGTTCAGTTCCCGGTCACCGGGCTGCTGAGTCACTGTTCAGTTCATTTTCCCGATCCCCGGGCCGCGGAGCCCGGGCGAGATGTGCTCAACTGGGACGCAGTCTGGAATCCGTACGTCTCGGGAGACCTGTTGACCGTCAGCTACCGCCAGCCCGGTGTCGTCCTCACCGACCACCGCTTCACCGTGCCTCTCGACCACGACCGGCCCGCGGGCGAGAGCATCGACCTGTTCGCCCGCGAGGTCGTCGCGAGCGACAAGGTGCACCAGAACCTGCCCTGGATGGTCTACCTCCAGGGTGGCCCCGGCTTCGGGGCGAATCGTTTCGTCGGCCGTCAGGCCTGGCTCGACCGGGCCCTGAACGACTTCCGCGTCCTGCTGCTCGACCAGCGCGGCACCGGCCGTTCCACCCCCGCCAACCGGCAGACGCTCCCGCTGCGCGGCGGCCCCCGCGAGCAGGCCGACTACCTCGCCCACTTCCGCGCCGACTCCATCGTCCGGGACTGCGAGGCCATCCGGCCCGGGCTGACCGGCGGAGCGCCCTGGACGGTGCTCGGCCAGAGCTTCGGCGGCTTCTGCACCGTGCGCTACCTCTCCAGCGCCCCCGAGGGGCTGAGCGCCGCCGTCGTCACCGGCGGACTGCCCTCCCTCGACGGGCACGCGGACGACGTCTACCGCGCCGCCTACCCGCGCATCGAGCGCAAGGTCGCCGCGCACTACGCCCGCTACCCGCAGGACGTCGAGCGCGCCCGCCGGATCGCGGAGTACCTGCTCCAGCACGAGCCGGTCCTCAGCGGCGGCTACCGCCTGACCGCCGAGGCCTTCCAGTCGCTCGGCATCCTGCTCGGCGGCAGCGACGGCAGCCACCGCCTGCACTTCCTGCTGGAGGACGCCTTCGTCCGCACCCCGCAGGGCCCCGCCCTCTCTGACGCCTTCCAGGAGGAGGTCCAGGCGCTGCTGTCGTACGCGGGCCACCCGCTGTACGCGCTGGTCCACGAGGCCATCTACGCCCAGGGCGGCCGCCCCACCGCGTGGTCCGCCGAGCGGGTGCGCGCCGAGTTCCCCCAGTTCGACGCGGCCAAGACCCTCGCCGACGACGGGCCCCTGCTCTTCACCGGCGAGTCCGTGCACCCCTGGACGTTCGAGACCGACCCGGCGCTGCGTCCGCTGCGCGACACCGCCGAGGAACTGGCCGCCCGCACCGACTGGGCACCGCTGTACGACCCGGCCCGCCTCGCCGCGAACGAGGTGCCCGTCGCGGCGGCGGTCTACCACGACGACATGTACGTCGACGCCGACCACTCGCTGGCCACCGCCCGCGCCATCCGGGGCCTGCGCACCTGGGTGACCGACGAGTTCGAGCACGACGGGGTACGGGCCGGCGGCCCGCGCGTACTGGACCGGCTGCTGGCGCTGACCCGCGACGACGTCTGAGCCACCGGCCGCCCCCCGAGTCGTCACCTGCCCGGCCCTCCCGGTCATCACCCGTCCTCCTCTAGGATTCTGACGGCCTGTCAAATTCCTGAGGGGGCACGGATGATCGACACCACCCGCACGGACGTCCCCGAGGGCGAGGAGCGGCTCCGCCTCGACAGGCAGGACGGCATCGCCGTCCTCACCCTGTGCCGGCCGGCCAAACTCAACGCGTGGAGCTGGGAGTCCACGCGCCAACTCGGTCTGTTCGCCGACCGGATACGCTTCGACCCGTCGGTCCGGGCGGTGCTGCTGCGGGCCGAGGGGCGCGCCTTCTGCGCGGGGATCGACGTGAGCGCCCCGGGCGGCGCGATCACCGGCCGCTCGGGCGCCGAGCGGGCCCGCGCCTACTACGAGGGCATCCGCTGGGCCCACGAGCGGTTCGCGGCCTTCGCGCGACTGCCCCAGCCCGTCGTCGCGGCCGTCCAGGGCTACTGCCTCGGCTTCGGCTTCGAACTGGCACTGATGGCGGACATCAGGATCGCCGCCCGCGACGCCGTGTTCGCCCTGCCCGAAGCCCAGTTGGGACTCGCCGTCGACGCCGGCGGGGACCTGCGGATCGCCCGCGAGGCCGGCGCCGGGTGGGCGAAGTACCTGGCGCTGACCGGGAGACGACTGGACGCGCCGACGGCCGAACGCCTGCACCTCGTCCAACTCCTCACGGAGGAGGCCGAGCTGGACGCGACGGCCCGGACCGTCGCCGCCGAGATCGCCGCCAACGCGCCGCTCGCCGTCCAGGGCGTCAAGCACGGCATCGACGCCTACGCCGAGGCCCCCGTGACCGCGGCACTCGACCGGACCGCCCTGTCCGCCGCGCTCACCCTCACCTCCGACGACGCGGCGGAGGGATACGCGGCCAAGGGAGTTCGCCGCGCGCCCCGCTTCGAGGGAAAGTGACCCCCGTGTTCTGATCGGTCCCTGCCGCGTACGACGAGACAGGGGGAGCGATGTCCGACAGTGAACTGCTCGCGAAGGAGTTCGAGGAGCACCGGGGCCGGCTGCGAGCGGTGGCCTACCGGATGCTCGGATCGCTGAGCGAGGCGGACGACGCCGTCCAGGAGACCTGGCTCAAGCTCGGCCGCACCGACTCCGACGAGATCAGGAACCTGGGCGGCTGGCTGACCACCGTGACCGGCCGGGTGTGCCTGGACCTGCTGCGCTCGCGCGCCGCGCGCCGCGAGGACCCGCTGGAACCCTCCGGCACCTTCGTCCCCGACCCCGTGGTCAGCCCCCTGGACCGGATCGACCCCGAACAGGAGGTGCTGCTGGCCGACTCGGTCGGGCTCGCCCTCCTCGTCGTCCTGGAGACCCTGGAACCCGCCGAGCGGCTCGCGTTCGTGCTGCACGACATGTTCGCGGTGCCCTTCGACGACATCGCGCCCGTCGTGGGCCGCAACGCGGCTGCCACCCGTCAGCTCGCCAGCCGGGCGCGCCGCCGGGTCAAGGAAGCCGCGCCCGAGCCCGAACGGGACGCCGTGCGCCAGCGGGAGGTGCTCGGCGCCTTCCTCGCGGCCTCGCGCGACGGGGACTTCGAGGCACTCGTCACCGTCCTCGATCCCGAGGTCGTCCTGCGCGCGGACGCGGGCGCGCTGGTCGGCGGCGTGACCGTGTCCAAGCTGGTGCGCGGAGCCGAGGCGGTGGCCCGGCAGGCGCTCGCCTTCCGCCGGTTCGCGGCGAGTTCGCGGCTCGTCCGGGTCAACGGGGAGGCGGGGGTCGTCGCGATCGTGGACGGCCGGCCGCAGTCCGTCATGGGTGTCTCCGTCGTGGACGGCAGGATCGTCGCGCTGTACATCCTGGCCGACCCCGAGCGGCTCGCCGGGCTCGATCTCGCGGGGGAGCGGCCGGGGGAATGACGGTCAGCCGGTGAAGGGACCACGCCCCAGCTGGTCCCGCACCGGCACGACCGGCGGGGTCACCAGGTCCCTGCGCTGCCAGTTGGCGCCGTCCACCACCAGGGTGTGTCCGGTGATGAAACGGGCGTAGGGGGAGGCCAGGAAGGTGGCGGCCCAGCCGAGTTCACGGGGTGCGCCGACGCGCAGGGCGGGCTGCCGCCGGTCGAGCGCGGCGCGCCCCGGGTCACCCTCGCCACCGCCCTCGCCCCTGCCACCGTCGCCCTCCCCTCCCGCGTCGTCCGCCGCCCGCGCGTTCCCGCGGTTCCCCGTGCTCCCGCCGTCCGTGGCAACGGGCGCCGCCGAGGCCCGGGCCAGATTGCCGCGGATGTCGTCCGTCATGTCCTCGTGCGGCATCAGCCCCGGCACCAGGCCGTTGACCTGGATGCCGTACGGCCCCCACTCGACGGCCAGGGTCCGCACCAGGCTCTCCACGCCCGCCTTGGCCGCGGCGCTGTGCGCGAAACCGGGGCCACCCGTCCAGGCGTAGGACGCGCCGACGTCGATGACCGACCCCGGTGTGCCAGCCGCCAGATGACGGCGGCCGAACTCACGGGTCATCAGAAACGTTCCTGTGAGCGTGATGTCGACGACCGCCTGCCAGGCGTTGGGGGACATGTCCTCCGTGGCGACGGGGAAGTTGGCCGCCGCGTTGTTGACCAGGACGTCGGGCAGCGCGCATCCGTCGAACACCTCGGAGACGCGCTTCGGGTCCCGGATGTCACAGACGGCGGAGCCGACCCGGGTGCCCAGCTTCGCCAACTCCGCCCGAGCGCGCGAGAGATGCCGCTCGCGGCGACTGACGATCAGAAGGTCGGCGCCGAGACGGGCGAACTCCGCCGCGATCGCCTTCCCCAGTCCCGTGCCGCCACCGGTGACGAGCACGAGCGAGCCGTCGTACGTGCCGGCCGGCAGGGCGCTCGCGCCCAGCGGGGGAGGGGCGGGGAGACCGGGGAACGCGGTGTCGTCCATGGCGGAGTCGATACCCGGTGTGACGCCGAACATCCGGAGCGCGAGCGCCCGGTCACCGCGCGAGGGGACTGGCGGGGAAGTCGGCGCAGCTCAGGGCACCCGCGGGATCGGTAGGCTGGAGGACATGCCAGAAGAAGTCAGCGCATCCCCGGAGCCTCGTGACGAACTGCGCGCCGACTGCGGCCGGTGCTTCGGGCTGTGCTGCGTCGCCCTGCCCTTCGCCCGCTCGGCCGACTTCGCGATCGACAAGGGCGCGGGCGCACCCTGCCCGAACCTGCGGAGCGACTCCCGGTGCGGCATCCACACCCGGCTGCGGCAGAAGGGGTTCACCGGCTGCACGGTCTACGACTGCTTCGGCGCCGGGCAGCACGTCTCCCAGGTGACCTTCCACGGAGTGGACTGGCGCTCGGGGTCCGAGGAGGACGCCCGGCTGATGTTCGACGTGTTCCCCGTCGTACGCCATCTCCACGAGATGCTCCGGTACCTGACCGAGGCACTCGCGCTCCGGGCCGCGCGGCCCGCGCACGCGGACGTCCGGCGTCTGCTCTCCACGACCGAGCGCCTCACCCGGGGGACGGCGCGGGAGCTGGCCGTGCTGGATGTCGGCGCGCACCGGCAAGAGACCGGCGAACTGCTGCTGCGGGTCAGCGAACTCGTCCGGGCGGGGACCGTCGCCGGCCGGGGGAAGGACCGGCGCGGCGCCGATCTGATGGGTGCGCGTCTCAAGGGCGCCGATCTGCGCGGCGCGAGTCTGCGCGGGGCGCTGCTCATCGCGGCCGATCTCTCCGGGGCCGATCTGCGCGGGGCCGATCTGCTCGGCGCCGACCTCCGGGACACCGACCTCACCGACGCCGATCTGACCGGGGCCCTCTTCCTCACCCAGCCGCAGCTCGACGCGGCCCGAGGCGGCGCCGGCACCCTGCTCCCGGACTCGGTCGGCCGCCCCGGCCACTGGACCGCCCAGGCCTGAGCGGGCCTCAAGGGACCCCGTGTTCCGGCGACCCGGGGGCGGAGTCTCACTCGATCGCGCGGGCCAGGGCCGCCTGAGGCCCCGTCGGCACGGGCGGGCGCCGTTCGAGGTGCAGGCGCAGCCCCTCCGGCATCAGCGTCAGCCGCTCGGCCACCCGCAGCCGGTAACCGGGATCGGGCCGCAGGTCGTAGCGGCGCAGCAGCAGACCGAGGACCAGGGTCGCCTCGTGCAGCGCGAACTGGCGGCCGATGCAGGCGCGCGCCCCGGTGCCGAACGGCTTGAAGGTGTGCGCGGGGCGGGCCCGTACGGCCTTCGCGTCGAAGCGGTCCGGGTCGAACTCCTCCGCGTCGGCGCCCCACACCCGCGGGTCGCGGTGAAGCATCGCGGTCAGGACCAGCGCCCACGCTCCCCGGCGCATCGGATGGACACCGCCGAGCAGGGTGTCGTGGCGGGCCTCGCGCGCGAACGCCGGTGCCGTCGGCCACAGCCGCAGCGACTCGTCCAGGACCCGGCGTACGTAGCGGAGTCTGGCGACCTGCTCGTAGCCGGGCCGGTCCGTGCCGCCCCAGACCCGCTCGACCTCGGCCCGCGCGCGGGTGGCGGCCTCCGGGTGGCGGGCGAGGTAGTGCAGGGCGAAGGACAGGGCGCCCGAGGTGGTCTCGTGGCCGGCGATCAGGAAGGTGATGACCTGGCGGCGGATGTTCTCCGGGGTCAGCCGCTCCCCGGTGCCGGGGCGGGCCGTCTCCAGCATCCGGTCGAGCAGGTCGCCCCCGCCCCCGCCGCCCCCGCTCCCGCCGCCGCTGCGGCGGGAGGCCACCACGGCGTCGACCGTGCGGTTGAGGTACGCCATGTCCGCCGCGTTGCGCCGGGAGGCGCCCCGCAGCAGGAGCGGCGCCAGCGGCACCGGGACGACGTTCAGGCGCTGCGCGTGGGTCAGCGTGCCCACCATCGCGTTCACGAAGGGGTGCGGCCGGGAGCGTTCGAAGGAGGCGAAGTCATGGCCGAAACCGGTCCTGGCGATGGTCTCCAGGGTCAGCTTCGTCATGTCGCCCGGCACGTCCACCGCGCGGCCCGCGGCCTGTTCCCGGTCCCAGTGGTCCGTCAGCCGTTCGGTCACGGCCAGCATCATCGGGTGGTAGCCCTCCATGGCCTCGCGGCTGAACCCGGGGGCGAGGACGTCGTGCGCCAACTGCCAGTTGGGCTCGTGGTTGTAGGCGGTGAACAGTCCGTCCCCGGCGACCGGGCGGAGGTTGGCGACCCCCAGGCCCACGTGCTTGGCGAAGCGTGATTCGTCGGCCAGTTCGGCGGCGAGTTCCGCGCCCCAGACGAAGACGATCTCGTTGCGGAAGGCCCGGCGCCGGAAGATCGGTCCGAGCCGGCGCCCGAACTTCATGGAGTCCTGGAGCGGCGAGCGGATGCTTGCGCCGAGGACATCACCGACCAGAGGGACACGGCGCGGGGGGTGCGGGATGCGGTGCAGCTCGGGCCAGCCCAGTTCCGCACTGCGGAACCCCTTGGGCCGGGGCCCCTCCTTCGAGTCCGCCATGACGCCATCTCCCTTGTGAGCCGGGCAGGTTGAGCCTGTTGTACGCGAGTTCAATAGCGGCTTTCAGTCTGATCCCGTCGCTGAACTCGCGTCAAGTAAAGTGCGGGCATGACGGGGAGGCAGGGGGAGCGCGCACGCCGCCGGCTCAGTACCGCCGAGCGCCGGGAGCAGCTGCTGTCGGTCGGCGCCCGCCTGTTCTCGGAGAGTCCGTACGACGACGTCTGGATCGAGCAGGTCGCCGAGATCGCCGGAGTCTCACGCGGTCTGCTGTACCACTACTTCCCGACCAAGCGGGACTTCTTCGCCGCCGTGGTCGAGCGGGAGAGCGGGCGGATGCTGCGGATGACCGCGGCGGTGCCCGGTGTCCCGGTGCGCGAGCAACTGGGCGCGGGCCTGGACGTCTTCCTCGGGTACGTGCAGGAGCACGCGCACGGGTTCCGCGCCTTCCACCGTGCCGACGCGGCCGGGGACCAGGCCGTGCGCAGGGTCTATCAGCAGGCGCTGGCCGCGCAGGAGCGGCAGATCCTGGAGGCCCTGGCGGCGGATCCCGAGCTCGGCCGGTCCGCCGAGGACCGGCCCGAACTCCGTGTGGCCGTCCGCGGCTGGCTGGCCTTCACCACGGCCGTGTGCCTGGAGTGGCTCCGGGGCGCGGAGCTGACCCGTGACCAGGTGCGGGACCTGTGCGCGCGGGCGCTGCTCGGCGCGATCACTTCCTGACACCTCCTTTGGGCGGGGAGTGGTTGGCGTACGGCCCGATCTCCGATAGGTTAGGCAAGCCTTACCTAAGGAGGAAGTCGATGGGTGACCGTCACACCTGGACGGCCGCGCCCGCCGCGGCGCAGCACGCCCGCTCGGTGCTCGCCGCGGCCTGGTCCTGCGCCGTGAGCGCGGAGGGCGGCCGGGAGGAGTTCGTCGGCTCGCACTCCGTCACCGAGGACGGCCGGGTGCTCCTGCGGGTGCCGGAGGACAGCGCGCTGCTCGCCGCGGCCATCTGCTCACCGCGCGGAGAACCGTCCGCCGTCCTGGAGTTCGCCGATGTCGCGCCCGTTCCCGTGCGGAACCGGATCCGGGCCCGGCTCTGGCTCGCCGGCTGGTTCGTGCCCGAGGACGGGCAGCTGGCGTTCCGCACCACCCGCGCGGTGCTGCGCCGGCCCGGCGGGACCGTGGTGGTCGACCTGGACGAACTGGCCGACGCCCGGCCCGATCCGCTCGCCCTCGCCGAGGCCCACCTCCTGACCCATCTCGCCGACGCCCACCCGGACGCCGTCGAACGGCTCACGCGCCTCGTCGAACCGGACAGCCTGCACGGCGCGGTGCGCGTCCAGCCCCTCGCCGTCGACCGCCACGGACTCACCCTGCGCATCGAGCGGGCCCGCGGCAACGGCGACGTACGCCTGCCGTTCCGCTTGCCCGCCGACGACATCTCCCAGCTCACGGAGCGCATGCACGTCCTGCTCACCCAGGCGGGCCTTGCTTCCTGCCACCGCCCCTACCTCTCGTAGAGGAGAGTGCCCCGGCCTTCAGGCCGGGGGTGATTCGCCCCATGGCGGAGGGTCGGTCTGTCTGGTCGCTTCTGCTGCGCGATGCAGTTTTGAACACGTGTGACGGCACTCCACCGCCTGAGCCGGCGAAGCATGGGGGCGACCAGCAACAGCCGTGCATGATGGCGCGGTTCACCCGCCCGTGTACTCGGCGCGCAGACGTCGGGGGCTGATTCCCTTGAGGGAGTTCACCGGGGTTGTAGAGGACTGTTCGACCGCGGCAGATGTTGCGGTCCGGTTCCCACCGCGGTGACTCAGACCCTCGGTAGGGTGCGGTCATGCAGCTCCGGTACAACTTTCGCATCAGTCCGACGCCGGGTCAGCGCAGCGCGCTGGCCCGGGCGTTCGGCTGTGTGCGGGTGGTGTACAACGACGCTCTGCGCATCCGCGAGGATGCCCGCAAGGGCGGACTGCCGTTCGTGACCTCGGCCGAACTGTCCAAGCGGCTCACCGCGTCGAAGAGGACCGAGCCCCGGGCCTGGCTCGGCGAGGTGTCGTCGGTGGTCCTCCAGCAGTCCCTTCGGGACCTGGATACCGCGTACAAGAATTTCTTCGACGGCCTCAACGGCAAGCGCCCTCGGGTGGGCGCACCCCGCTTCAAGTCCAGGCGCGACAACCGGCAGACGATCCGCTTCACCGCGAACGCCAGCTGGAAGATCACACCTGGTGGCCGTCTGCGCGGGACCAAGATCGGCGATATTCCGGTCACATGGTCCCGGGCTCTGCCCTCCACGCCGTCCACGGTGACCGTGGCCAAGGACGCGGCGGGCCGGTACTTCGCGAGCTTTGTAGTGGAGACCGACCCGGCCGCCGACCTGGAGCGCATGCCGACGACCGCCGACGAGGTGGGCATCGACCTCGGTCTCACCCACTTCGCGGTCCTCTCCGACGGCCGGAAAGTGAGCGCGCCCAAGTTCTTCCGTCGTGCCGAGCGCAAGTTGAGGAAGGCGCAGCAGAACCTCGCCCGCAAAACGAAGGGCTCGAACAACCGCAAGAAAGCCGTCGTCAAGGTCGCCCGCGCTCACGCGCACGCGGCGAACGCGCGCAGGGACTTCCACCACAAGCTGTCCACGACGATCGTCCGCGAGAACCAAGCGGTGTACGTCGAGGACCTCGCGGTGAAGGGTCTCGCCCGCACGCGGCTGGCCAAGTCGGTGCACGACGCCGGATGGTCGGCGTTCGTGAGCATGCTGGAGTACAAGACGGCACGGTACGGGCGGGTCTTAGCCCGCGTGGACCGGTTCTTCCCGTCCTCCCGGCTCTGCTCGGCCTGCGGCTTCAAGGACGGCCCCAAGCCCCTGAACGTCCGCGAGTGGACGTGCCAGGGCTGCGGGACCGACCGCGACGTGAACGCCGCGATCAATATCAAGACCGAAGGGCGCAAGGTCGCCGCCGGGCAGGCGGAGACCGTAAACGGCCGTGGAGCGCAGGTAAGCCCGAGATCCGTCCCGGCACCGCGCGATGAAGCAGCAACCCACCGAGACGGTCAGTCGACCGTAGGAGGAATCCTGGCCCTTTAGGGCCGGGAGGATGTCAAAGCGGCAGCGCACAGACCGCGAGGGGTGAGGCGAACGGGTCGCCCGTGCGACGGAGTTCACCGCTGTCCCGGTCGACCTCGAAGACCGTGACCGTGCTCGACCGCTGGTTCGCCGCGAACAGCAGCTGTTCGTCGGGCGAGAACGCGATGTGGCGGGGGAAGTCGCCGCCGGCCGGGACCGTGTCCAGGAGCCGCAGCCGGGCGCCGTCCGCCTCGATCGCGTACCGCGTCAGGCTGTTGTGGCCCCGGTTGGCGAGAAACGCGAACGAGCCGTCCGACGTCACCAGGATCTCGGCCGGATAGTTCGTACCGCCTCCCGTGCCCGTGGACTGCGGCTCGCCCACGGTGAGGCGCCCGGTCGCCGGGTCGTAGCCGCAGACCGTCACCGAGTCGTCCACCTCGTTGGCCAGGTACGCGTACCGGCCGCCGGGGTGGAACGTGAGGTGACGCGGGCCCGCGCCCGGCCTCGTCCGCGCACGGGAGACCTCGGTGAGCGTCCCCCGGGTCTCGTCCAGACGGTAGGTGTACACCGTGTCGGTCCCCAGGTCGACGGCGAGCAGATGCCCGCCGTCCGGAGCCGTGACGAACTGGTGGGCGTGCGGGCCCTGTTGGCCCGGACCCGGAGCGGGGGAGGTGTGCGTCACCAGATCGGTGCGCTCGCCGGGCGCGCCGGACGCGTCGAGGGGGTGCACCGCGACGCTCCCCGAGCCGTAGTTCGCGCTCAGCAGCCAGCGGCCGCCCGGATGCACGGACAGATGGCAGGGACCCGACCCCCCGGTGGACCGGCTGCCGAGCACCTCGTTCCCCGGGAGCCGGACGGCGGTCACGGCGCCCGGGGCCTGCTCGTCGACCGCGTACAGCGTCCGGCCGTCCGGGTGCACCGCGAGGAACGACGGATTGTCCACGCCCGTCACCACGCCACCGCCGGTGATCGCGCCGGTCGCCGTGTCGTACGTGGCGACACCGATCCCTCCGCCGGAGCCGTCGCCCGAGGTGTACGTGCCCAGGAACAGCGGACGCGGAGCGGAGCGCGGAGCCGGGGACGAAGGCGCCGACGCGGACGCCGAGGGGCCGGCCGGGGGCGCCTTCGGGAGCGGGGCCGCGACGGCGGGTCCGCCCGGCCGGGGCGCGGCCGGTGCCGGGACCGTCGCGATCGCGGCGGCCCCCGCCAGCGCGCCGACGAAGCGGCGTCTGCTCAGGCCGCCGCCCGTGCCGCGCGTCGGCCGTGCACCACTGCTCATGCCTGCACCTCGGAGTGTCGGTTGCCTCGGGTGTGACGGCCACCTTGGCGTGCGGCACCCCGGAAGGGCAAGAACGGCACTGCGCGTTGCGCCTCACGCAACGCCGGGAACCGCCGGCCCGTCACGGGGAGCGACGGGAGGCGGCTCAGCGGTTCCGGTTCCGGCGGGGCCGGCGCAGCCGGTTGCGCAGCCGGGTGAGGCGCGGCCGGCGCTCCCGCTGCTCACGGGCACAGCGGTCCAGCTCCTCGAACAGCCTGCGCGTACGGTGCTCGGTGTCGAGCTCGTCGATGATGCGGGTGGTCTCCGCCAGGACGGATCCGTGCAGCTCCCACTGGCTCGGGTCGCGCTGGACGTCCTCCAGGAACAGCTGGGCCAGTTTGTCGCGGGTGGCGGCCGCGGTGGTGAGCTCCGCGCTGAGCCGCTCCTCGGCGGACACCGCGTCGCGGGTGACGTCCGTGGTCACCAGCACCGCGAAGCTGACGATCGCGTCGGCGACCTCGGACAGCAGCTCCTGGAGGACCGCCCCGGACCGGGGTTCGAACAGAGGGCTGGGTTCCCGTTCCTTGGCCAGGTCGGTGAGGCTGCGCGCGAGAACCCGCAGGACCACCGTGCAGATCTCCAGCGTGTCCAGGCCGGTCCGCAGCACGACCCGGTGCATCAGCCCCTCGCGCACCCGCGGGTTGAGCTTCAGGCTGTCCTCGGCCTGCCGCAGGGCCGCGTCCACCCCGGCGATGTCGTTGTCGAGCCGGCGGGCCTCGTGCAGCCGCTCGGCCGCCACATGGACCGGCGTGTGCGTGACGGCGCCCTCGCCGACCCGCAGCATCAGCTGCCGCATCCGGCGGGCCAGGTCCTCGATCTGCTCGCCGGCCATGTCGACCCACACAGGCGGCGCGAGCACGAGGTTGCAGACGAGGCCCACGACCGCGCCGATCAGTGTCTCCAGCACCCGGGCCCACGCGGTGCTGCCCACCCGGGTGACACCGAGGACCAGCATGGCGCTGATCGCCACCTCGGGCACGAACTCGCTGACCCGGACCAGATGCCCCACCGCCAGCGAGGCGAGGATGATCAGACCCAGACTCCACCAGGTCAGGCCCACCAGACTGCTGAAGCCGATGGCGATGACGACGCCCACCACCACCGAGTTCACCCGCCGGATCGCGGTGGTGATCGTCGAGTACAGGGTGACCTGCACGACCAGCAGCGCGGTCAGGGGCGCGGTCAGCGGCGCCGGCTCGGGACTGAGATGGATGGCCACCACGTACGCGATCGTCGCGGCGGCCGTCGAGCGAAGTGTCTGGACGACCACCGGCTCCCGGCGCCGCTCCACGATCCTCGCGACGGATGCCGTCCACTCACCACGTGCCTCGTGCATCCTTGTGGCCTTCCCGTTTAACACGGGTACCGAACGTGCCGATTGCGGACTCTTCCTGTCCGCAAGGGGTCCTAGATTGAAGGCATCGACAGGGTCTTACCGCATCAGGAGGCACCGGAATGAGCGCGACGAGCAACACCGAGGGCATCGGACTTCTCACGCTGTCCCACGACCGGCTCCGCGCGGTGGTCGCGGGTGTGCCGCAGGACGCCTGGACGGCGCGGACGCCGTGCGGCGAGTGGACGGTGGCCCAGGTGCTCAACCATGCCCGGCTCGACCAGCAGGCGTACGGCGCGGCGGTGACCGGCACCGGGTGGCCCGAGTCGGACGCCTTCCACCCGGACGGCGCCCCGGGGGCCGACGCGACGGCGGAGCTGGACAAGGTCCTCGCCCAGGTCGCCGACATCTACGCGGGGCTGCCCGCGGACGCGGAGGAGGTGGCCACGCCGCTCGGACCCCTGCCGCTGCGCGTCGCGGCCGCCGCGGCCGCGATGGACGCGGCCGTGCACGCCTGGGACATCGCCGTGGCGACCGGCCAGGCGTCCCCCCTCGACGACGACCTGGCCGACGGCATCCGGCTCGCCGCGGACCGGCTAGCCGACCACCTGCGCGACTCCTTCGGCGTGTTCGCCGCCGCCCGCGAGGTCCCGCAGGGCGCCGGCCGGGCTGAGGCGCTGCTCGCCTTCCTGGGCCGCGACCCGCACTGGACGCCCGCCGGGGCCTGACACCCCCGGCACGGGAAGCGAGGCCGGCGAGCGCCGGTGCCGGAGCGACGGAGGGCGCGGCCGGGGGAGCGACGGACGGGCCCCGGTGCCGGAGCGGCGGACGGGCCCCGGCGTGGGAGCGGCGGATGGCGAGTTCCGGGTGCCGGAGCGGCCGCCCGTGGTTCGGTCGCGCAGCTTCGCCAGGAAGCCGACGACCAAATCTAGGGGTCCTGGGTTTTAGTAGAAGGTGCCGAGCTCCAGGGTGGGGAGTCAGCGGATTTCCTGGGGCCCGCGGATGCCGTCGCGCGAGGGCTGCGGACGCGTGGGGTCACCTGGCACAGTGGCCTCATGGACGAGGGGGACGCGAAAGCCGGAGCGGACGGGTGGGAGCGGGCCGGGCGGGCCCTTCGCGAGGCCGGGCTGCCGCCCGCGAGTCTGGTCGGCCGCCGGATCCTGACCGGGGGCACGTACAACGCCGTCGAGGAACTGACGCTCGCCGACGGCCGCCGCTACGTACTGAAGGTCCCGCCTCCCCCCACCGTCCCCGCCCTGGCGTACGAGCGGCAACTCCTGCTCTCCGAGGCGGAGTTCTACCGCCGGGCCGCCACCGTCGGCATACCGGCGCCCTCGCCGGTGGGAGACCGCCGCGACGGCCACCTGCTGATGACACACTGCCCGGGCGAACCCTGGGCGGACCTCCCCGAGAGTGAACGTGGGCCCCTCCGGCGGGAGTTGGGGCAGTTCGTGGCCCGGCTGCACCGGGTGACGGGACCGGGTTTCGGCTACCCCTCCGGCGCGCTCGGCCCGCTCGCCCCCGACTGGCGCACCGCCTTCACCGGGATGTACGAGGCGCTCCTGGACGACGCCCGCCGCTACCGCGCCTGGCTGCCACGCCCCGTGGACGAGGTGGCCCGGATCGCGCGGGGCGCCTTCGGCGCCCTGGAGGAGGTCACCGTCCCCCGGCTCGTCCACTTCGACCTGTGGAGGGGGAACATCCTGGTCGAGCGCGCGGAGTCAGGACCGCGCATCGGCGGTCTGATCGACGGCGAGCGCATGTTCTGGGGAGACCCGCTCGCCGACTTCGTCTCGCTGGCCCTGCTCGGGGACATCCGCCGGGACGCCGACTTCCTGACGGGCTACCGAGAGGGCGGCGGGGTGGCCGAGTTCGACGGCGTGACCCGGCTGCGCCTGGCCCTGTACCGCAGTTACCTCTACCTGATCATGCTCGTCGAGACCGTCCCCCGCGCGTCCGGCGGCGAACGGATCGCCTGGGTGCGCGAGGTGGTCGCCCCGCAGCTGACGGCCGCCCTCGACGAGATCGGCCGGGGTGCGAACACCCCGGCCGACAAAGGTTTCTGACGTTGCGACAGAGTGGACGGTGCCCGTCGCGGTACCGGGTCCCGGGTGCCCCGGCGCGGTCTCAGGCCGCCTTGCTCGCGCCCTCGCGGTGCCCCCGGAGGATCTCCGCGTACCGGTGACCGCTGCTCTTGATCGTCCGTACCTGCGTCTTGTAGTCGACGTGCACGAGACCGAACCGCTTGTCGTAGCCGTACGCCCACTCGAAGTTGTCGAGCAGCGACCAGGCGAAGTAACCGGCCAGCGGAGCGCCCTTGCGGGCCGCCGAGGCGCAGGCCGCCAGGTGCTGTTCGAGATAGGCGACCCGCTCGGGGTCGTGGACGCTGCCGTCGGGGCGTACGACGTCCGGGTAGGCGGAGCCGTTCTCCGTGACGTACAGCTTCCGGGCGCCGTACTCGTCCGTGAGGCGCAGCAGCAGCCGCTCGATCCCCGCGGCCTCGACCTCCCAGTCCATGCCGGTGACCGGGACGTCCGGCCGGCGGACCGACCGGGCGTGGGGGGCCGGGCCGCTCGGGTCGTCGACGACGCTGGACGGGAAGTAGTAGTTCAGCCCCAGCCAGTCCAGCGGCTGGGCCATCGTCTCCAGGTCGCCCGCGACCGCGGGGAGTTCGACCCCGTAGACCTCGACCATGTCGGCCGGGAAGCCGCGGCCGTGCACCGGGTCGAGCCACCAGCGATTGGTGTGCCCGTCCAGCCGCTTCGCCGCCGCGATGTCCTCCGGGCGGTCGGTCGCGGCCTCGATGCTGCCCAGGTTGTTGACGATGCCGATCCGCGCGCCGGGCACGGCCGCCCGGATCGCCTGCGTGGCGAGTCCGTGGCCGAGCAGAAGGTGGTACGAGGCCCGGACGGCGGCCGTGAGGTCGGTCAGGCCGGGGGCCATCCGGCCCTCCAGGTGGCCGATCCAGGCCGAGCACAGCGGCTCGTTGAGGGTGGTCCAGTGCTGGACGCGGTCGCCGAGCCGCTCCGCCACGGCCGACGCGTAGGCGGCGAGGTGGTGCGCGGTGTCGCGGGCGGGCCAGCCGCCGCGGTCCTGGAGCGCCTGCGGCAGGTCCCAGTGGTAGAGGGTGACCGAGGGCGTGATGCCCGCCTCCAGCAGACCGTCGATCAGCGCGTCGTAGTGGTCGAGCCCCTTGGCGTTGACCGGGCCGTCGCCGTCCGGCATCACCCGGGGCCAGGCGACGGACAGCCGGTAGGCGTTGGTGCCGAGCCGGCGCATGAGCTCGATGTCCTCGCGCCAGCGGTGGTAGTGATCGCAGGCGACGTCCCCGTCGTCACCGTTGTCGATCTTGCCGGGAGTGTGCGAGTAGGTGTCCCAGATGGAGGGGGAGCGGCCGTCCTCGGCGACGGCGCCCTCGATCTGGTAGGCCGACGTGGCCGTGCCCCACAGGAAGTCCTCGGGGAGGGCGGCAAGGTCGATGGTCACTGAAGTCCCTTCGTCATCAATGGGGTCGGGGTTCTCGGCGGGGCCGGTCACTTGACGGCTCCCGCCGTGAGGCCGGCGACGAGATAGCGCTGGAGCAGCAGGAAGCCGGCCACCACGGGGACGCTGACGACCAGCGAGGCGGCCATGATCTGGTTCCAGTACACGTCGTTGAGCGTGGAGTAGCCCTGGAGACCGACGGCGAGAGTGCGCGTCGCGTCGTTGGTCATCACGGACGCGAACAGCACCTCTCCCCAGGCGGTCATGAAGGCGTAGACGGCGACCGCGACGATGCCGGGGACGGCCGCCGGGACGACGACACGGAACAGGGCTCCGAGCGGCCCGCAGCCGTCCACCAGCGCCGCCTCGTCGAGATCGCGGGGCACCGAGTCGAAGTACCCGATCAGCATCCAGATCGAGAACGGCAGCGAGAAGGTCAGATAGGTGAGGATCAGACCGCCGCGCGACCCGAACAGCGCGATCCCGGTGGCGTTGCCGATGTTGACGTACATGAGGAACAGCGGCAGCAGGAAGAGGATGCCGGGGAACATCTGCGTGGACAGCACGGTGACCGTGAAGACGCGCTTGCCGCGGAAGTCGTAGCGGCTGACGGCGTAGGCGGAGAAGATCGCGATCGCGACCGAGCAGGCCGTGGCCGCCCCCGCCACGATCAGCGAGTTCACGAAGTACTTGGCCAGCGGCACGGTCGACCAGATGTCGACGTAGGGCCGCAGGGTCAGACCGCTCGGGATCCAGCGGAACTTCCCCGAGACGTCCGCGAGCGGCTTCAGCGAGCTGGAGACCATGACGTAGACGGGCACCAGGACGAAGCCGGTGAGCAGGGCGAGGAAGATCCGCCGGGACCACAGGAAGGACCGCGGCGGGGCCATGGGGGAGCGGGGCGTGGTGGAGGTGCTAGACATCGGCCGTCTTCCTTCCCCGGGAGGTCAGCAGGAGGTAGACGCCGGTCACCACGAGCAGGAAGAGCAGCAGCAGGACGGACATCGCCGAGCCGGTGCCGAAGTTCCAGGTGACGAAGGACGCCTGGTAGATGTGGACCGAGATCAGGTCCGCCGAGTCCGGGGCCGTCCTGCCGAACAGGACGAACGGCGTGTTGAAGTCGTTGAACGTCCACAGGAACAGGACCAGCACCAGCACCTGGTTGACCGGGCGCAGCGACGGCAGGGTGATGCGGCGCAGTTGCTGCCACAGGCCGGCGCCGTCCAGGGCGGCGGCCTCGTACAGCTCTCCCGGGATGTTCTGGAGGCCGGCCATGACGATCAGGAAGGCGAACGGCCAGCCCTTCCACACGGACACGGTGAGCAGCGCGTAGAAGCTGTTGTCGCCGATCAGCCAGAACGACGGCTTGTCGGTGAGGTGCAGCTGGTCGTGCAGGACGTGGTTCACCAGGCCGTTGTCGTGCTGGAACATGAACACCCAGGTGATCACGGCCGCGTAGACGGGCAGCGCGTACGGCACCAGGAACAGGGCCCTCAGCACACCGCGCCCGACGAAGTTGTCCTGCATGAAGACGGCGGCTGCGGTGCCGATCAGCCAGCACAGGCCGACGGAGAGCAGGGTGAAGGCGATGGTGACGAGGAAGGAGTGCAGCAGCGCCTTGCCGACGGGCTCGTCGAAGTGCACCGAGACCGAGTAGTTGTCGAAGCCGGCCCAGGGCGCGGTGCCCCAGTCGCGGATGTAGAACTGCGTGAGCTCCTTGAAGCTCATCACGATGCCGATCGCCATCGGCACCAGGTGCACCAGGAGTTCGAGCACCAGGGCGGGCAGGAGCAGCAGGTAGGGGAGTCCGATGCGCTTGATCCGCCCGGTGCGGCGCGGGCCGCGCGCCGCACCGGGGGAGCTCTTGCGCACCGTCCGCTCGCCGGGTTCGGCGGAAGCGGCGGTCGTGGTGGTCATGACGGTGTCCGCACTCACTTCTTCGGCATCTGCTGCTGGGCCTTCTCCAGCGCGGCCTTCACGGACGCGGTGGTCACCGCGCGGCCGCCGGCCGCGTCGGCGAACAGGCCCTTGATCGCGGTACCGACCGCGGTCTCGAACTGCGACTCGTCGGCGACCTGCGGAAGCGAGGCGGCGCTCTTGGCCAGGGTGTCCTTGATGACCGTGTTCGAGGGGGAGTCGAACGCGGTGTCCGTCTGGGCGGAGCTGATCGGCGGGATCGTGGTGTAGGCCTGGTTGAGGATCTTCTGTTCGGCGTCACTGGTCAGGAACTTCACGAACTTCGTGGCGCCGTCGAGGTTCTTGGAGTTCTTGAACACCGCGACGTTGATGCCCGCGACCATCGAGTTGACGTTCGCGCCCGAGCCCGGGGTGCCGGACTGCACGGGCACCGGTGCGATGCCGTACGCGTCGTCGGCCATGCCCTGCGACTTGAGGTTGGCGGCCGCGGACTGCCACAGGAGCATCGCGTTCTTGCCCTTGGCGAAGTCGCTCACCGACTGGTTCTGGGCGTACTCCGCGTTGCCCGGAGCGATGATTTTGTCCTTCGCCATCAGGTCGACGTACTGCTTGACCGCGGCGACGACCCCGTCGTTGGTGAAGTCGGCCCGGCCGTCCGCGGTGAAGAAGTCCGCGCCGTGCTGCTTGGCGAAGACGAAGGCGTGGTGGATGTTCTCCGAGGGGTTGGAGCCCTCCGCGCCGAGCCCCCACTTGCCGCCCTTCGAGAGCTTCTTGCCGTCGGCGACCAGCTCGTCCCAGGTGGCCGGCGGGTTGGCGATCCCGGCGTCGGCGAACATCTTCTTGTTGTAGTAGAGCGCGTACGACATCGAGTACAGCGGTACCGCGGCGGGGTCCTTGCCCTCGGCGCCGGTGGAGCCGAGCACCGACGCGACGAAGCGGTCCTTGCCGCCGATCTTGGCGAAGTTCTTCGCGTCCCAGGGCAGCAGCGCGCCGGTGGCCTGGAGCGACGCGCTCCAGCTGTTGCCTATGTTGAGGACGTCGGGGCCCTGACCCGAGGTCGTGGCGGTGAGGATCCGGTTCAGCAGGTCGGTCCAGGGAACGACCTCCAGCTTCACCTTGATGCCGGTCTGCTTCTCGAACTTGGCGAGCTCGGGGGTGAGGACCTGCTTGTCGATCTCGATGCTGGCGCCCTGGTTGGACGCCCAGTACGTGAGCGTCTTCGGCGAGGCGTTGGACCCGCCGCTCGACGAGCCGCCGCCACAGGCGGTCGCGGCGGTCAGCAGGGTGATGGTGACCGCACCGGCGGCCGCGGCTCGGATTCTGCGCATGGCTGCTTATGTCCCTTTCCCGGAGGGAGCGATGACGGCGTCCGCGTTCACTTCCCGAACGGCCCTCATGGCTTAATTTAGGACGTGAGTTAAGACCCGGAAGAAAGTCGCGTCAAGGGATCGCGCAGGGGTATCTTGCAGGTCGGGCAGGTCGGAAGGGACATCACATGGCGGGGCGGAACGGTCGGACAGTGCGTGACCTGCGGCGGGGCAACCGAACCGCCGTACTACAACGGTTGTATTTCGACGGGCCGATGAGCCGCTACGAACTCGGTCCCGCGACCGGGCTGAGTTCCGGATCCATCAGCAACGTGGTCGCCGAACTCGTCGCCGACGGCCTCGTCGAGGAGGCCGGAAGCGTCGACTCCGACGGCGGCCGCCCCCGCACCCTGCTGCGTGTCGTGCCCGGCAGCGGCCACATGATCGGCGTCGACGTCGGCGAAACCCGCGTGCGCATCGAGCTGTTCGACCTGACCCTCACCGAACTCGCGCGTGCGGAAAGGCCGTTGGAGCGCCAGGGGTACGAGACCGACCGGCCGCTCCGGCGCCGGGAGTACGACGTCGACGTCATCGTCGGCCATATCCGCGACGGCATCGCCGAGGTCCTCGCCGAGGCGGACATCGCCCCCGGACAGCTCCTGGGCGTCGGCATAGGAGTGCCCGGCATCGTCGCCCGCACCCCCGAGCGCGGCGCGGTCGTGCACGGCCAGACCATCGGCTGGGACGCCGTCCCGCTGGAGTCCCTGCTCCGTTCCGCCTGTGAACTCCCCGACACCGTCCCGTACTTCGCGGACAACGGCGCCCGCACCCTCGGCCAGGCCGAGATGTGGTTCGGCGCCGGACGCGGCGCCCGCAACGCGGTGGTCGTGCTCTTCGGCTCCGGCGTCGGCGCCTCGCTCGTCACCGAGGACGTCGAACACGGCCGGTCCGTCGAATGGGGGCACCTGACCGTCCGGGTCCGGGGCCGCCGCTGCCGCTGCGGCGCCCTCGGCTGCCTCGAGGCGTACGCGGGAGCCGAGGCGCTCCTCGACCGCTGGCGCGAGGAGGGCGGGCATCCCCCGGAGGGAACCGACGAGGAGACGGCGCTCACCGCGATGCTCGCCGCCGCCTACCCGCCCGAGGGCACCGAGCCCGACCTCATCGCGCTCGCCGTCCTGGAGGAGACCGCGGAGTACCTGGGCGCGGGCCTCTCCGACCTGATCAACCTCTTCCAGCCCGAACGCATCCTCATCGGCGGCTGGGCCGGACTCCAGCTCGGCTCCCGCTTCCTGCCCGCCGTCCGCCGGTACGCCTCCTCGTACGCCCTGCGCTACCCGGCCCAGCACGTCACCGTGGACCTCGGCCGCCTCGGCCCCGACGCGGTCACGGTCGGCGCCGCGATCCTGCCGCTGGCCGACTTCTTCGCCCGGGGCGGCCGGCGGGCGGAACCCGCGCCGGCGGGACCGTCCCCGGCCTGGCGCGCGGCCCTGGAGGAACGGGCGCCGCACTGAGCCCGGACCCGCGCGTTCCCCGCCCTCGGTCTTACCGGCGACGAGGTCTCCGGGGCCTGCGGCCGATCCGCCGACCTGATCCGGGCCGACCTGGAGGGCAGAGAAAAGACCCCGACCGGACGGGGGAATCGCGGTCGGGGTCGTTCGGTGGCGGGCGCCGGTGGCGGTGCCAGGTGCGCCCACGTTTTGTTCAACGGGTAACTACCTATGGGTGTTCCCCGGAACGGCGTCCCCGGCGGTGACGTGCGTCACGGGGTCTCCCGGGTCCGGGTCCAGGTGAGCAGCTGTTCCAGGGTCCACGTCGTGACGACGCGCTCCGGCGGTACTCCGCACTCCTCGGCCCGCGCACAGCCGTAGATCTGCCAGTCGAGCTGTCCAGGTGCGTGCGCGTCCGTGTCCAGGGAGAAGAGAACTCCGGCGTCGACGGCCTGGCGCAGCAGCCGGCGCGGCGGGTCGAGGCGTTCCGGACGGCTGTTGATCTCGACGGCCGTGCCGGACTCCGCGCAGGCCGCGAAGACGGCGTCCGCGTCGAACGCGGACTCGGGCCGAGCGCGGCCCTCGATCAGCCGGCCGGTGCAGTGGCCGAGGATGTCCGCGTGCGGATCGCGGACGGCGGCGAT
The DNA here is from genome assembly GCF_055559015.1 of Streptomyces sp. NPDC024698. Taxonomy (NCBI): domain Bacteria; kingdom Bacillati; phylum Actinomycetota; class Actinomycetes; order Kitasatosporales; family Streptomycetaceae; genus Streptomyces; species Streptomyces sp. NPDC024698. The sequence goes on along the minus strand of NZ_JBVHLK010000024.1, from coordinate 15,815 downwards.
CATACGGCGGGTCATCGGGCGCGACTCCATCCGGAGTTTGGAGTGCACGGACACCACCACCACGTCCAGCTGCTCCAGCAGCTCCGGCTCCTGGTCGAGCGATCCGTCGTCGAGGATGTCGCACTCGATGCCGGTCAGCAGCCGGAAGGGGGCCCAGCGTTCGTTCAGAGCGGCGACGACCGCCAGTTGCTCGCGCAGCCGCTCCGGTGACAGACCGTTCGCCACGGTCAGCCGGGGCGAGTGGTCGGTGAGCGCCGCCCACTCGTGGCCGAGCCGTGCCGCCGTGCGCCCCATCTCCTCGATCGGGCTGCCGCCGTCCGACCAGTCGGAGTGCAGATGGCAGTCCCCCCGCACCAGCTCCCGCAGTTCCTCACCGCCCTCAGTGAGCGGTCCCGCGGACTCACGCTCCACCTTCTCCAGGTAGCCGGGCACCTCGCCGGCCAGCGCCTCCCGCACCACCTGCGCGGTCTTCGGGCCGATTCCCTTGAGCGACTCCAGCGTGCCGTTCCCCGCGCGCTCGCGGACCTCGTCGGCGGACAGCCCGGCGAGCAGCGTCCGCGCGGTACGAAAGGCCCGTACCCGATAGGTGGGCGCCAGACTCCGCTCCAGCAGGAACGCGATCCGGTCCAGGGCCTCGACGGGGTCCATCGGCACTCCTTCCCGCGGTCGCGTCGGCCGGCGCGCGCTCTCCCAGCGTTGCCCAGCCGCCGCCCGAGCGCACGGCGGGTGCGCCTCGGGTGCGCCTCGGGTGCGCCTCGGGGCGACGCCGGGTCCGCGGGTCAGCGGTGCGCGGGGCACGGGGCGGCTTTTCACCCGGCCGGGTCAACGCCCGGAGGTCGGCCGCCGCGCCCCGTCCGGGCGGCACGGGCGACGGGCGTCCCGTGTGCCGCCGCTGACCAGCGGGAACGGCCGGAATCGCCTTACGCTTTTGTCATGACCGAAAGCGCGAGCCCTCACATCTCCCACCCACGGATCATGGTGCTCGGGGTACAACCGGGCACGCCCCCGTTCCGGATCATGGAGATCGACGGCGAGATGGTGGGCGAGGCGAGGGCGATCACGGACGTCCTGGAGTACGCGGCGGCGTACGGCATCACGGTCCACGATCTGGACGACCCCGACCTGGTCCGCTGGGTGGGCGGCGACAAGCTCACCTGGCATCCGCACTGACGCGCACCGCACCGAGGCACTCCGCGGGCCCCCGCCGTCGTGGCAGGGGCCCGCGGAGAGCGGATCAAGGTGATCGGCCTTCAGGCGCGCAGACGCTTCCTGGGGTGCACGGCCCGGCCGAGCCGCCGGCCCAGGAGCAGGTAACCCACCAGCGCGCCGGACGTGTTGAGGATGACGTCGTCGATGTCGAAGGAGCGTCCGGTGATGAGGGCTCCCTGCACCAGCTCGACCAGGAACATGACGGCCGCGGTGAGCAGGAGGACGCGCAGGATCCCGCGGGTCCTGGGGAACACCACGGGCAGCAGCACGCCGAAGGGCACGCCGAGCACGAGGTTCCCGCCGATCTGCTTGACGGCGTCGCGCAGTTCCGGCTGGTCGAGGTAGGCGCGCAGCGAGGCCCCGGGGTGGAGATTGTTGTGGATCAGGGCCGCGGACGCGGGTGAGGGCTCCAGGGTCAGCCGTGCCAGTACGACGGCGAACGCCACCATGGCGGCGAACGCGACCAGCATGGCCAGGAGCCGGAGCGGCAGGGGAAGCGCCTTTCTTTCCCGTGCCGGCGTCGGGGCGGGTGTCCGCTTCGGCGTCCCGCGGCCGAAGAACGACCGTGACGTGTCAGGCTTTCCCTGCCCTGCCTTCGTGGCCCGCCCGGCCTTGGGTGCCGGCTTCCCGCGGCCGAAGAACGACCGTGACGTCTCCGGCTTCTCCTGCCCGGCCTTCGCCGCGCCCTTGTCCCGGTCCGGTCCCGGCTTCGATGCCGGCTTCCCCCGTCCGGCCTTCGCGGCACGAGCGCGCAACGCGGTGCGGACCATGAGACCCTCCCCTTTTCAACCGCCGTCTGGTGCAGCCCGCTTACCCCCGACCGGGCCGAGAATGCCCGCGGCTCGGGAGGGAGAACGGAACACCGTCCCCGGGACGGCCGTCGGCGCCGGCCGCGGACATGGGGTCCGCCCCGGCGCCGACGGGCACCCCCGTGGGGAATCAGGTGCCGTAGGTGACCTTCACGTCGGTGAAGCCGAGGGAACGCAGCAGGCCTTCGAGCATGCTGGTGGTGTTCTCCTCGGCCCGCGCGGTGAGGCGGCTGTCCTGTGCGGCCTTGCCGATGTGCTTGGCCGCGAGCCGTTGCACCGCCCGCTCGTTGTTCGGGTTGTCCGAGAACAGGTCCCCGATCCGGTCGAGCAGACCCCGCTGTTTCGAGACGGCGTAGGAGTGGTCGGGGTCGAGGGCGGGCTTGCCCAGCGCCGCGTGCGGCAGCCGCAGCGTGGCCGACGTACGGTCGCCGTTGACCGTCACGTCCTTCTGGCCGATGCGCCCGAGATCGACATAGGCGTCGACGGTGCCCGCTCCCACGTACAGCGTGCGGGTGCCGCGGATCGCGTCGGGCAGGTACTTCGCGTCCTTCTCCAGGTCCACGACCACCTGGAAGTTGCCCGACGCGGCGTCGTAACGGCTCATGTCCTGGATGGACTTGAGCAGGGTGGGGCCCGAATTGTCGCGCGTCTCCGTGCCGAACACATCGCGCAGACCCGGCAGAACGGCCAGCCGCAGCCCGGCGAACAGCACCACGAGCACCAGCACGAAGGCGGAGAGAACCTTCGCCCAGCCCGGCATGCGCTTGATGGACGTCGTCATGTCGACGTTCCTCCTTTCGACCGTCCGTCTACCCTCCAAGTCCGTTGACAGGCCGCCCGGCGCGTCCGGCACCTCCCGAGTGGTTCCGCAACCGGAAAGTCCCCGGTCGAAGGCCCGAAAGGCGGCCAGTAGCATGAGGTGCGGGCTCCGGGCCGATCTTGGGCCCGGCTACGCGATCCGGTTCGACCATGCGAGGAGCGGACGTGCGTGACATCGCCGTGTTCAGCGGTAGTGCCCATCCAGAGCTCGCGGCCGAGCTCTGCGCGCACCTCGGTGTGCCCCTCAGCCCGACCCGGGTCAGCCGGTTCGCCAACGACTGCCTGGAGGTCCAGCTCCAGGCCAACTGCCGCGAACGCGATGTCTTCCTGGTGCAGCCCCTCGTCACCCCGGTCCAGGAACACCTGGTCGAACTGCTGATGATGTGCGACGCGGCGCGCGGTGCCTCCGCCGGGCGGATCACCGTGGTCATGCCGCATTATTCGTATGCGCGTTCGGACAAGAAGGACATGCCCCGGATCTCCCTGGGCGGCCGGCTCGTGGCGGATCTGCTGGTGGCGGCCGGGGCGAGCCGGGTCCTCGCGATGACGCTGCACTCCCCGCAGGTGCACGGGTTCTTCTCGGTGCCGGTCGACCATCTGCACGCGCTGCGGGAGCTGGCCGCGCACTTCCGGAGCAACGACCTCTCGCGTACGACGGTGGTCTCGCCCGATCTCGGCAACGCCAAGGAGGCCGCCGCGTTCGCGCGGCTCATCGGCGCGCAGGTGGCCGCCGGTGCCAAGCAGCGGTTCGCCGACGACCGGGTGAGCATCAACTCGGTCATCGGCGAGATCACCGGGCGCGATGTCATCGTGCTCGACGACGAGATAGCCAAGGGCAGCACGGTCCTCGAACTCCTGGACCGGCTCCGCGAGTTGGGTCCGAGGTCGATCCGGGTCGCCTGTACCCACGGTCTGTTCGCGGCGGGCGCGCTCAAGCGGCTGAGCGAACAGCCCGACGTACTGGAGATCGTCTGCACCAACACCGTGCCGGTCCCGGTCGAGGAGTACACCGAGAAGCTGAGCGTCCTGTCCATCGCCCCGGCGCTCGCCGAGGCGGTACGGCGCATTCACAACGGTGAGTCCGTCAGCGCCCTGTTCGACGCGCCGCGGAGTCAGTAGCGACGGCCGAGACGCTCAGGACGCATGGAAAGTGGGGCCGCCCGGAGCGACTCCGGGCGGCCCCACTTCGCACTGATCCCTGAGGTCAGGCGCGGTGGTTCTCGTAGTAGCCGCCGACCTGCTCGTGATAGCCGGCGTCGCCGACGTGCTTGTCCTTGTCGAACTCGGGAGAGTCCTTGATCTGGTCCTTGGTGAGCGCGACATAGACCTTCCGCTCGGCCTGGTCGACCGTTTTCACGGTTCCGGCCGGCAGCAGAACATGCTTCCCGAAGATCCATACGCCGGTGTCGACGACGAGGTACGAGGAGCTGACGTCGTCCGAGTGCTTGTCGACCTTCCCGATACTGCCGTCGGTCGCTTCGACCTTGTACCCGGTCAGATCGGTGCCCGCGATGTGGCCGGTGGTCGCCTGGTAGCCCCAGATGCTGTCACTCATAAAACGGCTCCCTCATCGAAATCATTCGCCGGGTCCGCAGAAAAACTGCGGAGTCGTAGAAGTGTCATCCAAATTCGGTGACTTTCTTCAGAACGTCGAGTTCCCGGCATTCTGGATTTCACACAGGCATGGCGAAAACAGTCAATTCTTATTCACGGGCCGGGCTTCAGCGTCGCCCGGGTCCCGCGTCGTCACCCAGGGCGATGTGTGCCGTGACGCGCTTGCCGGACGGTTCCACCTGGACCTGGAACGTGCGGGTGACAGCCCTGACGATCTCCAGGCCGTGCTGACCCGCCCGGAGGGGATCGGCGGAGCACGCGACCGGACGGGCGCGGCGGCTGTCGCGCACGGTCACCTCCACAGCGGTCTTCTCGATGCGCAGCTCCATGAATATGGGCCCCGGGGCGTACTTACGGGCATTGGTGACCAGTTCGCTGACCACCAGCCGGGTCACGTCCATCGCGCGGGCGGAGACGGCGACGCTCTGATCCGCCTGGGCATGGGTGAGGAACTCCGCCGCGATATGGCGCGCCGCGGCGATACAGTCGTTGTCGCCGCTCAAAGGGACAGTGGTGGTCATGGGGCGAGTGCTCGGCGGCCGCGATTCCCTGCCGGATGACTCCATATTTGTTCATCTTCTCTCCGTTTGTTCCGACATGTACCCCGGACGGCACGGAAGATGCTGCTACCCCGTAGACGCTTCGCTGCGCGGCCTGCCGCCCGTGTTCGTTCAGGAGGAGGCTGCGAGCGGGTCCACGCTGCCGCGGCCGCCTGGGCGGTGAGCCGAGGTCGTTGTCGGTCGACTGGTATCCGTCTCGGAGTCTCGACGTCGCATCCGGGGGTACTCGCACGTCATGAAAGCGACATACTGGGAAATAGCCCTGTCGCATGCGGCCTTCGCGATGCTCGGCGCCCTGGCGGGCGGACTGCTCATCGTCGGCGCTCTGGTGTGGGCGGTCCGGCTGGGCGTCACATCGCGCCGGCATGAGCCGGGGCCGCCCCGGACCCATGAGCGGCCCACGCTGCCGGAGTCCGGTCCCGTGCATGAATCCAGGGAGACGCGTGAGCCGGACGAGGTCCCACGCGCCGCGGATGACCATCACTATTTCAGGGGTTAGTCATGGCTATGCGACATCAGGTGATCGAGCAGCCCCCTGACGCCGTCTGGGCGGTTCTGGAGGATCCCCGGCTCTACGCCGACTGGGTCGTGGGGACCTCTGCCTCCTGGCCACTGGACACTCGGTGGCCGCAGGTCGACGCGGAGCTGGCGTTTCGTTTGGACCTGGGGCCGTGGGCCCTCGAAGGGCGGACGGTGGTCCGGCGGGTGGAACCGCCCCGCTGGCTGGAGCTGGAGGCCGACAGCGGCCGCTTGGGCACGGCCCGCATCGCCATTGAGATACGCCCCTGGGGCGGACAGACGTTGGTCCTGGTCGATGAGCACCCGCTACGCGGACCGGGAGGAGCCCTGCACACGGCGCCCCTCGACTTCCTGATCCAGTTGCGGCACCGCAGCATGCTGCCCCGTCTCGCCCGGACCGTGGAGGGCGTCGCCTCGGAGGCTTCGGGCACCACGAGCCCGGCCATGGCGGGAGGCACGGCGACCAGCGACCGGGCCTGAGCGGCCGAGGGCCCCTGTTCAGTTGGTGGTGAGCATTCCTTCGCGGAGTCTGGTGAGGGTGCGCTTGAGCAGGCGGGAGACGTGCATCTGGGAGATGCCGAGGTGGTCGCCGATCTGGGCCTGGGTGCACTCGTCGACGAAGCGCATGTGAATGATGCGCCGTTCGCGGTCGTCGAGCTGGGCGATCATGGGCGCGAGGGCGTTGAAGTCCTCGACGAGGTGGAGGGCGTTGTCGTCGGTGCCGATGAAGTCGGCCAGGGCGCCTTCACCTTCGTCGCTGGAGCCTATGGCCGCGTCGAGGGAGGAGGAGGTGTAGCCGTTGGAGGCGACACGTGCTTCGTTGACCTCCTCCTCGCTCAGGCACATCAGCTGCGAGAGTTCCTTGACCGTGGGGGCGCGGCCGAGCCGGCTGCGGAGTTCCTCGGTCGCCTGAGCGAGATGGATCCGCGCCTCCTGTAGCCGCCGGGGGACGTGGACGGCCCAGGAAGTGTCGCGGAAGAAGCGCTTCATCTCACCGACGATGTAAGGAATCGCGAAGGAGGTGAACTCGACTTCGCGGGTGAGCTCGAAGCGGTCGATGGCCTTGATCAGCCCGACCATGCCGACCTGGACGACATCCTGCATCTCGTCCTGGCCGCGGCTGCGGAACCGAGCGGCGGCGAAGCGGACGAGGGTCATGTTCATCTCGATGAGCGTGTTGCGCGCGTACTGGTACTCGGGTGTGCCCTCTTCGAGCACGGCGAGCCGGTCGAAGAACTGCCTGGACAACTGCCGGGCATCCTTGGGCGCAACCCGCGAGGGGTCGGCTATCTCCGGTAGTGCCTCGGTCCGTAGCGATGTCGTCTCGGTCACCGTCATGTCAGGCCCCTCCCACGGTTCCAGCCCCCGTACCGCCGGCTGCTGGAGGCCGACAAGAGCGCGGGTACCCGCATTCGGGCAGTCCATGCGCAACGGAGCCGGAACCCACCGCCCCGCCCGTCCGGTCGGCTCTACTCGGCAGCCGCGGTACGGCGAAGCGGAGCGCCGGCCTCGTGGAGACTGCGCAGGGCCTGCCGGTAGGAAGCGATCAGGCTGGTCTCCAGGTAGGCGATGTCCAGCTCCTCGCAGTAGCGACGGACAATGACCTGTGCCTTGTGCAGGTTCGGGCTCGGCATGCTCGGGAAAAGATGGTGCTCGATCTGGTAGTTCAGGCTGCCCAGGGCGATGTCGGTGAGCCGGCCACCGTGCACGTTGCGGGAGGTCAGGACCTGACGGCGCAGGAAGTCCGGGCGTTCCTCGCCCTTGAGGATCTGCGGCGTGCGGGATAGCTGGTTGTGTGATTCATCTACCCCGTAAACCGTATTTCGCACCTGGATCCGCCGCGAGGGGGACTCCGGGGAGTCCTGGCGGCGGCTTCGGACCTCGGCAGCGGCCGGTACGGAGCCTCGGTGGGCTTGTGGCCGGTGAGTATGATGGACGTGCGTCCGTGACCCCGGCGCGTCCTGTCGATCGACGGCGCAGCCTCCGGATTGCGACCCCCTTTCTGACGCCTGCCAGGTGCACTTCGGCATGTGGCGGCGCCTGTCCCTCGGCGAGCTCGCTGATCATTCCCTTCGAGCCTGCTCGCGCGCATGCACCTTGTTCTGGTTCTGGTGCGGGTCGGGGAGCCGGGGCACTGCTGTGCGTACGATGATTCTGAACCGATTTGATGACCGGGCGACCGTCTTCGTGGAAGGTGAGATCGACTTGGCCACCGTCTCGGGCGTGCGCACGGCCCTGGCGCAGTGCCATACCTACAGAATGGCTGGCATCGACGTCGATCTCAGCGCGGTCCCCTTCTGCGATGCCAGCAGTCTGAACGTCTTCCTCGCCGCCGAGCGTCGTGGGGGACCGACGGCAGGTGTGCGGCTGCACCAGCCGCCCGAGATCGTGCGCCGGCTCCTGAGGATGGCCGGCACGGAATTCCTGCTCGCCGAAGATCTTCCTGCCGGGCCACATGCGAACGGGCTCCATCTGCCATCCAGCCGGGCCGCATGATCAGTGACCGCCTGGCGAAGATCCTTCGGCTTCTCCAGACCGACGTCTGGTCGGACGCGGTGGCGGACGCGGCCGAGCTGCTCGGCGTGGACGGGATCTCGGTCAGTGCGGGCGGCGGACCCGGCGTGACGGAGATCCTCTGGTCCTCGGGCACGGTCTCGGACAACTTCGAAGACCTCCAGATCACTCTCGGCCAGGGGCCGGGACCGGACAGTCTGGCCGCCGGCACGGCGGTGCGCGTGCACGACCTGGCCCGGGTGCGCGAGGACCGCTGGCCCGGACTCGTGGCGGAAGCGTCCGGTCTGGCCGTGCAGGCGGTCTTCTGCGACCCCGAGGCGGCCGCGCGGTGGCCCGAGTTCACCCGCAGCGCCCGGGACACCGGGTTCGTCGCCACGAACGCCCTGCCGCTCCGGTTGCGCGGACGGATCATCGGCGCGCTCAATCTCTTCCAGAACAATCCTTCGCGCCTCGCCGCCCAGGACCTCGAACCCGCCCAAGCACTCGCAGACGTGGCCACCATCGCGATCCTCCAGCAGCGCACGCTCGCCCACAGCGAGGCCGAGCGCGATCAGCTCCATTACGCCCTCAACAGCCGCATCGTCATCGAACAGGTCAAAGGCGTCCTCGCCGAGCGCTGGCAGATGACCGTGGACGAAGCCTTCGCGATCTTCCGCTCCTACGCCCGCGCCCACAGCCGCAAGCTCTCCGAGCTCGCCCGGGCGATCACCGATGGCAGCCAGGACACGGACGCCATTCGCGCATTCGACGCACGGACATCTCCACGCCACTGACGGAGGGGTCAACTTCCGTTGCTCGAAAGCATCTCCTTGACCTTGGCGATGGCGAAGCCCCAGCCCTGTGCCACGGTCGGCTTGCCCGGCACCGCGATCTCCTCCGGGTTGGTCAGTACGTCCAGCACGACCGGCCCTGGTGTCTCGAACGCCTGGCGCACGCTGTCGTGGAGCTCGGCCGGGTCGGTGACCCGGATGCCGGTGATCCCGAGGGCTGTGGCGAGGGCGGCGAAGTCCGGGTTGTCGAGCTCCGTGCCGAACTCGGGCAGACCCGCCTGCTCCTGTTCCAGCTTGACCATGCCGAGGCGTCGGTTGTCGAAGACGACCAGCTTCACCGGCAGCCTGTACGTCTTGATCGTCATGAGGTCTCCCAGCAGCATGCTGAGCCCTCCGTCGCCGCAGAACGCGACGATCTGCCGGTCCGGCGCCCAGAGTTGCGCCCCGAGGGCCTGCGGCATGGCGTTGGCCATGGAGCCGAGATTGTAGGAGCCGATCAGCCGCCGGGTTCCGCTCATGGTGACGAAGCGGGAGAGCCAGACGGTGGCCATTCCCGTGTCGGAGGTGAAGACGGCGTCCTGGTCCGCGAACGTGTCCACCGCCGCCGCCAGTGACTCGGGGCGGATCTCGTGGTCCCGGTTGTCCAGGGCAGCGCGCAGTCTGCCGGTCGGACGGCGCTCGTGGTCCGGATCGGCCAGCTGTCGCTGCCCCTTCTGCCAGTGGGCGAACCGGTCCCGGGCATCGTCCAGGTGGGCACGGCCGGACGCCGCCTTCAGCAGGGGAAGCAGGCCGCGTAGTGTCGCGCCGACGTCGCCGGCCAGTCCCACGGTCACCGGGACCCTGCGTCCCAGGTGCTCCTCACGGGCGTCGATCTGCACGACTTTGCAGTCCTTGGGATACCAGTCGCGGTACGGGAAGTCGGTGCCCAGCATGAGGAGGGCGTCGCCCTTGTCGAGAGCGTGGGCGGCGGCCGGGTTGCCGATGAGACCGGTCTGGCCGACCTGGAAGGGGTTGTCCTCCTCGAAACCCTCCTTCGCCTTGAGGGTGAGGACCATGGGCGCGGCGAGCAGCTCGGCGGTCCTGAGCACCTCGGTCCGGGCGTCCCGCGCCCCGCGGCCGACGAGGAGGGTGACGCGGGAGGCGCTGTTGAGCAGCGCGGCGGCCTCGGCGAGCGCGGGGTCGTCGGGCCGGGTGACGGGCCGATCGAGGGCGAAGCGCGTGGGCCGGTCCTCGCTCAGCTCCTGGTCACCGAGGTCACCCGGAACGGTCAGCACGGCCACTCCGCCGTTGCTGACGGCGGCGCGCACGGCCGATTCGAGCATGCGTGGCAGCTGGTCGGGGGAGGTGACCGTGGCCCGGTAGACCGCTACGTCGCGGAAGAGCAGGTCGTTGTCGACTTCCTGGAAGTAGTCGCTGCCGATCTCGGCGAGGGGGACCTGACCGCAGATCGCCAGCACCGGTGTCCGGCTCTTGGCGGCGTCGTAGAGCCCGTTGAGGAGGTGGACGGATCCTGGTCCCACCGTCCCCATGCATACGCCGATGGTTCCCGAGAGCTGCGACTGGGCCCCCGCGGCGAATGCCGCGGCCTCTTCGTGCCGGCAGCCGATCCAGCTCAGGCCGTCCTTGGTGCGGATGGCGTCGGTCAACGGGTTGAGCGCGTCCCCGACGACCCCGAAGACGTGCCTGACGCCCAGTTCCTTGAGCGCGTCGACGATCACATGGGCGACAGTGCGTGCCACAGGAATGCCTTTCGGTCCGGTGCGACCCCGTGGTGCGAGGGCACGGTTCAGTGGGTGAAGCGGTCCGGGTGGGCTGCCTGCCAGTCGGGTGCCCAGCTGGCGGGTGCTGATGTCAGCAGCTGACCGGGTGTGAGCCATTCATGGAGCTCGGCGTAGGAGCGGACGGTGTGCGGGTCCACCCGCTGGAGCAGCATGGAGGGGTGCAGGCCGCTCGGATCGTCGACGCCCATCGCCGCCATGATCTGGAGGGCGCTCTTCACCGTCGCCGCCTGATAGCGGTGGACGCGCTGGGACTTGTCGTCGACGTCGACGGCCCGGCCGCGGCGCTCGTCCTGGGTGGCGACCCCCACGGGGCAGGTGTTGGTGTGGCAGCGCTGCGCCTGGATGCATCCGACCGCGAACATCATGGCCCGGGCCGCGTTGGTGTAATCCGCGCCTTGGACCAGGCGCTTCACCAGATCACTGCCCGTGGCGACCTTGCCGCTCGCGCCGATCTTGATCCGCTCGCGCAGCCCGATACCCACGAGGGCGTTGTGCACGGTCATCAAGCCCTCGCCGAGCGGCAGGCCGACGTTGTCGGCGAATTCGAGCGGCGCCGCACCCGTACCGCCCTCGGCGCCGTCGACGATGATGAAGTCCGGTGTGGTGTCTTCCGCAAGCATGGCCTTGCACACGGCGAGGAACTCGCGGCGCGAGCCGACGCACAGTTTGAACCCGACGGGTTTGCCGCCGGCCAGCTCACGCATCCGGCCCAGGAAGCGAACCAGTTCGCGGGGTGTGGTGTACACCCGGTGGAACGGCGGCGACACGACCGTCTCTCCCTCCGGCACGCCACGCACCCGGGCGATCTCCGCGTTCACCTTGGCTCCCGGCAGCACTCCGCCGATCCCCGGCTTGGCCCCCTGACTGATCTTCAGCGACACACACTTGACCTGGTCGTGCGCCGCCTTGTCGGCGAACTGCCGCTCGTCGAAGCCTCCGTCGTCCGTCCGGCAGCCGAAGTAGCCGGTGCCGATCTCCCACACGAGGTCGCCACCGGGGCGCAGGTGGTACTCGGAAAGACCTCCCTCGCCCGTGTCGTGGGCGAAGGCGCCGAGCTGAGCCCCGGTGTTGAGAGCCAGGACGGCATGGGCCGACAGCGAGCCGAAGCTCATCGCGGAGACGTTGAGCAGGGCCATGTCGTACGGCTGGGTGCAGTCGGGTCCACCGATCCGCACGCGGTGCGCGGTGTCGGGCACCTCCCGCGGAGCCATGGACGGAGTGAGGTACTCACTGCCGGCCCGGTAGAGATCGAGTTCCGTTCCGAACGGCTCCTCGGCGGCGGTTCCCTTGGCCCTCTCGTAGACGATGCTGCGCGTGTCACGGTCGAAGGGGCGGCCGTCGAAGTTCCGCTCGATGAAGTACTGCTGGAGTTCCGGCCGCATCGCCTCCAGCGCGAATCGGAAATGCCCGAGCAGGGGGTAGTTCCGCAGAAGCGAGTGCCGCCGTTGAACGAGATCATGGACGGCCACCAGCGCGGCCGCGAGCAGGGGGACGGCGACGCACCAGTACCAGGGGGAGACCAGGACGGCGGCGAGGAGAGCGCTCACCGTCAGCAGGTCGAGCAGGACGACCAGACATATCTTCAGCACCACGTCCTAGTGTCCGCAGGCCCGGTCGCCAATCACCGGCCTTGGTAAGAGAAACAGGGCGTGAAGCTCGGTTCCTCCGGCTCCTCGCGTCTTCGCCGCCGTGCACCTCACACGCCGATGATCAGTCGGCTGGCCTGCCTCGGGACAGTCGTCGTGATCTGCGAGGCACCGCCCTCGGACTCCCATGCCGTCTCCGCGTCCCGCACCCGGCCGGGCGCGGAGACGTCGTGCAGGGCTCGATCGGCGGTGATGAGTGCGCTCGCGGTCAGTGGAGGGCCGCCGCATTCGGATGCCGTCGTCATCAGACGTGCGGCTGATTCCGGGTCGGTCTCGGGCGGGATCACCAGCAGGTCCCAGCGGCCGGTGCCGTAGGACAAGAGCAGAAGCTTGTGCGGGTCGATCTCCGGAGTGAACCAGCCGACCTTCACGACATGGCCGCTGACGGGCACCTTGTGAGGGATGACCGGCCAGTGCTCGGGGTTGACGGCGATATGGGTGATGCGTCCCCACAGGGGGTCCAGGACGTCAGTGAGCGGGGGCAGTTCGCGCAGCAGGTCGCGGGACCGCGGCCACCAGGCGCCGTCCAGGAGTCCGTGGGAGGGGGCGTCGGCCTTCAGTGCGAGACGGGCGGGGGGAACTGCGACGGGTGCGAGCCGCGGCAGGGTTGCTTCGAAGGTCGCGGTCATGATGAGGACCCGTCTCCGGGCCGCCGGTGAAGTCGCGGCCCGGGTTTCGCCTTTCGCCGGGAACGACCCGGCATGGAAGCCGGTGTGCGAAATGCCCTCGGTACCTTCACCGTACTCCGTGCTCCGTCTCCCTGCGCCGCCGCGGCCGTTGTGCCGGCAGGAGTAGGCTTCAGACGTCGAGGGCACGTCGTACGCCGGTGATCGCACGGGCCTCGTCCTCGTCGCACGAGAGATACGGGCCGCCAAGGTCTGGGCGGGTTCCGCCCCGTGACGTCCGAGGCCGCGATCGGCCCGCCGCCGCAGCCACCTCCGGAACGGGGACGACCCCGCACATCACAGGGGCGCCACGCACGCCGCGGGCCGCCCCGCTCCTGGCTCGGCTCCGGCATACCGTCCGCCGATCGCACCCAACCGTCCTAGACGAGACGCCGCCCAAGACCCCGGCCGCACTGTCGTCGCCCGAGGTCAAGGACCAGCCATGCCCCTTCAGTCTTTCCGTCCCCCGTCAGCCGCTGCGCCGGAACGTGCCGCGCCGCGCCTGGAATACGACGGGAGGGCACCGTTCCCGCGCGGCGGAGCGGCTCCCGAGCGCACCGGTGACGAGCTCCTGTCCCTCACGATCACCGCGTTGATCGTCTTTCTGCCGTTCCTGGCACTCGGCCTGGCGTGCTGGTTGTTGTGGGGTCGCCTGATCCATGCTGCCGATGTGCTGCTCGCCGCCGTGCTTTACACGGTCACCGGCCTCGGCATCACGGTCGGCTTCCACCGGGGCCTGACTCACGGCAGCTACCGGGCCGTACGGCCTCTGCGTATCGCGCTCGCCACAGCCGGGTCGATGAGCTTCCAGGGCGACGTGATCGGCTGGGTCGCCATCCACCGTCGCCACCACGCCTTCACCGACCGGCCGGGCGATCCGCACTCTCCCTACCGCTACGGCACCTCTGTACGTGGCCAGTTGCGGGGTCTGGTGGACGCCCACGTGGGCTGGCTGTTCCGCAACGACCCCACGTCCGCGGCGCGTTACGCTCCCGACCTCGTCGCCGACCGCGACATCCGGACCGTGTCCCGGGCCTTCCCGGCGCTGTGCGTGCTCACCCTCGTCGTACCGTTCGCCGCGGGCGGGTTGATCGGCGGCACCTGGACGTCCGCTCTGACTGCCCTGCTGTGGGCGGGACTTGTCCGCATCGCCCTGCTCCACCACGTCACCTGGAGCGTGAACTCCCTGTGTCACGTGATCGGCGAGCGTCCCTTCCGCACCCGTCGCCATGACCGTGCCACCAACCTGTGGCCTTTGGCCCTGCTCTCTTTCGGAGAGAGCTGGCACAACCTGCACCATGCCGACCCCACGAGTGCCCGGCACGGCGTCGACCGCGGCCAACTCGACCCCTCGGCCGCCGTCATCCGCCTTTTCGAACGACTTGGCTGGGTCACGGACGTGCGCCGGCCGACCCCGGACCGTATCGCCGCGCGCCGCGCCTGAACCCGATCGGTCGTATCCCCTTCAGGAGTTCTCATGACACTCGCCCCCCCGCCCCCGCTCTCCTCGTCGTCCGGCGTCCGCCTTCGCCTGCCGGCCCGATCGGCGCAGGGCCACATGCCCCTGCGCGTCGACGGTGCCTGGTGGCCCCGCTCAGACGATCTGACGTCCGAGCTGCCCCAGTTGCTGTCCGGACTGCCGTCCGGCTGCGGTCAGGTCAGCAGCGTCCTGGTGGACGCCGCCGCATGGGCCCCGTTCCCCGGGCGGCTCCTGGTCGCCGACCACGTGGTACGCCTGCGCCGGACGGCCAGCCGGCACACCCCGTCCATGGTCTGTCTGCTGGCGCCCGGCCGCGGCCGGTGGGACCTGCTGGTCGTACCGCCCTCGGCCACGGAGGCGGAGGCCCGGTCGCTCATGGACCGCATCCACACCGCTACGACGGATGGCCCGGGGCCAGAAACCGCGGTCCGTTGACGCTGTCCGGCGGACCGGCTCTGGGCGCGTGACACCCGGGGGCGCTGTCGGCCCGGCCGTTTCGCCACCGGACCGGTCGAGGGCGGTCAGCGCCTCGGTCGGCCCGGGCGGTGGGAGCAGTGGAGGCGGGTGGTGCCGGGACGACGCGGACGGGGCCGGGTGCTCGTTCCCCGTCCTGCGGCAGCCGTGTTGACCGGACGCGGAGTCCGTCCGGCCACTCGGCGGAGTACGCTCGACGTCACCGAGGGTATTTCGCGCACCGGCTTCCCTGTCCGTGTCGCTTTCGGTGATTTGATCATTTCGGGCCGGTTGCGTCGGTCCGGAGCTGGGTTCGTCTCATGACTGCGAATGCCTCCCCCACGCCGATCCCCGGAAGCTCGCCCTTCTCTTCGTCCTGCCGGACACCTTCCGCACCGTGACCACCACGGCCGCAGCGGCACGCCGGGAGGGCGCGAGATCAAGAGGGCGGCTTGGAAACCTGGTGGCACGTGGCCTCAGAAGCCGGAGGTGGCCGCGTGATCCCAGGAAACCGCAGTGCCTCCACCGCAGCCCCTGACCCCGGCCGCGTCACACACGACAGGCCGGGGTGCTCCCGTGCCGTGTGCTTCCCCGACCGTTCGGGTCCGGGGCCGTCATCGACGTGAGGAATGTGAGAACGATGGGTGTTCTGATCACTGTGCTGGTGGTGTTCGCCGTGGCCGGGTTCGTCCTGCTCGCCTTGAGCGTGCGCAATGTCCAGCAGTACGAGAAGGGTGTGGTGTTCCGCTTCGGGCGGCTGCTGCCGGACATCCGCGGGCCGGGTCTGCGGGTCATCAGGCCGATCGGGGACCGGATGCGGAAGGTGTCCGTACAGACCGAGGTCCTCGGCATCCCGGCGCAAAGGTCCATCACCGCCGACAACGTGACACTCACCGTCGACGCGGTCGTCTACTTCAAGGTCATCGACCCCGTCAAAGCCCTGGTGAACGTGCGCAACTACTCCGCCGCCGTCTCC